>NZ_JBICUZ010000020.1:0-110307 GCF_043198675.1 Streptomyces sp. NPDC048734 | reverse complement strand
CCCCTCGACGCCTACGCCGACTCGCGCCGCACCGGCTCCTTCATCCTGATCGACCCGAACGACGGCACCACCCTCACCGCCGGCATGGTCGGCGAGTCGTTCGCCTCCCCCGAGCCGGTCAAGGACCCGGCCGAGGACGACGGGTGGGACTTCTGACGTGAACTCCACCGACTACTACTCCACGTTCGCGAAGGAGGGCGGCCGCATCGGCAGCGGCGCCCGGGGGAGCGGGCAGGGCGGAGTGGCGCGATGTGTGTGCTGACGTACGCGCACTGCCTGCGCGCCCGCACCTCCCATCGCCGTAGACGAAAACCTGCCGACCTCCCGGCCACGACCTGAGAGACCGTGACCGCCGGGCCGACGAGAGGAAGACCTCCCGTGCCTGCCAACCTCCCCCTCTCCCGGCTCCGTCCGGACGGGGGCAGCCCCCGTGGCCTGCTGCGCCGCGGCCTCGCTGTCATGGCCGCGCTCCCTCTTCTGACCCTCGCCGCCTGCGGTTACGGCTCGAGGGCCCCGGACGAGCCGGCCGGGCAGAAGGTCGCCGCGGGGGCGGAGAAGATCGACGGTCTCGACTCCGTCAAGATCGGCTACTTCGGCAACCTCACCCACGGGACAGCCCTCGTCGGCGTGAACAAGGGTTACTTCCAGAAGGCTCTCGGCGCCACCAAGGCTTCGTACCAGGTCTTCAACGCCGGTCCGTCCGAGATCGAGGCGCTCAACTCCGGCTCCGTCGACATCGGCTGGATCGGCCCCTCCCCCGCCATCAACGGCTACACCAAGTCGGACGGCAAGAACCTGCGCATCATCGGCGGTTCGGCCTCCGGCGGGGTGAAGCTCGTCGTCGACCCGAAGAAGATCAAGTCCCTGAAGGACGTCAAGGGCAAGAAGATCGCGACCCCGCAGCTCGGCAACACGCAGGACGTCGCGTTCCTCAACTGGATCTCCGAGCAGGGCTGGAAGGTAGACGCCCAGAGCGGCAAGGGCGACGTCTCCGTCGTCCGCACCGACAACAAGATCACCCCGGACGCCTACAAATCCGGCTCCGTCGACGGCGCCTGGGTGCCCGAACCGACCGCGTCCAAGCTGGTCGCCGAGGGCGCGAAGGTGCTGCTGGACGAGTCCGACCTGTGGCCCGACAAGAAGTTCGTGATCACGAACATCATCGTGTCGCAGAAGTTCCTCGAGCAGCACCCGAAGGCCGTCGCGGCGGTCCTGGAGGCGTCGGTCGACGTCAACGAGTACATCAACGCCCACCCGGACGAGGCGAAGGCGGCGGCGAACGCTCAGCTGAAGGCGGACTCCGGCAAGGCACTGCCCGCACAGGTGCTGGACCCGGCGTGGAAGTCGATCCGGTTCACCGACGACCCGCTGGCGGCCACGCTGAACAGCGAGGCCCGGCACGCGGTCGAGGCCGGCCTGCTGGAGGACCCGCTGCTGGACGGCATCTACGACCTCGCGCCCCTGAACAAGGTCCTTCAGGCCGCGGGTGAGCCCACCGTCGACGACGCCGGTCTCGGTGTCGAGTAACCACGCAACCACGAGAGTTCCCAGGAGGTGACGACCATGGCAACCACCCTGGCCAAGGCCGCCGACGGCACCGAGTCGGTGGCCCACGCCGCCCGCATCGGGCACGTCTCGAAGTCCTTCGCCGGCCCCGCCGGGCCGCAGCTCGTCCTGGACGACATCACCCTCGATGTCGCGCCGGGCGAGTTCGTCACCCTTCTGGGGGCCTCGGGCTGCGGCAAGTCGACGCTGCTGAACCTGGTGGCGGGGCTCGACGCCCCGACCGCCGGCGAGATCAGCACCGACGGGCGGCCGGCTCTGATGTTCCAGGAGCACGCCCTGTTCCCATGGCTCACCGCGGGCAAGAACATCGAACTCGCCCTGAAACTGGGGGGAGTTCCCAAGAACGAGCGGCGCGACCGCGCCGAGGAACTGCTCGAACTGGTCCGGCTGAAGGGTTCGTACGGCAAGCGGGTGCACGAGCTGTCCGGCGGCATGCGCCAGCGCGTGGCGCTGGCCCGGGCCCTCGCCCAGGAGAGCCGGCTGCTGCTGATGGACGAGCCGTTCGCGGCACTCGACGCGATCACCCGGGACGTGCTGCACGACGAACTCACCCGCATCTGGCGGGAGACACACCTGTCCGTCCTGTTCGTCACGCACAACGTGCGCGAGGCGGTGCGGCTCGCGCAGCGCGTCGTGCTCCTGTCCTCCCGGCCGGGCCGGGTGGCGCGCGAGTGGACGGTCGGCATTCCGCAGCCGCGCCGCATCGAGGACGCTCCCGTCGCCGAGCTGTCCCTGGAGATCACCGAAGTCCTGCGTGGGGAGATCCGCCGTCATGGCCAGCACTGAGACCAGCGATCCGACGGCGAAGGCCCCGGCCGACGACAACGGCATCGCCGGCGTCGAGGCGGGCCTCGACGCCCTCGAGACGTCGACGGCGACCGGTACGCCCTTCCGGCAGACCTTCGTCAACAAGATCCTGCCGCCGATCGTCGCGGTCGCGGTGGTCCTGGTGGTCTGGCAGGCGCTGATCACCTTCAGGATCGTCGACGACCCGGCGAAACTGCCGTCCCCGTCCGACGTGGGCGCCGAGTTCAAGGACGCCTGGCTGGAGGGCAAGCTCCTCGGGTACATCTGGACCAGCGTCTCGCGCGGTCTGCTGGGCTTCCTGCTGGCGCTCGCCATCGGCACCCCGCTGGGCCTGCTGGTGGCCCGGGTGAAGTTCGTGCGCGCCGCGATCGGCCCGATCCTGTCCGGCCTGCAGTCACTGCCGTCGGTGGCGTGGGTGCCGCCCGCGGTGATCTGGCTGGGCCTGGACAACTCGATGATGTACGCGGTGATCCTGCTCGGCGCGGTCCCCTCCATCGCCAACGGCCTGGTCTCCGGCATCGACCAGGTACCGCCGCTGTTCCTGCGGGCGGGCCGCACGATGGGCGCGACCGGGCTGAAGGGCGCCTGGCACATCGTGCTGCCCGCCTCACTGCCCGGTTACCTGAGCGGCCTGAAGCAGGGCTGGGCCTTCTCCTGGCGGTCGCTGATGGCGGCGGAGATCATCGCCTCCTCCCCCGACCTGGGCATCGGTCTGGGCGCGCTGCTGGAGAACGGCCGCAACGCCAGCTCCATGGCGATGGTCTTCGAGGCGATCGTCCTGATCCTGTTCGTCGGCATCGCCATCGACCTGCTGATCTTCAGCCCGCTGGAGCGGCGGGTGCTGCGCGGGCGCGGACTGCTGGTGAAGGGCTGACCCCCGTGCGCCGAGAACCGGTCCTCCTCGTCATCGCCCACGGCAGCCGCGATCCGCGGCACGCGGCGACCGTCCACGCCCTCGTGCGGCGGGTGCGGTCGCTGCGGCCCGGGCTGCGGGTGGAGACCGGTTTCCTGGACTTCAACGTCCCGTCCGTGCAGGGGGTGCTGGAGTCGCTGGCGGCGGAGGGCGTGCGCGACGTGGTGGCGCTCCCGCTGCTGCTGACGCGCGCGTTCCACGCCAAGGCGGACATCCCGGCCGTCCTGCGGGACGCTCCGCGCCGGCTGCGGATCCACCAGACGGAGGTGCTCGGCCCTTCCCCGCTGCTGCTCTCCGCTCTGGAACGGCGGCTGTACGAGGCGGGGCTGACGCCCGCCGACAAGTCCTCGACCGGGGTCGTGCTGGCCTCGGCGGGGTCCACGGACCCGGAGGCGATCGCGGTGATCGCCGACATCGCGCGGGAGTGGTGGCACACCGGTTGGTGCGCCGTGCGACCCGCGTTCGCCTCCGCGTCACTGCCGCGCACCGAGGACGCGGTGCGCGAACTGCGCGAGCTGGGCTGCTCCACGGTGGCGGTCGCCCCGTACGTCCTGGCCCCCGGCTTCCTCCCCGACCGCATCGCCCGGGGCGCGGCGCGGGCGGACGTCCTCGCCGAGGTGCTGGGCCCGTCCCCCGAAGTGGCCCGCGTCCTGCTGGAACGGTACGACGCGGCCCGCGTCCCGATGCCGGCGGCGGTCGGGGCCTGACCTGAGGGTCCCGGCCCGGCGGTGGGGACACTCCGGCGGCGGTCCGCCGCCGGGTCCCCGCCGTGGCCCGTCGGAAGCTTCCTCAACGGTCCACCCGGGCTCCCTGCCGCGGGTTCCGTCCGCTCGCCGCCAGTGCCCGGTCGAAGGGCGGTGCGTCGTCCGGGACCGGCACCGGGTCGGCGAAGCCGTCGTACCGGCGGTAGAGGTCGCCGTGACGTTCGACGACGTCGAGGACCAGGCGGGCGGCGCCCTGCGAGACGTGGAACTCCTGGCCGGTGGAGACGGCCACGTCCCAGCCGTGTACGGCCGTCTCCTTGACGATCATCGCGGCCAGCTCGTCGGCGGGCAGGGCGGCGCCGCCCAGGTCGACCTCGCCGTCCCAGACCGCCGGGTCCGCCCAGGCCGCGACCGCGCGGTCGAGCCGGGCCGCGTAGGCGTCGGGCCAGCCGGGGTCGGCGGTGAAGTCGCGGGCGACCAGTTCCGGGGGGAGCTGCCGGCGCAGGGCGCGGTGTTCCAGGCCGTGGGAGGTGTAGAGGACCCAGTGGTTGACCAGGGCGCGCAGGTCCCAGTCGGGGCAGTGGGTGGGTTCGGTGAGGCGGGCGGTCGGGACACCGCGCGCGACGCGCGCCGCCTCGGCGGCACATTCGGACATGTACCGGTGCGTCTCGTCGTACGTCATGTCCCTCACGCTAGGGACGGGGCGCGGGATTCTCTTGAACAAACGCGACAGGGTTCAGGGCCGGGTCATCTCGACCAGCTTGACCACGGTGTTCCAGTTGCGGGTGGTCGCGATCAGCCCCTTGGTCGTGCGGGGCCGGGAGAGCTGCTCGGCGAGCCGGGAGCGGCCGAGGCCCTCGGGTGCGTACAGGTACAGGGCACGGTCGCCGAGGCGGAACTCCTCCGGCAGGAGCGCGGCCGTGTCGATCCCCGCGAAGCGGTCGGCGTCGACGGCGGCGGAGAAGTAGGTGACGTGGAGCTGCTTGGCCTCCAGGTCGGCGGCCGGGAAGGGACAGCCGTCGGTGATCGCCCTCAGGTACGCGTGGTCGCGCACGATCACGTCGACGGTGAAGCCGAAGTGCTTCTCGATCGCCCGCGTCAGCTCCCGCGCGAGAGCGTCCTCGTCTCCGTGGCCGGTGGAGAAGACGGCCTGGCCGCTCTGGAGGTACGTGCGGACGCCGTCGTGGCCGAGGCCCTCCATCAGCGTCCGCAGGGCCGCCATCGGGACCTTCCTGTTGCCGCCCACGTTGATGCCGCGCAACAGGGCGGCGTACGTCGTCGTCATCCGGACAGACTAGGCGGCCGTCGTGCCCCGTGGGGGTGGGCACGACGGCCGCAGTGGTCCGGTCCGGCGCAACGGGCCCCGGTTGTCCGGTCCGGGGATCGGGCCGCGTGGTCCGGTCCGGGGATCGGGGCTGGGCGAAACTTTCGTCGATCGACGGGGGCCTGATCAACCGCTTCGCGCACCTGTGACTTATTCGACAAGGTTGCGGAACACCATAAGGGGATCGGTCCGGCGGACCGGACAGCGGAGCGCGACCCTGATCGTCGTCCCCGAGGGCCGGCGATAGATGTAGGGGACCGCTGTCCTCCCCAGCGGTGAGACGGCGGGGTCCGAGGGGAGGAGTCGGGTGGCCCGCACCTCGTCGAACAGCACGACGAGATGGCTTTATACGCCCCCTACCTTCGAAGGGAGAGGTGGCGGCAGGGGGCTGCCACCGCACCTCGAGGGAGAAAGCCCGTCATGGGGAACGGAGATTCACGGGTGCGGGGCATCGCCGCGCGGGCCGGCGGCTGGAGTGCCCGGCACCGCTGGACGGCCGTCGGGATCTGGGTGCTGTTCGTGTTCCTGGCCATGGCGCTGGGTTCGGCGGCCGGCCGGGTCGACGTCAAGGACAGCGACCAGCTCAAGGGGGAGACGCACACCGCCGCCAAGATCATCGAGGACGCCGGGATCGAGGAGCCCGCGAGCGAGACGGTCCTCGTCCAGGCCAAGGACACGAAGCTGAAGGCCACCGACGCCGCGTTCCGCGAGGCCGTCGAGGCGGTCGTCACGGCCGTCGAGGGCACCGGCGAGGTCACCGAGGTCACCTCGCCGTACGACTCGCGGACGATCTCGAAGGACGGCCGCAGCGCGCTGGTGCAGTTCGACGTGCGCGGCGACTCCGACACCGCCGGCGAGCGGATCGAGCCGGTCCTGAAGGCCGTCGAGGGGGTGCAGGAGGACCACGAGGCACTGCGGATCGAGGAGATCGGCGGCGCCAGCATGATGAAGACGTTCGACGACGCGTTCGGCGACGACTTCCAGAAGGCCGAGTACTCCGCGGTGCCGGTGGCCCTCGGCATTCTGCTCATCGCGTTCGGCGCCCTGGTGGCCGCCCTGCTCCCGGTGCTGCTCGCGGTCACCGCGATCATGGCGACGATGGGCCTGATGGGCGTCGTCAGCCACGTCATGCCGATGAGCGACACCGCCAACTCCGTGATGCTGCTGGTCGGCCTGGCCGTCGGCGTCGACTACTGCCTGTTCTACCTGCGTCGCGAGCGCGAGGAGCGCGAGGCCGGCCGGGACGGGCAGACCGCGCTGCGGATCGCCGCCGCGACCAGTGGCCGGGCGATCATCGTCTCCGGCGTCACCGTGTGCGTGGCGATGGCGGGCATGCTGTTCACCGGGCTCGCCGAGTTCGAGGCGATGGGCCTGGCCTCGCTGATGGTGGTGGCCGTGGCCATGGTCGGCTCCGTGACCGTGCTGCCCGCGCTCCTGTCGCTGCTGGGCGAGCGGGTCGAGAAGGGCCGCGTCCCCTTCCTGCGGCGCCGTGCCCGCAACCGCAAGGGCGGTGGCGAGAGCCGGTTCTGGACGGCCGTCCTCAAGGGCGTCCTCGCCCGGCCCCTGGTCTCCGTGGTCGTCGCGGCCGGCGCGCTACTGGCCGTCGCGGCCCCCGCGCTCGGCATGAAGACCCAGAACCTCACCCTGGACCAGGAGTTCGGCGACTCGCTGCCCATCGTGCAGACCTACAACCGGGTCAACGAGGCCTTCCCCGGCGGCTCCGACCCGGCCGAGGTGGTCGTCCACGCGAAGGACATCAACGCCCCCGAGGTGAAGTCGGCGCTCGCCGACTTCCGCGAGCGCGCCATCAGTTCGGGCGCCTCCCGCGGCCCCGTCGAGATCAAGCTGCACGACGCGCAGAACATCGCCTTCGTGTACGTCCCGCTGGTCGGCGGTTCCGACCTGGACAAGGCGGGCGTGAGCCTGGACAAGCTGCGCGACGACGTACGGCCCGCGACCCTCGGCAAGGTGGACGGCGTCGAGGCGCCGATCACCGGGCAGGTGGCCGGTTCCAAGGACTTCAACGACCAGCTGGCCGGAGCCGTCGTCCCGGTCTTCGCGTTCGTCGTCGTCTTCGCCTTCGCGCTGATGCTGCTCTCGTTCCGCTCGCTGACGATCGCGATCACCTCGATCGTGCTCAACCTGCTGTCCGTGGGCGCCGCCTACGGCATCCTCGTGGGGGTCTTCCAGCACGGCTGGGGCGCGTCCCTGGTGGGCGCGGAGGGCGTCGGCGCCATCGTCACCTGGCTGCCGCTGTTCCTCTTCGTGATCCTGTTCGGCCTGTCGATGGACTACCACGTGTTCGTGGTCTCCCGGATCCGCGAGGCGCGGCTGCGCGGCCGGACCACGCGGGACGCCATCACCCACGGTGTCGTCACCACGGCCGGGGTCGTGACCAGCGCCGCCGTCATCATGGTCGCCGTCTTCGCGATCTTCGGCACGCTGTCCATGCAGTCCATGAAGCAGATGGGCGTCGGCCTGGCCGCCGCGGTCCTGATCGACGCGACGGTCATCCGGGGCGTGCTGCTCCCGGCGGTGATGGCGCTGCTCGGCGAGCGCAACTGGTACCTGCCGACGTGGCTGCACCGGCTGCCCGACCTGACGCACGACGAGTCGGCCGAGGCGGTCGCAGGCGTCGAGCCGACGACGAGGGACGACGAGGGCGAGCCGGTGCGGGTGTGACCCGCTGACCCGGCCCGCACGCCTGCGGATCCCCGGTGCTCCGGCGCCGGGGATCCGCAGCACCGGGGATCCCCCGCCGAGGGCCCGTCGACCACAGGGGAGTCGACGGGCCCTCACCCGTGTCCACCGGGACATGGGTGAGGGCCGGGACGGCTACCGGGCGTGCAGTTCGGCCTCGACGAGGTCGGCCGCCCGGCGGGTGCCGCCCTCCTCGGCCATGCCGGCCCGGATCTCCTCAAGGCGCCGGGCCACCTCGGGATCGTCGACCAGGGCCAGGGCGGCGGCGCGCAGCGTCTCGGCGGTGGCCTCCTCGGCGGGGACGTGGCGGGCGACTCCGAGCGCCTGGAGCACGTCCGCGTTGCCGAACTGGTCGGCGGCCTGCGGTACGGCGATCATCGGCGTCGCCGTCGCCATCCCCTCCTGGCTGCCCCCGGCGCCGGCGTGGGTGACGAACAGGTCGGCCTGCCGCAGCACCGCCAACTGCGGTACCCAGGAACGTACTTCGACGTTCGCGGGGACGTCGCCCAGCTCGGCGGGGTCGACGTGCCGGCCGATCTGGAGCACGAGGTGCCAGCCGGGCAGGCCGGCGAAGGCCCGGACGCAGGCGCGGTAGAAGTCCGGCCGCTTGGTGAAGGCGGAGCCCAGGGAGACGAGCACGACCTTCTCGGCGCCGGCCGGCCGGGTCCAGTCGCCCTCCGCGGTGCGGTCGCCCTGGCAGGCGCCGACGAAGGTGTACACGCTCTCGTCGACCCGGTCGGCGTTCGGCTGGAGCGCCTTCGGGACGAGCACCAGGGAGCGGGCGGGCCGGCCGACGAAGTCGTCGGGGTGGGCGGTGATGCCGTTCTCCTCCAGCCAGGCGTGGAAGCGGGCGTAGTAGGCCCGGCCGCGTGCGGTCTTCCTCGGCTCGGCCCACATCGGTTCGGCGACCTCCCGCTCGTAGCCCTCCCAGGCGACGAGGTTCGGTGAGAGGGAGATCGCGGGGACGCCCCAGCGGTGGGCGAGGACGCGGGCCGGGTAGGAGGTGATGTCGTGCAGGACGAGGTCGGGTTCGTCGCCCTCGTACGCCTCGGTCAGCTGGGGCAGCGCCTGGACGGCGTCGGCGAGGAAGGGCTCCACGTGGTCGAGGAGGGTGGAGCCCCAGGCCGACGGGTCGGCGTCGGGCGAGGGCAGGGTGGAGTGCCAGGGTTTCACCTCGGCGCCGGTCGCGGCGACCTTGTCGGCGAGGGCGGGCGGGACGGCGTAGGTGACCCGGTGCCCGCGGGCGACGAGTTCGCGGATCACCTCCAGGCTGGGGTTCACGTGGCCGTGGGCGGCGATGGAGAACATGGCGATGTGCGCGGGTGCTGTGGTCATGTGATCGACAGTAGACGAGACGAGACGTCTCGTGCAATGGAATAACGTGACGGCGTCCTCGGCGCCGGTAACGGGCCGGCGCCGGGTCCCCGGCGCCCTCCAGCCGGTCGCACGGCCCGTCCGGGCCGGTCGCGCCGCTGCGGCACTCCGGAAAAGCCGGGGTCGTCACCTCGTCCTTCCGCTCGGGGCAGCCGCGCACGGGCCGTGCGGGGGCGGGGCGGCGGGGTGGCGGGGCGGCGTCGAGGGCGGTACCCGGTGGCCGGTCGCGCTCGGTGGTGTGCAGCGCTCGGTCGGCGAGTGACCTCGTGGGGGCGGGCGGCATCCGGTCGCCCGGGGCCGGGCGGACCATGAGGGGCCCGTCCCGGTCGTGAAGCGGGGTACGCCGTCGGGGCACCGCGTACACGGTCCGACCTGTGCGAATGTGAGACTGGGCGCCGGACGGCCGGATCCCGACGCCGTCCCGGCGGGAACGGACGGCCACGACAGGGAGGCGGACGATGGACGAGGCGCGCGCGAGGGACCTGCTGGCCGCGGCGGGGCTGCCGGCCGGAGAGGCGCGGCTGCTCGCCCTGGGCGAGAACGCGGTGTTCGCCGCCGGCGACCTGGTGGTGAAGGTCGGCCGGGACGCCGAGCTGCTGGAGCGGGCCCGGCGCGAGCTGGAGGTCGCGGCCTGGCTGGCGGAGGCGAACGTCCCGGCGGTGCGGGCGGCCGAGGCGGAGCCCCTGCTGGTCGAGGGGCACCCGGTGACGGTGTGGCACCGGCTGCCGGACCCGCTGCGCCCGGCCGGGCCCCGGGACCTGGCCGGGCTCCTGCGCCTCGTGCACGCGCTGCCCGCCCCCTCCTTCACGTTGCCGCCGCGCGATCTGCTGTCCGGTGTGGAGCGCTGGCTGCGGCTGGCCGGGGACGCGGTCGACCCGGCGGACGCGGCGTACCTGCGCGAGCGGCGGGACGGCTTCGCGGCGGCCGCCGCCGCGCTCACGCCCCACCTGCCGCCGGGGCCGATCCACGGTGACGCGCTCCCCCGCAACGTGCACATCGGCCCGGACGGGCCGGTCCTGATCGACCTGGAGACCTTCTCCGCCGACCTGCGCGAGCACGACCTGGTCGTCCTGGCCCTCTCCCACGACCGCTACGGCCTGCCCGCCGAGGCCTACGACTCCTTCACCGCCGCCTACGGCTGGGACGTGCGGGAGTGGGAGGGCTGCGCGGTGCTGCGGGGCGCCCGCGAGACGGCGAGCTGCGCCTGGGTGGCCCAGCACGCGCCGGCCAACCCCGGGGCGCTGGCCGAGTTCGGGCGCCGGGTGGCGTCGCTGCGGGACGGGGACGCGTCGGTCCGGTGGTACCCGTTCTGAGCGGTCGCGCCGGGCCGGCCCGCACGGCACGCGGCGCCGCCCGCCGGCCCGCCCCGGCGGGGGCGGGCCGGCGGGCGGCGGCCGGGGGTCACGCGGTGTGCGGGCAGTTGCCGCGGTACTCCTCGATGGTCGAGCTCGGCCGCGGCAGCGGGCACAGGAACTGCTCGTAGCGGGTGTCGTCGTCGATGAACCGCTTCAGCCAGCTGATGCTGTACTTCGCGATCGTCGTGTTCGACGTGTTCGGCGTGAAGTGGTTGGCGTTGTTCAGCTCCAGGTACGCGCGGTCCAGCGAGGACGGCAGGCTCTCGTAGAACGGCTCCGAGTGCGAGCGGACCGAGGCGATGCTGTCGCCGTCCGCTCCGACGACGAGGGTGGGCGTCCGGAGCTCCGGCCAGGTCTTGTCCAGGTTCCACGCGGTGAGCGGGACGGCCGCCTTCAGCGAGGGCCGGTCCTTGGCCGCCTCCAGCGTGCCGCCGCCGCCCATCGAGTGGCCCATCACCCCGAGCCGCGCGCCGTCCACCCGGTCGCGGACGCTGCTGCTCTTCGTGAGGTAGTCGAGCGCGGCCAGCAACTGGTCGCCGCGCGAGGCCGGCTGGTCGGAGGTGGTGTTGGTGTCGATGGTGAACACCACGAAACCCTGGGAGGCGAGCCGCGGCCCCAGCCAGGCGATCGAGGACTGGCGCGCGGTGTACCCCGGGGCGATCGCCACGGCGCCGAACGTGCCGTCGGCGGTGCTGGTCGGGTAGTAGATCGTGCCACCGCCGAACCCGGACACGCTGAGCCGGGAGACGCTGGTCTCGGAGACGGCGTACGCGCCGCGCGCGGCCGTCACACTGGTCTCGGTGGGGGCCGGGCCGCGCTCGTGGGGGTTCCCGGCCGCGTTCGCGCCGCCGGTGAGCGTGGTCGCCAGGCCGGCCAGCGCCGCCGCGGACGCGAGGGCACCCAGGAGCGGGCCGCGGGACCGACGGCGGTGCCGTGCGGGGCCGTTCTCCGGGGCGGGCGTGGACGACTGGGGAGTTGCCTGCATGAGCGGTTTCCTCTCACCTCGTCCCCTGACGGCACGTGCGGGGGCGAGCCCGGGAGCGGGGTGCCCGCCGGCCGCTGACGCGTGTCACCGGCCGTGAACCGTGTCGTCGTGGAGGTCGAGGAGGACGGTGGTTCGTGGATCGTTCCGGCGTCCGGGCCCTGTACGGCGGCAGGAGCGTGGGGCGCTCCTGGCCGGACACCGTGCGGCCGGTTCCCGGGCCACCCCGGGACGATCGGCCGCGCTCAGCGTAAGAGCCGGGAAACCTCCCGTGCATCGGTGGAATCACCGGTCTCACAGCTCACGCTCAGCGAGCTCGCGGCCTCGGCACCCTCGGCCGCCTCCCCCGCCCGGTTGAGAATCGGCCTGCCCCTCTGCGTACTTATGCGCGGTAAGACCATCCGGTTCTCGCCAGGGTGTCTTCAAACCGTCTGTTACGCTCCGGAAACGCAGGACAGGAAGCGGCGATGAACGGGTACGACCAGACAGCAGGCAGGGTCGGCGACCGGGCCTCGCAGTTGTTGAGCGCCGCCGAGCGCGCCCGCGACGGCGGGCGGACCCGCCGGGCTCTCGCCCTTCTCGAGGCCGCCCACCGCACGGCCGGCGACGACGCCCCGCTGCGCGCCCGGACCGAACTGCTGCGCGGGTTGCTCCTGTTGGGCGACGGCTCCGTGACCGACGCCCATCAGACCCTGCTGCTCGCGGCCGAGTCGCTGGGGTCGCACGACGCCGAGGGCGCGGAGCAGGCCCTCGCCGCGGCGGCGGAAGCCGCCTGGGCCGCAGGCGACTTCACGGCTTACCTCCAGACGCTGGAACGTCCCGCCGGACGCCCGGCGGACGAGACGCCGCCGACCGGACGCGCCCCGGTGCCGGGCGCCGTGGCGGCACCGTGGAGCGCCTTCCGGGCGGGCATGCGCCACGTCGTGCTGGTCGACTTCGCCCGGGCGGCGCGGGAGCTGGAGCCGCTGCTCGCCGCCGCGACGCACACCCAGCGGCCGGACGACCTGCTGCACGCGGGCCGCGCGGCCCTGGTGCTGGGCGACATCGCCGCCGCGCGGCGCCTGCTCGGCCGGGCCCTGGCGGCGGCCGGCGCCCGGGGCGTGTCCGGGCCGACCGCCCGCATCCTGGAGTTCCTGGCCTACGCCGAACTGCGCGCCGGTTACCACCAGCAGGCCCGCGCCCACGCCGAGGAGGGGCTGCGCGCCGCCCGTCGGCTCGGCCAGCGCAACCTCGCCGCGCAGCACCACGCCCTGCTGGCCATGGTCTTCTCCCTGGTGGGCGCCGACTCCGCCACCGAACACCACGCCGATGCCGCCCTGTCGGTCGCCCGGCCGCACGGGCTGGTCCAGGTGAGCACCATGGCGGAGTGGGCGCGGGCCCGCGCCGACCTGGGCCACGGCCGGGCCGAACAGGCCGCGATCCGTCTGGCGCCGCTGCTCCGACCGGGTCCCCGGCGCGGGCACTTCGGCCTGTGGATGCTGGCGGTGCCGTGCCTCGTCGAGGCGACGGTCCTGGCGGGACTGGACGATGACGTCACCGACATGGTCGACCTGTACGCCGGGTGGGCCGCCCTCGGCGCCGATCCACAGGCCGCGGCCCAACTGACCCGCTGCCGGGCCCTGACGGCTCCGGAAGAGGACTGCGACGCGCTGTACCAGCAGGCCCTGGCGGAGCACGAGGCTGCCGACGGCCAGTTCGAGTACGCCCGCACGCTCCTGTCCTACGGCATGTGGCTGCGCCGTCGGCGCAGGCCCCTGGAGGCCCGGCAGCAACTGCGGTCCGCCCTGGTCGGCTTCGAACGCTGCGGCGCCCTGTTGTGGGAGAAACGGACACGGTCCGAACTGCGAGCCGCCGGGGACAGCACCGCCGGCGACGACGTCAGCGCTCTGGAGCAGCTGACTCCACAACAGCTGCGCGTGGCGGAGCTGGTGGCGTCGGGCGCCACCAACCGCGAGGTGGCCGCGCGGCTGTCGCTCAGCCCTCGCACCGTGGACCACCATCTACGCAACATCTTCAGCCAACTGGGCGTCCGCTCGCGGGTCGAGCTGGCGCTGATGATGAACGGCGGCCGAACGGAACGAAGCGGCGACAGCGGGGGCGGGAACGCCTGACGGGGCTTGACGGGAAACACCTGCGGCAGGGCGGGGGCGCGCGGGCGGCGGCCGCCCGGCGGGCGGGATCTCTCCCCGAAGACGCACCGGACCACGCCGACCGTCGGACACCGGCCCGTCGGGCCGGGGGTCCTCAGACCCGCCGGGTCCCCTGGTCCGCCGGCTCCCGCAGCGGCCAGACGCCGTCGACGACCGCGTCCGCGTCGCCCTTGCGGCGCAGGAAGTCCTGGAAGTCCGCTGCCCAGGCCGCGTACCACTCGATCTGGCGGCGGTGCAGCTCCGCCGGGTCGAGGGAGGCGACCTTGGGGTGACGCTCGGCTATCGCGCGGGCCAGGCGGGCGGCGGCGAGGGCGTCGGCGCGGGCGTCGTGCGCCGCGTCGAGGGTGACGCCGTACTCCGCGCAGACCGCTTCGAGGTTGCGCTTGCCGCGGCGGTAGCGGTCGGCCCAGCGGTCGATGGTGTACGGGTCGACGACCGGGGCGGGGTCGAGGCCGCCCAGGCGGTCGCGCAGGGAGGGCAGGCCGTGTCTGCGCAGTTCGGCGGCGAGCAGGGTCAGGTCGAAGGCCGCGTTGTAGGCGACGACGGGGACGCCGGCGCGCCAGTGGGAGGCGAGAACGCCGGCGATGGCGTCCGCGACCTCGCCGGCCGGACGGCCCTCCGAGCTCGCCCGCTCGTTGCTGATGCCGTGGACCGCCACCGCCTCCGCCGGGATCTCCACGCCCGGGTCGGCCAGCCATTCCCGGCTCCCGAGGACCTGTCCCTCCCCGACCTCGATCACGGCACCCGTGACGATGCGCGCCTCGCGCGGGTCGGTCCCGGTCGTCTCCAGGTCGAAGCCGATGAGCAGCTCGCGGTGCCAGGCCATGGTGGCCCCCCTTCTTGGTGGTGCTTCCCCCAGTGGTCTCCACCTTCGCACGCGCCACTGACAACCAGAGGAGCGCGTTCCGCTTACCGCCGGGACGTTCCGGGCGAATGCCGCACATCGCCACCCGACGGTCGGGGCGAATGCCGCGGACCCCCGCGAACGGTCAGGAAACCGGCCGCGAGTCCGCCCAGGCCAGCTCGAACTCCTCGCGATAGGAGGCGAAAAGTCCGCCTTCGTCGACCTCGCCCGACTTGACCACCCGGTTGCCGTTGCGCAGCACCAGCACCGGCGCCTCCATGCCGCGCATGCGCCGCAGATAGGACTGCACGACCGCGATCCCGTCGGTGCCGTCGCCGTCGACCAGGTAGGCGGTGAAGCGGGGCGTCTCGTCGTAGACCTGGATCTGGAAGGCTCCGGGGTCCCGCAGCCGGGAGCGGACCCGGCGCATGTGCAGGATGTTCATCTCCACCGACCGGCTCAGTTCGCCGCGCTTCATGCCGAGCTCGCGCTCGCGGCGCTTCACCGCGCTGGAGGCCGGGTTGAGGAACAGCAGCCGCACCCGGGCGCCCGCCTCCGCCAACCGGACGAGCCGCCGGCCGGAGAAGTTCTGCACGAGCAGGTTGAGGCCGATGCCGATCGCGTCGAGCCGACGGGCCCCGTCGAAGATGTCCTCGGCGGGGAACCGGCGCAGCAGCCGCACCCGGTCGGAGTGGACGGCGACCACGTCCGCGTACCGGTCGCCGACGAGGTCCTCGACGGCGTCCACGGGCAGCCGGCGCGCGGAGGGCACGTCGCCGCCGGTGCCGAGCATCTCCAGCAGGCGCGCGGAGGCGCGTTCGGCCTGGCTCAGGACGGCTTCGGACAGCGCCCGGTTGCGGGAGACGACGTTGCGGGTCACCTCCAGCTCGTCCAGGGCGAGTTCGACGTCCCGGCGGCCGTCGAGGTACGGCTCGAAGCAGGGCCAGTGCTGCACCATCAGTTCGCGCAGCTGCGGCAGGGTGAGGAAGGAGATCACGTTGTCGTCGGCCGGATCGAGCAAGTAGCCCTTGCGGCGGCTGACTTCGCGGACGGCGACGGCGCGCTGCACCCACTCCTGGCCGGCGGGTCCGGCCGCGGCGACCACCCATTCGTCGCCGTGGACGGGTTCGTAGACGGGCCGCAGCACGGCGGCCACCACGGCGCGCAGCCGCTGTTCGACGAGGTTCAGCCAGATGTAGGCCCGGCCGGCCCGCTGGGCGCGGGTGCGCACCTCGCGCCAGGCCTCGGCGTCCCAGTCCAGCTCCGGTCCGATGGCACCCTCCATCGGCCGGGCCAGGGACACCGCGCCGGGCGGGACCTCTGTGGAGCCCCCCTCGCGACCGTCGTCACCAGGGGGCAGCTCCAGCCCTCCCGAGCCCACCCGCGCACCGCCTTCCGCTCCCCCGAGCATCCCCGTCCCAACGATCAAGGAAGGGTACTCCGGGAGCGGCCGGCGGTGCAGCCGGATGGGCAGGGTCGTTTCTCAACTTCCGGGACGCGGGCGGCCGTTCTCGCCGGCGAGGGTGGGCGGAGTGAGCGGGCTCATAGCGGTGACGTCCCGGGGCGCGATGGAGAATCCCTGCCAGTGCACCGGCATGGGCTGCTGGTCCTCGTCCCGCGCGACGTGGTGGAAGCCCACGTTCACCCAGGCCACGGGGTGGGTGAGGGCCTGTCCGTTGACCCACTTGTCGACGGTCGTGGGATGCCCGGAAGCGCACAGCCTGACATTGTTGTTGGCGTACCGCTCACACTTGTCGTACTGCGTGAAGTAGACGTCGTGCCGGGTGAAGGCACGGCCCGGGTACTTGCTGCTGACGCCGGGGACGATCTCGTACGAACGCGGGTGGCCGTCCTTGTTCTTGCCGGTGGTGCTGACCACGCGCCACCAGCGCATGTTCTTGGCGTCGCCCGCGAGTTCCTTGGTGACGGTGGTGCGGGTGGTCTTGTTGGTGGGGGCCTGGGCGCCGGTGGCGGGCGGCTTGACCACCGAGTCGTACTGCTCGACCTTGTTCTTCGATCCGTCGAGGCCGAAGTCGAGCCGCCAGAACACGTTGTGGTTGTGGCTGGTGGCGTAGGCCCTGGCGCCCTTGCCTATCGGCCAGCCGCGGCCGTCGCCCGCGTCGTAGTCGAAGGGCGAGAGGCTGCCGGTGGCGCCGACGTTCATGGAGACGGTGCCGTCGTCGGAGAAGCGCCACTCGGTGATGTACTCGTACCAGCTCACCTTGTTGACGGTGTAGACGAGCAGGTCCTTGCCCTGCGCCTGGTAGACCTTCCCGGAGTCGGTCTGCATCCGGTAGGCGTGGCCGCGGGCCCGCGTGGTGGTGCACAGGCCCTTCACGTTGGGGTTCTCGGAGTTGTAGGCGTCGGGGACCTTCACCGTCTTGATGGTGCCGCCGGGGCACTCGGCGGGGCTCATGTTGACCAGGCCCGAGCCGAAGTTGTAGTCGGTGATGTCGTTGTACTCGTTGGAGCCGTCGTCGTACGGCACGTGGATCTGGGCGAGTTTGGCGCTGTTGAGGACCCTGATCGGGCGGGCCTCGCCGCGCGGCTGGTAGGAGACCTTCTCCAGGACGAGCCCGGACTTGGACTCGAAGCGCCAGCACATGCTCCAGGTCGTGCCGTTGGAAAGCTTCTGCTGGATGCGGTAGGCGGCGCTGCAGTCGGCGGCGGCCGCGGGGGCCGCCTTCGGCCGGGCGGCGGCCGGGGCGGTGCCGGTCGCGGACACTCCGGCGGCCAGCGCGGCCACGGACAGACCGAGGGCCGCGCTCCTGCGGGCACGGCTGATCGCGGGCGGCCGGTGGCCGCCGTTCGGGTGGTTCAGGCGCATGCGGACATGACTCCCTGTGCGTCACCCTCCCGGGGCAGGCAGCGCGGCCGCGCGGGAGGTGCGGGTCGGAAAAGCGGACGGAAGGGGGCGCTCAGCGGGTGAGCGCGGCCACCTTGCGGGTGCTGAGGTCGATCACCAGGGACCGGGTGTCGATCCACGGGCCGTTCTTCACCTTCAGCAGCAGCCGGGCGCAGCGGTGGATCCCGCACCGGTCGAAGGCGGCGGGCTGGGCGCCCGGCACCGCGCGGTACACCATGCTGGAGAGCTGCAGCTGCTCCGGTGAGGTGAGCTCCTTGCCGGTGGCGTCCTTGTAGTCGGCGCGCAGGCCCGCGCCGAGCGGGTCGGCGATCAGCAGCGCGGCCGCCTCGGTGTTCTCGGCGCGGCTGAGCGGCGGCTGGACGCCCCGTCCGCTGTCGGTGGCCTCGACCTTGCCGGTGTCCAGGTTGACGGTCCTGGTGACGAGCGTGTCGTCCTCGTAGTCGTAGAACGTCACCTCGGCGCGGCGGGGCGCCGAGGGGTCGTCGACCTCGTCCGCCTCGGGTTCGGCGAGGTCCACGCCGAGGTGCTGCGGGCCGCGGCCGCCGTCGACGTCCCGGCTCGCGTCGAGCAGCTGCCGGTTGAGCGCGATGCGCTCGACGCGGGCGACCTCGTCGTCGGTCAGCGGGTCGCGCCCCGTGCCGCGCTCGCCCTCGGCGGGCGCCTGCTCGACGACCCCGGGCGCCACCGCCGCCGCGCCGCCCTGCTGTCCCGCACCGTCCTGTCCCGCACCGTCCTGTGCGGCGTCCTGCCCGCCGGCCGCCACCCGGCCGGCCGATCCCCCTCCGGTTCCTTCCGCCCCCGCCGTGCCCGGCAGGGTGATCGCGATCATCGCGGCTGTCGCGGCCACCGCGACGGCCGCACCTGCCACCACCTTGCCCAGGTGGCGGCGCACTGTCGTGCGCACATCTTCCCCCTGCTCCCCCTGTGCCCCGGGAGTACGTTGTAGGCCCCGCTGTTTCGGCGTACGCCGAACGGGGCGTATGCACTGGTCGCCCGGTAAGAGGGACGTAAGTCACAGGTGGTTCCCTCACTTTCCTGGAGACTCGGTGCGAAGGCGGTCCCGGCAGAGCAGCACACCTGGAAGAGTCGTGTCCATGCAGGTCTGGCCTGGAGAGGCATATCCCCTCGGCGCCACGTACGACGGCGCCGGTACGAACTTCGCGGTCTTCACGGAGGCCGCGGACCGAGTAGAGCTGTGTCTGCTGCACGACGACGGCTCGGAGACGGCGGTGGAACTTCGCGAGAGCGACGCCTTCGTCCGGCACGCATACGTGCCGGGCATCATGCCGGGGCAGCGCTACGGCTTCCGGGTGCACGGGCCGTACGCGCCCGAGCGCGGGTCGCGCTGCAACTCGGCGAAGCTGCTGCTCGACCCGTACGCGAAGGCGATCAGCGGTGCGGTGCGGTGGGGCGAGGAGGTGTACGGCTACCACTTCGGGGCGCCCGAGAAGCGCAACGACCTCGACTCGGCGCCCCACACGATGACGTCGGTGGTGGTGAACCCCTACTTCGACTGGGGCGACGACCGGCGCCCCCGCACCGAGTACCACCACACGGTGATCTACGAGGCGCACGTCAAGGGCCTCACGATGCTCCATCCGGGGCTGCCGGAGGAGCTGCGCGGCACCTACGCCGCCCTGGCGCACCCGGCGATCATCGAACACCTCACCGAGCTGGGCGTCACGGCGCTGGAGCTGATGCCCGTACACCAGTTCGTCAACGATCACCGCCTGGTCGACATGGGCCTCAACAACTACTGGGGCTACAACACGATCGGATTCTTCGCCCCGCACAACGCCTACGCCTCCTGGGGCGACCGCGGGCAGCAGGTGCTGGAGTTCAAGTCGGCGGTGCGGGCGCTGCACGAGGCGGGCATCGAGGTGATCCTCGACGTGGTCTACAACCACACCGCCGAGGGCAACCACCTGGGCCCGACGCTGTCCTTCCGGGGCATCGACAACGCCCAGTACTACCGGCTGGCGGACGACCCGCGGTACTACATGGACACCACCGGAACCGGGAACTCGCTGCTCATGCGGTCCCCGCACGTGCTCCAGATGATCATGGACTCGTTGCGGTACTGGGTCACCGAGATGCACGTCGACGGGTTCCGCTTCGACCTCGCGGCGACCCTGGCGCGCCAGTTCCACGAGGTGGACCGGCTGTCGTCGTTCTTCGACCTGGTGCAGCAGGACCCGGTCGTCTCCCAGGTGAAGCTGATCGCCGAGCCGTGGGACGTGGGCGAGGGCGGCTACCAGGTGGGGAACTTCCCGCCGCTGTGGACCGAGTGGAACGGCAAGTACCGCGACACCGTGCGGGACGTGTGGCGGGGCGAGCAGCGCGCGCTCGCCGAGTTCGCCTCCCGGCTGACCGGCTCCTCCGACCTGTACCAGGACGACGGGCGCCGGCCGCTGGCCTCGATCAACTTCGTGACCTGCCACGACGGGTTCACGCTGAGCGACCTGGTGTCGTACAACGAGAAGCACAACGAGGCCAACGGCGAGGACAACCGGGACGGCGAGAGCCACAACCGGTCCTGGAACTGCGGCGTCGAGGGCGACACCGACGACCCGGACGTGCGTGAGCTGCGGTCCCGGCAGATGCGGAACTTCATGGCGACGCTGATGCTGTCGCAGGGCGTGCCCATGATCAGCCACGGCGACGAGGTGGCGCGCACCCAGCGCGGCAACAACAACGCCTACTGCCAGGACAGCGAGCTGTCGTGGGTGGAGTGGCCCGACCCTGAGGGGGAGGGCGACGAGATGCTCGACTTCACGCGGGCGATCGTGCGGCTGCGCAAGGAGCACCCCGTCTTCCGCCGCCGCCGCTTCTTCCACGGACGGCCCGTGGAGGGGACGCACGACGACCTGTCGGACATCGCGTGGTTCACCCCGCAGGGCAAGGAGATGGCCCAGCGGGACTGGAACTCGGCGCAGGCCTCGACGCTGACGGTGTTCCTCAACGGCAACGCGATCTCCGAGCCGGGCTCGCGCGGCGAACGGATCACCGACGACTCCTTCCTGCTGATGTTCAACGCCTCACCGAAGACCCTGGAGTTCGTGGTGCCGGTCGACCACGGCCGGCAGTGGCAGGTGGTCGTGGACACGGCGAACCCGCAGTCCGTGCGGGGGGAGACGCCCGTGAAGGTCGCGGCCGGTGACCGGCTGACCCTGGTCGACCGGAGCATGACCGTCCTGCAGCGGCCCGCGTAGGCCGTCACCGGCGACGGGCGCACCCGGCGGCGGGCGCAACCCGGTGCCGGGATGACACACGGTGGCCGGGATGACACGAAAGGGGGCAGGGCGGGTACGTAGGTCTGCATGACCTCTGAGCGCCCTGTCCCCGTCGTGCCCACGGCCACCTACCGGCTCCAGCTCCAGCCCGGGTTCCCGTTCGGGGCCGCCGCGGCGGCCGTGCCGTACCTGGCCTCGCTCGGCGTGTCGCACCTGCACCTGTCGCCCGTGCTGGAGGCCGTGCCCGGCTCCCCGCACGGCTACGACGTGGTCGACCACACGCGCGTGCGGGCGGAGCTGGGCGGCGAGGAGGGGCTGCGGGCCCTGTCGCGCACGGCGCGCGAACACGGGCTCGGACTGGTCGTGGACATCGTGCCCAACCACATGGCCATGGCCCCGCGGCACAACCGCGCCCTGTGGGAGGTGCTGCGGGAGGGCCCGCGCTCGCCGTACGCGCGCTGGTTCGACATCGACTGGGAGGCGCAGGGCGGCCGGGTGCTGCTGCCCGTCCTGGGCGGGCCGGTGGGCGAGGTGCTCGACGAGCTGCGCGTCGACGGGGACGTCCTGCGCTACTACGACCACGCGTTCCCGTTGCGCGAGGGGACCGCGGACCTGCCGCTGCCCGAGCTGCTGGACGCCCAGTGGTACCGGCCGGCGTGGTGGCGGCTGGCCCGCACGGAACTGAACTACCGGCGGTTCTTCAGCATCTCGGAGCTGATCGGGGTGCGGGTGGAGGACCCGGAGGTGTTCGACGCCACGCACGGCAAGATCCTCCAGCTGCTGCACGAGGGCGTGGTGGACGGGCTGCGCGTCGACCACCCGGACGGGCTCGCCGACCCCGACGCCTATCTGGCGCGGCTGCACGGGGCGAGTGGGGGCCGCTGGACGGTCGTGGAGAAGATCCTCGCCGACGGCGAACGGCTGCCCGACGCCTGGCCGGTCGCGGGCACCACCGGCTACGACGCCCTGCGCCACGTCGACGGTCTGTTCACGGACCCGGCGGGCGCCGGGGAGCTGCTGGAGCTGTACCGGCGGTTCGCTGCCCCGCAGACGGACCGGGGCGGGGACTGGGCGGCGACGGTGCGGCGGGCGTCGTACGCGGTGCTCAGGCACGAGCTGGCGACCGAGCTGGACCGGTTGACGCGAGCGGCCACGCGCGCGTGCGCGGCGTCGCCGGACCCGGCGCTGCGCGACCGGGCGCCCTGGGCGCTGCGCACCGCGCTGGAGGAGCTGCTGGTGCGCATGGAGGTCTACCGGCCGTACGTCTCGGGCGACGCGGCCGCCGTCGTCACCGAGGAGGCCGCCGAGGAGGCCCGGCTCGCCTTCGTCGTACCCGAGGAGGCGGGCGCCGTGGAGGTGGTGCGCGGCCTGGTGCTGGGCGGCGGGGACGGTCCGGAGGCGGTGGAGTTCCGCACCCGGTTCGCGCAGACGTCGTCCGCGCTGCGGGCCAAGTCGGTCGAGGACACGGCGTTCTACCGGTACGTACCGCTGCTCTCGGCGAACGAGGTCGGCGGCGATCCCGGCCGGCAGGGCGTCTCCCCCGCCGTTTTCCACGCCTACTGCGCGCGCGTGCAGCGGGACTGGCCGCTCACCGGGACGGTCCTGTCCACGCACGACACCAAGCGCAGCGCCGACGTCCGGGCGGCGCTGGCCGTGCTCACCGAGTGCCCGGGGCGCTGGGCGGAGGTCCTGGAGCAGGTGACCCACGCCGGGGAGGGCGTGCCGGACGGGCAGCTGGCGTGGGCGGCCTGGCAGACCGTGTTCGGGCTCGGGCCGGCCGCCCCGGAGCGCGTGGGGGAGGCCCTGCTCAAGCATGTGCGCGAGGCGGGCATGTACACGAGCTGGACGGAGCAGGAGCCGCCGTACGAGGAGGCCGTGGCGGCGTTCGTCACGGCGGGGCCGTGCGGGGTGCCGGGTGAGCGGGTGGCCGCCGTGCGGGAGGCGCTCGCGCCGCACGTCCGGGCGAACGTGCTGGGCGCGGCGCTGGTGCAGCTGACGATGCCGGGGGTGCCTGACGTCTACCAGGGCACGGAGGGCGAGTACCTGGCCCTGGTGGACCCCGACAACCGGCGCCCCGTCCGTTTCCCGCCGGCGGACGCCGGCACCGACACCGGGACCGGGGAGGCCGGTACCGGGGAGGCCGGTACCGGGGAGGCCGGTACCGGAGGCACCTGCTCCAAGGAGGCCGTGACGGCGGCGGCGCTGCGGCTGCGCCGCCGGCGTCCGGACGCCTTCGGTCCGGCGGCGACGTACGAGCCGCTGCCCGCCGAGGGCCCGGCCGCGGACCACTGCCTGGCCTTCGCCCGCTCCGGCCGGGTCGTCACGGCCGCCACCCGGCTGTCCCTGCGCCTGGCGGAGGCGGGCGGCTGGGGGGACACCCGGCTCGCGCTCCCTCCGGGCAGGTGGGCGGACGCCCTGGAGCCCGGCCGGGAGTTCACGGGGCACGCGCGTGTGGCGGAACTGTTCGGGCGGCTGCCGGTGGCGCTGCTGGAGAGGGTGGGGTGAGACGCGGCGCGGGACCGGCGGACCCTGGTGCCGCGGCGCCCGCCGGGAGGCGGGCAGGGGTGGACGGCTCCGGACACGCTCACGCGCGCGTGCCCGGAGCCGGCCGGCCTCACACCTCGGGCATCCCGGACAGCCCGGATAGCCCGGACCGTTCGGACCGTTCGGACAGTTCGGGGAGTTCGGGGAGCTGCTCGTCGTCCAGGGCGAACACCGCGCCCGTCTCCGCGAGCATCACGCAGGTGTTGGAGAAGGTCCTCGTGTACGCGACGGGACGGCCGTGCCACCAGCCGCTCGCGCGGGCGGTCACGGGGGCGTACAGGAGGGAGCAGACGGCCCCCCTCGGCGCGACGGCGTCGATGTCACCGTTCGCCGCCGTGAGGTCGGCGCAGGCCTCGGCGGCGCGGGAGTGGCCCTGGGGCGGGTCGCACAGCAGGAGCGTGCCGCGGGTGTCGCCGGAGCGGGAGTCGCCCGTGGTGACGCTGAGCCGGAGCCCGTCGCCGGGGAGGGCGTGACCGGGCGACGAGGCCCGGACGGGAGCGACGGCGACGAGGAGGAGGGCGGCCGTGACGGGCAGGGCGCCCAGGAGGCGGGGTGCGGGGAAGTGCTTCATTCCCGGTGCATCGGCACGGCGGTCCCGGTTCCCCAGTCCGGCTCACCCGATCGTGCGGGTGCGCAGGCCGGCCGCGCGGCCAGTTCGAACGCCGCGAGGACGACCCTGGTCTGGTACTCCACCTGGCGGGCGACGGGGATCCAGCGGGCCCCGAAACCGTCGTGGTAGTCGGCGCACCCCGCGTCGATGAACGCGTCCGGCTCCGGCAGCGCGCCGGCCGGATCGTGTCCGGTCCCCGCGACGAGCTGGTGCAGCAGGCCCGCGGTGCGCACGGCGATACGGCGGCCGGCGATGCGCAGGGCGGCCAGGTGGGCGTTGTTCAGGGGCGGGAGCGGACGGCCGGGGTCGCCGGCGTCGGGGTCCCAGGCGTCGGCGAGGCCGGGGCGGACGAGGAGGTAGTCGTCGACCGGGGCGAGCAGGCGGGCGGTGTCGGGTGCGCCGGACAGGTGGGGCCGCACGCGCGCGAGGACGCGTTGTCGGTATCGCCCCGACACAACCAGTGTCGGGGCGACCCTCCGCCTTGCGATCGCACGCACCAGACGCCGCCGGGCCTGCCCTTCGGGCAGACGACGCCACTTTCGGAACACGCCCTAGTTCACCGAGAGGCGGAACGCCATCCGGCCGAAGGCGACCTGGTCGCCCTCGCGGACCACTGCGGCGCCGATGACGCGCCGCCCGTTGACGGTCGTGCCGTTGGTCGAACCGAGGTCGCGCAGGATCCACATGCCGTCCTGGCGGCTGAGTTCGGCGTGCACGCGCGAGACGCTGTCGTGGGTCAGCCGGAGGCCGCTGGCGGGGTCGCGGCCGATGCGCAGCGCCCGTTCGGCGCCGGGGTGCGGCAGCAGCAGCTTGGGCAGCCGCTCGGCCTGCCAGGCCCTGCGCAGCCGTACGGTGAAGCCGGAGACGGCCTCGACGGTGCCGAACACGGCGCGCGAGAAGCGGTTCTCCCTGGGCAGGTCGGCGGTGAGGACCGCCAGTTCGTCCGGGCGGCGGGCGGCGAGCGCCAGTTCCATGCGCCGGATGAACGTGTCGTGGGAGAGGCGGCCCATGGCGACACCGTCACGGAGCACCTTCAGTGCCCTGTCGCGCTCCACGTCGGACAGGCGCGCGGGGTACGTGTTGAACTCGAATGACGACGTCACGCTCGTGATTGTCGGTCAGTGGACGTCGGGTGTCCAGAAAACGGGAAAACGGCGACCCGGCGCGCGTGCCCGGAGCGGACCGCCACGACACCGGCCGCGATGGGAGTGTTCGTGCGGCGGATCGATCTCGTTTGGAGCACGATGGGTCGGGCTACATCACGGTGAGCAGACGAAGGGGAGCCGTCCGTGCAGTTCGAGGTGTGGGCACCGCAGGCCGAACGTGTGACGCTCCAGTGCGGTGACGTGACGCGCGCGTTGGAGCGCGACGCCGCGCGGCCGGAGTGGTGGACCGGTGAGGCGGAGGCGCGGGACGGCACCCGGTACGGCTTCGCGGTGGACGACGGCCCCGTGCGGCCGGATCCGCGGTCGCGCCGTCAGCCGGACGGGCCCGACGGGCTCAGCGCGGTCGTCGACCACGGCCGGTACGCGTGGCGGGCGCGGTGGCCGGGGCGGCCGCTGCCGGGTGCGGTGCTGTACGAGCTGCACGTGGGCACGTACACCCCCGAGGGCACCCTGGACGCGGCGGCCGACCGGCTCGGTCATCTCGTCGAACTCGGTGTGACCCACGTGGAGTTGATGCCGCTGTGTCCCTTCCCCGGCCGACACGGCTGGGGTTACGAGGGGGTGTCTCTGTGGGCGGTGCACGAGCCGTACGGCGGTCCCGAGGCGCTGAAACGCTTCGTCGACCGGGCGCACGAGCTGGGTCTGGGGGTGGTCCTGGACGTCGTGCACAACCACCTGGGTCCGTCGGGCAATTACCTGCCCGTCTTCGGGCCGTACTTCACCGACACGCACCACACCCCGTGGGGCTCGGCCGTCAATCTGGACGCGCCCGGCTCGGACGAGGTGCGGGCGTTCCTGCTGGGCAGCGCGCTGGCGTGGCTGCGTGACTACCGGATCGACGGGCTCCGGCTGGACGCGGTGCACGCGCTGGCCGACACGCGCGCGTACCCGTTCCTGGAGGAACTGTCGGAGTCGGTGGACGCGCTCGCCGAGGAGACGGGCCGGCCGCTGTTCCTGATCGCCGAGTCCGACCTGAACGACCCGCGGCTGATCACGCCCCGCCGGGAGGGCGGCCTGGGGCTGCACGCGCAGTGGAACGACGACTTCCACCACGCCCTGCACACCGCCCTGACCGGCGAGTCCCAGGGCTACTACGCCGATTTCGGGCGCGATCCGTTCGCCGCGCTCGCCAAGACCCTCACCGGCGGGTTCTTCCACGACGGCACCTGGTCCAGCTTCCGCGGCCGGTCCCACGGCCGGCCGCTGGACCGTACCCGGCTGCCCGCGCACCGGCTCCTCGGCTACTCCCAGACCCACGACCAGGTGGGCAACCGCGCCCGGGGCGACCGGCTCGCGGCCTCCCTCTCCCCCGGCCTGCTGGCCTGCGCGGCGACGCTGACGCTGACCTCCCCGTACACCCCGATGCTGTTCATGGGCGAGGAGTGGGCGGCGGGCACGCCCTGGCAGTTCTTCACCGACCACACCGACCCGGACCTCGCGGAGGCCGTACGGCGGGGCAGGCGGCGGGAGTTCGCGGAGCACGGCTGGGCGGAGGAGGACGTGCCGGATCCGCAGGACCCGGCGACCCGGGACCGCTCCTGCCTGGACTGGTCGGAGCCGGAGCGCGAGCCCCACGCGCGCGTGCTGGCCTGGTACCGCCGGCTGATCGCCCTGCGGCACGCCCATGCCGACCTCACCGACCCCGACCTGGCCGACCTCAAGGTCGCCCACGACGCGCAGGCCCGCTGGCTGGCCTTCCGCCGCGGGGACGTCCGGGTGGCCGTGAACCTCGGCAAGGCACCGGCGGAGATCCCGCTCGGCACCCGCCCCGCGCGCGTGCTGGCCGCGTGGGAGCCGGTGGAGACGGCGGGCGCGGACGGGCTGCTGCGCCTGCCCGGGGAGTCCTGCGTGGTCCTGGAACAGGACTGAGGGCCACCGCACGGGGTGTGGACGGGCAGGTCCGGCCAGGGTCTTTCGTTTGGATCGGGCCGGATCGGGGAGCGGGGTCCGGTGCCGGGGGCACCTCCCACGCCTTTCGGGCAGTGCGGGAGCCGCGCGGGGCGGAGGAGGGAGCCGGGGCGGAGCCCTCGCGACCGACGACAACGCGGCGAGGGGCGGTGCCGGGGCCCGCGAGCCCGGCATGATCCAAACGAGAGGCCCTAGCCGTCCGCCCCGTCCTCCCTGAGTTCCGTCACGCGTTCCAGCAGGATCGCCTCCCAGGCGCGGCGCAGCTGGGTGCGCAGCAGGGCCGGGGGCTCGGCGCCGTGGCCGGTCAGGCGTTCGGCGAGGTGTACGACGGTGTCGCAGCGGGCCAGCCACAGGCCGCGCAGGCAGGCGCGGGCACCGTACCCGGTGAGGGTGGCGGCGCGGACGGCGGCGCCGGAGCCGACGGCGAGGGCGAGCCCGGCGATGTCCTCGGCGGGGTCGCCGACGACCGCGCCGGTCCAGTCGAGGACGCCGCGCACCCGGCCGTCGGCGCTGACCACGAGGTGCTCGCCCCGCAGGGCGTGGTGGACGAGGACGGCGGTGGCGGGCTGTGCGGCGAGCTGGGCCGCGCCGGGCGGGGTGAGCTGGTGAAGCCGGGCGGGGTCGAACTCGTCGGCGGCGGCGAGGCGTTCGCCGGCGGCGACGGCCATGCGGCGCAGTGCCTCGAGGGAGCGCGGGGCGACGCGCGGCACGCCGATCGTCTCGGCCTGCCGGGCCGGCACCTCGCGCAGTCCGCCGAGCAGCGCGGCCAGGTCGGCCTCGCCGACGGCGGACACGTCGTGGTCCTCGGCGGTGCCGCCGGGCACCTTGGTGTCGAGGGTGCAGGCGAGGCCGGGCGACCACTCGCCGTGCGCGACGGCGGTCGGCACGGCGACCGGCACGTGCGGTCGGACGAGGTCGCGCAGCCGCAGTTCACGGCGCATGCGGACGCTCGCCTCGCGATCGGGGGCGAGCCGCAGGACGTGGCGGGTGCCGACCCACCAGGTGCCGTGCCCGCCCTCCTCGGAGGCGGGCCGCACCTCGGGACCGGGACCGCCGTCGCCGGCGTTCCCGAGGAGCGTTCGGACCAGTCGGCGGACGGTGTCCGCGGTGGGTGTGGGTGCTGGGGTCATGGTCGCGCCGTAGCCGTTCGGGTGGGTACCGGGACTCTCCTGTGGGGTGTCAGTCGACTATGACCATCTCGCGGGTGGTGTCGTTGAGCCGGCGGCCGCCGTCCGCGGTGACGGTGACGATGTCCTCGATGCGCACCCCGAACCGGCCGGGGAGGTAGACGCCCGGCTCGACGGAGAAGCACATGCCGGGGACGAGGGGCTGTTCCTCACCCTCGATCATGTAGGGCGGCTCGTGGGTGGTGACGCCGATGCCGTGGCCGGTGCGGTGGATGAAGTACTCGCCGTACCCGGCGTCGGCGATGACGGCGCGGGCGGCCCGGTCGACCTCCTGGCAGGCGACGCCCGGCCGTACGGCGCGAAAGCCCGCCTCCTGGGCCTCGCGGACGAGGTCGTGGACCCGGCGCTCCTCGCCGGTGGGTTCGCCGACGTGGACCGTGCGGGAGGTGTCGGAGCCGTAGCCGTCCTTCAGGCCGCCGAAGTCGAGGACGACCATGTCGCCGTGCTCGATGACGCGGTCGCCGACCTCGTGGTGCGGGTTGGCGCCGTTCGGGCCCGAGGCGACGATGGTGAAGTCGACCTGGGAGTGGCCGAAGCGGCGGAGCAGGCCGGCGAGGTCGGCGCCGACCTCGGACTCCCGGCGTCCGGCGAAGGGGACCCCGCGGATCTCCTCGAACGTCGCGTCGGCGGCGGCCCCCGCGGCGGCCATCAGCTCCAGTTCGGCCGCGTCCTTGACGGCGCGCAGCATCGGCAGGGCCTCGGTGAGGGAGGCGTAGGAACTGTCCGGGAGTGCCTTCTGCAGGTTGAGCAGGTGCATCGCCCAGGCGTTGTCGCTGACGCCGAACCGCCCGCCGGTGTCCAGGAGCGCGGTGGTGGCGGCGTAGGGGTCCTTGCCGTCGGTCCAGTCCCGCAGGGTGAGCGCGGGGGCCCCGGCCGCCTTGGCCGCGTCGGGGGCCTCGAGGGCCGGGACGACGAGGACGGGGTCGCGCTCGGGCGTGAGGACGAGCAGGGTGAGCCGCTCGGTCGCCGCGGGGGGCGCGTAGCCGGTGAGCCAGACCAGGTCCGGGCCCGGTGCCACGAGCAGCCCGGCCAGCCCCGCGTCGCCGGCCGCGTGCGCGGCCCGCTCCATGCGGGCCCGGTAGTCGTCGGCGGTGAAGCGCGCGGGCGTACGGCCGGTCATCCGGGCCTCCCTGTCAGGACGTGGTGACTACGGGCAGCATCCTGCCCGGTCGGCAGGGGCGGCGCGACCCGATCGGCGGGGATTTCGCGGGGAACGCCGCCCCGTCGTTCCCCGGGCGGGTGGATTGCCCGGCCACGAGATCTAATGGTTGGATCATGAGCAAGCATTAATCCACTTCGGGAGGCCGGCACCGTGCTCGTACTCGCTCACCTCAGTGATCTGCACCTGGACGGCAGCGCCCGTGCCACCGAGCGCGCCGAGCGGGTGTGCGACCGGCTCCGGAACCTGCCGGGGCGGGTGGACGCGCTGCTGGTCACCGGAGACATCGCGGACCACGGGGCGGAGGCCGAGTACGAGGAGGCCGCCCGCGTCCTCGGGATCCAGGGCTCCGACGCTCCCTGGCCGGTGCTCACCTGCCCCGGCAACCACGACCGTCGCGCCCCCTACCGCAAGGTCCTCCTCGGCCTGCCGGCCGCCGACGGACCGGTCAACAACGTCCAGGTGTTCGACGGCGGCGCGGTCCTGATGTGCGACTCCAGCATCCCGGGCGAGGACGAGGGGGCCCTGGCGGACGAGACGTACGCCTGGATCGAGGAGACCCTCGACGAGCTGGACGGGGACGTGCCGGCGCTGCTCGCCTTCCACCATCCGCCGGTGGCGGTGCACCACCCGCTGCCCGATTCCTACCGGTTGGGCGACCCCGGCCGGCTGGCCGCGCTGCTCGGGCGGCGGCCGGAGATCGCCGGGATCATCACGGGCCATGCCCACACCCCGGCCGCCACCGCCTTCGCGGGACGGCCGCTGGTGGTGGGCCCCGGCGTGACATGGACGCTCCGGCTGCCCTGGGAGGGCGAGGAGGTCGCCGACCGGGAGGCGCCGGTCGGGCTCGCGTTCCACGTCCTGGACGACGAGCGGCGGCTCACGAGCCACTTCCGCGTGGTCGTCTGACGCGGACCGCCCACGCGAGCGTGCCCACACGGGCGGTCCGGGCTGCCGGGTACCGCCCCGCGGTTCCCGCGTGCGCGGACGGGACCGCCGGAGCACGACCCGCGGCCCCCACGTACACGGACCGAACCACCGGGTGACGCCCCACAAGCTCCCGTGCACGCGCAAGCTCCCGCGTACGCCCGCCGGACGACGTCCTCCACGGCGCTCACGCGTCCGGACCGGCCGTCAGGTGACGATCCCCGGCACCACGGACAACTGCTGGTAACCACCGCTCTTGTGACGCAACGACACCTTGGTCTCCCGGCCCGGCTTCGCCTCCTCGACCGCCCGCGCGAGATCCGCCGCGGAGTCGATCCGGGTCCTGCCGAAGTGCAGGACGACGTCCCCGCGCACCAGACCGGCCGAATAGCCGGGGCCGGGGACGTGGACGGCGACGATCTCGGCGCCCGTCTTCTTCCCGTCCACGATCTCCAGTCCCAGGGTGGCGTCGGCGGGCGCGGATGCCGGGGAGCCCGGTGCGGCGGGGCTGCGGCCGGCCGCCGGGGGCGCGGCGTCCGCCGCTGCCCCGCCTCCCCGCCGTTGCAGCTCGGCCAGTTCGCCCGCGCCGATCACCGCGGCGCCCACGGTGCCGAGGCCGACGCCGGACAGCACCAGGACGGCACCGGCGAACAGGCCGGCCAGCAGGGTCGTCGGACGCCGGCCGCGACAGCGGGCGGCGTGCGGGTGGCGGGACCGGCCGCACGCCGGTACGTCGCAGGGCGGGGTTCCGCCGGGCTCCTGGCCGGGCATGGGCTTGGGACGCAACGCGGTCTGTTCCATGGATCTCCTCCGGCTGGTGCTCTACCCGTCGTACCGGGGTGCCACGAGCCACGAACGAGTGAGACTGACCGGCGGACGACGGCGGTACGCGTGCGGGCGCGGGACTCACCGGCCCGGCGTTCACCGGCCCGGGGACAGCGCCGCGACCAGGTCCCGTGCGGCACCCGTCGGGGTGCCGGCGTGGACGAGTTCCACCCGGTGGACGATCCGCGGTCCGGTGAGCGGGACGACCACCACGCCCGGGGCGCCGGCCGTCGCCGAGCGGGGCAGGACGGTGAGACCGTGACCGGCGGCGGCGAGCGCGGTCAGGACGCGGACGTCGGTGCCCTCGTAGCGCAGGGCCGGCCGGAAACCGCGACCGCCGCTCGCCGCGCGCAGCCGGGGCAGCGGCAGGCCCGTGTCGGGGGCGTCGATCCAGCGGGCGTCGGCGAGGTCGCCGAGGCGCAGTCCGGTGCGGCGGGCCAGGGGGTGGGCGGTGGGCAGCAGGACGCCGACCGGCTCCTCCCCGACGCCGTACGTGGTCAGCGGCGCCACGTCGGGCAGCGGGAGCGGGTCGCTGGGGGCGGCCAGGCCGTCGACGAGACCCAGGTCCGCGGTGCCCGCGGCGACGGCGGCGGGGACCTCGTCACGGGCCAGCACGCGCAGCGTCACACCCGCGGGCGGCAGCGCGGCGAGGGCCGCGGGGGTGAGCGCGGTCGAGGAGGTGGCCAGGGTCAGGCCGTGGACGGGGGCGGCGGCGATCCGGACCACGTCCGCGCGGGCCGCATCCAGGCGCAGCAGCAGGGGTCCGGCGTGTTCGAGGAGCCGCTCACCGGCCGCCGTGGGGGCGACGGGGCGCCGGGTGAGCAGTGGTGCGCCGAGGTCCTGTTCGAGGGCCGCGATGTGCTGGGACACGGCCGACTGGGTGTAGCCGAGGTCGCGCGCGGCCGCGGAGAAGGAGGCGAGGCGGGCCACGGTGACGTAGGTGCGCAGGAGGTGCGGGTCCATGCCGACCAGGGTCGCATCAGTTCTGCTTATCGGGAGTGCAGGAATCATCGTTGGACGTGAACCGGGGGCCGCTCCGAGGATGGGGGCATGACCGACAGCACCGCGCAGACCGCCGGCACCGCTCGCGTCGCCAGGGTCGCCCTGGTGGGCGACCGCTCCCCCGGCGTCGTCTCCCACACCCGGATCCCGCTCCTCCTCGACGCCCTCGCCGCCCGGGACCGGCTGGTCCTCGACGCCTACTGGATCCCCTCGTCCGACGCGGAGTCCGAGGGCGCGGTGCGCGGGTTCGACGCGGTCTGGGTGGTGCCGGGCAGCCCGTACCGCAGCGAGGCCGGTGTCCTGGCCGCGATCCGCACCGCCCGCGAGGAGAACATCCCCTTCCTCGGCACCTGCGGCGGATTCCAGCACGCCCTGCTGGAGTTCGCCCGCAACGCCTGCGGACTGACCCGCGCGGCGCACGCCGAGAACGACCCCACCGCCGCGGACCCGCTCCTCGAACCGCTGGCCTGCTCGCTGGAGGGCCACGAGGACACCGTCCTGCTGGAGCCGGGCTCGCTGGCCCACACGGTGATCGGCAGGGAGTCCACCGTCGAACGCTATTCCTGCCGCTACGGCCTCTCCCGTCACTTCGACACCCTGGTCGCGCACGGCCTGCGCTTCTCCGGCCGGGACGCGGCGGGCCAGGTGCGGATGGCGGAACTGCCCGGGCACCCCTTCTTCCTCGCCTCCCTCTTCCAGCCGGAGCTGTACGGCGACGGCTCGCACCCGCACCCGCTGGTCCGGGGACTGGCCCGGGCCGCGGTCGAGCACGCGGCGCGACCGGCGGCGGCGCGACCGGTGTGACGGGCCGCCGCACGACGCTCGGCGGGACGATCCGGGTGCGCGGTCGGCCGGCGGCGGCAACGGGGTGAGCCGTCGGCCGACCGGCAGCACGGGAACGGCCGGCGCAGGCGTCAGCCGACCGGCAGCACGGGAACGGCCGGCAGGCGGCCGGGCAGGAAGCCGTGGGACCGGCGGGCCAGATAGGCGGATGTGTAACGGTCCACCTCCCGGTGCCAGTTGAGGATGCCGGCCAGCCAGTTCCGGAGGTCCGCCACATACCCGCCCATGGCGTCGCGGGCCTTTGCCGACAGACCGAAGTCGTCGTACAGGACCGGCAGTTCGTGGGCGACCACGTGCTCGAACTGCTGCATGCGCTGGGTCATCAGGTCGTGGACGACGCCGAGCGCGGCCGGGTAGTCGCAGCCGAAGAAGTTCTGCACGACGAGGATGGCGTTGTGGATCTCGCCCTCGTACTCGATCTCCTTCTGGTACGAGAAGACGTCGTTGAGCAGGCAGGCGTAGTCGATGGCCGCGTTCTCCAGTGAGCGGACCGGGCCGCCGGCGTACACCTCCGGGGGGACGGCGGGACCCTGGCCCATGCGGCACAGGCTCAGCGTGAGGTCGGAGCCGAAGGTGGCGCGCCGCATCTCCAGGTAGTCGACGGGGTCGGGGATGCGGTTCTGGAGCTGGTTGGACAGCTCCCACACCCAGCTCTCCGTCATGCTGTCGACCGCCGTGCGCAGGGTGCGCCGCTGGTCGGGGGTCATGCCGGCGGTCGTGCGCGCCCACAGGTCGATCAGCGACCGTTCCATGGCGTTCAGGGGGACGGGGGTCTCCTCGCCGTCGACGGGCATGCAGGCCGAGAGGCGGGCGGTGGTGACCCGGGCCGCGGCCAGGTCACGGCGGTGGCCGTACACCAGCGGGTAGTAGTCGTCGCCGTAGGTGCCGAACGCCAGCCACCCGGCGCTGAGGTCGAGGGCCTCGGGGGTGGCGTCGGGGTCCAGGCCCGCCGAGCACAGCGCCAGGTCGCACGAGGCGAGCTTGTCCTCGTCCCACACCCCTTCGGACAGCATGCCCATGCGGCGCGTCCACTCGACCAGATGGTGGCGGGCCCGGTCCAGGTGCGGGCTCAGCTGCACCTGGAAGGGCATGTGGAACTCGGGCAGCCGGGACGGGCCGACCTTCTGGTACGGCACGTGCGTGTACGCGCGCAGTCTCCCCCGCTGCCCGAAAGGCGTGGGAGTCGCCCCCGTCGCGGCGGCCGAGGCGAGCAGGGCGCCGACGTCGGCGGCGGAGGTGCCGGGGTGGGTCAGCCGCTCCCAGGGCGAGGAGGAGGTCGCCTTCCCGTTCATGTAGCGGCTGGAGCGCAGGTGCCATTCGTGGCCGCCGGACTGCCAGTCCTGGAGCCCCTTGGTGTAGGCGGCGACGGCGGCCACCTCGTCCGGGCGCAGGCCCTTCTCCAGGGCCAGCGCCGGCACTTCGGTCAGGGCGGTGTGCTCGAACTGGTGGAGCCGGGACGTGAGGATGTCGTTGACGGTGTCCGCGGCCTCCTGGGTGGTGCAGCCGAAGAACGTCTCCAGGACGAGCACCCCGTTGCTCAGCTCGCCCTCGTCCTCGACCTCGCGCTGGTAGGAGAACAGGTCGTTGCGCAGGTGCACGCCGTCGGAGAAGGTCTCCATCAGCACCCTGAGCGGCCTCGATCCGGCCACGGCGGCCGGGACCTCGGCGGTGGCGTACTCCACGAGCCCCGCCGACCAGGGGGCGCCGCCCACCTTGCGGCGCATCTCGATGTACTCGACGGGGTTGGAGACCCGTCCCTCGTCGATGTTGGACAGCTCCCACATCGACTCGTTGAGGAGGTGCTCGGTGGCGACGGCGAAACGGCGCCGCCAGTCGGCGGACATCGCCGGCACGGTGCGCGCCCACAGGTCGGCGAGGCCCGCCTCGACCGGGTTCCGCGGCTCGGGCACCGGAGTCGACAGGTCGAGCGGCATGAACAGCGGGAGCCGGTCCAGGTGGGCCCGGCCGGCCGCCCGGTCGGGGGTGCGCTTGAACATGTCGAGGAAGTGGTCGTCGAAGAAGAACACCCACACGTACCAGTCGGTGATCAACGACAGGACGGGGCCGTCGCAGTCGGGGTGGGTGTAGGCGCAGAGCAGGCCGTAGTCGTGCGCGTCGAGGTCTGCCTGCTCCCAGATCCCGGAGCCCTCCAGCATGCCCATCTCGCGCGCCCACCCCGTCGAGTGGGCGCGGGCCTCGTCGAGGTGCGGGTTGAGCCGCGCGGGATACGGCATGTAGAAGTGCGGGAGTTCGAACGGCTGCGTCATGGCCGGGCCCTACCCGGGGGCATCAACCCTCATCCGCGGCGCGGAACATGATCACACCATCGCGTGAACCCGGTGCGAACACCGGCGAATCGGGCGCCCCTGGGCGGCGGGCCGGCGCGGGAGGGCGCGCCGTGCTCACTTCCTGGTCTGGATCAGCGCGTGTGTCCCGCCGGTGCGCCAGTGCTGCCCCTCGGCGGCGGTCAGCGCGGCCTCGGTGCCGGCGGACAGCCCGGTGATCACGTCCGACTTGAGCGTGCGCAGGGCCACGACCGGGCCGGGGAAGTACGCGGTCACGCCCCCGAACGGGGTCGTCGGCGGCCACAGCCGGTCACCCACCAGGCGGCGGTAGTTGAGGTCACCCTTCACGACGGTCAGCGTCGCGGCCGCGAACTCGGCGCGGAGGTCGTCCGGCATCCGCTCGTACGGCAGCGGGGCGGCGGCGAAGGGGTGGGCGCGGACCGTCAGGGTGCCGTCCGTCATCGCCGCCCACAGCCGCCGCCCGTACCCGGCGGCCACCCCCGGAGCGGCCGTCAGGCGGCGCAGCGCGTCGACGACGTCGGCCGTCGTGGCGTCCGAGACGTAGTAGGGGTACGGCTTGACGTGCAGGACGACGCGGCCGATCCGCCCGTGGGCGAGGAGGTGGGCGGCGAGGAGCAGGTCGGGGATCAGCTCGCGGCCCGCGTTGTCCGCGACCAGGCACAGCGTGCCGTCGGCGGCCTCCGGCTGTGCCAGCAGCGCCCACAGGCTCTCGCCGTCGTCGGCGACCAGTGCGGGGACGGCGGCCCGGTTCTGGGCGCCCGCGTCGGAGAGCCGGAAGCCGAGGTCGGCGCGGTTGCCCCACAGGGAGCCGTGCAGCAGGGCCTGCGCCCGCTCCGGCTCCGGGCGGCCTTCGAGGCCGTCGAGCGCGGCGAGTTCCTCGTCGGTCCCGGGGGCGTCCAGCTCGGCGAGCTTGAACGGGCGGAACGGGTCGAGTCCCTGCCAGGGGCCGGGCCGGAAGTGGCCGACGGTCTCGAGGAGCAGCCGGTAGAAGTAGCTCTCCGACCACAGCCAGGGCACCTCGTACCAGGAGCGGCCCGCGTACGCGTCCAGACCCCAGGTCCGCCAGCGGTCGAGGTCGTGCGCGTCGGCGGGGAGCGGTTCGATCACGCCCTCGGCGCAGTTCGTCAGCAGGGCGTCCAGGGCCTCGCGGACGTCGGGTCCGTAGGGGAAGGCGTCCCGCACCCGCCGGATGATCGCCGGGTGCCGCTCGGCGAGGACACCGTGCGGGAAGGAGCCGGGCTCGTCGCCGTGGATCACGGGCGGGAGGGGGGTGTCGGGCATGCGGATCACGGTATCGCGGGGCGGGTGGGGGCGGAGGGCGTGCGGACGGCGGGGCCGGCCGTGGCCACGCGCCGCCACGAGGGGCCGTGGCCGATGACGCGGACCGGCGAACCGGCGAACCGCAGGAGCGGCCGGCCGGGAACGCCCCGGGACACGGCGCCGGCCGTGCGCGAGGACACGGCCCCGGTCGGCCGTAGGCGCCACGGACCGGGGGTCGGCCGCCGCGGGACGCGCGGGGCGCTGGGCCGGCCTGCGCGGGGCAGACGGGGCGCGGGGTCGGCCGGCCTGCGCGGGGCACACGCGCCGTGGCGTGCTCACGTGGCGTAGCCGTGCCACGTGGGCACGGGCCGCGTGCTGGACGCGGTCCCCGGGCGGGAAGGGGCGGTGGCTCACTCACACCGCCGCCATGACCTCCCGTTCGAGTCGGGCCGCGAGGCTCAGGTAGCGGGGGCGGCGGGGGACGGGGACCAGGCCGCGGATGAGGACGTGCCACATCTCGGCCATGCGGCGCGGCAGCCGGGCGCTGGGTTCGCGGGAGCGGCCGACCACCCGGGTGCCGACGAAGAAACAGACCAGGGAGTGGGCCACGGCGTCCACGTCGACGTCCGAATGGATGTCCGACTCCCGCACCGCGCCGACGAGCCCGCGGGAGATCAGCTCCAGCCACTCGGTGAACGGGTGCGGCACGGGCGGCCGTACGGCGACGCCGCCGGTGGCCAGGCGCAGGCCGGCGCGGGTGATGGGGCCCTCGACCGACAGCCGCGCCATGCCGAAGGTGAGGCGCATCAGGGCCTCCAGAGCCGGGTAGCCGCGGCCGTCGATCTCCCCGGCGACCCGGCGGGCGGCCTGGGACTGCAACTCCAGGATGGCCTGGGCGAGATCCTCCTTGGCCGCGAAGTGGAAGTAGAGCGCGCCCTTGGTGACATGGGCGTGCTCGACGATGTCACTGAGGCTGGTCGACTCGTAGCCGTTCCGGTCGAACAGATCGGCTGCGGCCCTGATGATCGTCGTGCGGGTCTGCTCCGCGCGTAACTGCCTCGCCATCAACCTGACACTCCTGGGCGCAAAGAACGGGTCATGCCGTTTGTTTCTGACCCCCAGTAAACAACAGTTCACGTTCCGACGGTACCGACCAGGCATTCAAAGACCGTCGAATCCCCTTGTACGCCGAGCACTTGCACGTCGGGTCCGTGACCGCCCTTCGCCTCGATCCAGATGGGTTCGTCCAGTTCAGCGTACCGGTGGAAGACGGCGTGGTACGCCGCCGGTACCCGTTCTCCCGGTGTTTCCAGCAGGACTGCCTGGCGGGCGGCCTCGAGCAGGAGCATGCCGGGGACGTGGTCGAGCGGATGGTCGAAGAAAACGGGGTGCGCGGTATTTACTCGCAGCTGCCGACGGTCCGGCCGGCCGGCGTCGGCGGGCGCGAGGACGACGTCCGCGGGCAGGGCCCGGCGGACGGCGTCGGCGGGCACCCCGGGCGGGACGGGGACGGCGGTCACGGTCTCCGGCGTACGGCCGCCGCGCAGCCGCCGGTAGACGGGCCCGCTGACACAGGTGAAGGCGACGTCCGCGGCGGCGACGCGGGCGCCGTCGCGCAGGACGTGCGCGGTGTAGCGGGCGGCCGCGAGCTGTCCGCCCCGGTACTGGACGTCGGTGAAGACGAGTTCGACCTCGGGTTCGGCCGGCAGCACGCCGAGCGTCAACATCGTGGGTTCCGCGCCGACCTGGAACTCGGTCAGCACGAACTTCCGGTCCAGCGGGGCCTCGTACTCGGCGTGGGTGACCAGGGTGCCGCTCTGCCGAATCGTTTCGACGACGAGCAGCGGGTCGTACGCGGACCAGTCGGGCGACACGTGCAGCGCGTGCGCACGTGGCCACTGGGCGGACACCGTGAACCGGTCGGGCCCGGTGCGCCGCCAGCCGGTGAGGAAGGTCTCGGCGACGGCGGCGCGGTGGACGAGCTGGCGCGGGACGGTCGCGGTCAGGGACGGCGTGTCGGCAAGCTGCCGCGGTCGCGTCATCTCTCTCCCCTACGGCGCCCCGAAGGCCCGGGGCGGACGGGTGAACCGCCCGCTCGGTGAGCATTAAAGTACGAGGCGACCGGTTTGTTTTCAATGAGATCAGTCGACGGCATCCTATGATCGGACCGAACCCGCATCCGAGCGCGGGACGCCCGGTTCGGTGCCGTGAAGGGGCTCGCAATGGCGAAACAGGAGCGCGCGATCAGAACGCGCAGGGCGATCGTGGAAGCGGCGGGCGCGGTGTTCGACGAGCACGGCTACACCTCCACCACCATCTCCATGGTGCTGGAGCGCGCCCAGGTCACCAAGGGCGCCCTGTACTTCCACTTCGCGTCGAAAGAGGCCCTCGCCCAGGCGGTCCTGAACGAGCAGGTGCCCTTCGGGACGGTTCCACCGCAGCCGTGCAAGCTGCAGGAGATCGTCGACATGACCTTCGTGGTGGCGCGCCGGCTGCTGGACAACGCCCTGCTGCGGGGCAGCGTGCGGTTGGCGGTGGACCAGGAGACGCCGTCCGGGGTGGATCACGGCGAGCCGTTCCGGCAGTGGGCGCGGGCCCTCACCGAACTGCTGGAAGCGGCCCGCCGGCGCGGCGAGTTGCTGCCCACGGTGAAGCCGGCGGAAACGGTCGAGCTGTTGGTGGGCACCTTCACGGGCATCCAGTTGATGTCCCGGGCGCTGACCGACCGCGCCGACCTCGGGGACCGGCTGGCGGTGATGTGGGCGCACATCCTGCCGAGCATCGCGGTGCCCGGTCTGCTCCCCGGCCTCGACGCCCGCGCCGACCGGGGTGCGCGGGTGCTGGCCTCGCCGGAGCGGCGCGCGGCTTCCTGATCCGGACGTGCGGCGGGCCGGTCGGTGTCCATCCACACCGGCCGGCCCGCCCGTTCGTGAAGCAGTGGCGAAAGACCCTAGAAGGTCAGCTTCCAGCTGTTGAGCCGCCCGGTGTCCTGCGCGGCCACGTCCTGGACCCGCAGCTTCCAGGTGCCGTTGGCGACCTCGCCGGAGGCGTTCACCGAGTAGGTCGCGACCACGTTGTCCGCGGAGTCCGAGCTGCTGGACGCCTTCAGGCGGTACGCCGTACCGTCCGGGGCGACGAGGTCGACGACCAGGTCACCGCGGTAGGTGTGGGTGATGTCGACGCCGACCTGGAGGGCCGTGGGCGCGTTGCCGGTGCGGCCGGTGACGGCGATCGGGGACTCCACGGCCGACCCGTTGTCCGGGATGCCGAGCGCGGTGGTGCTGGTGAAGGTGGTGCCCCCCGTGGAGCCGCCGGAGCCGCTCACCGCCTGCACCGTCCTGGCCGCGTCGGCCAGACCCGCGCCGCAGCCGCCGGAGCAGGCGCCGGGCAGGGCACGGGCGTTGCTCTTGACGGCCGTCTCGATCTGCGCCGGGGTCAGCGAGGAGTTCGCCGACTTCATCAGCGCGACCAGGCCCGCGATGTGCGGGGTGGCCATGCTGGTGCCCTGGTAGTAGGCGTACGACTCCGTGGCGGGCGTCTTGGTGCCGGAGTTCAGGGTGGACAGGATGCCGTTGGCGGTGCCGGTGCTGGTCTGGCCGCCGGGCGCCGAGATGTCCACGAGGGAACCGTAGTTGGAGTACGAGGCCTTGGCGCCGGTGCGGCTCGTCGCGGCGACCGAGATCACGTTGTTGCAGTTGCCCGGCGAGTGGTTCGCGACGTTGTCGTTCTCGTTCCCGGCGGCCACGGCGACGGTCGTGCCGCGGCTCACTGCCGCGTTGATCGCGCTCTGGGTGGCCGAGGTGCAGGCGCCGTCGCCGCCCAGGCTCATGTTGATGACCTTGGCGACGTTGGTGTTGGCGGGAACGCCGGACACCGTGCCGCCGGACGCCCAGGTGATGGCGTCGATGATGTCGGAGTCGTAGCCGCCGCACTTGCCGAGGACGCGGACCGGGGAGATCTTCGCGCCGTGGGCGACGCCCGCGATGCCCTTGCCGTTGTTGGTGACGGCGGCGATGGTGCCGGCCACGTGGGTGCCGTGCCAGGAGGAGTTGCCGGCCGGGACGCCCGCGCCGCACTCGCCCGCCGCGTAGTGGTCGCCGGGGTCGGCCGGGTTGCCGTCACGGCCGTCGCCGTCCACCGAGACGGCGGTGTCGGCGATGAAGTCGTAGCCGCCGACGATGTTCGCGGCGAGGTCGCTGTGGGCGACGTAACCGGTGTCGATGACGGCGACCGTCACGCCGGTGCCGGTCGCGGTGTTCCAGGCGGCGGGGACGTTCATGCCGGCGGTGGCCTCGAACAGGTCCCACTGCTTGGCGTACTCGGTGTCGTTGGGGTCGGCCTTGGCGGTGTTCAGGCGGTCCGGTACGACGTAGGCGACCTGCGGGTCCGACCGGTACTCGGCGACGACGTCGGCGACGTCCGCGCCGGTGAGGCCGGAGCCCAGGTCGACCAGGGCGGCGCCGGTGCCGAGGCGGCGCTCGAAGTCGACGTCCTCGCCGGCCTTCTCGCCCTTGGCGGCGGCGTCGGCCTCGGCGGCCCGGTTCGACTTCGCCTCCTCGGCACCGGACTTGTAGCCGACGATGAGGCGCTCGGCCGGGGTGCCGGGTGCCGCCTCGGTCTGGGCGGCCGGCACGGCGGCCTGCGCCGGCGTGCCGCCCGGGGTGGCGGCGGACGAGGCGGTGGTGGCCGCGGTGAAGAGAGCCGCGGAGACCGCGGCGACGGATATCAGCTTCCGTCCGAGAGCGGGAGAGGTGCGCAAGGGGGCATGCCTTTCGGGGCCGGCTCCGGGCAGGGGGGAGCCTCGGTCGATTCGCTTCGTCGTCGAAGCGGCGGGGGGTGGATCGAGGAGCAACACGCAGGCCGGCCAGGCGGGATGGCCGCCCCCAGGGGTTACCTGTGGGTCGGCTGTGTCGGAACGATAGGCAGGGCGAAGGTCGTTCGGATACGGGGGAAACCCTCGATCCGGCCGGAACACCACCCTTGTCGGCGGCAAGTGGTGTGCGGATGCCCGGGTTTGCTCGGGGGAGGCCGGGTGGCCGGCGGCGTGAACGCGCGGGTCCGCCGCCGCGTACTGCACGTCGAAACCGTTCCCGCGCCGGCCGAGGAGACGTCCCGATGCGCCGCACGACCGCACACCGCGCCGCCGCCCTGGTGGCCGCCGTCCTGGGCCCGATCCTGCCGGTGCTGCTGGGGGCGGCGGGGCCGGCGCAGGCACACGGCGCGCCGACGGCCCCGGTCAGCCGGGTCTACGCCTGTTCCCCCGACGGCGGTTCAGCCGCCGGGTCCGCGGCCTGCCGGGCGGCCGTGGCCGCCAACGGGGCGCCCTTCACGGCCTGGGACAACCTGCGGGTGGCGGACGTCGGCGGACGCGACCGGAGCACGATCCCCGACGGGCAGTTGTGCAGCGGCGGTCTGCCCGCATACCGGGGACTGGACCTCGCACGTTCCGACTGGCCGTCGACCCCTCTGACACCGGGCGGGACGCTGCGCATGACGTACGTCTCGACGATCCCGCACACGGGCACGTTCAGGCTCTACCTGACAGAACCGGGATACGACCCGTCGCGGCCCCTCACCTGGGAGGATCTGCCCGAGCGGCCGTTCGCCGAGGTCAAGGACCCGGCGCTGCGGGACGGCGCCTACCGGCTCACGGCGAAGCTGCCCGCCGACCGCACGGGACGCCAGGTGCTGTACACGGTCTGGCGGAACAGCAGCACGCCCGACACCTATTACTCGTGCTCGGACGTGGTGTTCCCGGAGAAGGACGCGGTCGCGCCCTCGCCGTCCGCGAAGGCCACGGCCGCCGCCGCGCCGCGGTCCCCGTCCGCCGCCGCCTCGGCCTCGGCGGACACGGCGACCGGTACGACGACGTCCGCCGACCCCGTCCGGGGGACGGCGGCGGTTCCCGGCGCGCCGGAGGCCGCCACGCCGGCGAGCGCCCCGGTGGCGTCCGCCTCCGGGGCCGGCTCCGGGCCGTCCGCGCCGCTGCTGGCGGGTGGCGCCGCCGCGGTGCTGGTGCTCACCGGCGGCACCACCCTGGTCCTGCGCCTGCGGCGGCGCTGAACGGGCTACCGGCTCGCGTGCGAACCGGCAGCCCGTCCTGTTCCAGCCGCGGTTCGCGAACCTGTTTCCACCGCGGTTCGCGAACCGGTTCCCGCCGCGGTTCCGTGGAGCTCTCCCGCGCCGGTCAGTTGACGGTGACGGCGGCGCCCGCGGCGTTCACCGGGGCGTACTTGGCGGTGAAGTAGCCGTTCGCGAAGCACAGCGACGAACCGGACGCCTTGGCGAAGGGCTGGGCGGTGAAGGTGATGCTGTTGTCGGCGTTGCTCGCGACGCCGGTCAGGCTGGGTGCCTTGTAGACGCAGTTGATGCTGCCGAGGAGCGTGCGCAGCACGACCGTCGTCTGGATGCTGGAGCCGGCCGCCGGGGTCACGGTGAGGGTGCCGGCGGAGGACACGGCCGCTTTGTACGGCAGGTTGTTGACCGTGATGCTGGTGACGCCGAGCACCCCGACGACGTTCGCGGAGCAGTTGCCGAAGGTGTGCGCGGTGAGCGACTCGTCGGCCGTGCCGGGGGCGGTGGGGTTGGCGGTGACGGTGGCGCTGAAGCCCGACGAGGCGCAGGAGACGCCGCTGGTGCCGGTGGCGGAGGAGTAGAGGGTGGCGTTGGTGCCGCTCGCGAGGGAGGCGTTGAGGACGTCACCGACCGCGACGTCGCCGTTGACCGTGGTGAGGACGGCCGGGGCGGCGGCGGAGGCCGGGGTGACCGCCGTCAGCGAGAGGGCGGTGGCGGCGAGGGCGAGGGCGAGGAGAGGGCGAGTGCGCATGCGGGTGCCTCGTTTCTCAGGTGGGGTTGTTCCCGGAGGGTGTTCCTGGAGGTGCGCTCAGGGGAGGTGCGGGGACGCGAGTCGACGCCCGACCGGTGCCGGCCCGGAACGCCTTCTCCGTACGTGACGGGCCGGCAGCGCAGGTGGCGGCGGACACGGCCGCGGGGGAAAAGCGGCAGTGGCGGCGCCGGACGGGAATCGGACTCGGGACGCGAGGGGGCCCGTGCTGGATGCCCGGGCGGTCGTACCCGTTCTGACGGGAGGTCCGGCCGTCGGTTTCGAGGGACGGCCGGACCGGGTCCGGGAGCGCGGAGAGCGGCTCGCCGCGCTGCGGATCCGGCGCCACGGATCCGGGCTGAGTCACCGAGAGTTGTAGACCTGATGGTTCGTCAACGTCAAGGCACCGCGCAGAAGTTGATGGATCCACGGAGATGCGTGAAAGCGCCGGTCCGCGGGCGGCACGTTTCGCTCACCCTTTTTCCACATCTCCCTTGACCCTGCGGTGTAACCATCGGTAACTTCCTCGCAGGCTACTGACGCGTAACGAGAAAGCCCTTGCGGCTTCCGGGAGTTGCGAGGAGACGTACGCGACAGCCGCTGTCCGCGCCAGGACAACACGCCGCTGAAGCCCAACCCGCATGCCTATGCCCATGGGAGCAGACATGGCCTCGTCCTCGGACGTCACGTCGTCCGCCGAGAACATCCCCGGGAACCCGGAAAGCGGTTCCGCAGAAAGGCGCGGCCGGGTCCGGCTGCGCCGGGCCGCCGTGATGGCCGTGCCCGCGACCCTCGTCACCGCCGGTCTCGCGGTGCTCACCGCCCAGGGAGCCCTGGGCGTGCAGTTCGCGATCTCCGGCATGCCGTTCGTGGTGACCGCCGACAAGCTCGAGGGAAACGGTTTCGCGCAGTTCGGCTCGCTGGACCACATGATCGAGAACAGCCCCAACGAGGGTGACACCGGCGGCCAGGTCCTGGTCGTCACCTCGGTGGTGAAGTCGGGCAAGCTGACCAACATGTGCCAGAGCGTCGACCTCGGCGGCATCCAGCTCGTCCTCACCGCCGGCGACAAGGGCGACAAGGTGAGCGTGGAGAACCTGGCCATCGACTCGGACGACATCACCGGCAACGCCGCGTTCAACAACATCGAGATCGGCCGCGACGCCAGCACCTTCGACAAGGTCGACACCCGCGGCCTGCCGGGCGTCTACGGCCAGCAGGCGGACAAGGTCGTCATCACCGACCTGTACCAGCACAACTACGCCGCCACCGCCGCCGTGTTCAAGCTGCCCGACCTGCACATGCGGTTCGGGGGCGAAGGCTGCCCGCGGTGAACGGCTTCCGGCGGTGGACCGCGCGCCGGCCCTTCCCGGGCGGTCTGCTGCTCGTCCTGGGCGGCGCGGAGATCCTGGTGACCATGAAGGCACCGCTTCCGGTGATCCTGCACATCGGCATGCAGGGCCTGGCCGGCTACCTCCTGCCGACCCTCATGGTGCTGGTCGGGCTGCTGATCCTGTTCAACCCGGCCCAGCGGCTGTTCTACTCGATCATCGGTGTCCTGCTGTCCCTCGGGACGTGGCCCACCTCGAACCTGGGCGGCTTCCTCATCGGACTGCTCCTCGGGGTCGTGGGCAGTTGCCTGACCTTCGGGTGGCTCCCGGACCAGGAGTCGCGCAAGGTCCGCAGGCAGCGGCGCAAGGCGGCAGGGGCGGCCGGTCAGCCGCCGCTGCAGGCCGGTGAGCCCGCCTGAGCGGAACTCCGCCGGGCTCACCGCAGGGGCCGGGGCGATCCACCGTCGACGGGGATCGCCCCGGCCCCTTTCCCTCGACGCCGCGCGTCCTTCCCGCCGGCGCCGCGTGCTCTTCCCGCCGGCGCGCCGCGTGCTTTTCTCTCCGGCGCCGCGTGCTCTTCCCGCCGGCAACGGCGGACGGTGCCGCAGCCGTACAGCCGCCCGGCGGCGGCCGGTCGGCGGCGGCCGGTCGGCGGCGGCCGGTCGGCGGCCGGCGCGGAAGGAAGGAACGTACGGCCCGGTCGCGCACCTCGGGGGCAGGACGGGCACCACCCGTACCGCGTCGGCGGGCGCGATCAGCCCGCCGACGGTACGGGTGGTGCCGTCCGGGACGACCCGGTGTGCTGTCGTGTCCGACGCGGGCGGATCAGCCCAGGCCGACGGACTTCAGCCAGGCCTTGGCCACGTCCAGCGGGTCCTTGCTCTCCAGCTGCACCTGGTAGTCCAGGTCCAGCAGGGTCTTGGTGTCGAGCTTGGCGGAGACCGCGTTGAGCGCGTCGACGCCCTCCTGGGAGAGCCCGCTCTTGTAGACCAGCGGGGTCACGTTCGCGAAACCGAAGAGGTTCTCCGGGTCCTGGAGGACGACGAACTTCTCCTTGGTGATGGTCGGGTCGGTGGTGAAGATGTCCGCGGCCTGCACGGTGTTCTTCTTCAGCGCGGCCTGGGTCAGCGGACCGCCGGCGTCCAGCGCCTTGAAGGACTTGAACTTCAGTCCGTACACCGCTTCCAGGCCGACCATGCCCTGCTGCCGGGTCTGGAACTCGGGCGAGCCGCCGAGGACCAGGTCGGGAGCGATGTCCTTGAGGTCGGCGAGGGTGGACTGCGCGGTGAGGTCGTACTTCTCCGCGGTGTCCGCGTTGACCGTGACGGAGTCCTTGTCCTCTGCGGGCGAGGACTCCAGCAGGGTCAGCTTGGGGTCGAGCTTGGCCTTGGCCGCCGCGTTGACGGCCTCGAGCGACTTCTGCTCGGCCTTGGCGTCGAGGTAGGCCAGCAGCGAGCCGTTGTACTCGGGCAGGACGGTGATGGAACCGTTCTTGAGCAGGCCGTACGTGGTCTCGCGGCTGCCGATGTTGGGCTTGTAGGACACCTTGACGCCCTTGGCCTTGAGGGCCTCGCCGTAGATGTCGGCGAGCAGGATGCTCTCGGCGAAGTTGTTGGAGCCGACGACGACGGTGTCGCCGGCCGCCTTGTCCTCGGAGAGCGGGTCGGTGTCGTCGGAGGAGGAACAACCCGCCAGCAGGGCCGTCATCGCGGCGAGCGCGACGGCCGCCGCGCCTGGGTGGTTCCTGAGGGACCTGCTGCTGTGGGCGTTGGAAGTCACGTCTGCCGTTCCGGGCTCGGAGGTTGGTGGAGAGAACGAACGCTCCGTCTGATCCAATCCAGCGCGTTCTCCGCGAGTCAAGTGCCGCCGGGTCACCGATTGGCTTCGATGCGCGACCGGTTGTGACGGTTCGTGAAGGAGGAAAAGCCAGGACGACACCCGGGAGGCGGCGTTTTGTAATGGATTCTTGACGTAGGGCCACACACTTGATCGATCGAGGAGGCGATAGTCTCGCCGAAGTCGACGCGGGTCACAGCGGTGTGCGGGGGCCGCTCCGGTGCCGTGGCGCACCCTGCGCGGTGCGGTCGCGCGCCCGACCGGGTTGCCGAGAACGCCGATCACCATCGGACAGAAGCGTGCGTCGCGCGGTGCGCACGACCTCATGAAGGAGGCCTGGTGTCCACGACCGAGGTGGACGCGTCCTCCCCCCGTCGCCCGGCTTCGCACGAGCGGCACAGGCAGGGGGGACCCCGACGGCCGGCGGTCTCGTCCGTACGCCGGGGTCTGCGGGGTTTCGCCGACCGGTGGCCCTTCCAGCGCAAGCTCAACATCCTCGTCGGCGTCCCGCTGGCGGTGATCGCCCTGCTGCTGACGTGGGTCATCACCGACCTGGTGGAGGAGTCCGACCACGCCGAGACGGCCGCCCAACTGGTCCGGGACAGCGCCGAGGTGGCCCAGCTGGTCGCCGACGTGCAGGCCGAGCACCAGCAGGCCGTCCTGCTGTCCGTGCGGTACGAGGCGTCCTTCGACGGGGGCACGCCCTCCACCTCCGCCTACCGGGTCGCCCAGCTCGCCGTCGACGCGCAGGTCCAGACGGTGCGGGACACCTTCGGCGACCGGCTGCCGGACACCGAGGCGCAGGCGCTGCGCGAGATCGAGGGCCTGGCCGGGCTGCGGGACACCATCGAACAGGGGTATCTGCCCGCCGACAACATCGACCCGGCGTACGCGGGCGCCGCCGACGGCCTCATCGACGGCCTCGGCCTGGACCGCAACACCGCCCTCGCCACCACCTTCACCGGTAACCTGCTCGACTCGCTGCTGCGGGCCGACGCCGCCCACGGCGCCTACGAGACCGGCGTGTTCTCCGCGCGGACCGGCGACAGCAACGCCCTCATCGAGTTCACCGGAGCGGTCGGCTCCCACGAGCTGTACACCTACCAGGCCGAACGTTTCGCCCGGTTCGCCACCGAGGCGCAGACGGAGCTGCTCGGCGACATCGAGCACAACCCGGCGCAGGCGGTCATCGGTCAGCACTACGCCGAACTCGCCGTCGACCCGAGCGCGTTGCAGGCCGAGTCCAAGAGCGAGATCCGCGTCGCGTTCCGTGAGGCGCTGGACTCCTACCACCGCTACAACGAGCAGGCCGAGACCCGGCTGCGGATCACCGGCTCGCTCATCGACCAGATCGCCGACCGCGCCGACGACGCCGCCGACGGCGCCGAGTGGCGCGCGGCCCTGCTGCTGACCCTGGCACTGCTGGGCTTCGCCACCTGGATCGCGCTGGCCGCGCTGGTGCGCCGCTCCGTGATCCGCCCGGTGCTGGCCCTGACCGGGGCCGCGCAGGAGGTCGCCGACGTCGCCGGGCGCGAACTGGCCCGGGTGGCCGACGACGACGCCGAGGAGAGCGGGCCGCCGCGGCTGCGCGAGCTGCCGGTCACCGCCGACGACGAGATCGGCGCGCTCGCCGAGGCCTTCAACAACGTCCAGACGACCGCGGCCGCGCTGCTGGAACGCCAGGTGATCAGCCGGCGCAACGTGGCCGAGATGTTCGGCAACGTGGGGCGCCGCGTCAGCAACCTCACCACCCGCCAGCTGGCGCTGATCGACGCCGTGGAGCGCGGCGAGACCGACCCGGCGTTGCTCGAACGCCTCTACTCCATCGACCACATCGCGGTCCGGTTGCGCCGCAACGCCGACAGCCTGATGCTGCTGGCCGGCATCCGCGAGACCGTGCTGGACTCCGGTCCGGCCGCGCTCACCAACGTGGTCCGCGCCGCGCTCGGCCAGATCGAGGGCTTCCAGCGGGTGCAGCTGTACGCCGGCACCGAGGTCATGGTCGAGCCCGACATCATCGGCGACCTGACCCTGATGGTCGCCGAACTCGTCGAGAACGCCGTGTCGTTCTCCCCCGAGGGCAGCCCCGTCGAGGTCCGGGTCCGGCCCGGCGACGACGGCGCGACGATCACCGTCGCCGACCACGGGCTGGGCATGAGCGCCGAGCGGCTCGCCGAGGAGAACGCCCGCCTGGTGCGCCGCGAACGCCTCGACCTCGTCCCGACCAAGGTGCTCGGCCTGTTCGTGGTCGGCGCGCTGGCCCGCCGCTGGGAGATCGACGTCACCCTGACCCGCACCCCGGGCGGCGGCGTGACGGCGGAGGTCTCCATCCCCTCCGGTCTGCTCCTGACGCCGAGCGGCACGGCCCTCCAGGGGGCGGCACCCGCGACGGCGGCGCTCCCGCCCGGCAGGGCGACGGGTACGGCGCCCGGCACGACGGCCGGTACGACGGCCGCCGCCCGGCCGGGTGCGCCGGACTCCCCCGCCGCGCCGGCCCCCGCCCCGGTCCCGGCGGGCGGCCCCTCCCGGGCGGCCTCCGTGCCGGCCTGGGCGGCGACGGACGGCGGGGACCCGGCACCGCTCCCCCGCCGGGTCCCCCGGCGCGAGCCGGCCGGGACCGAAGCGGAGACGGAGGCCGCGGCCGGGTCCCCGCTCGTCCCCGAACCCCGTACCGAGGAGCCGACGGTCCACGACCGTACGGCGGAGCCCGCGCCGCACGCCGTCGCCCGGCCCTCCGCCGCCGGGCCGGCCGACGGCACCGTACGCCCGGCGACCCTGCCCGGTGACGCCGCGCCGGATGCCGGGGAGCCCGCGGCCCGCGCCCACGACGGCGGGAGCGCGCCCCGCCCGGCGGCGGATCCCGCGCACGACGGCGCCCGCCCCCTCCGGCGCCGGGTCCGCGGGGCCACGCTGCGGACCACCGCGGAGGCCGCCGACCGGCAGGCCGCACGGCGGTCGGCGCCCCCGCCCGCCGACGCGGACGCCGTCCGCAGCGCGCTGGAGGAGTTCGAGGCGGCCGTGGAACGCGCCCACCGCGACACCGGCGAGCATCCTCTCCCCGACGACGGTTGCGCACCGCCCGGTGACACCGGGCGCGACGACCGTACGACCGACCGCCCCACCGGCGACCGGAACACCATGCACCGCCAGAACCACCTTCCGGAAGGAGCCGAGCAGTGAGCACGTCGACAGGAGGCACTCCCGCGGGAGACGCCACGCCGACCGACCTGCGGGCGGCCGCAGCCGACTTCACCTGGCTGCTCAACCGTTTCGCCAACGAGACGGCCGGGGTCGTGGACGCCATCGCGGTGTCCACCGACGGCCTGCTGATCGCCGTGTCGGAGCTGCGTGAGCACGCCGACTCCGAGCGGCTGGCCGCGATCGTCTCCGGCATCACCAGCCTGGCCGCCGGCGCCTCCGGCAACTACGGTCTGGGCGGCCTGAACAAGGTCATCATCGATCTGGAGGGCGGCCACGTGCTGGTCTCCGCGATCGGCAGCGGCGCCGTGCTCGGCGTGGTCACGGACAAGGAGGCCAAGCTGGGCAACATCGCCTACGAGATGACCGTGTTCGCCAACCGTGCCGGTGCCGCGCTCAGCCCGCAGCTGGTGCTGGAGCTGAAGAACAGCGTCGGCGCCACCAGGTCGCGCTGAGCGTCCGCCGCCGGTCCAGAGAGGAAACCCACCACCGATGGCGGACGGCCGCACTCCGCGCGGCGCCGGCGAGGACGGCGTCGCACCCGTCGGCCCGGCGTCCGCCGTCCGGCCCTTCTTGGTCACCGCTGGCCGGGTCGCGGGATCGGGCGAGGCATCGGCCGGCCGGCCGATGCCGGTGGAGACCCAGCTGGTGGCCACCGCCGCCGGGCTCGCCGAGCTCGACCGGCTCTCCTTCGAACAGCACGACATCGTCGCCGCGTGCAGGCAGCCGCAGTCGATCGCGGAGATCGCGGCCCGGCTGCGGCTGCACCTGAACGTGGTGCGGGTCCTCGCCGAGGACCTGCGCGCGGCCGGGCAGCTGTCGGTGCACGTGCCCGACTCCGGCGTCACCCATGACGCGTCCGTCCTGCGCAGGGTTATCGATGGCCTGCGGGCCATCCCCGACTCCCGGGGGGTACTCCGTGACTCCGACTGAACCGCTTGTCGGCCGTTTCGCCGGTCAGGCCGCCGTACGGCCGCCGCTGCCGGTGAAACTGGTGATCGCGGGCGGCTTCGGCGTGGGCAAGACCACCGCCGTCGGCTCGATCTCCGAGATCGAGCCGCTGACCACCGAGGCCGCCATCACCGAGGTGGCGGCGGGGGTGGACGACCTCAGCCACACCCCGCGCAAGACCACCACCACGGTCGCGATGGACTTCGGCTGCATCACCATCGACCCGACCCTGAAGCTGTACCTGTTCGGCACGCCGGGACAGGAGCGGTTCGGCTTCATGTGGGACGACATCGTGGAGGGCGCGGTCGGCGGCCTCGTCATCGTCGACACCCGCCGCCTCGACGACTGCTACGCCGCCGTCGACTACTTCGAGCACAAGCAGATCCCGTTCGCCGTGGCGGTGAACGCCTTCGACGGCCGGGTCGAGCACGGCCTGGACGAGGTCCGCTGGGCCCTCGACGTGTCCGAGGGCGTCCCGGTCCTGGTCTTCGACGCCCGCGAGCGCGGCTCGGTGCGGGACGCGCTGCTGGTGGTCCTGGAGCAGGCGCTGGCCCGGTCGCAGGGGTGACGGCCGCGGTCGCGCGCCGGGAGCGGCGGCGCGGCCGGGGCGCGGCGCCCGCGGCGGCGGCCTCGCCCCGGTCGCAGGGGTGACGGCCGCCCCGGCCCGGGCGGTTCGCCCCGGCCGGGGAACAGGCACCGGCGGGACAACCGGAGCCGGGCGCTACGCGCTCCTGCGCACCCCCGGTGACACCGTCACCTTGGTGACCGCCCAGAACACGGCCAGGGTGGCCAGGGCCATGCCGGCGGTGAGGGTGGCGCCGCCGACGACCTTCTCGTAGTCGCGCTGGTAGAGGCCGTCGATGATGTAGCGGCCGAGGCCGCCGAGGCTGACGTAGGCGGCGATGGTGGCGGTGGAGACGATCTGGATGGCGGCCGAGCGCAGCCCGCCCAGGACCAGCGGGAGGGCCACGGGGAGCTCCACCTGGAGCAGGATCCGGGTCTCGGCCATGCCCATGCCCCGCGCGGCGTCCACCGGGGACGGGTCGACGGAGCGCATCGCCTCGTAGGTGGTGACCAGCACGGGCGGGACGGCGAGGACGACCAGCGGGATCATCACGGGCAGCATGCCGAAGCCGATCAGCATCGTCATCAGCACCAGCAGACCGAAGGTGGGCAGGGCCCGTCCGGCGGTGGCGATCAGGGAGAGGACGTTGCCGCCGCGGCCGTAGTGACCGGTGAGCAGGCCGACCGGCAGTCCGATCAGGGCGGCCAGGCCGAGCGCTTCCAGGGTGTACCCGAGGTGCTCGCCCAGGCGGGTGGGGATGCCGTCGTAGCCCTGCCAGTGGGCGCTGTCGCCGAAGAAGGCGCTGACGAAGTGGAGTACGTTCACCGGGCTGCGTCCTCGATGGCGGGTTCGGCCGGCACGGGCCGGGGCCCGGCGGACCGGGGCGTCGTACGGCGTCCGGCGCCGCTCGGCATCCACGGGGTGAGCAGGACGCGCACGCCGACCAGCGCGGCGTCGGCGAGCATCGCCAGGACGGCCATGGTGATGACGGCGTTCCAGGCGAGTTCGGGACGGTTGTAGATGGTGGCGTCGTGCAGGAGGTTGCCGAGGGCGCCCTGGTTGCCGATGAGGGTGCCGACGCTGACGAGGCTGATGCTGGACACGGTGGCCACCCGCAGCCCGGCGATGATCGCGGGCACGGCGATCGGCAGCTGGACCTGGAGGTAGCGGCGCACCGGCCCGAAACCCATGGCGGTGGCCGCGGCGAGGGTCTCCTGCGGAACCGAGCGCACCGCGTCGACGATGGCGGGGACCAGGACGACCAGGCTGTAGACGGTCAGCGGGATCATCACGGTCAGCTCGGTCTGGCCGGTGTAGTCGATGAGCACGACGAAGAAGGCCAGCGACGGGATGGCGTACAGCACGGTGGTCACCCACAGCACCGGCGCGTACAACCAGCGCAGGCGCACGCAGAGCTGGCCGAGCGGGAGGGCGAGCAGCAGGCCGGCCAGGACGGGCAGCAGTGCCTCGCGCAGGTGCAGTCCGATCAGTCCCCACCAGCTGTGCTGGAGGTCGCTGGGGATGTCGAAGAAGCCGTTCATCGCAGGGCCTTGGGCCGGCCGGCGCTGTCCTCGTGGGCGCCGCGGATCGCCTCGCCGATGGCCTGCTGGGAGACGACCCCGGCCGCCCGCCCCTCGCCGTCCACGGCGACCGCCCAGCCGGTGGGCGAGAGCACGGCGCAGTCGAGGGCGGCCCGCAGCGAGTCCCGTCCTGCGACGAACGGCCGCCCGTGGGACAGCAGTCGGCCCACGTCGACGTGGCCCGCGGTGAGTCGGTCCGGACGGCTCCAGCCGAGGGGCCTGCCATCGACGTCGGTGACGAGGAGGTAGGGCGCGCCGGCGTCGGCGCGGGCGGCGATCTGCTCCGCGGAGGCGTCGACGGCGACGATCGGCGCGGTCAGCAGGTCCAGCCCCGCGGAGGAGAAGAACGACAGGCGCCGGATGCCGCGGTCGGCGCCGAGGAAGTCCTCGACGAACGCGTCGGCGGGGCTCGACAGGAGTTCGGCGGGCGGCGCGAACTGGGCGAGCCGGCCACCGGTGCGCAGGACGGCGACCATCGTGCCGATCTTGACGGCCTCGTCGATGTCGTGCGTGACGAAGACGATGGTCTTGCCCAACTCTTCCTGTATACGCAGGAGTTCGTCCTGGAGTCCCTTGCGGACGACGGGGTCGACGGCGGAGAACGGCTCGTCCATCAGCAGGACGGGCGGGTCGGCGGCGAGGGCGCGCGCGACGCCGACGCGCTGCTGCTGTCCGCCGGAGAGCTGGTAGGGGTAGCGCTTGGCGAGCGAGGCGTCGAGACCGACGCGGTCCATCAACTCACGGGCGCGGGCGCGGGACTTGTCCTTGCTCCAGCCGAGCAGTCGCGGCACGGTGGCGATGTTGTCGACGATCGTGCGGTGCTGGAAGAGCCCGGCGTTCTGGATGACGTAACCCATCGAACGGCGCAGGGTGTTGACCGGCTGCCGGCGGCTGTCGACGCCGTCGATGAGGATGCTGCCCTCGCTCGGCTCGACCATCCGGTTGATCATGCGCAGGGTCGTCGTCTTGCCGCATCCCGAGGGGCCGACGAGGACGGTGATGGCACGGTCCGGTATCTCGAGGGAGAGGCGATCGACCGCCACCGTTCCGTCCGGATATCGCTTGGTGACTGAATCTATCCGTATCAAAGCGCCGAACACCCTTCGGGTCTGGCCGTGTCTGCCCGCTCTCGACCACGCACGTTCCGAGCCGTTGCGGGGAGAGTCTAGACCGCTTGTGTTGCGGGGGTTCTGACGGGCGGGGCGGCCATCCGACGGACCCTCACCAGATCAGCAGGCCGCCGCCGCTCCCCACCCCAGTGCCCAGACCGCGACGACCGACACTCCCACCCCCACGCTCACGCCGCCCCCGCATCCATCCCCACGGACGGGAACCCTGCCGTGCGCAGGACGGTTCGCCCCGCGTCCACGGCGTACACCTCGCACCCCGGCAGGCCCGCCGCCCACTCGACGCCCGCCGCGCCCATCGCGAAGGCGGCGGTCGCCACCGCGTCCGCCTCCGTCAGCGTCGCCGCCACGACGCTGACGGACAGCAGTCCGGTCGCCGGCCGCCCGGTGCGCCCGTCGACGATGTGGTCGCCGCGTTCGTAGCGCGCGGAGGTCGCGACGGCCCCGTCGGTCAGCTCCAGTACCGTGCAGAGCCTGTCGGCGATCTCCGGGTGCCGTACGCCCACCCGCCACGGGCCTCCGCGGACGACGACGTCGCCCCCGGCGTTGAGGCAGAACCGTCCCGCCCCGGCGGCGGCCAGCCGCTCCGCGGCCCGCTGCACCGACCAGCCCTTCACGATCGCGCAGGGGTCGAACCCCCGCCCCGGCAGCCGGGCGTCGAAGGCGCCGCCGGTGGCGACCCGGTACCGCTCGCACAGGTCGAGGATCTCCACGAGGTCCGCGCTGAGCCCGGAGGCGGGCAACTCGCCCCGCCCGTACCGGGACACCTCGCTGGCCGCCCGGAACGGGCTGAACCGTTCGTCGACCTCGCGCAGCCACGCGAACACGGCGTCCGCGGCCTCGGCCACCACGCCGGCGTCGTCCGGGCCGTCGACGGCCTCGAGTCCGTCCGGGCCGTCGACGCGCAGGGAGACCGGGAAGCCCATCACGTGTTCGACGCGGTGCACGTCAGGCGCTCTTCGCGTCGATCGCGGCCTGGAGGGACTCCTTGTAGCCCTCGCTGGTGAGCGTCGCGCCGGACACCGTGTCGATGTCCGCGCTCTGCGCCTCCAGCGTCTCCGAGACCAGCGTCGGCACGGCCGCCGTCGTCTGCGGGTGGTCCGGCTGCTTCAGCATCCGCACCGCGGTGATCTCCTCCCCCTCGAAGGTGACCTCCACCTGCACGTCGCCCTTCTCGGTGCGCACGGTCGTGCCCGCGACGACGACGGCGCCGGAGGACGAGGTGGCGGACGGGACGGAGGGCGTCGACGCCGGTGCGGCGACCTCCGTGGACGCGGTTCCCGTCGACGGCTCGTAGCGCCAGACGGGGACGAGTCCGACGACGGACAGGACCAGGACAGGCAGTGCTCGTTTCACGATGTCTCTCTCATCCCGCCAGGCTGAAGCGCTCGAAGTGGATCTGCGTCCGGGGCACGCCCAGCGCGCGCAGGGTGCCCAGGACGGCGTTCATCATCGGGGGCGGTCCGCACAGGAACACGTCCCGGCCGACGATGTCCGGCACGAGGCGCAGCAGTTCGCCGGGGGCCAGCCGGTCGGGCACGGGCGGCCCGGTGACCAGGTGCAGTTCGGCGCCCTTGAGACGGGCGAGGTCGCGCAGCTCGTCGTGGAGCACGGCGTCCCGTTCGGAGCCGACGCGGTGGATGACGACGGCGTGGCCGTGCAGTTCCTCCAGCAGGGCGCGGACGGGGGTGACGCCGACGCCGCCGGCGATCAGCACGGCGTCCGGCCGGGTGCGGTGCATCGCGGTGAAGGCGCCGTAGGGGCCCTCGGCGAAGACGCGGGTGCCGGGCCTCAGGTGCCGCAGTGCCGCGGAGCCCTCGCCGGCGGCCTTGGCGGTCAGGCGCAGGTGGCGGCCGTCGGGCGCGGCGGACAGGGAGTACGGGTTGGCCTGCCACCAGCGGTCCCTGGTGAGGAACCGCCACAGGAAGAACTGGCCGGCGCGGGCCGGCAGCCGGTCCAGGTCGCGGCCGGTGACGTACACGGAGACCACGTTGTCGGACTCGGGGACGACGGCCTCGACGCGCAGTCCGTGGCGCAGGTTGCGGTACAGCGGCAGCGCGAGCCGGCCCGTGAACACCGAGCCGAGGGCGACGCCCCACAGGGTGTACCAGTACGCCGTGGCGGCGGACGACGTGGTGAACGTCGTACCGGCGGCGACCTGGTGGGTGAAGGCCAGCACCACGGCGACGTAGGTGTAGAGGTGGATGAAGTGCCAGGTCTCGTAGGCCAGCCGGCGGCGGGCCCAGCGGGCGGAGACGCCGCCGACGACGAGGATCAGGCCGAAGGCGACGACCGCGCGGAACACGCCCTCGACGGTCTCGGCGAGGTCGACGAGCTGGCTGACCGGGTCCATGGTGGAGGACCGGGCGTAGCCGAAGGTGACGAGGACGACGTGCCCGAGCAGCGTCCACAACAGGCCGAAGCCGGTCCAGCGGTGCCAGTTCGTGAGCCGGTCCATGCCGATGCGGCGGTCCAGCCAGGGCAGCCGGGCGACCAGCAGCAGCTGGAACGCCATCAGCAGGGCGGCGTAGAGGCCGGCGAAGCGGCCGAGCACGAGCAGGGCGTTGGAGGCGAAGCCGGCCTGGACGGCGAAGAGGGTCACGACGACCGCGTTCGCGGCCGGCACGGCGTACAGAGCGGTGCGGGCCACGACCGCGGGGCGTATCGCCGTGGTGGGGGGTACGGGGGGCGACTGGACGGTCGTCACGGACGGAAACTCCTTGATCGGGTCCTCAGGACACCGAGCTTTGCCGCCCGTTGCTGTCGATACCCTGTCGTACAACTTTCAAGAGGATATCGATGTCGGTCCGGCGGCCTCCGGGGCCCGGTGCCGCGGAGCGCGTGACGCAGTATGAGCGAGTGGAAAAAGTACGACTCCTGGTGGTGGACGACGATCCGCCGATCGCCGACCTCGTCGCGACGGTCGCCCGCTACGAGGGCTGGGACGCGGTCACCGCGAACACGGGCGAGGAGGCTCTGCGGCGCGCCGCGGAGTTCCGTCCGGACATCGTGGTGCTCGACCTGATGCTGCCCGACATCGACGGTTTCGGCATCCTGGACCGGCTGCGCCGCTCCGGGACGATGGTGCCGGTGGTGTTCCTGACCGCCCGTGACGGGGTCGCCGACCGGGTCGCGGGGCTCACCCGCGGCGGTGACGACTACCTGGTCAAGCCGTTCGCGGTCGAGGAACTGATGGCCCGGCTGCGGACCGTGCTGCGCCGCAGCTCGGGCCCGGCGTTCCAGCGGTCGGTGCTGCGGGTGGGGGACCTGTCGATGGACGAGGACACCCGTGAGGTGCGGCGCGGCGACAGCACGCTGACGCTCACCCCGACCGAGTACGAGGTGCTGCGCTACCTGATGCGCAAGTCGCCGACGGTCCTCACCAAGGCGCAGATCCTCGACCACGTGTGGGAGTACGGCTTCGGCGGCCGCTCCAACGTGGTGGAGCTGGTGGTCAGCCGGCTGCGCCGCAAGCTCGACGCGACGGGCGAGCCGCTGATCCGGACGGTGCGCGGGTTCGGGTACGTCATCCGGCAGGCCGCCGAGTGATCAGCCGGGCCCGGGAGGTGTACCGCAGGCTGCGGCTCGGCACCCGGCTCGCGCTCGGCCTGGGCGCGCTGTCGCTGGTGGTGTTCGCGGTGGTCGGCGCAGCCCTGACGGCGTACATGCGCGACTATCTGGAGCACCAGCTGGGCTACCAGATGAAGGTCGTCCAGACCGTGCAGTCCGAGGACGCCGCGGCACACGGCACGGTGACGCAGAAGCCGTACTGGGGCTGGTTCTCCGCGGTGTACGACGTGTCGGGCGGCTCGGCCGTGCTGCGCCGGCCCGCCGACATCCCGCACGACATCCGCCCCCTCACCCGGTTCGCCGAGGCGATGGCGCGCTCGGACACCGAGCTGCTGCGCACCGTGCGGCTCGACGGCGAGGGCGTGTACCGGCTGCGGGCCTGCGAGGTCCGGCCCGGGGTGGTGCTGGTCAGCGCGGCACCGTTGAAGGGCGTCGAGGACACGATCGAGCGGCTCGTCACCGTGCAGGTCGTCGCCTTCGGCCTGGCGCTGCTGGGGCTGGTGGTGGCCGGGCGGGCGCTGCTGCGGCGCGGCCTGAAGCCGCTGAGCGACATGGCGCACACCGCGCACGGCATCGCCTCGCACGACCTCACCGAGTCGGCGTCGCGGCTGCACGTGCGGGCCGACGCCCCCGGCGGCGGGCCGGAGGTGGAGGAGCTGCGCACCGCGTTCAACACGATGCTGGAGCACATCGACGACTCCCTCGCGGTGCGCGCCGAGGCCGAGCAGCGGCTGCGCCGTTTCGTCGCGGACGCCTCGCACGAACTGCGCACCCCGCTGATGTCCGTGCGCGGCTACGCGGACCTCTTCCAGTACGCGGCCGCCAACGAGCCCGGGGAACGGGACAGGCACCTGGCCCGGCTGCGCGCCGAGGCCGCCCGCATGGGCGTGCTCCTCGACGACCTCCTGCTGCTGGCGCGGCTGGACGCGGCGGAGGTGGAGACCCCGCTGCGGACGGAGGACGCGGACCTGGTGGAGCTGGTCGAGCAGGCGGCCGACGCGTTCCGCGCGGGTCACCCCGACCGTCCGCTGGCGGTGGCGCCGGGCCCGGCGTCGGTACGGCTGCCGCTGGACCCGCAGCGCGTCCGGCAGGTCCTGGACAACCTTCTCACCAACGCGGCCGTGCACACCCCGCCCGGCACCCCGGTCTCGGTGGAGGTGTCGGTGGCCGCGCACACGGTGCGGGTGCGCGTCGCCGACGAGGGTCCCGGCATCCCGCCCGGCGACCGCGACCGCGTCTTCGACCGCTTCTACCGCGTCGACAAGGCCCGCAGCCGCGACCGCGGCGGCAGCGGCCTCGGCCTGGCGGTGGCCCGCTCCCTGGTCGAGGCCCACGGAGGAACCCTCGACCTGGACGACGACCCGGCGCGCACGGTCTTCACCCTCGCGCTGCCCCTGCGACCTCTCCGGTGAGGCACGGGGCCGCCGCACGGGCCGAGTCCCGCCGCCCGCCCCGTGGATGAGCGGCCCGGGTACCGCCGCCGACCCGTGGATGAGCGGCCCGAGCGGCGGGCAGAGATCCCGCAGCACCGCGGTCGCCCCTCCGCCCGCACACCGTCGGCTCGCGGACACCGCACCGTCACACCGGAGGGGAACGTCTCCCCCGTCCCCTCCCCGTTCAGGGCCCGCCCGCCGGGTTCGCACCGCCCGCCGCCCGCGCGTCCACCGACCGCGGCCGCCGCCGTGGCCGGTGGACGCGCGGGCGGCGGGAACCGGCCGGACGGCACTCCCCTCGCCCTGGCCACGACCACCGTCATCGGCTATCGCGTCCTGACGGTCTGGCTCCCCCTGCTGGCCGGGGATGCTGGTGCTCTCGGCGCTCGTGCAGCGGAAGGTGCTGTGAGGGGCGGCGGGCGCGGGGTGCGGGCAGGCGCGGGGTGCCGGTGGGTGTCAGCCCTCGGCCGGCGTCAGCCGCAGCGAGATGCTGTTGATGCAGTACCGCTGGTCGGTGGGGGTGGCATAGCCCTCCCCCTCGAAGACGTGGCCGAGGTGCGAGCCGCAGCGCGCGCAGCGCACCTCGGTCCGCACCATGCCGTGCGAGCGGTCCTCGATCAGCTCCACCGCGTCGGTGTCCTTCGGGTCGAAGAAGGACGGCCAGCCGCAGTGGGACTCGAACTTGGTTTCAGAGGTGAACAGTTCGGCGCCGCAGGCCCGACAGGAGTAGACACCGGTCGTCTTCGTGTCGGTGTACTCACCGGTGAACGCGGGCTCCGTACCGGCCCGGCGCAGCACGGCGTACTCGGCCGGGGTCAGTTCCGCCCGCCACTGCTCGTCGGGCTTTTCGACGTCGTACGACATGAAGGCCAACCCCTCTACTTCTGTGCGAGACGGTCCAGGATGCGCGGGCCCAGGTCCGTCACGTCGCCCGCGCCCATGGTGAGAACGAGATCACCGGGCCCGGCCATTCCCGCGATCACGGAGGGCACCTCGTCCTTGTCGTGCACCGGGGTCACGGCGGCGCCCGCCGCCCGGCCGGCGTCGATGATCAGCTCGCTGGTCACGCCGGGGATCGGGTCCTCGCGGGCGGGGTAGATGTCGAGGACGACGGAGGCGTCCGCGAGGGCCAGCGACTGTCCCATCTCCTTGCCCAGCTCCTGGGTGCGGGAGAACAGGTGCGGCTGGAAGACGACGAGGATGCGGGCGTCGCCCGCGGCGCGCATCGCCTCCAGGTCGGCCGTCATCTCCGTCGGGTGGTGCGCGTAGGAGTCGACGACCTGCACGCCGGCCGCCTCGCCCTTGAGCTGGAGGCGGCGCTTGACGCCGGTGTAGGCGGCCAGGGCGGGCGCCAGCTCGGCGGCCGGGATCCCGAGCGAGACGCCGGCGACCAGCGCGGCGACGGCGTTGTGCGCGTAGTGGCGGCCGGGCACGGAGACCGCGAAGGTCAGCTCCTGCCCGTCGAGCAGGACGGTGACCTCGCTCTTCAGTCCCTGGGCCACCACCGACAGCACGCGTACGTCGGCGTCCTCGGCCTCCCCGTACGTCACCACCCGCACGCCCTCGACCCGCCGGGTCAGCTCCCGCGCGCCCTCGTGGTCGGCGGAGATCACCAGCGTGCCGCCGGGCACGATCTTCCCGGCGAACGTCTCGAAGGACTCGTAGATCTCGTCCATCGACGCGTAGTTGGCGTGGTGGTCCAGCTCCACGTTGAGGACGATCGCGACCTCGGGGGCGTACTTGTGGAAGCTGCGGTCGGACTCGTCGGCCTCGGCGACGAAGATCTCGCCGTCGCCGTGCAGCGCGTTGGAGCCGGGCGCGTCCAGGTCGCCGCCGATGGCGTACGAGGGGTTCAGGCCCAGCTCGGACAGCGAGACCGCGAGCATGGAGGTGGTGGTGGTCTTGCCGTGCGTGCCGGCGACCGCGATCGGCCGCAGGCCGTCCATCAGCCGGGCGAGGGCGTCCGAGCGGTGGACCACCGGGATGCCCAGCTCGGCGGCGCGGGCCAGCTCGGGGTTGTCCGCGCGGATCGCCGACGACACGACGACGCAGCTGGCGTCGTCGGCGAGGTGCTCCGCGGCGTGCCCGATGTGCACGGTCGCCCCGAGCGCCCGCAGCGCCTCGGCGGTCGCCGACTCCTTGGCGTCACTGCCGGCCACCTCGGCCCCGCGCTGGGCCAGGATCTTGGCGATCCCGGACATCCCGGCCCCGCCGATGCCGATGAAGTGCGGTCGGTCCATGGCGGAAGGAAGGCCGGGTGCCATGCGTGTCTCTCCCAGATGCGGTACGACGGTGACGCCCCCACCCTATTCCGCGAACCGACCACACCCGACCAGGGGCACGGTGAACGCCCCCGCCCTTCGGCCGAGGCGCACCGCATCCACCTCAGGGGCGCGGGCAACCGGCCGAGACCGACCGCGGCGCACGACAGGCCGCCCCAGGGGCGCGGGGAACTGCGCGACCGGCCACGGACGACCGCCGGCCGCCCGACCACCCGCGCCCCCACGGCGCACCACCCGTCCGGCCGACGGCAGTCACACCGCGGTCACGCCTTGCTGTGCGAGAACAGCTTCAGCACCGGCACCCCCACCTTGTGACGCGCTCGCGACGCCCAGTCGCGGTGGAAGAACTCCTCCACGTAGTGCGGATCGGTCAGGACGATCACCTCGTCCGCCCCGGTCTCCTCGACGAGCGTCTTCAGCGCGTCCAGCGGGTGGTCCTCCACCAGCCGCCCCACCGCCTCGTTGCCGGCGGCGTGCAGGGCCTGCAGGGACACGTCCAGGGCCCGGACCCCGAACCCCTTGGCCTCGTCGCCCTCGGGCGTCTCACCCTCCTTCGCCGCCTCGTCCAGCTCGCCGAGCGCGACGTCGTCGATGGCCCGCAGCAAGCGGTCCGCCTGGTCGCCGCGCGGCTGGAGCAGTACGTGGAACGAGACCGGTTCGTCACCGTGCAAAGTGGTGACGAACTCCACGTCGGCGGACGTCAGGGCCTTCTCGATCATCAAAACGCTTGTGAACACCAGCGCCTCATTCTCCTTCGAGGACCCCCGTGGCCCTCAGTCCTCCGCGGGCCGTTCAGGGCCTTGCGGAAACCGTCCTTCCCCGTGTTCGCACGGGGTCTGCGTGTCCTAGTCTGCCCGCCCGGAGCTAACCGGAACGGAAGATTCCGACCAATTCGGCTCCCAGGGGCGCTGCCCCCTTTTTCCCCGGCGCCGCCCCGCCACACCCCCTTCCACCTGCCATGTCAGAGCCTCCCGTACCGACTGAAGAGGAACCCGTCCTCCTCCAGGAGGGACACCAGGGCGAACCGTCGCGGAACGGCCACCTCCGGTCCGCCCGCGATGCGCTGCGCGCCGCCCGCGGTGAGCATCGGGGAGAGGGTCAGGCACAGCTCGTCGAGCACCCCGGCGGCCACCAGTTGCCCGAGCAGCCGGGGACCGCCCTCGGTGAGCAGCCGGGTGTGCCCGAGGGCGGCGAGGGCCCGGACGGCCCGCGCCGGGTCGACGCCCGTTCCGTCCCCGGCGGTCACCACCCGGGCGCCCGCCTCCTCGGCCGCCGCGACCCGGTCGGGGGCCGCCGCCGCGCCGGTCAGGACCAGGGTCGGGACCAGCGGGGAGGTGAAGAGGGGCAGCGAGAAGTCCAGGTCCAGGCCGGCGCTGACGATCGCGATCGCCGGGGCGGCGCCCTGCCCGGCCGCCTCCCGCCGCGCCGCGAACTCCGCACGCGCGCGTGCCGGGCGGTACTGCTCCCGGCGTACCGTTTCGGCACCGACGATCACCACGTCGGCGAGCGCCCGCAGGGTGCCGAAAACGCGCATGTCGGCCGGGTGGGAGATGGGTTGGGAGCGCCCGTCGTGCTGGGCGGCCCCGTCGAGCGTGGAGACCATGTTGGCGCGCAGCCAGGGCACGGGCCCGCCGGGGCCGGGCTCCGGATAGGCGTAGGCGTCGGCGATCTCGCCGAGGCTCCACTCACGGGCCTTTGCCGCCGCACCTCCCTCGCCCGGGGTGTCGGCCACTGTCTGGTCGGTCACAGGGAACAGCCGTCGCATGCCAGGCAGTCTGGCACGGCGCTTACCATGGGGAACCGTGTCGTCCTCCCATCCCGCCCCCGCCCCCGGCCTCGACCCGACAGCCGGCGCGGCCCCCGTGTCCCTCTGCGCCCGCGAGCCGCGTGTCCCCGCGGACCGGCTGGTCGCGGAGATGGTGCCGCCGCCCCGGTTCGACTCGGTGCGCTTCAGCACCTACCTCCCCGACCCGAACCAGCCCAGCCAGACGCGGGCGGTGGAGGTCCTGGAGGGCTTCGCCGCGGGTCTCGGCGGGGCGCACGCCGTCGGTTCCGCCAGACGGGGGTTCCTGGGCCTCGGCCGGGCGAAGGCCCCGAAGGTCCCGGCCGGCCCGCGCGGCGTCTACCTGGACGGCGGGTACGGCGTCGGCAAGACGCACCTGCTGGCGTCGCTGTGGCACGCAACCCCGGCCGAGCCCGCGCTCAAGGCGTTCGGCACCTTCGTCGAACTGACGAACCTGGTGGGCGCCCTCGGCTTCCAGCAGACGGTACGGACCCTCTCCGGCCACCGGCTGCTGTGCATCGACGAGTTCGAACTGGACGACCCGGGCGACACCGTCCTGGTCTCGACGCTGCTCGGCAAGCTGGTCGAGGCGGGCGTCGCCCTCGCGGCCACCTCCAACACCCTGCCGGGCAAACTCGGCGAGGGCCGGTTCGCGGCGGCCGACTTCCTCCGGGAGATCCAGGGACTGTCCGCGCACTTCCGCGCCCTGCGCATCGACGGCGAGGACTACCGCCACCGCGGTCTGCCCGAGGCGCCGGCGCCGTACTCCGAGGAACAGGTGACGAAGGCGGCGTACGCCACCGCCGGGTCCTCGCTCGACGACTTCCCGCGCCTGCTCGACCACCTCGCCCGGGTCCACCCCAGCCGCTACGGCGCGCTGACCGATGGCCTGAAAGCGGTCTGCCTCACCGACGTCCAGCCGGTCCCCGACCAGTCCACGGCACTGCGCCTGGTCGTCCTCGCCGACCGGCTGTACGACCGCGAGGTCCCGGTGCTGGCCTCCGGACTGCCGTTCGACCGCCTGTTCAGCGACGAGATGCTGAACGGCGGTTACCGCAAGAAGTACTTCCGGGCGATCTCCCGCCTCACCGCGCTGGCCCGCGACGCCAAGCGGCTCGTCGAGCCCGCCTGAGCGTCCGCCCGCCCCCGCCGGGGGCCGGTTCGCGCCACTCCACCCTCGTTTTTGAGGCGCAGTTGGTCTCGAAACGTGGAGTTAACCCTGCAAACAACTTTGCAGGGTTAACGTGTTTCTTGACCAGTGGTTGACCAACCGTTGGTCCGGACTAGAGGCATGAAACGGCCGGGAGGGGGCGCATGTTCCGAGGTACGACGGCCGGGACCGTGGTTTCGCTCCTCGTCGCCACCCTGCTCGCGTTACCGTTCTTCACACTCGCCCCTTCCTTCGCACACGCGCACACGGCCCGTCACGTCGAGGCCAAGGCTCAGTCCGGAATCAAGCTCTCCGCAACGCCCGCGCGCGACGAGATCTCCTCTCCCCGCCCCTGCGGCCGGTCCGGGAAACCCTTCGATCCCCTGCGCCTGCGCGACCGGCACCGCGCCACCGTCACCGCCGATCCGGCGCCGCAGCAGTCCGAGCGCCCCCGGCCGGTCCCGGACCCGACGGCCGGGCACCGGGCCGCCGGCCCGGCCGGCCCCCACCAGCACTGGTCGAGATCCTCGGCGGCCCACTCCCCGGCGGCCCTCCAGGTCTTCCGCTGCTGAGAGCGGCCATCCGCTGCCGAGAGCGGTCTTCCGCCGCCGAAGCGGAGCAGAACAGCAGTTCCCCCACCTGTCCTGCACGTCCGACGCGCACCCCACCGCGCGCCAGGAGGAATCACCACGTCATGCAGCCCCTCATCGACAACGCCCGTACGTTCGGACAGCGCCCTGAGGAGTTCGCCAAGCTCGCAGAGGGCCAGTCCCCCGACGTCCTGTTCATCACCTGCTCCGACTCGCGGGTCGTTCCCGCCCTGATCACGGGCGCCCGCCCCGGCCAGCTGTTCGAGCTGCGCACCGCGGGCAACATCGTTCCCCCCTACGTCTCCAACCCCCCGACCGGCGAGGCCGCCACCATCGAGTACGCCGTGGAGGTGCTCGGCGTCCAGGACGTCGTCGTCTGCGGTCACTCGCACTGCGGTGCCGTCGGCGCACTCGTGCGCGGCGACGACCTCGACGCCGTCCCGGCCGTGCGCGCCTGGCTCGCGCACGCGGCCGGCGAACCCGCGGCCGCCGACGCCGGCGACCCGGCCGTCGCGCAGGCCGTGCAGCACCACGTCCTCGCGCAGCTGCTGCGGCTGCGCTCCTACCCGTGCGTGGAGAAGCGGCTCGCGGACGGCCGGCTGCGGGTGCGCGGCTGGTACTACGAGGTGCACACCGGTGCCGTGCGCGAACACCGCGTCGACACCGACTCCTTCGAGGCCCTGTGAGGACCCCGATGACCAGGTTCCCCCACCTCAAGGAGGACTTCACCGCCTCCCTCGTCGTCTTCCTGGTCGCGCTGCCGCTGTGCGTCGGCGTGGCCGTGGCCTCCGGTGCCCCGGCCGAGCTGGGGCTCGTGACCGGCATAGTCGGCGGCATCGTCACCGGCCTGATGCGCGGCAGCAGCCTCCAGGTGTCCGGACCGGCGGCCGGTCTGACCGTGCTGGTCTTCGAGGCCGTCCAGGAGTTCGGGCTGCCCGTGCTCGGTGTGATCGTGCTCGCCACCGGCGTGCTCCAGATCGCGATGGGCGCCCTGAGACTGGGGCGCTGGTTCCGGGCCATCTCGGTATCCGTCGTCGAGGGCATGCTGGCCGGGATCGGCCTGGTGCTGATCGCCGGCCAGCTGTACTCGCTGGTCGGCACCAAGGCCCCCGCGTCCGGCCTGGAGAAGATCGCCGGGCTGCCGGCGGCTCTCGTGGACGCCTTCGGCAGCACCGCCGCGCTCGCCTCGCTCGCCCTGGGCGCCGGCACCGTCGCCGTCCTCGTGGTGTGGAAGCGGTTGCCGGCGAAGGTTCGCACGGTGCCCGGCCAGCTCGCCGCCGTCGGTCTCGCCACACTCGCCGCACTGGTGCTGGACCTGCCGGTGGCCACCGTCGAGGTGCAGGGCCTGCTCGGCTCGATCCAGCCGCCGTCCCTGGACGTCCTCGGCGGGGTGGCCGGCGTCGGTCTGCTCGGCACGATCGTGGCGTTCACGCTGATCGCGTCCGCCGAGTCGCTGTTCAGCGCGGCGGCGGTGGACCGGCTGCACGACGGGCCGCGCACCGAGTACGACAGGGAGCTCATCGCGCAGGGCGCGGGCAACACCGTCTGCGGTGCGCTCGGTGCCCTGCCGATGACCGCGGTGATCGTGCGCAGCGCGGCCAACGTGCAGGCGGGCGCGCGCACCAAGGCGGCCCGGGTGCTGCACGGCGTCTGGCTGCTGCTGTTCGCGGCGCTCCTGCCGAACGTGCTGGCCTACATACCCCTCCCGGCGCTCGCGGGCATCCTGGTGCACGCGGGGGCCAAGCTCATCCCCGTCCGGTCGATCGTGTCGCTGTGGCGCGAGCACCGGGGCGAGGCGCTGATCCTGGTCGTCACCGCCGTGTCGATCGTCGCGGTCAGCATGTTCGAGGGCGTCCTGATCGGTCTCGCGCTGGCGGTGGTCAAGACGGCCTGGGAGGCCTCGCACATCAGGATGGAGGTCGTCGACAAGGGCGCCGGACCCGTCCAGGCGTACCTGTCGGGCAACGCGACCTTCCTGCGGCTGCCGAAGATCCTGGACAGTCTGGAGGCCCTGCCGCAGGACCGTCCGGTCGAGCTGGACCTCTCCGGTCTGCACCACCTCGACCACGCCTGCCGTACGGCGCTGGAGAACTGGGCGGCCCGGCACAGCGACGCCGGCACCGAACCGGTGCGGGTCACCATGGCCGCGTAGGACCAGGCTCACCGAGGACTCGCCCCCCTGCCCGCCGTCGGTTCCGGGACCCCGCACGTGGCCCCGGACCCGGCGGCGGGCCTATCTTTGCAGGACAGGCATGTCGGACCTCTGCCTGAGGAGGTCGTGATGGTCGAGGAGCTGCTGACGGCGGCCGCGGCGGTCGGCGCCGCGGGGTTCGCGTACGTGGTGGCGGGCGCCCGGGTGGTGAAGCAGTACGAGCGCGGGGTCGTCTTCCGGCTCGGCCGGGTCGCGGGCGAGGTCCGCAGGCCGGGCTTCACCATGGTGGTGCCCCTCGTCGACCGGCTGCGCAAGGTCAATCTCCAGATCGTGACGATGCCCGTGCCCGCCCAGGAGGGCATCACACGGGACAACGTGACCGTGCGGGTCGACGCGGTCGTCTACTTCCGGGTCGTGGACCCGGCGGCGGCGATCGTCAACGTCGAGGACTACCGCTTCGCCGTCTCGCAGATGGCGCAGACCTCGCTGCGGTCGATCATCGGCAAGAGCGAACTGGACGACCTGCTCTCCAACCGGGAGAAGCTCAACCAGGGCCTGGAGCTGATGATCGACAGCCCGGCGGTGGGCTGGGGTGTGCAGATCGACCGGGTCGAGATCAAGGACGTGTCGCTGCCCGACACCATGAAGCGCTCGATGGCCCGTCAGGCGGAGGCCGACCGTGAGCGGCGGGCCCGGATCATCAACGCGGACGCGGAGCTGCAGGCGTCGAAGAAGCTCGCCGAGGCGGCCCAGCAGATGGAGGGCACGCCTTCGGCGCTCCAACTCCGCCTCCTGCAGACGGTGGTGGCGGTGGCCGCCGAGAAGAACTCCACGCTCGTGCTGCCGTTCCCGGTGGAACTGCTGCGCTTCCTGGAGCGCGCCCAGCAACAGCCCCAGCCACCGCCGCGAGCCGAGCCCCCGCCCTCGCCGTCTCCTCCACCGGTGGAGCGGTGACACGAGCTACGCGCGTGGTTCCCGGGGCGCGCGCCGGGTGATAGACACGGCGGGGTCACCGTCCCTGTCCGCCAGCAGGAAGGTCACCCCATGTCCGCGACCCGTCGTCAGATCCTCGCCCGCTCCGGTGCCCTGGGAGCGGGCATCGCCTTCTCCGGGGCACTGTCCGAACTCTTCCCCGGCACGGCCGCCGCCGCCCAGAACCTCGGCCACAGCGGCTACGGCCCCCTCGTGCCCGACCCGCACGGCCTGCTCGACCTGCCGGAAGGTTTCCGCTACCGGGTCCTGTCCCGCGAGGGCGAGCCGCTGCGCTCGGGAGAGGGCCCGGTCCCCTCGAACCACGACGGCATGACGGCCCTCCCCGGCCGCCACGGCCGCGTGCACCTGGTCCGCAACCACGAGAACCGCCCCACCGCCCGGTACGCGGTCCCCACCGTGGACGGCCTGACCTACGACCCCGTCGGCAAGGGCGGCTGCACGGCCCTGACGCTGGACGCGGGCGACCGGGTGCTCGCCGAGCGGGTCGCGATCGCCGGTACGGCCGTCAACTGCGCGGGCGGGCCCACCCCGTGGCACACCTGGCTGACCTGCGAGGAGACCGAGGACAAGGCCGGCACCAACGGCTACACCAAGGACCACGGCTTCGTCTTCGAGGTCGATCCGTCCGACCCGCGCCGCACCGGGGCGGTCCCGCTGACCGCGATGGGCCGTTTCCAGCACGAGGCGGTCGCGGTCGACCCGCACCTGGGGATCGTCTACGAGACGGAGGACGCCTTCCTCGAGCCCTTCGGCCTGTTCTACCGCTTCCTGCCCGAGAAGCCGCTGGGCGGCGTGGGCTCGCTGCGCGCCGGCGGCCGGCTCCAGGCGATGCGCGTACCGGGCGTACCGGACCTGTCGTCGGTCCAGGAGACGGGCGCGGCTTTCGACGGCGTCGAATGGGTCGACGTACCCGACCCGCTGGCCGCCGGGACCCCGGTCAGGCTCCAGGACTTCGGCCCGAGGGGCATCACGCACGCGCAGAAGCTGGAGGGCTGCTACTGGGGCGGGCGGTGCGTGTACTTCGTGTCGTCGTTCGCCCGCGGCACGGACGGCTCGGCGGCCGACCACTTCGGCCAGATCTGGCGCTACGACCCGGCCCGCCGCCGGCTGACCCTGGTGATCGTCTTCGGCCCGGACACGGACGTACGGCTGCCGGGCGAGTCCCCCGACAACATCTGCCTCGCCCCCAGCGGCGGCCTGATGGTCTGCGAGGACGGCGACGGTGCCCAGCACGTCTACGGCGTGACGCGGGGCGGCGAGGTCTACGCGATGGCACGCGGACGCCAGAACACTGGCACTCCGGAGGAGCCCGAGTGGGGCGAGTTCGCCGGCGTCACCTTCTCGCCCGACGGCCGGACGATGTACGTCAACTGCTACACGCCGGGGACGACGTTCGCGGTGACGGGCCCCTGGCGCCGGTAGGCCGGTGACCGGACCCGGATCACCGGACCCAGTGACCGGGTCCGGTGACCGGGTCCGGTGATCCGGGCGGGTGACGCGGCACGAGGCGCGCGCACGTCTCCACACGATCGGGCCTTCACCGCTCATAGCTTCATACGATGATCCCTCCCGTACGTCGTCTCGCCGCCGTCGGTGTCCTCAGTGTCCTCGGTCTCCTCGGTACCGTGCTCGCCGCCTGCGGCACCGTCGAGGCACCCCGCGACCCCCATGCCCCCCGCGATCCCCGCCCGGCCCCCGGCCGGCCCTCCGCCGCCCGGCCCTCCGCCGACCGTCCGACGCCCGCCGCGTCCCGGCCGCCCACCCTCGCGCCGGGCCCGGCCGGCCGGGTTCCCGTCTTCGCGCACGCGCCCCGCAGCCGCGACAAGGCCGTCGCCCTCACCTTCGACGCCGACATGACCGCGGACCAGGGGGCGCGGGCGGCGGCCGGTGAGCGCTTCGACAACCCCGAACTGATCACGGCCCTGAGGGCGTTGAAGGTGCCGGCGACCGTGTTCATGACCGGCCGGTGGGCCGAGGAGTATCCGGCCCAGGCCCGCGCCATCGGCCGGGACCCGCTCTTCGAGGTCGCCAACCACTCCTACAGCCACTACGCCTTCACCGACGACTGCTACGGCCTGCCGACCGTGGAGCGCCAGGCGATGCGGGCGGACGTGGAGCGGGCGTACGCGGCCTTCCGCGCGGCCGGGGTTCCGGACGCGATGCCGTACTTCCGCTTCCCGGGCGGCTGTTACGACGGGCAGGCGCTGCGCGCGGTGAGCGGCACCGGGGTGACGGCGGTGCAGTGGGACGTGGTGAGCGGCGACGCCTTCGCCACCGACGCGGACGCGGTGGCCCGGCAGGTCCTGGAGGGCGTGCGGCCTGGGTCGGTGGTGGTCATGCACTGCACGCGCAGCGCCGCCCCGGTCACCGAGCGGGCGGTGCGCGCGATCGTGCCCGAGCTGCGCCGCCGGGGCTACCGGTTCGTGAAGGTGTCCGAGCTGATCGGCGCCGCGGGCGGCCGCCGCTGAGACCCGCGCCGCTCTCGTACGCTGGGGTCATGAGCGACGACGGCGACGACACCCCCTGTCTGATCGACGCGGCCGGGCCGCCCGGGGCCGAGCCGCCGCCGTACGCGGAGTGCGTGCTGTGCCGGAAGCCGACAAAGTACCCGCAGTCGTACCGGGGGATCACGTTGTGCCCCGTGTGCGAGTGGCAGGAGGCCCAGCGGACGGCCTGCTCGGGCTGAGCTCCTGCCGTGCGACGGTCGGGGCCGGCCGGGGGCCGGGGGCGCCCTCGGCCGTGCCGGCCCGTCCAGTACCCTGCGCCGGGTGAGTGAGAGCCCCTTCCAGACCGAGCCGAATCCGCGCGATCAGGCACCGCAGTTCGTCCTTCCGCTCGTCGTGCGGTTGGAGAAGACCGACCCTCCCGGCCGCACCGACGCGCTCGAGACGGCCGCCCGGGCCGTCCTCGTGCTCCTGAGCGACGAGCGGGCCCGCGGGGAGGGCGAGTGGGCGCAGGCCGTACGGGACTGGCAGGACGCCCGGATCCGCAAGGTCGTACGGCGGGCCCGCGGGGCCGAGTGGCGGCGGGCCGGGGAGCTGCCCGGGATCACGGTGACCGGGGAGAGGGCCGAGGTGCGGGTGTTCGTGCCGGTGCCGTTGGACGGGTGGCCGAAGGAACTGGCGAAGCTCCAGGTGTCGGGAACCGATCTCGACGACCCGCGGGAGCCGTCGCCGGCCGGTCCGGGGGTGCCGGTGCTGTGGATGAGCCCGGAGGTGGAGATGTCGGCGGGCAAGGCCATGGCGCAGGCCGGGCACGGCGCGCAGCTCGCCTGGTGGGAACTGTCCGACGAGGAGCGGTCGGCGTGGCGCGAGGCGGGCTTCCCACTGGCCGTGCGCACCGCGGAGCCCGGGCGCTGGCGTGAGCTGACCGCGAGCGGACTGCCGCTGGTGCGGGACGCGGGGTTCACCGAGATCGCGCCGGGCAGCTGCACGGTGGTCGCGGAACATCCGGCGCTGCGCTCGCGGTGACGGCGTCGGCGCCGCCGTCACCGATCTCGACCCGACCGGGCCCCGTCGCGCCTTCCCTTTGAACCGGGCGGGCCCGCCGCCCGTACTTCCCGGGGACGGGCGGGCCGGGCGGCGGTGCGCGGCCGAACCTCAAATGTTGCTCTGAAGGAGCGTCGCCGGCGGTTCGGGCCCGGCCGGTGGGGTCATATCCCGGTCACCACGCCGGGGGGTCGGCGATGAAGGAGGGGACCATGACGCGGCTCGGTACGGGAATCGGCTGGCGGCCGGAGATCGCGGACGCCGTGGAGCGCATGCCGGGCATCGACTGGGTCGAGGCCGTGGCCGAGAACGTCTGCCCCGGTCACCTCCCCGAGTCCCTGCTGCGGCTGCGCGAACGCGGGGTCACCGTCGTCCCGCACGGCGTCTCGCTCGGCCTCGGCGACGCCGACCGGCCCGACGAGGGGCGGCTGGCCGCGCTCGCCGCGCGGGCCGAGGCGCTGGGCTCGCCGCTGGTCACCGAGCACATCGCGTTCGTCCGGGCGGGCGGCCCGCTGACCGCCACGCCCCGGCTGGAGGCCGGGCACCTGCTGCCCGTGCCGCGCACCCGGGACGCGCTGGACGTGCTGTGCGAGAACGTGCGCATCGCGCAGGAGTCGCTGCCCGTGCCGCTCGCCGTGGAGAACATCGCGGCGCTGATCGCCTGGCCCGGCGAGGAGATGACGGAGGGGCAGTTCCTGTACGAGCTGGCCGACCGCACGGGGGTCCGGCTGCTCATCGACGTGGCCAACCTGCACACCAACCACGTGAACCGCGGCGAGGATCCCGCCAAGGCGCTCGCCGAGCTTCCGCTGGAGGCCATCGCGTACGTCCATGTCGCGGGCGGCTTCGAACGCGACGGCGTCTGGCACGACAGCCACGCGCATCCGGTGCCGCGCCCCGTCCTCGACATCCTGACCGAGCTCACCTCGCGGACCGCCCCGCCGGGGGTGCTGCTGGAGCGCGACGAGAACTTCCCCGCACCGCAGGAACTGGAGCGTGAGGTGGACGCGATCCGGGAGGCGGTGGAGCTGGGGGCGCGCCGGCGAGGGGCGACCGCGCGGGACGTACCGGCCGCGGGGGCCGGGGAGACGGCACGCGGGGCGGCGGGAGCCGGGGCGAGCGGGCCGCCGGCCGTCGGCGACGCCACGCGGCAGCGGCTCGGGCTCGCCCAGGCGTCCCTGCTGTCCGCGCTGGTGGCCGGGACGCCCGTCCCGGAGGGCTTCGACCGGGTGCGGCTCGGCGTGCAGGCCCGCGCGCTGGCCGCGAAGCGGGCCGACGTGGTGGCGAAGCTGGCGCCGGAGCTGCCGCTGATCCTCGGCGCCGGCTACCGGTCCGCGTTCATCGCCCATGCCCAGCGCCACCCGATGCGCGGCGGCTACCGGCAGGACGCCCTGGACTTCGCCGAGCGGCTGCTGCTGGGCGGGCGGCCGGCCGAGGGACGGGCCCGGCGCGAGCTGCGGCGCTGGTGGCTGGACCGCTCGGGCCCGGCGCCGAGGCCGCTGTCCCGGCTGGGACGGGTGGGACGGGTGGGACGCTCGCTGATCGGGCGGTGACCGGGGCCGTGCCCCGGGCGCCGAAGCCGTCGGGACACCCCCGCGCTCGAGTGTGCCGGGGGTAACACCGGGGTCGGCCACCCCTCCCCGGTGAGCGGTTCCCGGCGTTTTCCGACCTTTTGCCACGTTCCCCCGAAGGGCGTTTCACGCCGAATGCCCGAGGAACAACCTTTGTCCCTCGGGCGGCGGTTGCCTCCGCGGGCGCAGTAGTATGCCCACCCCGCACCCGAAGCACGAGCGTGCGGTGCCGTGAGCAGGAGGCACCATGCGACCCCGACCCCCGATCAGGGGCAGAGGCATCTTCAGTGGCACCGGGCTCATCGTCCTCGGCCTGGCCGCGACGCTCGTCGCGCTCGTCTTCCCGGTCTGGTCCTACGAGGACCGGTCGGGCACCGGCGTCGACGTACTGAACGCGGAGACCGTGGCGACGCAGTACGGGCCGCTGTCCGGGCTCGACCGCGACTTCGTCACCAAGGTGCGGCTGGCCGGGCTGTGGGAGCTTCCGGCGGGCGGGCAGGCGCAGGCCAAGGGCACCACCGAGGCCGTGCGGACGGCGGGACGGCACCTCGTCGAGGGGCACGCCTTCCTGGACGAGCGGGTGCGCACGGTCGCCGCGCAGCTCGGGCTCGCCCTGCCGAACGAGCCCACCGACCAGCAGCAGGACTGGCTGGAGAGGCTGGACGCCGCACAGGGCGAGGACTTCGACCGGGAGTTCGCCAACATTCTGCGCCTCGCGCACGGCCGGGTGTTCTCCGTCGTCGCGCAGGTGCGGGCGGGCACCCAGAACGCGTTGGTGCGCGACCTCGCCGACGACGCCAACACCACGGTCCTGGACCACATCAAGGTCCTGGAGGCCACCGGCCGCGTCGACTTCGCCCGCCTCGCCCGGGATCTGGCGGCGGGCAGCACCCCGCCGGTCACCCGCTCCCCCGCTCCGCCCGGTCCGGTCGCCGACCCGGGAACGGTCGTACCGCTCGCGCCGTCCTCGGCGTCCTCGGCGTCCTCGGCGTCCTCGCTGTCGGGCCACCCGCTCCCGCCGGCCGCGACAGGTCCGCCGCCGTCCGCCGGTTCCTGACCGGGCCGGACGGAGGCGGGCGGACCGCCCCCGTCGGTCCGCGACAGCGGCCGGCCGGTGCAGCGCGGCGCGTGCCGGGCCTCGTCCGCCCCGGCGCGTCCGGTACGCCGGGGGCGCACGAGGGGCATCGGTGGCGACACCCCCGCGCGGTGCTTGCCTTCGGCAACGGGCGGACGAAGCATCCCTTTTGTCGCTGCCGCGCCTCGAAGGGACACGCCATGAGAGCTGCCGTCCTCCACTCGGCCACGGGGGCCCTGCTCCTGACCCTCCTTTCCGCCGTCCCCGCGGGCGGGACCCCGAACGCCGTCCCCGGTGCCGCGGGGGTCGCGGGGGGCACGGGGGCCACGGGGGTCACGGGGGTCGTGCTCGCCGCCGAGCGGGCGGCGGCGAAGGGGATCGACTTCGGTGCCTGCTCCGACGTGCCGGACCTGCCGGCCGGCGTGGAGTGCGGCACCGTGAGCGTGCCGCTCGACTACGCGCGACCGAACGGCGAGCAGCTCGCGCTGGCCGTCAGCCGGGTCCGGGCCACCCACCGCGACCCGCACAACAGCAAGCGCCGCGTGCCCCGGCAGGGTTCGCTGGTCTTCAACCCGGGCGGGCCGGGCGCCTCGGGGCTGTACTTCCCGCTGGTCGGCATGGTTCCCGCGTGGAAGCGCCTCGGCGCCGCCTACGACCTGGTGGGGTACGACCCGCGGGGGGTCGGCCGCTCGGCCCCGCTGTCCTGCGAGGACCCGAAGACCTTCTTCAAAGGGCCCGCCCCGGCACCGACGCACCCCTCAAAGGCGTACAAGCGGGAGCGGATCGCGCGGGCGAAGGCGTACGCGCGTGGCTGCGCGCAGCGGACGGGCGACGCGCTGCGGCACTACCACTCGCTGAACAACGCCCGTGACCTGGACGTCCTGCGGGCCGCGCTGGGCGAGGACCGGCTGACGTTCCTGGGGGCGTCGTACGGCACCTACTTCGGGGCGCTGTACGCGACGCTGTTCCCCTCGCACGTGCGGCGGATGGTGTTCGACGCGGCGGTGAACCCGGACCCGGCGCAGATCTGGTACCGCAACAACCTCGGTCAGTCGGCGGCGTTCGAGAGCCGCTGGGAGGACTTCCGCGAGTGGGTCGCGAGGCACGACCGGGTGTACGGGCTGGGCGGCACCGCCCAGGCGGTGCTGCGCAGTTACGAGCGGGCGCGGGCGAGACTGGCCGCCGAGCCGGCCGGCGGCCGGGTGGGGCCCGCGCAGTTGCAGGGCGCGTTCCTCCAGGCCGGGTACTACGACGACTACTGGCCGTCCCGTGCCGAGGCGCTGTCGTCGTATCTCGAGGGCGATCCGAAGCGGCTGATCGCGCTGGCCGCGCCGGCCCCGGAGGCAGCGGCGGAGGCGGAGAACGCGAACGCCGTCTACACGGCCGTGGAGTGCAACGACGGGCCGTGGCCCACGGACTTCCGGGTGTGGGACCGGGACAACACGCGGCTCGCGCGGGTGGCACCGTTCGAGACCTGGGACAACGTGTGGGCGAACCTGCCGTGCGCGTACTGGCCGGCGCCCCGGCAGCAGCCGCCGGACGTGCGGACCGGGCCCGGTGAGCTGCCGGCGACGCTGATCCTGGCGGCCGAACGGGACGCCGCGGCACCTTACGAGGGGGCCCTGGAGCTGCACCGTCGGCTGTCGGGCTCGGTGCTGGTGACGGAGCGGGACGCCGGCACCCACGGCATCGCGGGCGGGCCGAACCCCTGCGTCAACGGCCATCTGGAGGCCTACCTGCTGGAAGGGCGGCTGCCGTCCCGGCGCGCGGCCTGCGCCCCGCACGCGCAGCCCCGGCCGGACGGCCCCGCCGGGAAGGCGGCGGCCGCCCGGCCGGCGCGCTGATCAGGCGAGGCCCGCCACCAGTTCGGCGACGTCCTTGCGGCGGCCCGTGTAGAACGGGACCTCCTCGCGGACGTGCATCCGGGCCTCGGAGGCGCGCAGGTGACGCATGAGGTCGACGATGCGGTACAGCTCGTCGGCCTCGAAGGCGAGGATCCACTCGTAGTCACCGAGGGAGAACGAGGCGACCGTGTTGGCGCGGACGTCCGGGTAGCCGCGGGCCATCTTGCCGTGGTCGGCGAGCATGCGGCGGCGGTCCTCGTCGGGCAGCAGGTACCAGTCGTAGCTGCGCACGAACGGGTAGACGCTGATGTAGTCACGCGGCGTCTCGTCGGCGAGGAACGCCGGGATGTGCGAGCGGTTGAACTCGGCGGGGCGGTGCAGCGCCATGTTCGACCAGACCGGCTCCAGGGCGCGGCCCAGCCTGGTGCGGCGGAAGAGGTTGTACGCCTCCTGGAGCTGGTCGCTGGTCTCGGCGTGCCACCAGATCATCAGGTCCGCGTCGGCGCGCAGGCCGGACACGTCGTAGGTGCCGCGGACCGTCACGTCCTTGGCGGCGAGCTGGTCGAACAGCTCCTGGACCTCGTCGGCGTAACCGGCGCGGTCCTCGGGAAGGGTGTCCTTCAGCCTGAAGACGGACCACAGCGTGTAGCGGATGACCTCGTTGAGGTCCTTGGCCAGCTTGCCCTTGTTCGGGATCCTGCCGGGCTCGGTGGTGGGGGCGTCGTCACTCATGGTTCTCATTCTCCCGCTCCGCCGTGCAGACTTTGCACGGGGTTGGCCGTCAGCTCGCGCGCGCCGCTCTCGTCGCCGCCGATCCCGTCGACCGCCGCGTACGCGCTCGCGATGCAGGCGGGGATGCCGACGCCGTCGTAGGGCGCGCCGCACACCGCGAGGCCCGGCAGCTTCGCGAGGTGCTCGCGGACGCGGGCCACGCGCGCGTGGTGGCCCACGGGGTACTGGGGCAGGCCGTCCGTCCAGCGGGTGACGCGGGTTTCGAGGGGCGTGGCGTCCAGGCCGACGGCGGCCTTCAGGTCGTGCCGCGAGACGTCGACGAGTTCGGCGTCGGAGCGCTCCAGGATCTCCGTCTCGCCGTACCGCCCGACGGAGGTGCGCAGCACGGTCACGTCCGGGTCCTGGTCGGCGATCCAGCCCCACTTCCGCGAGGCGAACGTGGACGCCTTGACGGTGCGGCCGTCGACGGGCGGGACGAGGAAACCGCTGCCGTCGGGCAGGGTGGCCTCGGAGCGGCGGAAGGCGAGGGTGATCAGGGCCATCGAGGCGTACTCGACGGTGCGCAGCTCGGCGGCGGCCTCCGGCGCCTCGGCGGCGAGCAGTGCGGCGGCGGCGGGCGCGGGGACGGCGACGACGACGCCGTCGGCGTGCAGGACGCGGTCGCCTGCGGTGACGCGCCAGCCGCCGGCCGGGTCGCGGCGCAGGGCGTCCACCGGCGTGCGCGTGAGGATCTCGCCGCCGCGCGCCCCGACGGACGCGGCCACCGCGAGCGGCAGCGAGCCGACGCCGCCCTCGATGCCCAGGAACACCGGTCCGGTCTGCTGGTGGGCGGCGGCCTTCGCCTGGATGTCGCGGACGGCCTCCGTCAGCGAGCGGTGGGCGCGCGCGGCCTGGAACAGCTGCGGGACGGCCGAGCGCATCGAGATGCGGTAGGCGTCACCGGCGTAGACCCCGCCGAGGAGCGGCTCCACCAGGCGGTCGACGACCTCGCGGCCCAGGCGGGCCGCCACGTACTCCCCGACGGCCACGTCCTCGCCGACCTCGGTGCGGGGCAGGTCGGCGTCCCGGGCGATCCGGGCGAGGCCCTCGTCGGAGAGGAGGCCGGCCAGCGCGGCGGCGGTGCCGGGGACGCCCATGACGTGGCCCTTGGGCATGGGGCGCAGGGCGCCGCGGGTCCAGACGGAGGCGGTGGCGGTGGCCGGCGGCTGGAGGCGCTCGCCCAGGCCCGTCTCGCGTGCGAGGGCGACCGCCTCGGGGCGGCGGGCGAGCATCGACTCCGCGCCCAGGTCGACCCGGACGCCCGCGATCTCGCCCGGCAGGAGCTTGCCGCCGACCCGTTCGGACGCCTCCAGCACGGTGACGCGCGTGCCGCGCTCCAGCAGCCGGTGGGCGGCCGCCAGGCCCGCGATCCCGGCTCCCACCACGACGACGTGCCCCGTGCTCGTACCCGTTGCGCTCATGCCCCCCACTCTCTCAGACCTCACCGGCACTCCGACCAGGGCCATGTGGCCCCACCGAGTCCCGACCGTGACCGCTTCGGAACCGCCGCGGCCGAACGCCCTGCCCCGCCCCGGCGTCGAAGGACCGTCAGCCGTCGCCGAACCCTCGGGGGGTACGCCCACATGCGCACACGACGTTCCGTACGACCGGTCCACGCCCTGGCGGGCGTCCTGCTCGCCGCCGCCGTCGCCCTCACCGGATGCGGCGCGGACGACATAGAGGCGAGCAGCAGCTCGGACAAGGCGGCCGGCCCGGAGGCCGGCGTGGCGCGGCCGGCCGAGGACGCCAAGTCCGGTGCGGGGGCGAGCGGGTCGCGGGCGACCGCGGCGCCGAAGCCGTCCGTCAACCGCATCATCCGCACCGCCACCCTGACCGTGCGGGTCAAGGACGTGCCCAAGGCCCTCGACCGGGCCCGCGCCACCACCGAGAACGCGGGCGGCTACATCGGCGACGAGACGACCGTCCGCGACGAGGACAGCAGCGAGCAGACCCGCGTCGTCCTGCGCGTTCCGGTGGAGGAGTACGACGACGTCCTGGCCGGGCTGCAGGGCGCGGGCAAGCTCCTGGAGCGCACGGCGAAGGCCCAGGACGTCACCGACCAGGTCGTCGACGTGGAGAGCCGGATCACCTCGCAGCGCGCCAGCGTGACCCGCGTCCGCGCGCTGATGGACCGGGCGACGAAGCTGAGCGACGTGGTCACCCTGGAGGGCGAGCTGAGCCGCCGCGAGGCCGATCTGGAGGCCCTGCTCGCCCAGCAGGCGTCCCTGAAGGACCGCACCAGCATGGCCACGATCACGCTGACCCTGTCCGAGAAGCCGGTGCCGGTCGAGGCCGGGGACGACGACCCCGGCTTCGTGGACGCGCTGGCCGGTGGCTGGGACGCGTTCGTGACGATGCTGCGCTGGATCGCGATCGCGTTCGGCGCGGTGCTGCCGTTCGCCACGGTGCTCGCGGTGGCGCTGCTCGTGTGGCTGCGGCTGCTCCGCCCCCGGCGCCGGCCGGCCCACCCGGACGAGACCGGGCAGCGGACGGCCGACCGGGACTGAGCGGGCGTGCGGCGCCGGGCCGCGTCAGGGCCGGGCACCGCCCCGGGCGACGGCGCCCCGCGGCCGCGGCGCGTCCCGGAAGCCGCCGGGCCGACGGGCAGGCCGTCGAGCAGGCGCGTGCCGCGCGCCGGCGGTCCGCGAGCCGCTCGGCGGAAGGCCGCGGCCGAGCTGTCGTGGATGTCCAGGGCGCCGTCGGACCCGGACCCCGGCTGCGGCTGCTGTTGCGGCTGCTGTTGCCTTTGCCTTTGCTGCTGTCGTTGTTCGCCTTCCGGCCGGCGGTCTTCCCCTGTCCGAGGGCGCCGCGGGAGGCCGGGCCGGTCGGCTCCGAGCGGTCCGGGACCCGGGTGTGCCACTGAACGCTGCCCCGCGGTCCTGGCGAAGCCGTCCGCCCCGCCGCTGTCCCCGGCGCACCCGTCGGAGTCCGCCCTGGCGCCGTCGGGTGCGGCGGACGGCCGTCACGGGGTTCGAGCGGGATCCGGCCGCCCGCCAAGTCCGCGGCCCGGTGGGCCCGGTGGGGGGCGAGGGCGGGCGGGATCCCGTGCCGTCCGCCCCGTAGCGTGTCCGCATGAGCATGAGCGAGAGCGCGCGCACCGGGGCGGCCGGGCGGGAGCGGCTGGTCGTGATCGGCGGCGACGCCGCGGGCATGTCGGCGGCCTCCCAGGCCCGCCGGCTGAAGGGGCCCGGGGAACTGGACGTCGTGGCCTTCGAGCGCGGCCACTTCACGTCCTACTCGGCCTGCGGCATCCCGTACTGGGTGGGGGGCGACGTGGACGAGCGGGACGACCTGATCGCCCGCACGCCGCAGGAGCACCGCGCGCGCGGGATCGACCTGCGCCTGCGCACCGAGGTCACGGAGATCGACCTCGCCGGGCAGCGGGTACGCGCGCGTGACGTCGATTCCGGGGCGGAGTCCTGGACGTCGTACGACGACCTCGTGATCGCCACCGGGGCCCGGCCGATCCGGCCGGACCTGCCGGGGGCCGACGCCGAGGGCGTGCACGGGGTGCAGACGCTCGACGACGGGCAGGACCTGCTCGACTCGCTCGCGCGCACCCGCGCGCACGGGCGGCACGCCGTGGTGGTCGGGGCGGGCTACATCGGCGTGGAGATGGCCGAGGCGCTCATCAAGCGGGGCTATCTGGTGACGGTCGTCAACCGGGGCAGCGAGCCGATGTCCACGCTCGACCCGGACATGGGCCGGCTGGTGCACGAGGCCATGGAGGGGCTCGGCATCACCATGGTGAACGACGCCGAGGTCACCGAGCTGCTCGCCGACGACGACGGCCGGGTGCGGGCGGTCGTCACGGCGGACGCCGAGTACCCGGCGGACGTGGTGGTCCTCGGCATCGGTGTCCGCCCGGAGACCGCCCTCGCCGAGGCCGCGGGCCTGCCCCTCGGCGCCCACGGCGGTCTCCTCACCGACCTGGCGATGCGGGTGCGCGGTCACGAGAACGTCTGGGCCGGCGGCGACTGCGTCGAGGTCCTCGACCTGGTCTCCGGCCAGGAACGCCACATCCCCCTCGGCACCCACGCCAACAAGCACGGGCAGATCATCGGCACCAACGTCGGCGGCGGCTACGCCACCTTCCCCGGCGTCGTCGGCACCGCCGTCAGCAAGGTCTGCGACCTGGAGATCGCCCGCACGGGCCTGCGCGAGAAGGACGCGCGCAGGGCGGGCCTGCGGTACGAGACGGTCACCGTCGAGTCGACCAGCCGGGCCGGCTACTACCCCGGCGCCTCCCCCATGACCGTCAAGATGCTCGCCGAACGCCGCACGGGCCGCCTCCTCGGCGTGCAGATCGTCGGCAGGGAGGGCGCGGCCAAACGCGTCGACATCGCGGCGGTGGCCCTGACGGCGGGCATGACGGCCGAGCGGATGACCACCCTGGACCTGGGCTACGCCCCGCCGTTCAGCCCGGTGTGGGATCCGGTGCTGGTGGCGGCGCGGAAGGCGGCCGTGAAGGTGCGCGACGCACGGGGATAGCAGCGGCAGCGGCCCCCGCACACCCGCATCCGACCCGCACGGCCTCGGCCTACGCGGTCCCGGACAGTCTCGGCAGCGCGGAGACCGCCGGAGGCTGCTGCTCGGCCGGCTTCGCGTGCGCCGCCGACGCCGGCCGGGACCGCAGCCGGTGGCTGACGGCCTCGTCGAGGGTCACCGCCCGCTGGTGCTGCGCGGCCAGCCGCCCCGCCTCCTGGCCGAGCCGGGCCACGTCCTCCCAGGGCAGCCGGATCACGAGCGCGATCTCCGCCTCACCGTCGGGTGTGGCGTGCATCGGAGGGGTCACCCTGTCGTTCATCGCCTGTTCCTCACGTCGTTCCCGCGGCCCGCCTTCCCAGTGCCGCGGGCGGTTGCCGGTTCATACGGGCCCGCGGGGAACCGCGTTCACCGGTTCACCGAACGGATCGGGGGCAGTACTTCCTTGTGGTCATCCCCGTCCATGACGTGAATCCCGCGCGCCGTACTCCCGTGGTGACGTATGCGCTGATCGCCGTGAACGTCTCCGTGTTCCTGTTCATGCCGGGCCTGTCCGGCGCGGTGGCGGGTGACAGCACGCTGGCGCAGACCTGCCGTCTGGACGCGTTCCTGGAGCAGTACGCGGTCGTCCCGCGCGAGTTGATCCACCATCAGTTTCCGCAGCTGGTCCCCACCGGGGACGTACGCGGCGGCGGCTGCCTGCTGGGCCCGCCGGACTACGACAAGTCCCCGGCGCTCAGCGTCCTGACCGCGATGTTCCTGCACGGCGGCTGGCTGCACCTGCTGGGCAACATGCTGTTCCTGCTGATCTTCGGCAACAACATCGAGGACCGCATGGGCCACGTCCGCTTCGCGCTGTTCTACGTCGCCTGCGGCTATGCGGCGTCGTACGGCTTCGCGCTCGTCAACGCCGACTCGGCCGACCCGCTGATCGGCGCCTCGGGAGCGGTCGCGGGCGTGCTGGGCGCCTATCTGGTGCTGTATCCGAAGGCCAGGGTGTGGGTGCTCGTGCCGTTCCTGGTCTTCCTTCCGCTGCGGCTGCCGGCCTGGCTGGTGCTGGGCTTCTGGTTCGGGCTCCAGGCGGTGTACTCGTCCGGCGAGGGCGTGTCCGACGCGGGCACGGTGGCGTACGCGGCGCACGTCGTCGGCTTCCTGGCGGGCATGCTGCTCGCCTGGCCGCTGAAGAAGGGCACGCCGCCACCGCCGGAGCCGCGCGGCCTGCTGTTCGGCAGGAGGGCGCGGCCCGGCTGGTGACGGGGGCGGCGGGTCAGCGGGCCGTGTGGGTGTGGACGTACTCCACGAGGCGGGTCAGCGCGTCCGGGTCGGTGGACGGCATGACGCCGTGCCCGAGGTTGAAGACGTGGCCCTCCAGGCCCGCGGCGGCGTCGAGGACCTCGCGGGTCTTGGTCTCGACGGCCTCGGTGGAGGAGAACAGCACGGTCGGGTCGAGGTTGCCCTGGAGCGCCTTGCCGGGGCCGACCCGGCGGGCGGCCTCGTCGAGCGGGACGCGCCAGTCGACGCCGACGACGTCCGCGCCCGCCTCGCCCATGAGCCGGAGCAGCTCGCCGGTGCCGACGCCGAAGTGGATGCGCGGGACGCCGTACCCGGCGACGGCCTCGAAGACCTTCACCGAGGCCGGCATCACCGAACGGCGGTAGTCGGCCGGAGCGAGGGCGCCCACCCACGAGTCGAACAGCTGGACCGCCGACGCGCCCGCCTCGATCTGCACCTTCAGGAAGGCCGCCGTGATGTCCGCGAGGCGGTCCAGCAGGTCGGCCCACAGTTCGGGGTCGCCGTACATCATCGCCTTGGCGTTCTCGTACGTGCGCGACGGGCCGCCCTCGACGAGGTAGCTCGCAAGGGTGAAAGGCGCGCCCGCGAAACCGATGAGGGGGGTGGAACCCAGCTCGCGGGTCAGCAGGCCGATCGCCTCGGTGACGTAGGAGACGTCCTCCGGGGTGAGGTCGCGCAGCCGGGCGAGGTCGGCACGGGTACGGATCGGTTCCGCGACGACCGGGCCGACGCCCGGCTTGATGTCGAGGTCGAGGCCGATCGCCTTGAGCGGGACGACGATGTCGCTGAAGTAGATCGCCGCGTCCACGCCGTGCCGGCGCACCGGCTGGAGGGTGATCTCGGTGACCAGCTCGGGCCGCATGCAGGACTCGAGCATCGGGATGCCCTCGCGCACCTTGCGGTACTCGGGCAGCGAGCGCCCGGCCTGGCGCATGAACCACACGGGCGTGTGCGGCACCGGTTCACGCCGGCACGCCTTCATGAAGGGGCTGTCGTACGTCGCTGTCGGCTGCCGGCCCGCGGGGCTCTCGTTCGCGCTCACGACGGCAAGTCTCCCACGGCGCGGAAAGCCCGCGGAAACCGGCGGGTCGCCCCCGTCCCGCCCGCGGGGCGCCCACCGACCCCCCCCCGCCCGCGCGCCTGTTCGCCCAGCGCGCAGCCGTCCGAGGTCCGCGCGCGGGTGTCTTGCCCTGCGCGAAGCTCCCGTTCCCCTTAATGTTCCCGGCATGGCTGCGGCTCAGGGACGACTGTCGGACGGTACGGGCGGGATGGATGACGCGAACGGGGAGGACCGGGAGGAGAGCAGGGCGGCTCCGGCGCCCTTCCAGGCCGCCGTCGACGCGCTGCGGACCGCCCGGCTGCGGCCCCAGATCGAGATCGAGCCGACACCGGCCCCGCGGCGCCTCGCGCCGTACGCGTACGCGCTGGAGGCGACCGTCGTGGACGGCGACCAGGACCTGGCCGACGGGCGCCTGGTCCTGCTGCACGACCCGGCCGGGCACGACGCCTGGCGCGGCACCTTCCGGCTGGTCACCCTGGTGCGGGCGGAGCTGGAGCAGGAGATGGCGGTGGACCCGCTGCTGCCGGAGGTGTGCTGGTCCTGGCTGACCGGGGCGCTCCAGGCGCGCGGCCTGACGTACGGCGAGCCGAGCGGCACGGTCACGCGGGCGAGTTCGCACTACTTCGGCGGCCTGTCGGAACGTCCGGCGTCCTCGCAGATCGAGATCCGGGCCTCCTGGACGCCCCGCGAGGGGCGCGGCTCGGTCCCGGACACGGCGGCGCACCTGGCGTCCTGGTGCGATCTGCTGGCGCAGGTCGCGGGGCTGCCGCCGGCCGGTCCGGGGGACGCGTCCGTGGTGACACTGCCGCAGCGACGGGGGCCGCAGTCGCGGTGACACTGCCGTAACGACCGGGCCGCGGTCGCGGTGACACTGCCGCAACGACCGGCGCCACAGTCGCGGTGACACTGCCGCAACGACCGAGGCCGCAGTCGCGGTGACACTGCCGCAACGACCGGCGCCACAGTCGCGGTGACACTGCCGCAACGACCGGGGCCGCAGTCGCGGTGACCGCGCACGCCGAGGGCGGGTTCCGCCGCCGCCCGGCACACCCCTGCCCCTTCCGGTTTCCCGGCTCCCGCCGACCTCACGACCTCACTACTTCACGACCCTGCCGAGGCCCGTCGGCCGCGCTCGCACGCCGTGTTCGGGTCCGGCAACCGCGGAGTCCCCCGAACGGCCGTCCCGATTGACCATCTCTTTGTCGATACGGCCACTTTCGATCCCATACGACACTCGCTCAAACCGACTCGATCTTCGGATGATCGATCACGCGTCCGAATTAGACGGATTTTTACTCACTAGATCGTGATCATTTTCTAAAGGCCCCACGCTCCGGTGCCGAAGACGACTGTGACCTTGAAAGCACGGTTCGTCCCGGCTTCATCCCCACGAGCCGGCCCGTCATCCCCCCTCCCAGGAGGCCTGGTGTCCGTTCTCCTCGAGCAGCCCGCAAGCCTGGTCGCCTACCGCCCGAACAAGCCCACCGCCATGGTGGTCGTGGCCGACCCGCGCGTCCGTTCCACCGTCACCCGCCATCTGTGGGCGCTCGGTGTACGCGACGTCATCGAGGCCTCGTCCGTCGCGGAGGCTCGTCCCCGCATCGGCAACCCCCGCGACATCTGCGTCGCCGACGTCCACCTTCCCGACGGCTCCGGCCTCACCCTGCTGTCGGAGACCCGCGCCGCGGGCTGGCCCAACGGGCTCGCCCTCTCCGCGGCCGACGACATCGGGGCCGTACGCAACGCCCTCGCCGGCGGCGTCAAGGGCTATGTCGTCACCGGCACCCGCACCAACGTCGGGCTCCCCACCCGGCCCGGTGCCGCCCCCATCGGCGCGGCCGCCGCCCGCCTCCACCGCCGCCCCCCGGGTGCCCCGAGCCACCCGGGCGGCTACCGCGAGCTGTCCGGCCGCGAGGTGGAGGTGTTGCGCCTGGTCGCCGAAGGCCAGTCCAACAAGGCGATCGGCGTCTCGATGGGCCTGTCCGCACTGACCGTCAAGAGCCACCTCGCCCGCATCGCCCGCAAGCTCGGCACGGGTGACCGCGCCGGGATGGTCGCGGTGGCGCTGCGCACCGGCATCATCCACTGAGCTTCGCGGACCGAGGGCCACCCGGTCACCCGGCCACCCGGCCACCCGGCGGATCGACCCCGGTCCCGACGCGCACCCCCACTGATCCTCTTCGATCCATCCCGACCGCCTCGATCCCCCCGCCCTCCCCTCACCCACCTCCCCCTCCCCCCTCATTCGCCTCACCGGTTCGCCCTGCCCGTCCTCGCCGGTCCGGCCGGTTTCCCGTCCCCCTCCACCTGCCTGACTGGTTTGCGACCCTGCGGCGACCGCCGACGGAACGTTCCGTCGGCGGTCGTCGTCCACACACGGATACCCTTGACAGGTGACCGACGCCCAAGAAACCGCAGCAGCCAGCTCACTGCGAACCACCGGGGGCGCCCCTCCGGAAGACGACGGACCGCTTGACACCGGGGCGCCGACACCACTGCTCGAACCGCGCGAGGGCATTCCCCCCGTGATCGCCGACGACGCCGCGCTCGCCGAGGTGATCGCCGCCTTCGCGGCCGGCTCCGGCCCCGTCGCCGTGGACGCCGAGCGCGCCTCCGGCTACCGCTACGGCCAGCGCGCCTATCTGGTGCAGCTGCGCCGCGAGGGCGCCGGCACCGCGCTGATCGACCCCGTCGCCTGCCCCGATCTCTCCGTGCTCGGCGAGGCGCTGTCCGACGTGGAGTGGGTGTTGCACGCGGCCACCCAGGACCTGCCGTGCCTGCGGGAGATAGGCATGGTGCCCACCCGGCTGTTCGACACCGAGCTGGCCGGGCGACTGGCCGGGTTCCCGCGCGTCGGACTCGGCGCGATGGTCGAGGGCGTCCTCGGTTTCGTCCTGGAGAAGGGACACTCCGCCGTCGACTGGTCCACCCGCCCGCTGCCCGAGCCGTGGCTGCGCTACGCCGCCCTGGACGTCGAGCTCCTCGTCGACCTGCGCGACGCGCTGGAGAAGGAACTGGACCGGCAGGGCAAGCTGGAGTGGGCCCGGCAGGAGTTCGACGCGATCGCCTCCGCACCGCCGCCCGAGCCCCGCAAGGACCCCTGGCGCCGCACGTCCGGCATGCACAAGGTGCGCCGGCGCCGCCAGCTCGGTGTGGTGCGGGAGCTGTGGCAGACGCGGGACCGGATCGCCCAACGGCGGGACGTGTCGCCCGGCAAGGTGTTGTCGGACGCGGCCATCGTGGAGGCCGCACTCGCCGTGCCGGCCACCGTGCACGCGCTGGCCGCGCTGAACGGCTTCGGGCACCGGATGAGCCGGCGTCAGCTCGAGCAGTGGCAGGCGGCCGTCGACCGGGCCAGGGCGCTGACCGAGTCGCAGCTGCCGCAGCCGGGGCAGTCGGTCGCGGGGCCGCCGCCGCCGCGGGCCTGGGCGGACAAGGACCCCGAGGCGGCGGCCCGCCTCTCGGCGGCACGGTCGGCCGTCTCGGCTCTGGCCGAGGAACTGAACATGCCGCAGGAGAACCTGATCGCCCCGGACACCGTCCGGCGGGTCTGCTGGGAACCGCCCCAGCCGGCCGACACGGACTCCGTCGTCTCGGCGCTCACGGCCCTCGGCGCCCGCCCCTGGCAGGTGGAGCAGGCGACCCCGGTACTGGTGGCGGCGCTGTCGGCGAAGGCCCGGGACACGAGTGCGGGCACGGGCACGCGGGGAAGCGGTGCGCCGGAGGCCGGGAGGCAGGGGCCCGCGTAGCCGTCGCCGCGGACATCGCTGTCATACGGCGGCTGCCGGCCGTGAGGGGTGACGCGCGCGGTGTCCGCGCCCGGCCCGACCGGGCCGCGCCCCCGAAGCGGTACCCGAGGTCGGGATCAGGCCAAGATCCCGTGCGGGCACGCAGCGGACCGGTGCCGGAGCCGCGGGGTCGGCGGCTCCACCGGGCGTGTGACATTCACCGCTCCGCCGGGTGGGGCTGTGCAGCTACGTTACCCACAAGTAGCATGGGTTCTGAGCGCGCGCTCAGCGCTTGCGCAACGCAGCAGTGCCATCCCGCACCTGGAGGAGAGCCATCGTGCCTCGTACCGTCAGGGACGTCGTCTTCGTCGACGGCGTCCGTACCCCGTTCGGCAAGGCGGGCCCGAAGGGCATCTACCACGAGACCCGTGCCGACGACCTCGTCGTGAAGGCGATCCGGGAGCTGCTGCGCCGCAATCCCGGTCTCGACCCGAAGAAGGTCGACGAGGTCGCCATCGCCGCGACCACGCAGATCGGCGACCAGGGCCTGACCATCGGCCGCACCGCCGGCATCCTGGCCGGCCTGCCGACCTCGGTGCCCGGTTACTCCATCGACCGCATGTGCGCGGGCGCCCTGACGGCCGTCACCTCGGTCGCCGGCTCCGTCGCCTTCGGCGCCTACGACGTCGCCATCGCCGGCGGTGTCGAGCACATGGGCCGCCACCCGATGGGCGAGGGCGTCGACCCGAACCCGCGGTTCGTCAGCGAGAAGCTGGTCGACGAGTCCGCCCTGTTCATGGGCATGACGGCGGAGAACCTGCACGACCGCTACCCGCAGATCACCAAGCTGCGCGCCGACGAGTACGCGGTGCGCTCGCAGGAGAAGGCCGCCAAGGCCTACGCCAACGGCAAGATCCAGGCCGACCTGGTGCCGGTGTCCGTGCGGCGTACCAGCCCCGAGGCCGGTGAGACGGGCTGGGGCCTGGTCACCGCCGACGAGCCGATGCGTCCGGGCACGACCCTGGAGAACCTCTCCGGGCTGAAGACGCCGTTCCGCGTGCACGGCCGGGTCACCGCCGGCAACGCGGCCGGTCTGAACGACGGCGCCACCGCCTCCCTCATCGCCTCCGAGGACTTCGCGCGCGAGAACGGCCTGCCGGTCAAGATGCGCCTGGTCTCCTACGCCTTCGTGGGCGTCGAGCCGGAGGTCATGGGCTACGGCCCGATCCCGGCCACGGAGAAGGCCCTCGCGCAGGCGGGTCTGTCCATCTCCGACATCGGCCTCTTCGAGATCAACGAGGCCTTCGCCGTCCAGGTCCTGGCCTTCCTGGACCACTACGGCATCGCCGACGACGACGAGCGCGTCAACCAGTACGGCGGCGCCATCGCCTTCGGCCACCCGCTGGCCTCCTCCGGCGTCCGGCTGATGACGCAGCTGGCCCGCCAGTTCGAGGAGCAGCCGCACGTCCGCTACGGCCTGACCACCATGTGCGTCGGCTTCGGCATGGGCGCGACGGTCGTCTGGGAGAACCCGCACTTCGAGGGGGACAAGTGAGCACCACCGCTGAGCTGCTGAAGGGTGCGGCCGAGCTGTTCCCGGACGAGGTCGTCACGCAGGCGCACGTACGCCACTTCGACCTGCCGCTGGGTGCCGGGCGCTTCGCCCTGATCACCCTCGACAACGGCCTGGACCACACCAAGCCGACCACCTTCGGCCCGCAGTCCCTCGCGAACCTGAACACCGCGATCGACCAGGTCGAGAAGGAGGCGGCGGCCGGCGAGATCGTCGCCGCAGGCGTCACCGGCAAGCCGTTCATCTTCGCGGTCGGCGCCGACCTCAAGGGCGTCGAGCTGCTGAAGGAGCACGAGCACGCGCTCGCCATCGGCAAGGGCGGCCACGAGGTCTTCAAGCGCCTCTCCGGCCTGGCCGTGCCGACCTTCGCGTACTACAACGGCGCGGCCATGGGCGGCGGCGTCGAGGTCGGCCTGCACTGCACCTACCGCACGGTGTCCGCGGCCCTGCCCGCCTTCTCGCTGCCCGAGGTCTTCCTCGGCCTGGTCCCCGGCTGGGGCGGCTGCACCCTGCTGCCGAACCTGATCGGCGCCGACAAGGCCGTCTCGGTGATCATCGAGAACTCGCTCAACCAGAACAAGCAGCTCAAGGGCGCCCAGGTCTACGAACTGGGCATCGCCGACGCCCTGTTCGAGGGCGCGGACTTCCTGGAGCAGTCGCTGATCTGGACGGCGTCCGTCCTCAAGGGCGAGATCGTCGTCGAGCGCCCGGTGGTCGACCGCGGCGAGGCCTGGGACCAGGCCGTCGCCCGGGGCCGCTTCGTCGCGGACGGCAAGGTGCACGGTGCGGCCCCGGCCGCCTACCGCGCCCTCGACATCATCGCCGCCGCCAAGAACGGCGACCTCCAGCAGGGCTACGACGCCGAGGACCAGGCCCTCGCCGACCTGATCATGGGCGGCGAACTGCGCGCCGGCATCTACGCCTTCAACCTGGTGCAGAAGCGCGGCAAGCGCCCGGCCGGCGCCCCGGACAAGAACCTGGCCCGCCCGGTCACCAAGGTCGGCGTCGTCGGCGCGGGCCTGATGGCCTCGCAGCTCGCCCTGCTGTTCCTGCGCCGCCTGGAGGTGCCGGTCGTGCTGACCGACATCGACCAGGAGCGCGTCGACAAGGGTGTGGGCTACGTCCACGCCGAGATCGACAAGCTGCTCGGCAAGGGCCGCATCAACCAGGACAAGGCCAATCGCCTCAAGGCGCTGGTGACCGGTGTGCTGGACAAGGCCGAGGGCTTCGCGGACGCGGACTTCATCATCGAGGCCGTGTTCGAGGAGATCGGCGTCAAGCAGCAGGTGTTCGCGGAGGTCGAGGCGGTCGCCCCGGCGCACGCGATCCTCGCCACCAACACCTCGTCCCTGTCCGTCACCGAGATGGCGTCGAAGCTGAAGAACCCCGAGCGGGTCGTGGGCTTCCACTTCTTCAACCCGGTCGCGGTCCTGCCGCTCCTGGAGATCGTGCGCGGCGAGGCGACCGACGACGCGTCGCTGGCCACCGCCTTCGCCGTCGCCAAGAAGCTGAAGAAGACGGCCGTCCTGGTGAAGGACGCCCCGGCGTTCGTCGTGAACCGCATCCTGACCCGCTTCATGGGCGAGGTGCAGAACGTCATCGACGAGGGCACCCCGGTCGAGGTCGCGGAGAAGGCGGTGGAACCGCTCGGCCTGCCGATGTCCCCGCTGGTCCTCCTCGAGCTGGTCGGCCCGGCCATCGGCCTGCACGTCTCGGAGACGCTCAACCGGGCGTTCCCGGACCGCTTCACGGTCTCCCCGAACCTCAAGGCGGTCGTCGAGGCGGGCAAGCGCGGCTTCTACGTCTACTCCGCCGAGAACAACTTCAAGCCGGAGCTGGACCCGGAGGTCGCCGCGCTGCTGAAGCAGGGTGACACCGTCCTGACCGAGGAACAGGTGCGGGCGCGCGTCCTGGACGCGGTGGCGCAGGAGATCGGGCTCATGCTCGACGAGGGCGTCGTCGCCGAGGCGCAGGACGTCGACCTCTGCCTGATCACCGGTGCCGGCTGGCCCTTCCACCTGGGCGGCATCACGCCGTACCTGGACCGTGAGGGCGTGTCGGAGCGGGTGAACGGCAAGAAGTTCCTGGCTCCGGGCGTGGCGTCGATCCCGGCGTAACGCGCGCGCATGACGTGAAGAGGGCCCCCGCCGGTCGGCGGGGGCCCTCTTCACGTATGCGGGCCCGGTGGGTCGGTCAGACCTCCTGCCATGCCGTCAGCGCCAGCCCGGGTTCGTCCTTGCGGCGGGTGACGAGGAGCCGGCCGGCCGACGGGGACAGGGTCACGGCGACCACCCGCTCCTCGTGGTCGCGGGCGAGCGCCACCTCGGCGTCGGCGGGCAGCCGGGGTCCGGACTCGGTCCACCAGGCGCCGGCGTCCTCCTGCTCTGTGGGGTACGCCGCGAAGGCCACCCGGCCGCCGGACGAGCGCTGGGCGAGCAGCGTGCAGTCGTGGCCGTCGAGTTCGCAGCGCACGGCGGCCGCCGGGCCGGGGCCCGCCGCGGCGAGCAGGACGACGGGCGCGCCACCGGGGCGCCAGGCGCACAAGTCCCCCGACGCGTCGGTGTAGTAGAGCGTGGTGTGCTCCGGCGAGGTGGCCAGGGCCCGCAGGGTGTCGGGGCGGACCGGCGTCTGCACCGACTCCCCGAGGACGGGCGGGGTGCCCGGCTGCTCCTGCCGCCAGTGCTGGAGCCCGCCGGGGACGGCGGCGTACGCCTCGACGCGCCCGGACTCCCCCGCGAGCGCGACCGGTGCTCCGAGGACGTCCGGCCCCTTCAGGTCGCGCCACGGGTCCCAGCCGCCCTTCTCCTTCTGGGCGACCATGCCGAGCCCGGTGCCGGTCCGGGCAACGAAGACGTGCGCCCGTCCCTGGGCGTCCACGGCGACGGCGGGGGTGCCGGTGAGGTCGCCCTTGGTGTCCGGGTGGCCGACCGGCACCCAGTCCAGGGCGGCGAGCAGGGGCCGGAAGTGGGCGGAGTGCACGATTCCCGACTGGCCCGGCACGGTGGGCCGCCAGGAGGCGAGATGGGCGTAGCCGTCGGCCCCGCGGCCGACCGCCGGGACCGCGCGCAGCTTCTGGTCGCCACCGACCCTGCGCGGCGGGTCCCAGGCGCCGCCAGGGGTGCGCTCCGCGCGGCACAGGACCGCGTCGTCCGACGTCAGATACACACAGAGCCGCCCGTCACGGCCGCGTACGAGCCATTCGCCGTTCACCCGGTCACTTTATGACGGCCCGTCGACGGCACCCTCGGGTGGGCCGCGTCGGGGGCCGCCGTCGGCCGCCACCGGCCGTGGCACCCTGGTCGCCATGGACGACGACAACGGCCCGCTGCTCGTGATCGTCGACGCCGCGAACGTCGTGGGGTCGGTGCCCGACGGGTGGTGGCGTGACCGGCGGGGCGCCGCGGAGCGGCTGCGGGACCGGCTGGCCTCCGACGGGCTGCCGGGGCACTCCGGGCCCGTGGAGGTCGTCCTGGTCGTCGAGGGCGCCGCGCGCGGTGTGGCACCGGTGCCCGGCGTACGGGTGGAGTCGGCGTCCGGCAGCGGCGACGACCACATCGTCGGCCTGGTGGCCCGGTCGGGAGACCGCCGCCGCCTGGTCGTCACGGCCGACCGCGAGCTGCGCCGGCGGGTCACCGCGCTGGGCGCCGAGGTGACGGGCCCCCGCACCGTCCGGGCGTAGGCGGGTACGGCACCTGCGCGCATCCCGGCCGGACGGCCGGACGGCCGGACGGCCGGACGGCCGGACGGTGGGGCGGTAGGGCGGCCGGACGGTGGGGCGGTAGGGCGGCCGGACGGCTGGACGGTGGGGCGGTAGGGCGGCCGGGCGGCACACCACCAGACGGCGGGGCGGCCGGGCGGCCCCGCGGGCACCGCCGGGGCGGGGCACGCGGGGCCGTGGGGCGCGGTGTTCAGCGGCGGCCGTCGCCGGGGCCGGGCCCGGCGCCCTGGCCGACGGCGGTGCCCTCGCCGCGGCCCAGCCGGCTGTGCGAGCGGCCGTACAGGAAGTAGACGACGGCCCCGATCGCCATCCAGATCGCGAAGCGCAGCCAGGTCTCGGCGGGCAGGTTGAGCATCAGCCACAGCGAGGCCAGCACCGACAGGATCGGCAGCGCCGGCACCCAGGGGGTGCGGAAGGCGCGGGGCAGGTCGGGACGGGTCCGGCGGAGGACGATCACGCCGATGGCGACGACCACGAAGGCGAAGAGCGTGCCGATGTTGACGAGTTCGGCGAGTTCGCTCAGGGGCGTGAAGCCGGCGAGGATCGCGATGAGCACGCCGAGCAGGATGGTCGGCCGGTGCGGGGTCTTGAACCGCGGGTGGACCTGGGAGAAGAACCGCGGCAGCAGTCCGTCGCGGCTCATCGCGAAGAAGACGCGGGTCTGGCCGAGCAGCAGGATCATGCAGACCGTGGTGAGGCCGACGGCGGCGCCGAAGCTGATGAAGCCGGCGAACCAGGGGTGGCCGGTGGCCTTGAACGCGTCGGCGAGGGGGGCGGTGATGGACAGCTCGGTGTAGTTCTGCATGCCGGTCACGACGATCGACACCGCGACGTAGAGGGCGGTGCAGATGATCAGGGAGCCGAGGATGCCGCGGGGCATGTCGCGCTGCGGGTTCTTGGTCTCCTCGGCGGCCGTGGCGACCACGTCGAAGCCGATGAACGCGAAGAAGACCACGGAGGCGGCGGTGAAGATGCCCATCACGCCGAAGTTGGACGGTGCCCAGCCGAACATCAGCTGGATGAGCGGGGCCTGGAGGCTGTCGCCGGCCGGCACCTCCTGGGCCTTCGGGATGAACGGGTCGTAGTTGTCGCCCTTGATGAGGAAGGCGCCCGCGATGATCACGACGAGGACCACGGTCACCTTGATGGCGACGACCACCGAGGTGACGCGCGCGGAGAGCTTGGTGCCCACGACGAGGATGGCGGTGAGGACCAGGACGAGCGCGGCGGCGAGGATGTCGAAGCCGAAGCCCTCGGCCCCGTCCCGGCCGCTGAGCGCCTCCGGCAGGTGCCAGCCCGCGTTGTCCAGCAGCGAGGCGATGTAGCCGGACCAGCCGACCGCGACCACCGCCGTGCCCAGCGCGAACTCCAGGACCAGGTCCCAGCCGATGATCCAGGCGGGCAGTTCTCCGAGGGAGGCGTAGGAGAAGGTGTAGGCGGAGCCGGCCACCGGGACGGTGGAGGCGAACTCGGCGTAGCAGAGCGCGGCGAGCGCGCAGACGACGCCGGCCGCCACGAAGGCCAGGGCGACGGCGGGGCCGGCGTTGTTCTTGGCGACCGTGCCGGTCAGGACGAAGATGCCGGTGCCGATGATGACGCCGACACCGAAGACGGTCAGGTCGAGCGCGGACAGGGATTTCTTGAGCGCGTGCTCTGGTTCCTCGGTGTCGAGGATGGACTGCTCGACCTTCTTCGTCCGGAAGAGGGCGTTGCTCACGGGTTTACCTCCCACGCGGTGTCGTCCCCGACATGATCGAGAGGGGCCGTAGTCCGTATGCCCCGCAGTGGGCTCAATCACGCAAATGGGCCGGTTTCACCACTCTCTCAGCGGTGAAACCGGCCCGGCACGGCGTGCGGGTGCGGATCGCGCGGGTCGCGCGCCTTCCCGTCGGTGGCGTGCGTTCCCGTCAGTCGCGGGCGGGCTCGACCTCGGCGGCCGTCCTGTCGTACCGCCCGTCGAGGCGGGAGACCAGGCCGGTGACCTGGCGGGCGATGTCGGGGGCGGTCAGCCCGATCTCGGCCATGACCTCGGCGCGGGAGGCGTGGTCGAGGAAGCGGGGCGGGATGCCGAAGTCGCGCAGGGGCACGTCGACCCCGGCGTCGCGCAGGGCCTGGGCGATCGTGGAGCCGACGCCGCCGACGCGCGAGTTGTCCTCGACGGTGACGACGACGCGGTGGCGCTCGGCGAGCGGGGCCATGGCCTCGTCGACGGGCTTGACCCAGCGCGGGTCGACGACGGTGGTGGAGATGCCCTGGCGGTCGAGGAGGGCGGCGATCTCCAGGCACATCGGGGCGAGGGCGCCCACGGAGACCAGCAGCACGTCGGGCCGGTCCGTGCCCGGCTCGCGCAGTACGTCCATGCCGCCGACGCGTCCCACGGCCGGCACGGCGGGTCCGACGGCGCCCTTGGAGAAGCGCACCACGGTCGGCGCGTCGTCGACCTCGACGGCCTCCCGCAGCTGGGCGCGCACCTGGTCGGCGTCGCGCGGCGCGGCCAGCCGGAGGCCCGGGACGACCTGGAGGATCGACATGTCCCACATGCCGTTGTGGGAGGCGCCGTCGGTGCCGGTCACGCCGGCCCGGTCGAGCACGAAGGTGACCCCGCACCTGTGCAGGGCGACGTCCATGAGGACCTGGTCGAAGGCGCGGTTGAGGAAGGTGGCGTAGACCGCGAAGACGGGGTGCACGCCCGCGTGGGCGAGGCCCGCCGCGGAGACGGCGCCGTGCTGCTCGGCGATGCCGACGTCGTAGACGCGGTCGGGGAAGGCCTTGGCGAACTTGTCCAGGCCGACGGGCTGGAGCATGGCCGCGGTGATGGCGACGACGTCCTCGCGCTCGGTGCCGAGCTTGACCATCTCCTCGCCGAAGACGGAGGTCCAGTCGGCGCCGCTGCTGGCGATCGGCAGACCCGTGTCGGGGTGGATCTTGCCGACGGCGTGGAAGCGGTCGGCCTCGTCCTGGAGGGCGGGCTGGTAGCCGCGGCCCTTCTCGGTGAGGCAGTGCACGATGACGGGGCCGCCGAAGCGCTTGGCGCGGGCCAGCGCCGACTCCAGGGCCTCGATGTCGTGGCCGTCGATGGGGCCGACGTACTTCAGGCCGAGGTCCTCGAACATGCCCTGCGGCGCGATGAAGTCCTTCAGGCCCTTCTTGGCGCCGTGCAGGGTGTCGAAGAGGGGCTTCCCGACGACCGGGGTGCGGTCGAGGATGTCCTTGGTGCGGGCCAGGAAGCGCTCGTAGCCGTCGGTCGTGCGCAGGGTCGCCAGGTGGTTGGCGAGGCCGCCGATGGTGGGGGCGTAGGAACGCTCGTTGTCGTTGACGACGATGACGAGCGGACGGTCCTTGGCCTCGGCGATGTTGTTCAGCGCCTCCCAGGCCATGCCGCCGGTCAGGGCACCGTCACCGATGACCGCCACGACGCGGCTGTCCCGTTTCAGGATCTCGTTGGCCTTGGCGATGCCGTCGGCCCAGCCGAGCACCGTGGAGGCGTGGCTGTTCTCGATGACGTCGTGCTCGGACTCGGCCTGCGAGGGGTAGCCGGACAGGCCGTCCTTCATCTTCAGCCGGGAGAAGTCCTGCCGGCCGGTGAGCAGCTTGTGCACGTAGGACTGGTGGCCGGTGTCCCAGAGCACCTTGTCCTTCGGGGACTCGAAGACCCGGTGCAGTGCGATGGTGAGCTCGACCACACCGAGGTTGGGGCCGAGGTGGCCGCCGGTCTTGGACACGGCGTCGACGAGGAAGGTCCGGATCTCCCCTGCCAGCTGGTCCAGCTCCTCCAGGCTGAGCCGGTCCAGATCGCGCGGTCCCCTGATGCGGGTCAGCAGCGGCACCCGTGCCTCCTTGCAGTAGAGCTGATCGAGCTGTTGCCGGGCTCTGCGAGTCTAATCTTCCGCCCCGGCGGACGGCGCCCGCCCCATGATTCAGGGGTTCCCGGGGATTCACGGATCGGCCGCGCCCCGGATGCGGGTTTCCCCGGGCAGGCCCGGCATGCCTGTGCCCGGCACCCGCCACGGGTACCGGGCACAGTCGGTCGCCGCCGTGGTCAGCCGCGACCGGCGGCCTTCTGGCTCTTGCGGGAGACCGAGTCGATGACGACCGCGCCGAGCAGGACACCACCGGTGATCATGTACTGGATCGAGGTGTTCATGTTCAGCAGGTCGAGACCGGTCTGGATGGACTGGATGACCAGCATGCCCAGGAGGGCGGACCAGACGGTACCGCGGCCGCCGAAGAGGCTGGTGCCGCCGATGACCGCCGCGGCGATCGCCAGCATCAGGGTGTTGCCGCCGCCGGCGCTGAGCGTGGCGCTGGCGGTCTGGCCGGCGAAGAACATACCGCCGACCGCGGCGAAGCCACCGGCGATGGCGAACACGGTGATGCGGATCATCGGCACGTTGATACCGGCGCGGCGGGCCGCCTCGATACCGCCACCGACCGCGAAGACCTGACGGCCGAAGGTCGTACGACGGAGCACGAAGTCGACGATGACCAGCGCGGCCAGGAAGATGACGAGCGCGTTGGAGACACCGGCGGCGTTGTTCAGCACGGCCGCGGCCGCGAAGGACGCGACGGCCAGCGCGCCGACGCGCAGCAGGATCTCGCTGGTGGGCCGGAACGGCACACCAGCGGCCTTGCGGCGGCGCTGCTCGCCGAAGGAGCCGAACAGCATGGACGCGACACCGAGGCCGGCCAGGAGGTAGGCGCCGATGATGGCCTGGTCCATGAAGAAGGAGCTCTGGCCGAGCAGGTGGACCGGACCGGAGTCGGACGGGATGTTGATGGTGCCGCTGTCACCCAGCAGCCACAGCATCAGACCGTTCCAGCCGAGGAAACCGGCCAGGGTCACCACGAAGGCGGGTACGCCGATCTTGGCGAAGAACCAGCCGTGCAGGGCACCGATCAGGATGCCGGTGACGACGGTGAGGATCAGCGACAGCCACGGGTTCATGGTGTGGTCCACCACGAACACGGCGAACAGGGTGGACGCCAGGCCGCTGACGGAGCCGACGGACAGGTCGATCTCGCCGAGCAGCAGGACGAACACCAGGCCGATGGCGAGCATGCCGGTGGCCGACAGGTAGTAGCTGATGTTCGAGAGGTTGTCGGCGCTCAGGAAGCGGTCGTTCTGCAGCTGGAAGATCGTCCAGATGACGATCAGGCCGATGACCACCGGCAGCGAGCCCAGCTCGCCGCCCTTGACCTTGCGCTTGAACTCGGTGACGTAGCCCTTGAGGCCCTCCTCGCGGACCAGCAGGCGCGGGTCGACGACGGTGACCGGGGCGGCCGTGGGGTCGTCGGCGGGGGCGACCGTGGTCTGGTCCTCCACCACGCCCTCGGTCTTCTCGACCTTGGTGCTGTCGCTCTTCACGGTCTTGGACGTGTCGCTCACTTTGCCGCCTCCGCGGTGCGACGCCCCGCACGACGGGTCACGGCGTTGTCCGTGGCACCCGTGATCGCGGCGATGATCTCTTCGTGGCTGGTGTCCTTCACGGGGAAGGAGCCGTTGTTCTTGCCCAGGCGCAGGACGGCGACGGTGTCGGCGACCGCCTTGACGTCGGCCATGTTGTGGCTGATGAGGATGACACCGAGGTTGCGCTCGCGGAGCCGCTCGACCAGGTCGAGGACCTGCGCGGTCTGCTCGACACCGAGGGCGGCGGTGGGCTCGTCGAGGATGACGACCTTGGGGTCGCCGATCAGCGCGCGGGCGATGGCGACGACCTGGCGCTGACCGCCGGAGAGGCTCGCGATCGGGATGCGCACGCTCGGGATGCGGATGGAGAGCGTGGACAGCAGCTCGCGGGCGTTCTTCTCCATCGACACCTCGTCGATGACACCGCGGCGCAGCAGCTCGCGGCCGAGGTAGAGGTTGCCGACCACATCGAGGTTGTCGCAGAGCGCGAGGTCCTGGTAGACCGTCGCGACACCGAGGCCCTGGGCGTCGTGCGGCTTGGTGATGCTGACCGGCTTGCCCTCCCACTCGATGACGCCGTCGTCGATGGGGTGGACACCCGCGATCGTCTTGACCAGGGTGGACTTTCCGGCGCCGTTGTCGCCCACCAGGGCGACCACTTCTCCGGCGTGGACCTCCAGCTCGACGTCGGTGAGTGCCTGCACCGCACCGAATCGCTTGGAGACTCCGCGCAACGCCAGCACGGGCGTAGCGGACACGTGAACCATCTCCTTCGCCGCCTGACCGGCGGGGATGCCGCGCTGTGAGACAGGCGCGGAAGGGTGTGCGCAACGCCGACGGGTACGGGGCGCTGACGCACGAGGTTTACAAGATGAACATGCGCGAGTCCGCCGCACTTGGCAACGGTTCCGTCCGACGCCCGCCCCGGCAGCGGGGTGTGAAGGTGGGGCAGGCGTCGGCGGGGTCTCACGGGGCCGCTGTGCGGCCGGTGGCCCGGGCCCCGCAGGGGGGACCCGAGCCGGGTGCGCGCGGGGCGCGGGACCGCTACTGGAGGCCGGCGGCCTTGCAGGCGGCGGCGAACTCGGCGGTGCAGATCTCCTCGACCGTGTACAGCTTGTCCGCGATCACCGTGTCCTTGATGTTGGCCTTAGTGACCGACACCGGGGTCAGCAGCTGCGAGGGCACCTTGTCGCCGGAGCCGCTGGTCAGCTCGGTGGTGGCGAGGGACTTGATGTCCTTGCCCTCGAGCAGGTTGACCGCGAGCTGGGCGGCGGCGTCGGCCTCGGGCTTGAAGGCCTTGTAGACGGTGGAGGACTGGGTGCCGGCGACGATGCGCTGGATGCCCGCGAGCTCCGCGTCCTGGCCGGTCAGCGGGATGCCGCTGATCTTCGCGCCCTTGAGGGTGTTGGCGATGCCACCGGCCATGCCGTCGTTGGCGGCGTAGACGCCGGCGATCTTCTTCGCGCCGAGCTGCGTGATCGCGGCGGACATCTTCTGCGCGGCGACGGTGTCCTTCCACAGGCCGGACTGCTCGTAGGCGATCTTGACCTTGCCGTCGAGGGCCTTGTGGGCGCCTTCCTTGAACTGACCGGCGTTCGGGTCGGCGTCGTCACCGTTGATCATGACGACGTTCGCCGTGGGGGTCGCCTTCGAGCCGAGCGCGTCGAGCAGGGCCTGGCCCTGGAGCTCGCCGACCTTGACGTTGTCGAAGGAGACGTACGCCGAGACCGGACCCTGCGCGAGGCGGTCGTAGGCGACGACCTTGACGCCCTTGTCCACGGCGGACTTGATGGAGGACTTGATGGCGGCCGAGTCCTGCGCGGAGACGACGATCACCTTGACGCCCTTGGTGACCATGCTGCTCATCTGCTGAGCCTGCTTGGCCGGGTCGGCGGCGGCGTTCGCGTACTGCACGTCACAGTCGGAGCAGAGCTCCTTGACCTTGGCCTCGAAGAGCGGCTTGTCGAACTTCTCGTAGCGCGCCGTGACGCTGTCGGGGAGCAGCAGGCCGATGGACTTGCTCTCGGAGCTGCTGCTGTCGGAGTCGTCGTCGCCCGCCTTGCCGCACGCGGCAATCGACAGGGCCATGGAGACGGCGGTGGCGCCGATCACGACTCTACGCATCGTTGCGTTCATGGGGTTGTGCCTCCCTGACAGGGCCGCAACGCTGCGGCCGAGGTGGCTGGAAGTCAACTCGGCCACACGTGCGACGTCAAGAAGTAAATACTTAACGAGATGGCAACGGCGTCATTCGTTCTCTAAGTGAAGGCAGGTGTGTTGGCCGTCAGCGTGCCGTCCAAAAGGGTTGAATCACCCATCTCGCTGAGTGCGAGAGCGAGTGCTCCGAGCACCTCCGCACGGCCTCCGAGTGCCCCTGGGAGAACGGTGAGTTGCCGTGCCGCACTGGGGATCGCGTAGCGGCCGACGGACTCCCTGATGGGCCCGAGCACCAGCTCGCCGGCCTCGGCGAGATCACCGCCCAGGACCACCCGGCTCGGGTTCAACAGGTTGCAGAGATTGGCGACTCCACTGCCGATGTGGCGGCCGACGTCGGCGATCACCCGACGGCAGCCCGGGTCTCCGTCCCTGGCCAGCCGTACGACTCCCTCCATGGTCAGGTCCGTGCCGTGGCTGGACTGCAGGAGCGGCAGCACGTAGCGGGCGGCCGTGAAGGTCTCCAGGCAGCCCCGGTTTCCGCAGCGGCAGACGGGGCCGGATTCATCGAGTGTAATATGTCCGATTTCTCCCGCGGTTCCGCCGGGACCCCGGTAGATCTTCCCGTCGATCACCAGGCCGGCGCCGACACCGCTCGCGACCTTGATGTAAGCAAGATCACGAACACCTCTGCCGCTGCCCCAGACCATCTCGCCGAGGGCGCCGAGGTTGGCGTCGTTGTCCACGTGCACGACCACACCGAGCCGCCCCCGCAGCTCCTCGGCGGGCTTGGTGCCGATCCAGCCGGGCAGGATCGCGGACGAGCCGAGCGAGCCGGACTCCACGTCGATCGGACCGGGGACCCCGAGACCCACTCCGGCGATCTTCGAACGGTCCACCCCGGTGGCCTCGATCAGGCGGTTGACCAGCTGTTCCGCCCGGTCGAAGCCCTGCGCCGAGGAGGCGTCCACATCCAGCGGTTCGGACTCCTCGGCGAGCACCTGATGGGCGAGATTGCCTACGGCGACCCGTAGGTGGGTATGGCCGAAATCCACCCCGATGACGATGCCGGCGTCCCCGCTCAGACTGACGCTGCGGGCCCTGCGGCCACCGGCCGAGGTGGGCGTGACCTCGACGGTCCCGCGGTCCTTCAGCTCGCGCACGATGTTGGACACGGTCGCCGCGGACAGGCCCGTCGTCCGGGCGATCTCCGCCTGCGTGAGGGACCCGGCCAGACGCACGGCGCGTACCACCCGCTCCAGGTTGGCTCGGTGCAGCGACGACTGCGACCCCGGAGTCTCCACGACGACCTCCCGCGCGCGGGACCGCTTCGATGAGGCCCCGCTATGTCCAACTAGTGAACTCTAAGCTGAGCTGTTCGGGTCGCCTCCCGTCAAGAGGTTGAACACTAATCGCATTCATGCACACACCGAACGGTGCCGTCCCCCGAGTCGGGAACGGCACGCGTACGGGTGGCTGCGCAGTGCTACCGCAGCGTCCAAGGGATCAAGGGGAGGGACTACTTCAGCGCCCCCGCGGTCAGTCCCCGCACCACCTGCCGCTGGAAGACGACGTACGCGGCGAGCACCGGCAGCATCGCCATCACCAGGCCCGCGAAAAGACCCGACCAGTCACCCTTGTAGCCCTGGCTGGCGGCCAGCTGGACCAGTCCCTGGGTGAGGACCCGCTTGTCCGGATCGGTGTTCAGGACCGTGGGGAGCATGTACTGGTTCCACTGGCCCAGGAAGTTGAAGATCCCCACGCTGATCAGGCCGGGCCTGGCCATCGGCAGCATGATCTGGAGGAACGTACGGCTGTGCGAGGCGCCGTCGACGAACGCCGCCTCCGCCACCGACGAGGGCAGCGTGCGGAAGAACGCCGTCAGGAAGAACACCGTGAACGGCAGCGAGTAGGCGATGTAGACCAGGATCAGGCCGTGGACCGTGTTCAGCAGGCCCATGTTGTTCACCACGTAGAACAGCGGGACCAGCGCGAGCATGACCGGGAAGCTCATGCCGCCGACGAACAGGTAGTAGACGAACCGGTTGCCGGGGAAGTCGAACCGGGCCAGGACGTACGCCGCCATCGACCCGAGCACCAGGGTGCCGATGAGCGAACCCCCCACCACCAGCACGGTGTTGAGGAAGTAGTCGCCCATGTTCGCCTCGGTCCAGGCCCGCGACCAGTTGTCGAGGCGCAGCGTGTCGGGCAGCGACCAGGGCGAGCCGAAGATGGCGCCGTCGTCCTTGAAGGAGGTCATCACCGCCCACAGCAGGGGCAGCACGACCATGACCGCCCACAGGACGAGGATGCCGTGCGAGAAGGCGTTGAGGACCTGCCCCTCCTTCCGCGTCCGGGCCGGTGCGCCGGCCGGCGGGACGCCCGCCTTCGCGACGGGTACGGGCGCCGGGGGTTCCGCGGTCTTCTCGATGCTCATGATCAGTACTCCAGCCGCTCGCGCCGGCCCAGCCGCAGCACCAGCGCGGCGAAGGCCAGCGTCACGACGAGCAGGGCGACTCCGATGGTGGTGGCGTAGGCGGCCTGGCCGTCGCGGAACGCCTTCTGGTACACGTAGAGGACCATGACGGTGGTCGAGTAGTCGGGCCCGCCCGGCCCGGTCGTCATGATCTGGACGACCGCGAACGACTCCGCGCCGAGCGCGAGGATGCCCATGTAGACCCAGCCGGACTGCACGGTGTCCCACAGCAGCGGCAGGGTGATGCGGAAGAACGTGGTGGCGCGGCCGGCGCCGTCGAGCAGGGCGGCCTCGTACAGGTCCGCCGGGATCGACGCCATGCCCGCGGAGAACAGCACCACGAAGAAGCCGACCGTCGACCAGACGAGCACCGCCATCACGCACCACAGCGCGAGCCCGGGATCGCCCAGCCACAGCGGCTGCACGCCGTCCAGCCCGATCCCCCGCAGCAAGGAGTTGAGGGCGCCGCTGTCGGGGTTGTAGGCGAAGGCGAACAACAACGCCACGATGGCGATCGACAGTACCTGCGGGAAGAAATAGACGATCTTGTAGAAGGACGAGCCGCGCACACCGGAGACGACCGGGCCGCCCCTCCTTCTCCGTCCGCCGACATTGATCATGAAGGCGAAGAAGAGCGCCAGGCCGATCGTCACCAGCGGCAGCACGACCGCGAACATCAGGCTGTGTTGCAGGGACTTCCAGAAGATGTCGTCGTCGAGCATCCTGCGGTAATTGTCCAGGCCGACCATCTCGAATTCGGGGCTCAGACCGGTCCAGTCCGTGAACGAGTAGTAGATGGACTGGACGAACGGCCACACCACGAAGAGCGCGTACAGTCCCAGGGGCAGCGCCAGGAACCCCACGATGAACCGGTACTTGCCGTGCTGCATCGCCACTCCGGTGTCGTGATGTCGCCGGTTACCGGTGCTTGTAGTGCTTGATCGAGGAATCCTTGGCCGCCTCGTCGGCGTAACCCTGGATCTTCTTGATCGCCTCCGCCGGGGTGAGCCGGCCGGCCATCATCTCGCCGAGTCCGGAGACCCCGATCTTCTCCTTCTGCAATTGCACGTACCAGTCCTGGAGCCGCGGATTCACCACGTTCCGGCCGGCCTTGTCCAGCGCGGCGACAGCCGACTTGAGGCCGGGGGTGAGGGTGATGCCCTCGGTGCCGCCGTTGTACGCGGTCAGCGACTTGACCTTGGAGGTGAAGTTCTTCGAGGACGCCTCGCCGAGCATGATGCGCAGCTGCTCCATGCCGCCGGCCGGGTTCCTCGCCTTGGCCGGGACGACGAACGGCTCGCCGCCGGAGGCCCAGACGGTGCCGAACGGCAGCTTGTCGGAGCTGTCGAGTCCGGTCGGCGCGGAGACGGCGAGGCCGAAGTCGGCGGGGATGACGTTGGCCGACTCGTTCTCCACCCAGGAGCCGTTGGGCAGGAACAGGGCCTTGCCCTTGGCCCACGCGGTCTGCGACTGGATGTGGTCCAGGCCGGGCGTGCCCCGCAGGACGTAACCCTTCTCGTACAGCTCGTAGTAGGCGTCGAAACAGGCCTTGACCGCCGGGTGTCTCCAGGCGTTCGGCTCCAGGTTGTCGATGGCGTCGAGGACCTCGCGGCCGCCGACCTTGCCGATCATCGGATACAGCGAGAAGGGGAGGTAGTACGGGTACTTGCCCGCGTACGTCCAGCCCGCCATGCCCTTCTTCCTGGCCTTCTCGCAGACCGCGAGCATCTCGTCCCAGGTCTCGGGGTAGGCGGCGTCCAGCGAGTCCAGGGCCTTCTGCGAGTACCAGACGCCGTACACGGTGTACGCGTAGTACATGATCCAGACCGGGTCGCCGTCGAACTGGCCCATCTCCACGATGCCGGGGCGCAGGGTGTCGCGGACCTTCTTCGCCGGGTCGTCGTAGGACGGCGCGTCCAGCAGCGCGGTGAGGTCGGCCAGCTGGCCCTTGCCGACCAGGACGCCCATGTCCATCTGCTCGGCACCGGAGTTGTCGATGAGGTCCGGCGGGGTGCCCTGGTGGAAACGGGGCTGGAGGGTGGACTGGATCTTCTGGGTGGCCGAGAACCTCACCTCGGCCTTCGGGAAACGCTGTTCGTAGATCTTCACGGCGTCCTCGGCGTACTCCTTGCCGAAACCACCGTCGAACAGGACGAATTCCATCCGGGTGGTGTCGTTCACGCCGAGTGGGTTCTTGCCGGTCTTCTTGCCGGTCTTGGCCTTGGCCTTGTCCTCGTCGCCGCCCCCGCTGCTGGCGCAGGCGGAGAGGAAACCCACCGTGGGAACGGAGAGCAGTCCGAGCGCGGTCGATCTCCTGATCAGATCGCGGCGGCCGACACCTTTCGGACCGCGATTCTCGATGGCGCCAGTCGAAACAGTTGAACCAGTTGAATCAGCCGAATCGGACACAGATGTGGATCCCATGCTCAAGTCCTCGCCTTCTCCAGGACTCAGGCGGTGAGCCGGATCCTTCCCGGCACCGCGGTCAGGTCAAGCAGGGTCGTGCGGATCGGGTGAATCGCCGACAGGTATAGTCCACTTCCCGTCACCGGACAAGATCGCATGCAAGGTTGGCCATGGGTCTTTTCCGAGTTGAGACCTGGCGGAAATACGAGCCACCGTGACCGTCCGGCCGGAAAATCGCCGGACACGAGCCCGTGGAGGAGATGTGGCGCACTCTCGGAGGACAATCCGGACGATCCGCGGCGGACGGTCCGGACGATCCGCGGCGGAGCCCGGCGGAGCCCGGCGGGAGAGCTCTCAGGGCCGACGGGGCAACGCTCTCGCGGCACCTCGTGGGACCTCGTGGGACCTCGTGGGACCGGCGACCTCGCGGCACCTCGTGGGACCTCATGGGACCGGCGCCTCCCCCTGGTGCGGCACCTCGCGGAACCAGCGGCGGCCCCTGCGCGGAACCTGCGGCGGCTCCGGGCGCGACCGCCCCGCAGGGCCCACCCGGGTCACCGCGAAGGACCCGGACGGCGCGGTCAACATCCTTGACATCACTCGCCACTTGGCCACCTACTGATTCCTGCGCATCGAAGAAGACAACGTTGTCCGGCGCAGGGAGGGTGCTCGCGGATGCAGCGCTTCGCAGCTCGGTCGAGGTGGATCCGATGGAGACGGGCGGTCGTGGGCACGGCCGCCCTGGTCATGGCGGCGGGCGCGCCGGGGGCGGCGGTCGCCCTGCCGGACAGGGTGCCGGTGCCCGACCGGGAGTTCGCCTCCTCCTTCGAGGACGGTGAGCGGGCTCCCGACTGGCGGAGCACCGTCGAGTCCGTGCCGGGCGGCGGGAAACGGGCGTCGGGGGTCGACGGCGGCTACGGCGGCGGGCTCCCCGGCGACGTGACCGACCGGGTCACGGACGTCCGGGCGAGCGCCGAGAACACGGCGGGCGGCGAGGTGAAGGAGAACCTCGTCGACGGCGAGGCGGGCACCAAGTGGCTGGCCTTCGAGGCCACCGGCTGGGTGGAGTTCGACCTGCCCGAACCCGCGGCGGTCACCGCGTACGCGCTGACGTCCGCCAACGACGCCGCCGAACGCGACCCGGCGGACTGGACCCTGAAGGGTTCGGCGGACGGCGGCGACTGGACGACCGTCGACACCCGCTCCGGCGAGTCCTTCGGCAAGCGCTTGCAGACGAAGACGTACGCGCTCGGCGCACCGGCCTCCTACCGGCACTTCCGGCTGGAGGTGACGAGGAACCACGGCGCCGGGATCCTCCAGCTCGCCGACGTGCGGTTCGGGACGGGCGGCGACGGCGACCCCGTCCCGCCGGACATGCAGACCGTCGTCGACCGCGGGCCGAGCGGCTCCCCCACCGCCAGGGCGCGGGCCGGCTTCACGGGGCTGCGGGCCCTGCGCTACGCCGGACGGCAGACCGCCGAGGGGCGCGGCTACTCGTACAACAAGGTCTTCGACGTGAACGTGCGGGTCTTTGCCCGCACCCGCCTGGCCTACCGGATCTTCCCGGCGATGGCCGAGGGGGACCTGGACTACGCGGCGACGAACGTGTCGGTGGACCTGGCGTTCACGGACGGGACGTACCTGAGCGGTCTCGGGGCGAGGGACCAGTACGGCTTCGCGCTGTCGCCCCGCGGGCAGGGCGCGGCCAAGTCGCTGTACGTCAACCAGTGGAACGACGTCCTCGCGGGGATCGGCCCGGTGGCGGCCGGGAAGACCGTCGACCGGATCCTCCTCGCCTACGACTCCCCCGGCGGGCCGGCACGGTTCCGGGGCTGGGTGGACGACATCACGCTGCGCACGGCCCCGCCCGAGGCCCCGAAGGCGCACCTGTCGGACTACGCGGTGACCACGCGCGGCACCAACTCCAGCGGGAGCTTCTCGCGGGGCAACACCTTCCCCGCGACCGCCGTGCCGCACGGCTTCAACTTCTGGACCCCGGTGACCAACGCGTCCACCCTGGGCTGGCTCTACGACTACTCCCGCGCGAACAACGCCGACAACCTGCCCACGATCCAGGCGTTCAGCGCGAGTCACGAGCCCAGTCCGTGGATGGGCGACCGGCAGACGTTCCAGGTGATGCCGTCCGTGGCGGCCGGCGTCCCGGACACCGGGCGGGCGGCGCGGGCGCTGCCGTTCCGGCACGCGAACGAGACGGCCCGGCCGTACTCCTACGGCGTGCGGTTCGAGAACGGGCTGAAGGCGGAGATGGCGCCGACCGACCACGCGGCGGCCCTGCGCTTCACCTACCCGGGCGACGACGCGAGCGTCGTCTTCGACAACGTCACCGACCGGGCGGGCCTCACGCTCGACACCGGCAAGGGCGTCGTCACCGGCTGGTCGGACGTGAAGTCGGGGCTGTCCGCGGGCGCCACCCGGCTGTTCGTGTACGGCGAGTTCGACGCGCCGGTGACGGCCGGGGCGTCGAGCGGGGTGAAGGGGTACCTGCGGTTCGACGCGGGCGCCGACCGCACGGTCACCCTGCGCCTGGCGACCTCCCTGATCGGCGTCGACCAGGCGCGGGACAACCTGCGCCAGGAGATCCCGGAGGGAACCTCCTTCGAGACGGTCGAGCGGCGGGCCCAGCGGCAGTGGGACGAGCTGCTCGGCACGGTGGAGGTCGAGGGCGCCACCCCGGACCAGCTGACGACGCTGTACTCCAACCTGTACCGGTTGTACCTGTATCCCAACTCCGGTTTCGAGAAGGTGGGTTCGACGTACAAGTACGCCTCGCCCTTCTCCCCGATGCCGGGCCCGGACACCCCGACGCACACCGGCGCGAAGATCGTGGACGGCAAGGTGTACGTCAACAACGGTTTCTGGGACACCTATCGGACGACCTGGCCGGCGTACTCGCTCCTGACGCCGGCCAGGGCGGCCGAGCTGGCGGACGGGTTCGTGCAGCAGTACAAGGACGGCGGCTGGACCTCGCGCTGGTCCTCCCCCGGGTACGCCGATCTGATGACCGGCACCTCGTCGGACGTCGCCTTCGCGGACGCGTACGTCAAGGGTGTCGGCCTGGACGCGGAGTCGGCGTACGACGCGGCGGTGAAGAACGCGACCGTGGTGCCGCCGTCGTCCGGCGTGGGCCGCAAGGGCATGGCGACCTCCCCCTTCCTCGGCTACACGGCCACCGACACCCACGAGGGCCTGTCCTGGGCCCTGGAGGGCTACCTCAACGACTTCGGGATCGCCCGGATGGGACAGGAGCTGTTCCGGAAGACGGGCGAGCGACGGTACGAGGAGGAGTCGGAGTACTTCCTCAACCGCGCGCAGGGCTACGTGCACCTGTTCGACGCGGAGGCCGGTTTCTTCCAGGGCCGGGACGCCGAGGGCGACTGGCGGGTGGAGTCGTCGGCCTACGACCCCCGCGTGTGGGGCCACGACTACACCGAGACCAACGGCTGGGGCTACGCCTTCACCGCCCCGCAGGACAGCCGGGGCCTGGCCAACCTCTACGGCGGCCGCGACGGCCTGGCGCACAAGCTCGACACCTACTTCGCGACCCCGGAGACCGCCTCCCCCGAGTTCGTCGGCTCCTACGGCGGCGTCATCCACGAGATGACGGAGGCGCGGGACGTGCGGATGGGCATGTACGGGCACTCCAACCAGGTGGCCCACCACGCGCTCTACATGTACGACGCGGCCGGGCAGCCCTGGAAGACGCAGGCAAAGGTCCGCGAGGCGCTGGGGCGCCTGTACACCGGCAGCGCCATCGGGCAGGGCTACCACGGCGACGAGGACAACGGCGAGCAGTCGGCCTGGTACCTCTTCTCCGCGCTCGGCTTCTACCCGCTGGTGATGGGAAGCGGCGAGTACGCGGTCGGCTCCCCGCTGTTCAAGAAGGCCACCGTGCACCTGGAGAACGGTGAGGACCTGGTGATCCGGGCGCCGCGCAACAGCGCCCGGAACGTCTACGTGCAGGGCCTCAAGGTCAACGGGCGTCCCTGGTCATCGACTTCACTGCCCCACTCGCTGCTGGCGAAGGGCGCGGTCCTCGACTTCGACATGGGCCCGCGGCCCTCGGCGTGGGGCAGCGGAAAGGGCGCGGCCCCCGTGTCGATCACCGGGGACGACGAGGTGCCCGTCCCGCGCACGGACGTACTCGCGGGCGAGGGCGCCCTGTTCGACGACACGTCGGCGACGGGGACCGGGGTGTCGGGGGCGGTCGACCTGCCGGTCGGCGCCGCGGAGAAGGCCGTGCAGTACACGCTCACGTCCGCGAAGCGGTCCGACGCGCCGACGGCCTGGACGCTCCGGGGCTCGTCCGACGGCGTGACCTGGACGGACCTCGACCGGCGTACCGGCGAGTCGTTCCGCTGGGACCGGCAGACCCGGGCCTTCTCGATCCCCCGGCCGGCCTCGTACCGGTACTACCGGCTGGCCTTCGACGGTCCGGCGGTCGTCACGGAAGTCGAGTTGTTGTCATGATCCGGTAACCAAGAACGATCACGGGTGCACGGAGCGCGACCCCTGATCCACAATGATGCAGGCCGCCCGCGGAAGAGCGGGCGGCCTGTCATCACGAGGGGGAACAAAAAGATGGGCGTCATCAGAAGGTTCGCGGGTCTGCTGGCAGGTGCGGCGCTGGGGGCGGGGGCCCTGGTCGCCACGGCGGCTCCGGCACAGGCGTACAGCCCGAACCCGACGTTCAGCTCGTACTACTACGACACCGACAACTGCCCGTGCAGCGGCGGTGACCTCACCGACCCGTTCGACGGCACGTCCTTCGCGAACGACGCCGGCGGGTACGCCGTCAAGATGGAACTGGTGCAGTCCGGCGCCTTCGTCGGCAAGGTGGAGTTCCACCCGAACGACGAGAAGCTGTGGGTGTACGACACCAGCAACGACGGCGACTCGTTCTACGTCAAGGTCGGATACTCCTTCGACGGCACCTACCACGACCTCGGCTCCTTCGCCGCCCCCGGCACCTCGGCGGTGGTGGACCACTCGGTGCGGGACTTCGAGCTGCCCGAGGGTGCGGCGGTGGACATCTCCGTCTACGACGACGCGGGCCTGACCGACCTCATCGGCTCCGCGCGGGGTACCGGATCCGCCATCGCCTGACCCGCGGGGGGCCGTACCACCGCCACGGGTGGCGCGGCCGCCGTCACCGCGCCCGGAGCCCGGCCCCCTTCACGGCGGGGCCGGGCTCCGGGCGCGGTCGCGGGGGGGGCGGCGGGGGGGGGGGGGGGGGGGGGGCGCCCCCCCCCCGCCGCCCCCCGGGGGGGGGGGCCCCCGCGCCGGGGGGCGGGGGGGGGGCCGGGGGGCCCCCTCCCCCG
>NZ_JBICUZ010000019.1:0-124268 GCF_043198675.1 Streptomyces sp. NPDC048734 | reverse complement strand
CCAGCGCTCGTGGACCTCCAGGTACTCGCCGTCGTCGACGATCTCCTCGATGACCTTGGTCATGTCGTACGGCCGGTTGCCGTCCGCCGGGACCAGGTCGAGCAGGGCGTCGCTGCGGCGGTCGGCCGGGTCCGTGGACTCGTGGCGCGGCGGGTTCTCGCGGTTGTTCTGCGGGAGCAGCGACAGGAGGTAGCGCACCTCCGCGATGCAGGTCTCCTCGTCGTCGTAGGCGAAGTGGCAGACGCCGGAGGTCTCGGCGTGCACGTCGGCACCGCCCAGACCGTTCTGCGTGATCTCCTCGCCGGTCACGGCCTTGACCACGTCGGGACCGGTGATGAACATCTGCGAGGTCTCACGGACCATGAAGACGAAGTCGGTCAGGGCCGGGCTGTAGGCCGCGCCGCCCGCGCACGGGCCGAGCATCACACTGATCTGCGGGATGACGCCGGACGCCCGGGTGTTGCGCTGGAAGATGCCGCCGTAACCGGCGAGCGCGGAGACACCCTCCTGGATACGGGCCCCCGCACCGTCGTTCAACGACACCAGCGGGGCCCCCGCCGCGATCGCCATGTCCATGATCTTGTGGATCTTGGTGGCGTGGGCCTCACCCAGCGCACCGCCGAAGATGCGGAAGTCATGGGCGTAGACGAAGACCGTACGCCCCTCCACCGTGCCCCAGCCGGTCACGACACCGTCCGTGTACGGCCTCTTCGCCTCCAGACCGAACCCCGTCGCCCGGTGCCGGCGCAACTGCTCCACCTCCTGGAAGGACCCCGCGTCCAGCAGCAGCCCGATCCGCTCCCGGGCGGTCAGCTTGCCCTTCGCATGCTGCGCCCGGGTCGCCCGCTCGCCCGGCCCGGCCAGCGCCTGCGCACGGATCCCGTGCAACTCGGCGACACGCCCGCGCGCGTCCGAAGGCTCGGCGGTCGGCTCACCGGTCGTCTCTTCCAAAACGGTCATGTAGTGACCTTACGAAGACCGCCAAGGAAAGTGAGACGTCGACTCCGTACAGTCTCCGGCGCGTTTTCCTGGTAGCCCTGAACAGAACCATGCCGACATGCAGGCGTTCCGACTGCTCAGGACCCGTGCCGCTTGTGGAGGTCACACAAAGAGCGACGGTGAGATCGACTTCACATCATCGCCCGACGGACGCCGCCCAGTGGAGTGACGGGGACCGCGCGGGGACCCCGGGAAGGCGGCCGCGCGCGACGATGGAAGGGCATCCGGAAGACATGCGCGAATGAAGTTGAAAGTTGAACGGAATAGGTCTACGGTCCACCTCGTTGAAGGCATCGTTGAACATTCAACATCATCGCCCGCTTCATCGATCCGCTGATCGATCCGTCCCCAAGGAGCACGACATGGGCATCTTCGGCCGCAAGAACACCGACGAGACCACCGCGACCACCGCGACCACGGCAGCCGCGGTGAACCCGGACCTCGCCGCCCTGACCGGCGACTACACGATCGACCCGGCGCACTCGACCATCGGGTTCGTCGCCCGGCACGCCATGGTCACCAACGTCAAGGGCAAGTTCAACGAGTTCACCGGCTCGCTGCACCTCGACGGTGCCGACCCGGCCAGGTCCACCGCCACCATCGACGTCGTGATGCAGAGCGTCGACACCGGGTCCGCCGACCGCGACAACCACCTCAGGACCGCGGACTTCTTCAAGACCGACGAGTTCCCGAAGATGACCTTCCGCTCGACCGGCGCGGAGGCCCTGGGCGGCGACGACTACCGCATCACCGGCGACCTGAGCATCCTCGGCATCACCAAGCCGCTCACCATCGACCTGGAGTTCAACGGCTCCGCCAAGGACCCGTTCGGCAACGAGCGCGTCGGCTTCGAGGGCAAGGCGGAGATCCTGCGCTCCGAGTGGGGCCTGACCTGGAACGCGGCGCTGGAGACCGGCGGCGTCCTGGTCTCCGACAAGATCAAGCTGAACTTCGACGTCTCGGCCATCAAGAACGCGTGACGCGTCACCGACGCCACGCACCCTGAGCGCGCCCGTCCTCCACTCCCCCGTGGGAGGGCGGGCGCTCGGCATGTCCGGGCGGGGCGGGGGAGGCAGCGGGGTGCGGGGGCGGGGGCGGGACGCACGCGGGGCGCGGAGCGGGTTCGAGCACTCGGGGCGCGGGCGCGGGGCGGGTTCCGGCGCGCGAAGCACGGGCACGGGGCGGGCGGGCGCCGGCGCGAACGGAACGCGGGCACGGGGGCGGGACGCCGGAGCGGTCACGGACCGGGGGTGGACCGGGACGTGCCCGCAGGTCCGGGCACGGACGCGGGACGCGGCGCGTGCCCGGTGCTCGGCGCGGACGCGGGCGCGGACGTCGGTGCGGGCGGGAAGCAGGCGCCCGGCGGGACGGGGCGCGAGGACGGGGCGGACCCGGACACAGGTGCGGGGCCGCCGGGTGCGCGACGGTCGTGGGTGTCGGTCGTTCATCAGGGCGTCCCCGCCGACGCGGCCGGGGATCGTGACCGAGGAGGCGCCATGACCAGGACCGGACCGCAGCACTACCCCGGCGCACACCGTGACCACTGGTACCAGGACGACTTCGGCGGCGACCGGATGGAGGTCAACGTCGTCGTCCTGCACACCACCGAGGGCCGCTCACTGCCCGGCTACCAGGGCGGCGCCTCCGCGCCCAACCTCACGGCGGTGCCGGACCTCGCGGCGAAGAAGCTGACGTGGTACCAGCACTTCGACATCGACATCTCCTCCCGCGCCCTGCGCAACAGGCCCGGCGGGGTGGAGACCAACACGCTGAACGTCTGCCAGGTGGAGCTGGTCGGCACCTGCGACCCCGAGACGCACACCAAGTGGCAGACGAGCGGGAAGGCCCACGTCTACTGGCCGAAGGCGCCGGAGTGGGCGCTCCGGGGACTCGCCCGCTTCCTGGCGTGGGCGCACGAGGAGCACGACGTACCGCTGCGCGGCCCGGCGCTGTGGCCGGCGTACCCGAGGTCCTACGGGAACGCGGCCGGGCAGCGGATGAGCAGGGCACGCTGGAACGCCTTCAAGGGCGTGTGCGGGCACATGCACGTGCCGGAGAACGACCACGGCGACCCGGGAGCCATCGACTTCGACGAACTGATCCGGCTGACGAAGGCGGCCGTACAGGGCTGACCGCCCTCGCCGGAGGGCCGGCCGCGCGTCAGACGTCGTCGGCCGCCGCCTCCCGCCGCGCGACGGCGGTCGCCGCACGGGCGGTCCGCGCTGCGGGAGCGGGCGCGGAGCACGCCGAGCATGGCGAGGTACCGGTCGGTGCGGCCCAGCCGCTCGAAGACCGCGCGGCCCGTGGGCTGTGTTCCAGGGCGGTCTCGAGCTCCGCGGGGACGGTGGCGTCCTGCTGTGAGGCGTACGCCGCCGCCCACCGTCCGTCGGCCCGCGCCGCCGCCACCTCGGCGAGCCCGGGCGGCCGCATCCGGCCGGCCGAGGTCAGCTCCTCCACCCGGCGCACGTTGACCGCCGACCAGAGGCCGCCCGGCCGGCGCGGGGTGATCCGCTGGAGGAACCACACCTCGTCGAAGCCCTTGCGCCGACCGGTGGTCCAGCCGTGGCAGAGGGCCGCGTCGTTGACCTCGGCGGCCGTGACGGAGTCCACCCCCGACCCCTTCTTGGCGACCTCGGCCCAGAGTCCGGGGTGCGGCGCGGGGTGCGCGGTGAGCCAGGCGTCCAGGTCGGAGGCGGTGGGGAACGCGAGGGGCGTGGGGGCTCGGTCATGGGCCCAGGCCAGAAGCCCTGTAGGTCCGTCACTGTCCTCCTTCGAGCGATCCTCCTCCGCGGGTGGGCGGACGGGTGCGGGTCGCCCGCCGCTTGGACGGTCCTGACCGCCGTACCGCATGATCCGTCCCATGATCCGAACCGCCACCGTGGACGACGTCGCCGAGATCAGGGCGATGATCCGTGAACTCGCCGCGTACGAACGGGCCGTCGAGCAGGCCCGGGCCACGGAGGAGCAGGTGCGGGAGGCGCTGTTCGGTGAGCATCCCGCGGCGCGGGCGCTGATCGCGCAGGACGACGGCGGGGAGGTCGTCGGCTTCGCCCTGTGGTTCCCCCGGTTCTCGACCTGGACCGGGACGCGGGGCATGCATCTGGAGGATCTCTACGTCCGTCCGCACGCCCGTGGCGGCGGGTACGGCAAGGCGCTGCTGGCGGCCCTCGCCGCGATCTGCGTGCGCAGCGGTTTCGAGCGGTTCGAGTGGTGGGTGCTGGCCTGGAACGAGCCGGCCATCGGCTTCTACGAGTCGCTCGGCGTGGAACTGCTGGAGGAGTGGAAGGTGTGCCGGCTCAGCGGCGGGCCGCTCACCGATCTCGCCGCCCTCGCACCGGCCGTCGACGGCCGGCCGCCCGCGTAGGCGGGGGCCGGCTCCGCGTCGGACGCCCGCCTCGGCGAGGGGCCCGGCGGGTGCTCGGGCGTGGCCGGATCGCACCCCTTGTGCGAAGGCTTGCGGCGTTCTCATAATCCAGCAACAGATTTGACCCGCCCATGCCAGCAGATGGGCGTTTCTTTATTGCCACTATTGTCATGGGCGCGTCAATTCCGTGTTTCGGGCACCACCAGATCCCCCCGACTCCGGGTCAACCCCCCACGGAAGGCATCACGTTGAAGAAACTCCTCACGGCTCTCAAGAGACTCGCGGCCGTCGGCGCCGCCGCCCTCGCGATCGCCAGCCTTCAGCCCGTCTCGTCCGCCCAGGCCGCGCCCTCGCCCGTCGTGGGCGGAACCCGCGCCGCACAGGGCGAGTTCCCGTTCATGGTCCGGCTCTCCATGGGCTGCGGCGGCGCGCTCTACACCCAGCAGATCGTGCTCACCGCCGCGCACTGCGTGGGCTCGACCGGCGCCAACACCAGCATCACCGCCACCGCCGGCGTCGTGGACCTCCAGTCCACCACCGGCCGGGTCCAGGTCCGCTCCACCTACGTCTACCGGGCCCCCGGCTACAACGGCAACGGCAAGGACTGGGCCCTCATCAAGCTGGCACAGCCCATCAACCTGCCGACGCTGAAGATCGCGACCACCACGCAGTACAACACCGGTACCTTCACCGTCGCCGGCTGGGGCTCGGCCACCGAGGGCGGCGCCCAGCAGCGGTACCTGCTCAAGGCGACCGTGCCGTTCGTCAGCGACGCCACCTGTCGTTCCTACAGCGGTTACAGCGGCCTGATCGCGAGCGACGAGATCTGCGCCGGGTACGCGGCCGGCGGCGTCGACACCTGCCAGGGCGACTCCGGCGGCCCGATGTTCCGCCGCGACTCGGCCAACGCGTGGATCCAGGTCGGCATCGTCAGCTGGGGCATCGGCTGCGCCCGGCCCAACGCGCCCGGCGTCTACAGCGAGGTCTCCACGTTCGCCTCGGCCATCGCCTCGGCGGCGGCCTCGCTCTGACCCACCCGTACTCCCACCGCGTCCGCACGCCGTGCACGGGCCCTGCGCCGGAAGCGCAGGGCCCGTGCACGGCGGTGGGCGGTGGGCGATCCGCGCCCTGCTGTCTGCTGTCTGCCGTCGACGGTGGGCCAGCCGGAAAGCAGCGGTCAGCGTCAGAGCCCTCCGCCGAAGTCTCCTCCGCCCCCGAAGTCTCCTCCCCCGCCGCCACCGCCGAAGTCACCGAAGCTGCCGGTGTCGAAGTCCGCTCCGGACACGTCGCCGCCCTCGTAGCCGCCGCCGAAGTCGCCGTAGCCGCTGCCGTAGTCGGAGGCGTAGGAGGGGGTGGCCATCAGGCCGCCGAGCATCGTGCCGACGAGCAGGCCGGGCAGCAGGCCGCCGCCGAAGTAGCCGCCCGCCCAGGGGCCGTAGGCCGGGCCCGCCTCCCAGTAGGGGCGGCGGCCGTAGTCGGTGTCGACCTCGCGGACCACGGGGTCGCGGCCGTCATCGAGGCGGGTGCGGTCCGACGCGCAGACCGGGACCTGGCGGGCGGCCCCGCCGGGCGGGGTCCAGGCCGCGTCGGCGACGGAGGGTCCGTGGCGCGGGTCGAAGAAGCACGGCGGGCGGCGCTCGGGCAGCGGTTCGCCGGCCCGGCGGGCGGCGAGCCGGGCCAGGGCGAAACGGCCGTCCTCCAGGACCTCGGTGACGGGACGCACGTCCTCCGGTCTCGTCGCGTCCGCCATGGACGACTTGGCCTTCTCGTAGGCATCGAGGGCGTACGCGTAGTCGCCGCGCATCGCGTCGTCGGCACCGGGCTCGGCAGGGTGGAAGTCGAGCCGGTCGAGTTCCTCGCCGAAGGCGGTGATGTCCTCGTCGACGACGACCCGGAGCCGTTCCAGGGCGGCCCGCTGCTCCTGCGCGTGCCGTCGGCGGTTGCGCCGTACGAGGGTGTACGCACCGGCGCCGCCGACCGCGACCAGCACGCCCGCGGTGACCAGGCCGGCCGTCGGCACCCCGCCGCCGTCCGGGGAGCCCCAGCCCGTGGGGGCGGAGCCGCCCATGTTGGCGACGGCCCGGTCGGTGAAGTCGTTCAGCTGGGCCCTGGCGTCGCTCTCGCCCTGGACACCGGTGACGAGGTTGCGCACCGCGGACGTCGGCAGGACCGAGGAGTCGGCGCGGGCGTCGAAGCGGTCGCCGAGGCGGATCGCGTAGAGACCGGTCACGCCGGTGGCGGTGCGCAGGTCGGTGAACAGGTTCTCCGTCGGGTAGCCGGCGGGGAGGACCGCGACGAAGACGGGTTTGTCGGCGTTCTCGATCTTCTCCTGGAGGGCGTGGGCGTCCGCCTGGGAGAGCTGGGCGGACGCCGCCGGGTCGACGTAGACGGGGCTCTCGCGCAGGGCCGCGGCGATCGTCGACACACTGGTCTCGGCCGCGGCGCGCGGGGCGCCCGCCGACAGCAGGGTCAGGGTGGCGAGCGCCAGCGCGAGGAGCAGTCCGGCAAGGCCTCGAGTCGAAAGTGCGACCTTCATACTTCGAAGCTACCTCTTACCGCTACAAAGCAGGGCAACCTGAGCGGGAGCCGGGTCCTGCGGTCCGCTCTGCCGGATTCCGCGGTACCTCTGCGTGGCGCCTCTGCGTGACACCTCTGCGTGACACCTCTCCGCGGCGTCCGGCCGACGGCGGGAGCGGGTGAGGCCGCCCCCGCCGTCCGCCCTCTCCGCCCGCACACCCGTCAGGGCGTCCCGTCAGGGCATCCCGTCAGGGAGGGGCGAAGTGCCTGGACGTGACCTCGGCGTCCACGGCCGACGGCGCCGAGGTGCAGCTCCACGGCTGCGACGGCTCGGGCGCGCAGCGGTGGTCGTACGACGCGTCGACCGGGGACGTGGTGAACACCGCCGCGGACAAGTGTCTCGACGTGAGCGACGACTCCTCCGCCAACGGCGCCCGGGCCCAGATGTGGAGCTGCACGGGCGCCGCCGACCAGAAGTGGACCCCGCGGTGATCCCGGTGGCCCCGGCCTACTCGGCCGGGGCCACCCCCGCCCGCAGCAGCCCGTAGGTGTAGGCGTCCTCCAGGGCCTGCCAGGACGCGGCGATCACGTTCTCGGCGACGCCCACCGTGGACCACTCGCCGCTGCCGTCGGTGGTGGAGATCAGGACGCGGGTCGTGGACTGGGTGCCGTGCACGCCCTCCAGGATGCGGACCTTGTAGTCCACCAGGTCCAGCTTGGCGAGCTGGGGGTAGATCTTCTCCAGGGCCACGCGCAGGGCGCGGTCGAGGGCGTTCACCGGGCCGTTGCCCTCCGCGGTGGCGACGATGCGCTCGCCCTTGGCCCACAGCTTGACGGTGGCCTCGTTGGCGTGGGTGCCGTCGGGGCGGTCCTCGACGATGGCCCGCCAGGACTCGACGTCGAAGTACTTCAGCGGCCGGCCCTCGACCTCGGCGCGCAGCAGCAGCTCGAAGCTGGCGTCGGCCGCCTCGTACGTGTAGCCCTTCAGCTCGCGTTCCTTGACCCGGTCGACGACGCGGCCGACCAGTTCGCGGTCGCCGCCCAGGTCGATGCCCAGCTCCTTGCCCTTCAGCTCGACCGAGGCGCGGCCGGCCATGTCGGAGACGAGCATCCGCATGGTGTTGCCGACCATCTCGGGGTCGATGTGCTGGTACAGGTCCGGGTCGACCTTGATGGCGGAGGCGTGCAGGCCGGCCTTGTGGGCGAAGGCGGAGACTCCCACGTACGGCTGGTGGGTGGAGGGCGTGAGGTTGACGACCTCCGCGATGGCGTGCGAGATGCGGGTCATCTCGCGCAGCCGGCCCTCGGGGAGGACCTTCTTGCCGTACTTCAGCTCCAGCGCGGCGACGACCGGGAACAGGTTGGCGTTGCCGACGCGCTCGCCGTAGCCGTTGGCCGTGCACTGCACGTGGGTGGCGCCCGCGTCGACGGCGGCGAGGGTGTTGGCGACCGCGCAGCCGGTGTCGTCCTGGGCGTGGATGCCGAGGCGGGCGCCGGTGTCGGCGAGGACGGTGGAGACGACGGCCTGGATCTGGGCGGGCAGCATGCCGCCGTTGGTGTCGCAGAGGATGACGACGTCCGCGCCGGCCTCCGCCGCCGTCCGGACGACGGCCTTGGCGTACTCGGGGTTCGCGCGGTAGCCGTCGAAGAAGTGCTCGCAGTCGACGAAGACGCGGCGGCCCTGCTCCTTGAGGAAGGACACCGTGTCGCCGACCATCGCCAGGTTCTCCTCCAGCGTGGTGCGCAGGGCCAGTTCCACGTGCCGGTCGTGCGACTTGGCCACCAGCGTGATCACGTCGGCGCCCGCGTCGAGGAGTGCTTTGACCTGGGGGTCCTCGGAGGCCTTGGCGCCGGCCCGGCGGGTGGCGCCGAAGGCGACGAGCTGGGCGTGCCGGAAGTCGATCTCCTGCCGCGCCCGGGCGAAGAACTCGGTGTCGCGCGGGTTGGCGCCGGGCCAGCCGCCCTCGATGAAGCCGACGCCGAACTCGTCCAGGTGCCGTGCGATCGCGAGCTTGTCGGCGACCGTGAGGTTGATGCCCTCGCGCTGGGCGCCGTCGCGCAGGGTGGTGTCGAAGACGTGGAACGAGTCGTCGAGCTCGCTGGTTTCCGTCATGGTCTCAAGGCTCCTGTTTTGGATCTCGGTCTACCGGAATGACCGGCTCCACCGTCCCCCCATGGTCCCTCGCGCCTGCTTCCCGGCTGAAGGTGGGCCAGGAAAACGAAAAACCCCTCGCGGGTGCGAGAGGTCTGCGCGCGGGTCGAGGACGACGGTGGCCGCCCGTACCTGGTCGTACGTGGCGGTCACTGCGGACCGGCGCGCCTGCTGCCAATAATCGTGGCGAACGAGAGCACGGGAGGAGTCTGACACAGGGCAGCACCGTGCTCACCGACTGTCTCAGGATGCGAGCAGAGTGTCCGTCACGATGCGAGCAGGGCGTCCGCCACGAACTCCGTCACGTGCCCGATGAGCTGCTCGCGGTCGGTGCCGCGCAGCCCGATCGCCACGTGGATGGAGAAGCCGTCGAGCAGCGCCCGCAGCCGGGCGGCGAACCGGTCGGGATCGACGGGGCGGAACTCGCCGCGGGAGACGCCGGCCGCGATCTCGTCGCGCGGGTCGTCGAAGCCGCACAGGACGACCCCGCCGTTGCAGGGGTAGTGGTTGACGCTGCTCGAACTGACGGCAGGGGTACGCGAAAGGGCCGCCCCGGACTCGTGTCCGGGGCGGCCCTCGCGGGGACGGGGGGGGCGGGTCAGCCGATCGTGTGCATCCAGCCGTGCCGGTCCTCGGTCTTCCCGCGCTGGATGTCGAGAAGCGCCTCGCGCAGCTTCACGGTGACCGGGCCGGGCTCGCCGCCGGAGTGCTGCCACTCGGCACCGGCGCGCTTGACGGTGCCCACGGGGGTGATGACCGCGGCCGTGCCGCAGGCGAAGACCTCCGTCAGGGTGCCGTTCGCGGCGTCGCCCCGCCACTGCTCGAGGGAGACGCGGCGCTCCTCGGACTCGAGCCCGAGGTCGCGGGCGACCTGGAGGAGGGAGTCGCGGGTGACGCCCTCCAGGATGGAGCCGGTGAGGGTCGGCGTGACGATCTTGTCGCCGTACACGAAGTACAGGTTCATGCCGCCGAGCTCCTCGACCCAGCGGTGCTCGACCGCGTCGAGGTAGCAGACCTGGTCGCAGCCCTTGGCGGCGGCCTCGGCCTGGGCGAGCAGGGAGGCCGCGTAGTTGCCGCCGGTCTTGGCGTCGCCCATGCCACCGGGCACGGCACGGACGCGGTCCTCGGAGACCCAGATGGAGACCGGCTTCACCCCGCCGGCGAAGTAGGCGCCGGCCGGCGAGGCGATGACGAGGAACAGGTACTCGTTCGCGGGCTTCACGCCGAGGCCGACCTCGGTCGCGATCATGAAGGGACGCAGGTAGAGGGACTCCTCGCCACCGTGCGCGGGCACCCAGGCCTCGTCCTGGCGGATCAGCGCGTCACAGGCCTCGACGAACGTCTCGACCGGCAGCTCGGGCATGGCGAGACGGCGGGCGGAGCGCTGGAAACGCTTGGCGTTCTGGTCCGGGCGGAAGGTGGCCACGGAGCCGTCGGGGCGGCGGTAGGCCTTGAGGCCCTCGAAGATCTCCTGGGCGTAGTGCAGGACGTTCGTCGCCGGGTCGAGCGGGATCGGCGCGTACGGCACGAGCTGGCCGTCGTGCCAGCCGCGGCCCTCGGTCCACTTGATCGTCACCATGTGGTCGGTGAAGTGGCGGCCGAACCCGGGGTTCGCCAGGATCGCCGCGCGCTCGGCGTCGGAGAGCGGGCTGGCGGAGGGCTTGAGCTCGATCGTGGGCGTCGTCATGAGTGGTTGTCCTTCACCGGTGTTGTAGTGACGGGCCGCTTTCGTTCCTGTACGCCCAGTGCTAGGACGTCCGAGCATTCCCTCATTCCGCGGCTCCGCGTTCGATTATCGCGCGAGGTCGGCGGTGGAAGAAACGGGGTGAAACGCGGCCCGGGGTCGATGGTGGCACCCGGCGGGGGACATGCGAAAGCCGCCGGGTGCGGACGCGACCCGGCGGCTTCGAATGGTTTCGAGGTGGCGCGGGCGTCAGCCGGCTACTCGTACGGCGAGCGCGTCGCCGATCTCGGTGGTGCTGCGGGCCGGCTTGCCGGCGCGTTCCGCCAGGTCGGCGGAGACGGCGTCCTCGATGCGGGCGGCCTCGGACTCGTGGCCGAGGTGACGCAGCAGGAGGGCGACGGACAGGACCGTGGCGGTGGGGTCGGCCTTGCCCTGGCCCGCGATGTCCGGGGCCGAGCCGTGCACGGGCTCGAACATGGACGGGAAGTCGCCGGCGGGGTTGATGTTGCCGCTCGCGGCGACGCCGATGCCGCCGGAGACGGCCGCGGCGAGGTCGGTGATGATGTCGCCGAAGAGGTTGTCGGTGACGATCACGTCGAAGCGGGCGGGGTCCGTGACCAGGTAGATCGTCGCGGCGTCCACGTGGATGTAGTCCGTGGTGACCTCGGGGAACTCCGCGGCGACCTTGTGGAAGATGTTCGTCCACAGGTGGCCCGCGAAGGTCAGCACGTTGTTCTTGTGGACCAGCGTGAGCTTCTTGCGGGGGCGGGCCTGGGCGCGGGCGAAGGCGTCCCGCACGACGCGCTCGACACCGAAGGCCGTGTTCACGGAGACCTCGGTGGCGACCTCGTGCTCGGTGCCCTTGCGGATGGTGCCGCCGTTGCCGGTGTAGGGGCCCTCGGTGCCTTCGCGGACGACCACGAAGTCGATCTCGGGCTCACCCTTGAGGGGGGTCTCCACACCGGGCAGCAGCTTGCTCGGCCGCAGGTTGACGTGGTGGTCGAAGGCGAAGCGGAGCTTGAGCAGGAAGCCGCGTTCCAGGACGCCGGACGGCACCGACGGGTCGCCGATCGCGCCGAGCAGGATCGCGTCGTGCTTCTTCAGCGCGTCGAGGTCGGCGTCGGTGAGGGTCTCACCGGTGGCGTGGTAGCGCCGGGCGCCGAAGTCGAACTCCTTGGTCTCCAGCTTCACATCCTGCGGAAGGACGGCGGAGAGGACCTTGAGACCCTCGGCCACGACCTCCTGGCCGATGCCGTCACCGGGGATCACTGCGAGATTGATGCTGCGAGACATGTGAGCACCCTACTCGGCGTCCCATGGAATGACATGGAGCGTCCGCGATGCGGACACGGGCGGGTGACGGGTCCGGGCTGCGGCGCGGTGCCCGAAGTCCCATTCGGGGTCCCGCGCCGCGGCCCGTGCGGGTGCGGCTCCCGGACTTCCGGGTGGTCCGGCCCGCGGCCGGTCGGCCAGCGGCCGCTCGTCGGCCACCGGTCGGTGAGGGCCGGTCAGTGACCGGTCTCGCCGCCGTTGTCACGGCGGTCGAGGGCGCGCTGGAGGGCCGCGGCGGCGTTCTTGCGGTCGGACTCGCTCGTACGGGGTGCGTGGCGGACGCGGCGGCGGACGGTCGTCTCGGCCATGGGAAATCGACTCCATTCGCGGAACCAGAAAGTTCGACGGGGTGTACGTGACTCCCCCACTGCCTCAAGAGCGTGGGAGGTGCCCCCGGACGGGCCGTTGGAGCGGTGCCGCAGGGGTTGCCTGCACGGGGCCCGGCTCACGACCGCCATTCGCTGGGTCGAGCGAGACGTTCGGCTCCTACAAAACTAAGGGAGGAGCCCGCGCCTGTCTCCACAATTACTCGGACTTCCTACTATCTGAGACGGCGTCCTGGTCACACCGCCCCGACCTGCGCGTTCGTCAGGGAACACCGGTCACCCGGACATGCCGACGGGCCAGGTCGGAAGGACCTGGCCCGTCGGGGTGGGGCGGGGGGGCGTCAGCCCATGTGCGGGTACGTGTAGTCGGTCGGCGGGACCAGCGTCTCCTTGATGGCGCGGGTCAGGGTCCAGCGCATCAGGTTCTGCGGGGCGCCGGCCTTGTCGTCGGTGCCGGAGGCGCGGCCGCCGCCGAAGGGCTGCTGGCCGACGACGGCGCCGGTCGACTTGTCGTTGATGTAGAAGTTGCCGGCCGCGTAGCGCAGCTTCTCCATCGTGTACGCCGCCGCCGCGCGGTCGTTCGCGATGACCGACCCGGTGAGGGCGTAGTCGGACACCGACTCCATCTGGGTCAGCATCTCGTCGTAGCGGTCGTCCTCGTAGACGTGGACGGCGAGGAACGGGCCGAAGTACTCGGTCGTGAAGACCTCGTTCTCCGGGTCGGTGCACTCGACGACGGTCGGGCGCACGAAGTAGCCGACCGAGTCGTCACAGCTGCCGCCCGCGACGATCGTGCAGGACGGGTCCGCCTCGGCGCGGTCGATCGCGGCCTTGTTCTTGGCGAAGGCCCGCTCGTCGATGACCGCGCCCATGAAGTGCGACAGGTCGGTCACGTCACCCATGGTGAGGGAGTCGACCTCGGCGGCGAACTCCTCCTTGAAGCCCGAGTTCCACAGGGAGGCCGGGATGTAGGCGCGCGAGGTCGCGGAGCACTTCTGGCCCTGGTACTCGAAGGCACCGCGGGTGAGGGCGGTCTTCAGCACGGCCGGGTCGGCGCTCGGGTGGGCGACGACGAAGTCCTTGCCGCCGGTCTCGCCGACCAGGCGCGGGTAGGAGCGGTACTTCTCGATGTTGGCTCCGACCGTCTTCCACAGGTACTGGAAGGTCTTCGTCGAGCCGGTGAAGTGGATGCCGGCCAGGTCCCGGTGCTCCAGGGCGACCTCGGACACCGCGATGCCGTCACCGGTGACGAGGTTGATGACGCCCTTGGGCAGCCCGGCCTCCTCCAGGAGCCGCATCAGCAGCACCGCGGCGTGGGTCTGGGTCGGGGACGGCTTCCAGACCACCACGTTGCCCATCAGCGCGGGCGCGGTGGGCAGGTTGCCCGCGATCGCCGTGAAGTTGAACGGCGTGATCGCGTAGACGAAGCCCTCCAGCGGACGGTGGTCCAGCCGGTTCCACACGCCCGGAGAGTTCGCCGGGGGCTGCTCGGCGAGGATCTGGCGGGCGTAGGCGACGTTGAAGCGCCAGAAGTCGACCAGTTCGCAGGGGGTGTCGATCTCGGCCTGCTGGGCGGTCTTCGACTGGCCGAGCATGGTGGAGGCCGCGAGGGTCTCGCGCCAGGGGCCGGCCAGCAGTTCGGCGGCGCGCAGGATGATCGCGGCGCGGTCGTCGAAGGACATCGCGCGCCAGGCGGGCGCGGCGGCGAGGGCCGCGTCGATGGCGTCCTGGGCGTCCTGGTGGGTGGCGTTGGCGTAGGTGCCCAGGCGTGCCTTGTGGTTGTGCGGCTGCACGACGTCGAAGCGCTCGCCGCCGCCCATCCGCTTCTCGCCGCCGATGGTCATCGGCAGGTCGATCGGGTTGTCGGCCAGCTCCTTGAGCCTGGCCTCCAGCCGGGCTCGCTCGGGCGAGCCGGGGGCGTAGCCGTGCACCGGCTCGTTGACGGGGGTGGGGACCTGGGTCACAGCGTCCATGGGATCCGTAACTCCTTGTACGTGAGCGGGTGTTGCCGGGAGGCGGGCGGGAGGGGGGCCGCCTCAGCCCTTGCTGATCGTCGAGCGCGGGAAGAACCGCGGGTTCGCGGGCCTCTCCGCCAGGCGGCGCATACCGCGTCTACCCGGGGGACAACCCCCGGACCCCCGGCCGGAGCCGCGGCACGGCCTCGTCACCTCAGCCATGACTGACCATGCTCCGCAGGAAGAAGCGCAGGTTCGCGGGCTTCTCCGCGAGCCGGCGCATGAAGTAGCCGTACCAGTCGGTGCCGTAGGCGGTGTAGACGCGCATGCGGTGGCCCTCCGCGGCCAGGCGCAGGTGCTCCTCGCCGCGGATGCCGTAGAGCATCTGGAACTCGTACTCGTCGGGCTTGCGCCCGGCCTTGCGCGCGAGTTCCTGGCCGATGGAGATCAGGCGGGGGTCGTGCGAGCCGATCATCGGGTAGCCCGCGCCGTCCATCAGGGTCCTCAGGACGCGGACGTACGCCTTGTCGATCTCGTGCTTGTTCTGGTGGGCGACCTCGGCGGGCTCCTTGTAGGCGCCCTTCACGAGCCGGACGCGGCTGCCGCTCTCCGCGAGGCGGCGGGCGTCGGCCTCGGTGCGGAAGAGGTAGGCCTGGATGACGCAGCCGGTCTGCGGGAAGTCCTTCCGCAGTTCCTCGTGGATGGCGAACATCGAGTCGAGGGTGGTGTGGTCCTCGGCGTCCAGGGTGACGGTCGTGCCGATGGCGGCGGCGGCCTCGACGACCGGGCGGACGTTGGCGAGGGCCAGGTCGTGACCCCCCTCCAGCGCTTGGCCGAACATGGACAGCTTGACGGACATCTCGACCTTCTCGCCGAGGTCGAGGTCCTTGAGGCGGTCCACCAGTTCGAGGTAGGCGTCGCGGGCGGCGGTGGCCTGTCCGGGGGTGGTGATGTCCTCGCCGACGACGTCCATCGTCAGCTCCAGGCCCCTGGCGGTCAGCTCCTCGACGATCGGGACGATGTCGTCCACCGTCTCGCCGGGGATGAAGCGGTCCACGACCTGCTTCGTCACCGGGGCCGCCGAGATCAGGCGTCGCATCCGGTCGCTGCGCGACGCGGCGAGAATCACGGGACCCAGCACGGGGCACCTCCACATACCAACCCATACGAGGCCGCTTCCCGACGATTCGGGAACGGCACGGAGAACCACCGTGAAACCTAAGGATCCCTCCGATCGTCGGCCATCGACAGCTGTCACGCATCCGTGCCGCGGATCTCAGACAGATGTATGAGGCGATCGCGGGGATGCGGGAGAATGACCGGGTGACGGCGGATTTCAAGGGTGAGTACCAGGAGCTGGTCGACGAGATCTCGGAGCTGCTCGGCGCCCCGGCGACCCTGGAGAACCGCGACTTCGAGCTGATCGCCTTCGGCACCTACGACAGCGAGGACGAACTGGACGCCGCCGCCCTGGACCCGGTGCGCACCCGTTCGATCCTCACCCGGCGCTCCACCCCGGCGGTCCGGTCCTGGTTCGAGGGTTTCGGCATCACCCGCGCCACGGCCCCGGTCCGCATCCCGCCGGCCCCGGAGGCCGGCGTCCACCGGGGCCGCGTCTGCCTGCCGGTGCGCCACCGGGGGGTCGCACTCGGCTACGTCTGGCTGCTGGACGGCGACCCGGGGCCCTCGGACGACCAGCTGGCGGGCGCGATGGAGGTGACGGGACGGATCGGCGCGCTGCTGGCCGACGAGGCCCAGCACGGTGCCGGCCTCACCCGCGAGCTGCGGGCGGTCCTGGCCGCCGACCGGGACTGGCAGCGGGACATGGCGGTGGCGGAGCTGCGCACCGCGCTCGGCGCCCGCGCGGACGGCCCGCACGCGCTGGTGTGCGTGGCGCCCTGGCCCTCGGCCGACCCCGACGACGCGCCGTCCCTGCGCACCCTGCCCGGCGCGGAGGCCCTGTGCACGGTGCCGTGGGGGGTGAGCGGCCAGTGCCTGGCGGTGCTGGTCCGGCTGCGCTCGGCGGAGACCCCGACCCCGGCGACCTCGGTGGCGGGACGGCTGCTGGAGCGGGCCGGCGGGGCGGCCGCCGCCGGGGTCGCGGCGGGGCGGGCGGGCCTCGCGGAGCTGGGGGCGGCCTGGCGGGAGGCGTCGGCGGCGGCCCGGGCGGCGCTGGCGGAGCCGCGCCTCGGGCCGACCGCCGCGTGGGCGTCGATCGGGCCCTACCGGCTGCTGACCTCGCTGCCGCCCGGCTCCGCCCACGACCCCGCCGTACGGACCCTGTCGGCCCCGGCCCATCGTGAACTGGCCCGTACCGCCGAGGTGTACCTGGACCGCGCGGGGCAGGCGGGGCGCGCGGCGGCCGAGTTGGGGATCCACCGGCAGACGCTGTACTACCGGCTGTCGCGGGTGGAGCAGCTGACGGGACTGGACCTGGACGACGGCGAGGACCGGCTGCTGCTGCACATGGCCCTCAAGGCGCGGCGGCTCTGAGTCCACCGCCCGCAGCGGTCCCGCACCGACGCCGGGGCCGCCACCGGGGCCGGGGCCGCCACCGCCACCGCCACCGCCACCGCCACCGCCACCGCCACCGCCACCGGGGCCAGTGTTGAAAACGATTGTCATCGTGTTACGGTCGGCGCACCCCTTGAACGTTTGACGACCTCTCCGGAGTGCTCCGTGCGCCTGCCCGCCCGCCGCCTGCTGCCCGTACCGGCCCTCGCGGCCGCCTCCGCGCTGCTCAGCGGCTGCTTCGCCGGGGACGGGACCGCGACAGCGACCGGCGGCGCGGACGGCAAGCGGGTGCGGCTCGCGATGATGCAGCCGCCGCGCTCGGGCCTGTCCCCGCTGTCCGACGACGCCTTCAAGCTCTCGCGCTGGTCGACCGCGGAGACCCTGGTGAAGCTGGACGCGGCCGGCGACGCCCGCCCCGCGCTCGCCACCTCCTGGCGGCAGGACGGCCGGACCTGGAGCTTCGAGATACGCGACGGCGTCACCTTCCACGACGGCACCGAGCTGGACGCCGAGGCCGTCGTGCGCTCGCTCACCCGGGCCGCCGGCGCCTCCCCCAAGCCCCGCATCCTGGACGGCGTCGAGCTGACCGCGCGGGCCGCCGACGCCGACACCGTCACCGTCACGACCGCCGCCGCCGACCCGCTGGTCCCGCAGCGGCTCAGCTCGCCGCAGCTGGCGGTCCTCGCCGCGAAGGCGTACACGGGCAAGACGGTGAACCCGGTCGGCGCCGGCACCGGCCCGTTCGAGCTGACGAAGGTCGACGGCACCTCGTCCGCCACCCTCGACCGCTACGACGCCTACTGGGGCGGCAGGGCCAAGGCGCCCGGCATCGACGTGCGGTTCGTGCCCGACGGCACCGCACGCGCCGCCGCCCTGCGCAGCGGCGAGGCCGACATCGTCGAGGCGGTCCCCGTCTCCCAGGCCGCGCTGCTGGACGAGGACCTCGTCACCGAGGTGCCCATGCCGCGCACCAACACCCTGTACCTCAACACCCGCAAGGGCCCCTTCGCGGACCCCGCGCTGCGGGCCGCCGCCCGTGCCGCGATCGACGCCGGGTCGATCGTGAAGGGCGTCTACGAGGGCCGCGCCGACGTCGCCGAGGGACTGCTCGGCCCGGCGCTGCCCTGGGCGGCGAAGCTGCGCACGCCGGTCACCCGCGCGAAGGCCGGCGACCCGGCCGGCCGGACCGTCACCCTCGGCACCTTCACCGACCGCGCCGAACTCCCCGAGGTCGCCGCCGCGCTGCAACAGCAGCTCCAGAAGGCCGGGTTCACCGTGAAGCTGGACGTGCGCGAGTACGCCAACATCGAATCCGACGCGCTGGCGGGCGAGTTCGACGCCTTCGTCCTGTCCCGCGCGACCGTGCTGGACTCCGGCGACCCGGCCGCCTACCTCTACAGCGACTTCGCCTCCGACGGCTCCTTCAACATCGCCCAGCTCGACGACCCCGCGGTGGACGCCCGGCTGCGGAAGGCCGGCGGGACGCCCACGGGCGACGCCCGCCGCCGGGCCGTCGTCGCCGCCGAGGCCGCCGTCCTCGCGACCGACGCCGCCGTCCCGATGCTGCACGAGCGGGTCATCCAGGGCGACGCGGCCGACGTCGTCGGCGCCGCCCACGACCCGCGCGAGCGGGAGCTGGTCACGGCCGCCACCCACGTCAGGTGAGACCCCCCGCCGCCGGGCTGACCCGGTCCCTGTCCCTCCTCGCGGTCCTCGCCGCCGTCGGCCTGCTGCCCTGGCTCTCCGGCCGCGACCCCGCCCTGTCCGTGCTGCGGGCCCGCTCCGCCGAGCAGGAGCCCACCCGGGAGGCCCTGGACGCCGTACGCCGTGACCTCGGTCTGGACGGGGGACCGCTGTCCCTGCTGGGCGGCTGGGCCGCCGGCCTGGTCCGCGGTGACCTCGGGACCTCCTGGGTGTCGGGCGCCGCCGTGGGGCCCTCCGTGCTGGCCGGGCTCCAGGTGTCGCTGGCCCTGATGGGCGCGGCGCTCGGGGTGGCGGTGCTGCTCGGCGTCGCGCTCGTCGCGCCGGTGCTGGTGCGCGGCCGGTCCTCGGCCGGCGCGGGCGCCGCCATGCTGGCCGCCGTCCCCGAGTTCCTGCTGGCCACGGTCGGGCTGCTGGTGTGCGGGGTGTGGCTGGGGTGGCTGCCGACGTCCGGCTGGGAGGGTCCCTCGTCCATGGTGCTGCCCGCCGTCGCGCTCGGCGTCCCGGCGGGCGGCCTGCTCGGCCGCCTGGTCGCGGACGCGCTGCCGGCCGTCCTGGAGGAACGGTGGGTCGAGCTGTGGCGGGGCGCCGGAGTGAGCCGCGCGCGGATCTCGGCCGCCGCCGTGCGCCGGGCACTGCCGCCGCTCGTCCCGCAGTTCGGGATGGCCGCCGTCGGCCTGACCGGTGGCGCGGTGGCGGTGGAGACGGTGTTCGCGGTCCCCGGCATCGGCCGTACGGCGCTGGGTGCGGCCAAGTCGCAGGACCTGCCGCTGCTCCAGGGCGCGGTCCTGGCCCTGCTGCTCCTCGGCCTGGTCACCGGCGCCCTGTCGGCGCTGGTACGGCGGCGGCTCCTCGGGCCCGCCCTGCGGGACGCCTCGCTGGCGCTGCCGCCGCCCCTGCCGGTCCGCGTCCGTCCGGCGGTCCCGCTGTCCCTGGCGGCGTTGCTCACCGCGGTCGTCGGGTGGGGCCTGCTGCGCGACCCGTACGCGGTGGACACGGCGGTCCGGCTGGCCCCGCCGTCCTGGGCGCACCCGCTCGGCACCGACGGACTCGGCCGTGACGTCCTGGCCCGCCTCGGCCACGGCGCGGCGTCGACGGTCGGTACGGCGGTGGCGGTCTGCCTGCTCGGCCTGCTCCTCTCCCTCGCGCTGGGCTTCCTGCCCGGCGTCGCGGCCGGGGCGGCGGACATCGCCAACGCGCTGCCCCCGGTGATCGCCGGCATCCTGGTCGCGGCCGTCTCGGGCCCCGGCGCCGGCGGGGCGGCCCTCGCGGTCGCCCTGATCTCCTGGCCGCCGCTGGCCGCGCACGCGGCGGCGCTGGTCCAGGAGGTGCGGGCGTCGGGGTTCCTCACCGCCCAGCGGGCCATCGGCGCGCCCCCGTCGTGGATCCTCACCCGGCACGTCCTGCCCGCCGTCGCCGCGCCCGTCGCCCGGCACGCCCTGCTCCGCCTGCCCGGCATCGCCCTGGCCCTGGCCTCCCTGGGCTTCCTCGGCCTCGGCGCCCAGCCCCCGGCCCCCGAGTGGGGCCTCCTCCTGGACGAGTCCCGCGCCTATGTGGAACGCGCCCCGTGGGCCGCCCTGTCCCCGGCGATCGCCCTGGCCCTGCTGGCGGGGCTGGCGGTCTCGGGGGCGGCGTACGCCCGGGGCGTCACCCGGACCTCCGGAAGGAGGAGGAGTCTTGAGGCCTGATCCGACGACCGGCCGGCCCGGGCGACCGGGGCCGCCCACCCCCCTGCTCTCGGTCCGCGACCTGCGGATCTCCTTCGGCGGCGCCGAGGCCGTGCGCGGGCTCTCCTTCGACGTCCGCCCCCGCGAGGTCCTGGCGCTGGTGGGCGAGTCGGGTGCGGGAAAGTCCCTCACCGCGCGGGCCCTGCTCGGGATGCTCCCGCGCGGCGCGGCGATGGCCGGTGAGATCCGGCTGGACGGTTCCACGGACCTCGCCGCCGCCCGGGGCCGCCGGATCGCGCTCGTACCGCAGGACGCCCTGTCCGCGCTCTCCCCCGTGCACCCCGTGGGGGACCAACTAGCCGCCGCCATAAGGTCGTTGCACCGCGTCTCCCGCTCCGAGGCCCGCGCCCGCGCCGTCGCCGCGCTGGACCGGGTGGGCATCCCGGACGCCGCCCGCCGGGCGCGGGCGTATCCGCACGAGTACTCGGGCGGGATGCGCCAGCGGGCGGTGATCGCGATGGCGACGGTGGGCGCACCCGGCCTCCTGGTCGCCGACGAGCCGACCACCGCCCTGGACGCCGGGCGCCGCGCACAGGTGCTGCGGGTGCTCGCCGAACAGCGGGAGGCGGCCGGCGCAGCGCTGCTCCTGGTCACCCACGACCTGGACGTCGTGCGCGAGCACGCGGACCGGGTCCTGGTGATGTACGCGGGCCGGACGAGCGAACTCGGTCCGGCGAAGGCCGTGTGGGACCGCCCGCGCGCCCCCTACACCGCGGGACTCCTCGCCTCGCTCCCCCAGGACGGCCCCCGGCGCCGCCGGCTGCCCGCCCTCCCCGGCACGCCTCCGGCGCCGGGCGCCCTGCCGCCCGGCTGCGCGTTCGCGCCGCGTTGCCCGCTGGCGGCGGACCGCTGCCGCACCGAGGAACCCGAGCCGCGCGACGTGGACGGACGGCTCGTCGCCTGCCACCGGACGGACGAGGTCCCCGCCGACCCCGTCGCGTTGTTCCAGGAGGGACGACCGGTATGACCCATCTGCTCGACGTGCGCGGCCTCGTGGTCCGCTACGGCGCCGTCACGGCCGTGGACGGCGTCTCCTTCACCCTGGAGGCGGGCGAGACCCTCGCCCTCGACGGCCCGTCCGGCTGCGGCAAGTCGACCACGGCGCTGGCCGTCCTCCAGCTGCGCCGCCCGGACGCGGGCGAGGTGCGCTTCGAGGGGAGGGAGCTGACGGCGCTCACCGCACGCGAACTGCGTCCCCTGCGCCCCCGCATGCAGCCGGTCTTCCAGGATCCCTACGGCTCCCTCAACCCCCGCCACCGCATCCGCGACGCGGTGGCGGAGCCCCTGAAGGTCCAGGGCCGCTGGACCGACGCCGACGGCCCCGCCCGCGTGGCCGCGCTCCTCGACCGGGTCGGCCTGGACCCGGCGTACGGCGGGCGCCGCCCCCACGAGCTCTCCGGCGGGCAGTGCCAGCGCGCCGGCATCGCCCGCGCGCTGGCCTCCGAGCCCCGGCTGCTGGTCCTGGACGAGCCGGTGTCCGCCCTGGACCCGTCGGTCCGCGCCGGAGTCCTGAACCTCCTGGCCGACCTCCGGGACGACCTCGGCCTCGGCTACCTGTTCATCTGCCACGACCGGGCCGTGGTACGGCACTTCGCGGACCGGGTGGTGCGGATGCGCGACGGCCGTATCGACCCCGCGCCGCGCTGATCCCGGCCCGCCGGACGCCCCACCGTCCCCGGCCGCCGCGGCACCCGTGGTCCGGGATCCGAAGGAGATGCCCTCCGGGGCGGGAACGTCCGCCGTGCCGGCCGGCGTCATCATGCGAAACCCCGGACCGGCCGAGCGTGCTCGGCCGGTCCGGGGAAGTCCGAGGGGGAGGACCCGGTGCGGAGGTCCCGGACCCCCGCACCGGCATCAGACCAGGTTCACCGCGCGCGCGGACGTGGCGCCGATCTCCGCGGCGACCTCGCCGAGCACCCCGGCGGGCACGGCGTCGTCCACGGTGAGCACGGCCAGCGCCTCGCCGCCGACGGCCGCGCGGGCGACCTGCATGCCGGCGATGTTGATGCCCGCCTCACCGAGGATGCGCCCGACGGTGCCGACGACACCCGGACGGTCCTCGTAGCGCAGCACCGCCATGTGGTCGGCGAGCGCGAGGTCCACGTCGTACTCACCGACCGCGACGATCTTCTGCAGGTGCTTGGGGCCGGCCAGCGTGCCGGACACCGACACCTCCTCGCCGTTGCCGAGTGTGCCGCGCACGGTGACGACGTTGCGGTGGTCGGCCGACTCCGAGCTGGTCGTCAGCCGCACCTCGACGCCGCGCTCCTGGGCGAACAGCGGGGCGTTGACGTACGACACGGTCTCGTCGACGACGTCCTCGAAGACGCCCTTGAGGGCGGACAGCTCCAGCACCTTCACGTCGTGCTGGGTGATCTCGCCGTAGACCTCGACGTCCAGGCGGACGGCGACCTCACCGGCGAGGGCGGTGAAGATGCGGCCGAGGCGCTCCGCGAGGGGCAGGCCCGGCTTGACGTCCTCGGCGATGACGCCGCCCTGGACGTTCACCGCGTCCGGGACCAGCTCGCCGGCGAGGGCGAGACGCACCGAGCGGGCGACGGCGATGCCGGCCTTCTCCTGGGCCTCGTCGGTGGAGGCGCCGAGGTGCGGGGTGGCGACGACCTGGTCGAACTCGAACAGCGGGGAGTCCGTGCAGGGCTCCTTCGCGTACACGTCGAGGCCGGCGCCGGCGACCCGGCCCTCCTTCAGCGCCGAGTACAGCGCCTCCTCGTCGACGATGCCGCCACGGGCCGCGTTGACGATCCGCACGCTCGGCTTGACCTTGCGCAGCGCCTCGTCGCCGATCAGGCCGACCGTCTCGGGGGTCTTGGGCAGGTGGACGGTGATGAAGTCGGAGACCTCGAGCAGCTCGTCCAGCGACAGGACCTTGACGCCCATCTGCGCGGCGCGCGCGGGCTGCACGTAGGGGTCGTAGGCGACGACCTTCATGCCGAAGCCGGACATGCGCTGGGCGACGAGCGCGCCGATGCGGCCGAGGCCCACGACGCCGAGGGTCTTCTCGGCCAGCTCCACGCCGGTGTACTTGCTCCGCTTCCACTCGCCGTTCTTCAGCGCGGCGTTGGCCTGCGGGATGTGGCGGGCGGTGGCGAGCAGGAGACCGCAGGCCAGCTCGGCGGCGGTCACGATGTTGGAGGTGGGGGCGTTGACGACCATCACGCCGGCCTTGGTGGCGGCGGAGACGTCCACGTTGTCCAGGCCGACGCCGGCTCGCGCGACGACCCTCAGCTTGCCGGCCGCGGCGATCGCCTCGGCGTCCACCTTGGTGGCGGAGCGGATCAGGATCGCGTCGACGTCGGCGATGGCCGGGAGCAGTTCGGCTCGGTCCGCTCCGTTGCAGTGCCGGATCTCGAAGTCCGGGCCGAGCGCGTCCACGGTCGCGGGCGACAGCTCTTCAGCGATGAGTACGACAGGTTTCGAGCTCACGTGAGTCCTCACAAGTCATGGAGGCACCTCCCATGCCCTCCAGGCTATGGGGGCGCGTGCGGACGGCCGTCCCGACGGCCGCAGGCGGAGGAGGGGCTAGCCGCGTGGAAGACGCACGACGCTGTGGGCCTGACGCGTATTAGTGCAGCAGTGTAGTGCCGCGGCGAGGAGCGTCCTGCGCCTCTGCGGAAGGATCACCCGTCCGTGGCTGGACGGGTTGGACAACACCATGGCACACGGTGTTACCCGGGGTCAGCCGAAGGGGCCGGAGCGGTCCGCTCCGGCCCCCGGCGTGAGGCTCACGCCTCCTCGTCGACCCAGCTCATCAGCTTGCGGAGCTGCTTGCCGGTGGTCTCCAGCAGGTGCTCGGAGTCGGCCGTCTTGTACTCGTCGTACTTCTTCAGACCGCCGTGGTACTCGTCCATCCACTGCCTCGCGAAGGTGCCGTCCTGGATCTCGGCGAGGACCTTCTTCATCTCGGCCTTGGTGGCGTCGGTGATGATGCGCGGACCGGTGACGTAGTCGCCCCACTCGGCGGTCTCGGAGACCGACCAGCGCATCTTCTCCAGGCCGCCCTCGTACATGAGGTCCACGATCAGCTTCAGCTCGTGCAGGCACTCGAAGTAGGCGATCTCCGGCTGGTAGCCGGCCTCGACCAGGGTCTCGAAGCCCGCCTTGACCAGCGCCGAGGTGCCACCGCACAGCACGGCCTGCTCACCGAACAGGTCGGTCTCGGTCTCCTCGGTGAAGGTCGTCTTGATGACACCGGCGCGGGTGCCGCCGATCGCCTTGGCGTACGACAGGGCCAGCGCGAAGGCGTTGCCGGTGGCGTCCTGCTCGACGGCCGCGATCGCGGGGACGCCGCGGCCCTCCTCGTACTGGCGGCGGACCAGGTGACCCGGGCCCTTCGGGGCGACCAGGGCGACGTCCACGCCGGCCGGGGCCTTGATGAAGCCGAAGCGCACGTTGAAGCCGTGCGCGAAGAACAGGGCGTCGCCGTCCTTCAGGTTCGGGGCGATGGACTCCTCGTAGACCTGGGCCTGGATCGGGTCCGGGATCAGGATCATGATGAGGTCGGCCTCGGCGGCGGCCTCCGCCGGGCTCACCACGCGCAGGCCCTGCTCCTCGGCCTTGGCCTTGGACTTGGAGCCCTCGTGCAGACCGACCCGCACGTCCACACCGGAGTCGCGCAGCGACAGGGCGTGGGCGTGGCCCTGGCTGCCGTAACCGATGACCGCGACCTTGCGGCCCTGGATGATGGACAGGTCGGCGTCGGCGTCGTAGAACAGCTCGGCCACTGTGGGTTCTCTCCTTGGTGTGCGGGTGTTGCGTCCCACCGTATGACGGCGGGCGGAAGGGAAGTCTCGGGGTCTCGGTATACGGGCGGCCGGTGTCGGCCGCCCGGGTTCCGTCGTTACGCCGACCGGTCGAGCGCGCGCAGGGAGCGGTCGGTGATCGAACGGGAGCCGCGGCCGATCGCGATCGTGCCGGACTGGACCAGCTCCTTGATGCCGTACGGTTCCAGCATCTTGAGCATGGCGGAGAGCTTGTCGCTGCCGCCGGTGGCCTCGATGGTCACGGCTTCCGGGGAGACGTCCACGGTCTTGGCGCGGAACAGCTGGACGATCTCGACGATCTGCGAGCGCGTCTCGTTGTCGGCGCGCACCTTCACCAGGACGAGTTCGCGCTGAACGGCCGATCCGGGTTCCAGCTCGACGATCTTCAGCACGTTGACGAGCTTGTTGAGCTGCTTGGTGACCTGTTCGAGCGGCAGTTCCTCGATCACGTTCACCACGATGGTGATGCGCGAGATCTCGGGGTGCTCGGTGACGCCGACCGCGAGCGAGTCGATGTTGAAGCCGCGGCGGGAGAACAGGGCGGCGATCCGGGCGAGGATGCCGGGCGTGTTCTCCACCAGGACGGAGAGCGTGTGCTTGGACATGTCTCTTGGGTCTTCCTCGCTCAGTCGTCTTCGTTGTCGCCGAAGTCGGGGCGGACGTCCCGTGCGGCCATGATCTCGTCGTTGGAGGTGCCGGCGGCGACCATCGGCCACACCATCGCGTCCTCGTGGACGATGAAGTCCACGACGACCGGGCGGTCGTTGATCGAGTTCGCCTCCTCGATGACCTTGTCCAGGTCGTCCAGGGACTCGCAGCGGATCGCGTGGCAGCCCATGGCCTCCGACAGCTTCACGAAGTCGGGGACGCGGGTGCCGGTGTTGGGCGCGGTGCCGTCCGCGTCCGGGCCGCTGTGCAGCACGGTGTTGGAGTAGCGCTGGTTGTAGAAGAGGGTCTGCCACTGGCGGACCATCCCGAGGGCGCCGTTGTTGATGATGGCGACCTTGATCGGGATGTTGTTCAGGGCGCAGGTGGTCAGTTCCTGGTTGGTCATCTGGAAGCAGCCGTCGCCGTCGATCGCCCAGACGGTCTTCGAGGGGACGCCGGCCTTGGCGCCCATCGCGGCCGGGACCGCGTAGCCCATCGTCCCGGCGCCGCCGGAGTTCAGCCAGGTGGCGGGCTTGTCGTACTTGATGAAGTGCGCGGCCCACATCTGGTGCTGGCCGACGCCCGCCGCGAACACCGTGCCCTCGGGCGCGAGCTGCCCGATGCGCTCGATGACCTGCTGGGGGGAGAGCGAGCCGTCCGCGGGCTGGTCGTAGCCCAGCGGGTAGGTCTCGCGCCAGCGGCTCAGGTCCTTCCACCAGGCGCTGTAGTCGCCCGGACCGGTCTCGGTGTGCTCCTTCTGCACGGCCTGGATCAGGTCGGCGAGGACCTCGCGGGCGTCGCCCACGATCGGCACGTCGGCGGCGCGGTTCTTGCCGATCTCGGCCGGGTCGATGTCCGCGTGCACGATCTTGGCGTACGGCGCGAAGCTGTCGAGCCTGCCGGTGACGCGGTCGTCGAAGCGGGCCCCGAGGGCGACGATCAGGTCGGCCTTCTGCAGTCCGGTGACGGCGGCCACCGAGCCGTGCATGCCGGGCATGCCCAGGTGCTGCGGGTGGGTGTCGGGGAACGCGCCCAGCGCCATCAGGGTGGTGGTCACGGGCGCGCCGGTCAGCTCGGCGAGGACCTTCAGCTCGGCGGTGGCGCCGGCCTTGAGGACACCGCCGCCGACGTAGAGGACCGGCCGCTTGGCGGCGGTGATCAGCTTGGCGGCCTCGCGGATCTGCTTGGCGTGCGGCTTGGTCACCGGGCGGTAGCCGGGCAGGTCCATGGTGGGCGGCCAGGAGAAGGTCGTCCGGGCCTGGAGGGCGTCCTTGGCGATGTCGACTAGGACCGGGCCGGGGCGGCCGGTGGAGGCGATGTGGAACGCCTGCGCGATGATCCGCGGGATGTCCTCGGCCTTGGTGACGAGGAAGTTGTGCTTGGTGATCGGCATGGTGATGCCGACGATGTCCGCCTCCTGGAAGGCGTCCGTGCCGATCGCCTTGGACGCGACCTGGCCGGTGATCGCGACCAGCGGCACCGAGTCCATGTGCGCGTCGGCGATCGGGGTGACCAGGTTGGTGGCGCCGGGACCGGAGGTCGCCATGCAGACGCCGACCTTGCCGGTGGCCTGCGCGTAGCCGGTGGCGGCGTGGCCCGCGCCCTGCTCGTGGCGGACCAGGACGTGACGGACCCTGGTCGAGTCCATCAGCGGGTCGTAGGCGGGAAGGATCGCGCCGCCGGGAATGCCGAATACCGTGTCGGCGCCGACCTCCTCGAGAGAACGGATGAGGGACTGCGCACCCGTCACGTGCTCGACGGGCGCGGAGTGCTGTCCTCCGGATCGGGGCCGCGGCTGCGGGTGATGGGCCCCGGTGGCCTGCTCGGTCATCGGCATTCTCTTCTCGATGCTGAGGGTTTTTGCGAGGTTCGTGCGGTGTCGGACTACTGGACGACAGGTGCTGGTGCAACAAAAAACCCCTCGTGCCAAAAGGCAAGCGAGGGGAGCGCGCCGGTGTGGTCGCTGGGGATTCCGGATCGTCCTCCGGTGGGTCCCAGCTCAGCCGACGCGCTGTCCAAGTACGAGAATTCGGGTGCGCATGGCATTGACCCTCCCCCCGGCACGCACCGACTGTCAAGTGGGTGGGACGGGGGTCTCATCATGTGAACGGAGGGCAGTGCCCCCACCTCGGCCTCCACCGCCCAGGACCGCCGGCACACCCCCGGTGTACACCCCCGCGCCGCCCCCGGCGAACGCCGGCTCGGCGGGTCCGTGCGGCAGCGGACAGCTGCCCCGGCCGAGCGCCCTGCGCAGCCGGTACTCGTCGAGCGGCCCGGCGAACGCCATGCCCTGCCCGTGCGTGCAGCCCATCGCGCGCAGGGCGACGACCTGCTCGGGCAGGTCCACGCCCTCGGCCACGGACTGGAGCCCCAGGTCGCCGGCGATCCGCAGCAGCCCACTGGTGATCTTGTGCAGCCGCGCGGACTCCACGACCCCCTCGACCAGGGCGCGGTCGAGTTTCAGTGCGTCCACGGGGAGACGGCGCAGGGCCGTTATGGCCACGCCGCCGCCGAAGCCGTCCAGCGCGATCCGGACGCCGAGGCGCCTGAGTGCGGCGAGCCGGCGCTCCAGCTCGTCCAGCGCCACCCCGGCATCGATGTCGGACAGCTCTATCACCAGCGAGCCGGGCGGCAGCCCGTGCCGGGTGAGCAGCGCCTCGACGGACCCCGGCGGCAGCGAGCGGTCCAGCAGACGCCGGGCGCCCACCTGGATCACCACCGGTGCGTTCAGCCCGCTCGCGGTGCGGTCGGCGGCCTGCTCGACGGCCTGCTCCAGCACCCAGCGGCCCAGCTCGGCGGTCCGGTCGCCCTCGTCGGCCACCCGGAGGAACTCGGCGGGGGTGAACAGCACTCCCTGGGAGGACCGCCACCGGGGCTGCGCCGCGACCGACGAGATCCGGCCGTCCTCCAGCCGCACCACGGGCTGGTGCAGCAGCGCGAACTCGCCGTCGTGCAGCGCGGCCCGCAACCGCGTCGCCAGCGCCGCCTTCCGCACGACGTCCTGCTGCATCTGCGGCTTGTACAGCTCGACCCGGTCCTTGCCCGCGGCCTTGGCCCGGTACATCGCGAGGTCGGCGTTGCGCAGCAGTTCGCCGGCGCCGAGCCCGGCCTCGGCGAAGGCCACCCCGATGGAGGCGGCGACCCGCACCTCGTTGCCGTCGATCAGGTAGGGCTGGGAGAGCGTGATCCGCAGGCGGTCGGCGAGTTCCAGTATGTGGCCCTCGCGGGCGCCGCGGTCGCGGGTGCCGTCGCCGACGATCAGGGCGGCGAACTCGTCACCGCCGAGCCGGGAGGCGGTGTCCCCCTGCCGGACGGCGTCCTGGAGTCTGCGGGCGGCCTGGACGAGGAGTTCGTCGCCGGCCTGGTGGCCGATGGTGTCGTTGACGGCCTTGAAGCCGTCGAGGTCGATGAAGAGGACGGCGGTGTTGCGCAGGGCGGTGCCCCGGTCGGAGCTGCGGCGGCCGGAGAGCGCCTGCTGCACGCGCCGGGTGAACAGGGCGCGGTTGGGCAGGTCGGTGAGCGGATCGTGCTCGGCGTTGTGCTGGAGCTGGGCCTGGAGGCGCACCCGCTCGGTCACGTCCCGGCTGTTGAAGATCAGGCCGCCGTAGTGCCGGTTGACGGTGGACTCGACGTTCAGCCAGCCCCCGTCGCCGGAGCGGAACCGGCACTCGATGCGGGTGGTGGGTTCCTCCTGGGGGCTGGCGGCCAGGAAGCGGCGCACCTCGTGCACCACGCACCCCAGGTCCTCCGGGTGGATGAGGTCGGCCAGCTCGGTGCCCACCAGGTCCTCGGCGGAGCGTCCGTAGACACCGGCGGCGGCCGGGGAGACGTAGCGCAGCACACCGCTGGGGGCGGCGATCATGATGACGTCGCTGGAGCCCTGCACCAGGGAGCGGAAGTGGTTCTCCTTCTGGGCCAGTTCCTGGGTGAGGGTGATGTTGTCGAGCAGCATGATGCCCTGGCGCACCACGAGGGCCAGCACCACGGCGCCGCCGGTGAGGAGGACGACCCGGTCGACGCTGCGGCCGTTGAGGACGTTGTAGAGGATCCCCAGGGTGCAGACGGCGGCGGCGAGGTAGGGCGTGAGGGCGGCGAGCGAGCCGGTGATGGGGCGGGCGCCCGGGAAGCGGCTCGGGTCGGCTCCCCGCGCGGGGGGCCGCACGGGCGGCCGGGACGGCCGGCCGCCGGTGCGCTGCCGGGGCAGGTGCTCGTGCACCACGCGCGTGTGGCCCGCGGCGCTCGCCCGGCGGTGCCGGCCGGCGGCCCAGGGCGCGTAGGCGAGGAGCAGGGAGCCGGCGAACCAGCCGGCGTCGAGGAGCTGGCCCGAGCGGTAGTTGTTGTGCATCAGCGGCGAGGTGAACAGGGCGTCGCACATCACGGTCAGCGCGAGGGCGCTGACGGCGGTGTTGACCGGCGTGCGGTTCACGGGTGAGCGCCGGAAGTGCAGCACCAGCACCATGCTGACCAGGGCGATGTCGAGCAGCGGATACGCCAGGGTGAGCGCCGCGTGCGCCACGCCGGGTCCGTCGAGTTCCGCGGCCTGGGCGAGTGCGAGGCTCCAGGAGAGGGTGAGCAGCGAGCCGGCGATCAGCCAGGCGTCGAGCGCGAGGCAGACCCAGCCGGCCCTGGTCACGGGCCGGGCGGCGAGCACCAGCAGGCCCACGATCGCGGGCGGCGCGAAGCACAGGAAGAACACGTCGGCGTAGCTGGGGCTGGGTACGGGACGCTTCAGGACGACCTCGTACCACCCCCAGACCAGATTGCCCAGGGCCGCCATCGCCGAGGAGAACGAGAACAGCAGCCAGGCCGGGCGCAGGCGGACGCGGCGGGTGCGCCCGTAGAGGAAGCAGGACACGGAGGCGGCGGCCGCCGCCGCGGACAGCCCGAAGTCGCCCATGATGAGCGCGACGCGGTCGGACCCCCAGCCGAGGGCGGAACCGACGGCGTAGCCCGCGCAGATCAGGGCCAGCAGGAGTTGGTGGACGGTGTTCGAGCAGGGGCTGCCGGGGGACGACGGCCTGGCGGGCGGCGTTCCCTTCGGGGCCTGCGTCCGCAGCGCTCCGTCGAGGAGGGGCGTGGAGGTCGGCGGCGGACTCACCGGGGCCTCCCGGTCCGTGCCGCTCCCGCGTCCCGCACGCCCCGGTGCGCCGGGTGCGCGTGATCGCGGCGGCCGCCGTGCCCGCGGCGGTGACGACCGCCGTGCCGGCTTCGGTGACCGGTGGGGCCGTCGCTCGCGCGGCCGGCCGTGCAACAGGGTCGTCGGCGGCGGCTCCGCCGCGTCGGGTCGTTCGTCCATAGGCCGTGCATCGCCCGTCGCCCCCCTCACAGTCTGAGATGTCCAACCCCGGCGCCGAACGGTGCGCGGCGCAGCCCCTGTCGGGACGATACACCAGGATCGTCACTCAGGGACATAGCTTCTCTACGCTCAGTGACGACCAGCGACTATGCCCGCACGGAAAGCGTCCGGGGGACTGCGGAGGGTGCCCGGAACGTGTCGCGCGCGTGCCGTGGTCCTCATGCCTCGTCGGCGGCGCCCGTCGTAAGGATCACGTTGCGCAGGGGCTCCCGGTTCACGAACCGGCCCAACTGGTCGACCAGCAGCCGCTTGGCGCGCGGCAGGAAGGCGGAGGTGGGCCCGCCGACGTGCGGGCTGATCAGGACGCCGGGCGCCCGCCACAACGGGTGGGCCGGGGGCAGGGGTTCGGGGTCGGTGACGTCCAGGGCGGCGGTGAGCCGGCCGCTCTCCAGCTCGGTGAGCAGGGCCTCGGTGTCGACGACCGCGCCGCGGGCGACGTTGACGAGCAGCGCGCCGTCCTTCATCCGGGCGAGGAAGCCGGCGTCCACCAGACCGCGCGTGCTCTCGGTCAGGGGCGTGGAGAGGATGACGACGTCCGCCTCGGGCAGCAGTGCGGGCAGTTCGGTGAGTGGGCGCACGGGGCCGCGCTCCGTAGCGCGCGCGGAGCGCGCGACGCGCGCCACCCGCGCGACCTCGAACGGCACGAGCCGGTCCTCGATCGCCGAGCCGATCGCGCCGTACCCGACGATGAGGACGTTCCGGTCGGCGAGCGCCGGATGGAACTCGCCCTGCCAGTGGCCCTGTTCCTGGGCGCGCACGAACTTCGGGATGCCGCGCAGGGAGGCCAGCGTGAGGGTGAGCGCCAGCTCGGCGGTGCTCGCCTCGTGCACCCCGCGCGCGTTGCACAGCCGCACGCCGGGCGGGAGGTCGGCCAGGCGCGCGGTGACGTCGTCGACGCCGGCGGTGAGCGTCTGCACGACGCGGACCCGGCGCAGTTCCGCCAGCGGACGCACCTTCACCTGCTGCCGCTTCATGTAGGGCACCACGTAGAGGACGCAGTCGGCGGGGTCGCCGGGGAACTCCTGCTCTCCGTCGGGACCCCCGTCCCAGAAGAGGGGGTTGAGCCCCTCGGGGAATCCTTCGATCTCGTCCGGCGGAATGGGCAGCCACACGTCAGCAGTCATGGTCAGGAGGCTATGTCAGGCACGCGCGCGTGCAGAGGTTAGGTTGGTGGGCCGGGCGAGGGAGGGTCACGAGCAGGTGGAGCGCAGGACGATCGGCGCGGCGGCGCTCGCGGTGGGGGCCGTCGGACTCGGGTGCATGCCGATGAGTTGGGGGTACAGCGGGTCGCGGCAGCGGGGCGACGAGTCGCTGCGGGCGCTGCACCGGGCGCTGGACCTGGGTGTCTCCCTGCTGGACACCGCGGACATGTACGGGCCGTTCACCAACGAGCTTCTGCTGGGGCGGGTGTTGAAGGAGCGGCGCGGGGACGCGTTCGTGTCGACGAAGGTGGGGCTGCTGGTCGGCGACCAGCACGTCGTGGCCAACGGCCGCCCCGGGTACGTGAGACGGGCGTGCGACGCGTCCCTGCGGCGGCTCCAGACGGACGTCATCGACCTCTACCAGTTGCACCGCGCCGATCCCGAGGTCCCGGTCGAGGAGACCTGGGGCGCGATGGCCGACCTGGTCCGGGCGGGCAAGGTACGGGCGTTGGGGCTGTGCGCGGTGGGCGCGCGCGGCGGGCGCCGTGCGGGCGGTCGGCTGTACGACGCGACGATCCGGCAGCTGCTGCGGGTGCAGCAGGTCTTCCCGGTGAGCGCGGTGGAGGCGGAGCTGTCGGTGTGGTCGCCGGAGGCACTGGACGCGCTGCTGCCGTGGTGCGAGGCGCGCGGCATCGGCTTCCTCGCGGCCATGCCCCTGGGGAATGGTTTCCTCACCGGCACGCTGACCCCCGGCGAGGGCTTCGAACGCGATGACATGCGGGCCCGGCACCCCCGGTTCACCGCCGAGATGATGGCCGCGAACCAGCCGATCGTCGTCGGTCTGCGCCGGGTGGCGGCCCGGCACGGCGAGGACGTGACGGCCGCGCAGGTGGCGCTGGCCTGGGTGCTGGCGCAGGGCCGGCACGTGGTGCCGGTGCCGGGGGCCAAGCAGGAGCGGTGGGTGGCGCAGAACGCGGACTCGGCCCGGCTGCGGCTGACCGGGCGGGACCTGGCCGAAGTGGCGGCGCTGCCCGCGGCTCAGGGGTCGTGGGACTGAGGACGGTGGCACCGCGGCCGCGGCGAAGGCGGAGTCCGGGGGTAGCCGGCGCCGCACGGAAGGCGGGGCCGGTGCCGCGTCAAGGCCGTCGGCACGTCGGGGAGCCGGTGCCGCACGGAAGGCGGGACCGGTGCCGCACGGAAGGCGGGACCGGTGCCACGCGGAAGGCGGGGCGGGCGCCGCGTCGAGGCCGTCGGCACGGCGGGGGGCCGGTGCCGAATCTGGACCGGTGCCGGTGCCGGGTCGGGTCGGGACCGGTGCCGGGTCGGGACCGGTGCCGCATCGGGACCGGTGCCGCATCGGGACCGGTGCCGCATCGGGTTCCGGAGATCGGGAACTCGTGGGGCGCGAGCGGTGTATGACAAGGAGAACCTGCCGCTGGACCGCCGCGTCGAAGGGACCAAGATCGTGCAACGTCGCGCAGTGACGGCCGTACTGGCCGCGAGTGTGCTCCTGCTGACGGCGGGCTGCTCCTCCGACGGCGGAGGGGCCCCGGGGGCCGCCCCGAGCCCGTCGGCCAGCCCCACGGCCGCGGGCTCCTCGCCGGCGGCCGAGGAGACCCCGCCCGCGAAGGGCACGGTCGAGGTGGTGCGTACCGTCGCCGAGGGGCTGGACACCCCCTGGGGCCTCGCGCCGCTCCCCGAGGGCGGCCTGCTCGTGGCCTCCCGCGACCGGGGGACGATCACCCTGGTCGACACGGACGGCGGCGGGAAGACCGAGCTGGGCGAGGTACCGGGCGTCTCGGCGGCCGGTGAGGGCGGCCTGCTCGGCATCGCCCTGTCCCCGGACTACGCCTCGGACCACATGGTCTACGCCTACTTCACCTCGGCGTCCGACAACCGCGTCGTACGCATGCTGTACGACGCCGACCGGCCCGCCGGCGAGCAGCTGGGCGCGCCGGACACGGTCTTCCGGGGCATCCCCAAGGGCATGATCCACAACGGCGGGCGCATCGCCTTCGGCCCGGACCGGATGCTGTACGTGGGCACCGGCGAGAGCGGACAGCAGGGTCTGTCCCAGGACAAGGACTCCCTGGGCGGCAAGATCCTGCGGCTGACCCCGGAGGGCGAACCGGCCACGGGCAACCCCTTCCCCGACTCCCCGGTGTACTCGTACGGCCACCGCAATGTGCAGGGCCTCGCCTGGGACGCGAAGCAGCGCCTGTTCGCCGCCGAGTTCGGCCAGAACACCTGGGACGAGCTGAACGCGATCGTGCCGGGCGGCAACTACGGCTGGCCGGAGGCCGAGGGAAGGTCCGGCGCCGCGAAGTACCGCGATCCGGTGGCCCAGTGGAGCACCGACGAGGCCTCGCCCAGCGGTGTCGCGTACGCCGAGGGCTCGATGTGGCTGGCGGGTCTGCGGGGGCAGCGCCTGTGGCGCGTCCCGCTGAAGGGCACGGCGGCGTCGGCCGACCCGCAGGCGTTCCTGGAGGGTGAGTACGGCAGGCTGCGGACCGTGGTGGCGGCGGGCGGCGACAAGCTGTGGGTGACGACCAGCAACACCGACGGCCGGGGCACGCCGAAGAAGGGCGACGACCGGATCCTGGAGCTGGAGGTGAGCTGAGGCGTACGGGCGCCCGGGGACCTCGCTCTCAGCCGCGGGGCTCCCGCGTCGGGGCATCGTCCGTCGGGGCCGCGTCCGTCGGTGTTGCGTCCGTCGGGGCCGCGTCCGTCTCGTCCGCGGGATCGGGCGGTCGCACGACGACCTTTCCGGACCCGAGGTCTATCGGCCCGTGTCCGGGGTCGGCGTCGCCGACGTCCTCCCTGGTCAGCTCCAGGCGGTTCTGCTCGTCGCGGGTGTGCCCCCGGCCGGGTGCGAACAGTTCCTCGAACAGGTTGAACACGGCGCCTCCCCTGCCGGTTCCCGCCAGCGTACGCCTCACCGCGCGGGCGGCGCCTGGAGGGCGTCGGCCGGGAAGAGTCCCAGCCGGTGGGCCACCGCCGCCGCCTCGCCCCGCCCGGAGACGCCGAGCTTGGCCAGGATGTTGGAGACGTGCACGCTCGCCGTCTTCGGGGAGATGAAGAGTTCCCCGGCGATCTGGCGGTTGGTGCGGCCGGCCGAGACCAGGCGCAGGACGTCGCGTTCCCGGCCGGTGAGGCCGAGGGCCTCGACGGGGTCGGTGGCGGCCGGGGCCCGGCGGGGACCGTGCGTGAGGGGCAGCCGGGCGCGCCGGCCGAGCCGGCCGACGGCGTCGCCGAGCGGGCGGGCGCCGAGGTGGGCGGCGACGGCGTGGGCGAGGCGGAGCAGTTCGGCGGCGCGGTCGCGCTCGTCGTCACCGCCCTCGGTCAGCAGGGCCTCGGCCAGGCGGTACCGGGTGCGGGCGAGGTCGTAGGGGCGCTCCAACGGCTCGAAGGCGGCGACCGCCGCCGCCCAGTCCTGCGGGCCGCCGCGGCCCTCGGCGCGCAGCAGCTCGGCGCGCAGCCAGAGCTCGTGGGCCCGCCAGACGGGGACGACGGCGACGGTCTTCTTCGCGGCCCCCCGGACGCGTTCGAGGAGTTCGGCGCGGCCCCGTTCGGTGGCAGGCAGGCCGCGGGCGTCGCCCTCGGCGGCGGTCGCGGTGAGGAGGAGGGGCCAGGCGTACCGCTGGGCGCCGGGCGGGAAGCCCCGGTCGAGGGCGCGGGTGAGGTGGGCGCGGGCGTCGGGGAGGCGGCCCTCGGCGGCGGCGAGGGCGATGGCGAGGCGGGTGAGGGGGAGGTCGTGCTGGGGCGCGCGACCGTGGGAACCGAAGTACTCCTGGGCCAGGGCCAGTTGACGTCCGGCCTCGGCGTGGTCGCCGCGGTGCAGGGCGAGTTCGGCCCGCAGGCAGGCATGGCCGCCCCGGATGCCCACGCCCTGGCCGATGCGGCCGACGGTGGCGCAGGCGCGGTCCGCCTCGTCCCAGCGGCCCAGCGACAGCAGGGACTCGGCGAGGTTTCCCCAGACCCAGGCCTCCGTCTCGGACAGTCCGTGCCGTCGCGCGTAGGCGACGCCCTCCTCCAGGATCGGCAGGGCCTCGCCGGAGCGACCGACCGCTTCGAGTTCGGAGGGGAGGTTGACGTAGGCGTTCAGCGCGACGGACGGGATGTTCTCCGCGAGCGCCCGGCCCTTGACGTCGTACAGCTCCGTGAGGCCGGTCTCGACGTGGCCGGCGTCGACCATGAGGACGCCGAGGATCTGGCGGGCGTCGAGTTCGATCTCGCGGACGCCGACCATGCGGGCGTACTCCACGGCGTGCTCGGCGGCGGCGTAGGCGTCGGGTCCGGGGGCGTGCAGCATGGTCCAGTTGGCGACGTGGGTGAGCACCTCGGCGTGCACCTCGCTGGGCGGCAGGCCGCGCACCAGGTCCTGTGCGGTGGTCAGCTCCTCCCGGCCGCTGCCCCGGCCCAGCGAGCGCGTCAGCCGGGAGCGCTGCACCCAGAACCAGGCCGTGCGCAGCGGGTCGTCGTCGTCCTCCAGGAGGCGCAGCGCCCGTTTGGTGATCTTCAGGGCGCGTTCGCGTTCGCCGCACAGGCGGCCGGCGACGGCGGCCTCGGCCATGAGGTCGAGGTAGCGCAGCGGGGTGGTGTCCGGATCGCAGCCGCAGGCGGGGTAGGCCTCGGCGTAGTCGAGGGGGCGCAGCCGGTGCCGTACGTCCTCGGGGGCGGCGTCCCACAGTTCCATCGCGCGTTCCAGGAGCCGCAGTTGCTCGCTGTAGGCGTGGCGGGAGCGGGCGGTGACGGAGGCGTCGAGGACGGCGGGGAGGGCCTTGGCCGGGTCGTGGGCGTGGTACCAGTAGCTGGCCAGGCGGGTGACGCGTTCGTCGGCGGGCACCAGCGTCGGGTCGGTCTCCAGGGCTTCGGCGTAGCGCCGGTTGAGGCGGGAGCGTTCGCCGGGCAGCAGGTCGTCGCCGACGGCCTCGCGGACCAGGGAATGGCGGAAGCGGTAGCCGTCGCCGCCGGGGGCGGCGAGCAGGAGGTTGGCGCCGACGGCGGCGCGCAGGGCCTCGATGAGGTCGTCCTCGGTGAGCCGGGCGACGGCGGCGAGCAGCCGGTACTCGACGGTGGAGCCGCCCTCGGCGACGATCCGGGCGACTTTCTGGGCGCTGTCCGGCAGCGCCTCGACGCGGACCAGGAGCAGGTCGCGCAGGGTGTCGGTGAGGCCGGTGCGGCAGCCCTCGTGGGCGGCGACGGCGAGTTCCTCGACGAAGAAGGCGTTGCCGTCGGAGCGTTCGAAGATGGCGTCGACCTGGGCGGGGTCGGGTTCGGCGGCGAGGATGCCGGCGATCTGGCGGCCGACCTCCTCGCGGGTGAGGCGGGCGAGTTCAAGGCGGCGGACGGTGCGCAGCCGGTCGAGTTCGGCGAGCAGGGGGCGTAGCGGGTGACGGCGGTGGATGTCGTCGGAGCGGTAGGTGGCGAGGACGACGAGGCGGCCGGTGCGCAGGGTGCGCAGCAGGTAGGAGAGGAGGTGGCGGGTGGAGGCGTCGGCCCAGTGCAGGTCCTCCAGGGCCACCACGACGGTGCGGTCGGCGGCGACGCGCTCCAGGAGACGGGCGGTGAGTTCGAAGAGGCGGGCCATGCTCTCCTCGTCGTGCCGGCCTCCGCCCGTCTCCCCCACCTCGGGCAGCAGCCGGGCGAGTTCCCCCTCCTGGCCGGCCGCGGCGGCGGCCAGGTCGTCCGGCAGGGCCCGGCGCAGGGCGCGCAGCGCGGTGGAGAAAGGAGCGAAGGGCAGCCCGTCGGCGCCGATCTCGACACAGCCGCCCAGCGCGACGACGGCTCCCCGGCGGTCGGCGGCGGTGGCGAACTCCTCGACGAGCCGGGTCTTGCCGACCCCGGCCTCGCCACCGATCAGCAGGGCCTGCGGCTCTCCCGCGGCGGCGCGGTCGAGCGCGTCGTCCAGGGTGTCCAACTCGTCGGTACGGCCGACGAAGACGGGGCTGACGGACCTGTTCTCCACGGGGGCGAGCATCGCACGGCGGTGCGACGGGGGCCCAGTCGTTATCGGGGGCGCGGTCGTGGTCGGCGGCGCGGTCGTGGTCGGCGGCGCGGTCGTGGTCGGCGGCGCGGTCGTGGTCGGCGGCGCGGTCGTGGTCGGCGACCACGTCTTGATCGCCGGCGCGGTCGTCCGCGCCGGCGAGGTGGTCGTCGTCGGCACGGCGACAGTCGTCACCGGCGAGGTCGCGGGCGTGGCAGGGCGGCCGGTCCCCGTGCGGCCGTCCTGCCGTGCCCCGGTGTTCACGCGGTCCGGGCGGACCGCGGCCGGCGGGGGCGGTGGGTATGCGGTTCGCTCTCGGGGGCCGCGGTGCGGGCGGCCCGCTCCGCGGCCTCCCGGCGTGCGGCGCGGCGGCCGCGGACGGCCTCGCGGGCCAGCCGCTCCTCCGCGGCACGGCGGAGCAGTTCGGCGGAACGGGCCTGCTGGATCTCGTACTCGTACACGGTGGTTCTCCCCTGGAGGTCGGTGGATCCGGCGCCGCTCGCCGCGACGCTCTCGATGCCTCGACCTTCGTCTCCCAGGGGGGTCCGCCACATCGGGAGAGTTCCGCATCTTCGGGCCCGGGCGGGGCCTTAGACGCGCGGGAGGGGCCCCCGGCACGGCCGTAAGGTGCTTACCGGCCGTCCTGGGACCCCTCGTGAACCGCGCCGGCTCAGCCGGCGGACGGCAGTCCGAGCAGGGCGTCGGTGTACTTGAGGACGGCCAGGAGCAGGCCGATCACTCCCAGCGTGACGCCCGCCCAGGCGACGGACCTGATCCAGGGGGCCTGCACCCTGCCGGGGTCGCCGAAGGCGGGCCGGGCCAGCACCACGACGCCGGTGACGAGCGCCGCCAGCGCGAACAGGCCGGCCCACAGGGCGGTGGTCTGCCAGGCGTCGCCGTAGACGGCCTGGACCTGCTGGGCGACGCTCGCGGTCGACGACGTCTCCAGCTGGCCGACCAGGGTCTGGCGCGCGGAGGCGACGGTCCCGATCCAACCGCCGCTGAGCGACACCAGGCCGAGCGCGGCGGAGACGACGGCGCCGGCGCCCAGGCCGACGGCCGGGCGGCTCTCCTCGACGCCGGCGCCGTCCCCGATCTCCTCGCGGGCCCCGCCGTCCTCGCCGTCGTCACTGTCGCCGTCGTCACTGTCGCCGTCGTCGCTGTCCCGCACACTTTCGGTGGGCTCGGCGGCCGGCGTCGGCATCGCCCCGTCCTTCACGTCGGCCTCGGTGACGTCCACCGCGTCGACCTCGGTGACGTCCACCGCCTCCTCGTCGCGCTTCGCCTCGGCGGCCTCGGCACCCGTGCCGGCACCGGTCTCGTCAACTGTCCTGGTTCCCATGTCCCGCACCGTACGGACGCTTTCTGAGACGTCTCTTAATGATCGCTGTGAGCGGCACGCGCACGTGCCGCCCGCCACTCGTGGGCCAGCACGGACCACACTTCCAGGTCGTGGCGCACCCCGCGGTGGGGGTGGGCCTCGCGGCGCACGCCGTCGCGGGTGAATCCGAGCCGCCGGGCGACGTTGAGGCTGGGCACGTTGCCCGCGGAGGCGACCCACTCGACGCGGTGGATGCCGCGCTGTCCGACGGCGTGGTCGATGAGCACCCGCATCGCGCGCGTGACGAGGCCGCGCCCGGTTCCGGCGGGCTCGAGCCAGCAGCCGACCTCGCAGTTCGCCTGCCCGGCGTCGAAGTTCAGGAAGAGCACGCCGCCGACCAGCTCGCCCGCCAGCCAGATGCCGTGCAGCGAACCGGTGTCGGCGGCGCGCATGTCGGCGTACCGCTGGAGCACCTCGCGGGCCCCGGGCACGTCGGTGGCCCTGGCGGCGAACGGGATGTACTGGTTGATGAACTCCCGCCCGCGCTCCAGGTGCCTCAGGAACTCCTCGTCGTGCCAGGGCTCCAGGGGCCGCAGTTCGGCGCCGTCACCCAGCGGTATCGCGTACATCCGGCTGTCGCTCCCTCTCCAGTTCCGCCACGACCCCGGTGAGCCTCTCATGGGCGGCCCGGCACTCGGGAGGCTCGATGCTGATCCGCGGCAGCCGCCGGTCGAGCCAGCGGGGCAGCCACCAGTTGGCGCCGCCGAGCAGGTGCATCAGCGCGGGCACGAGGAGGGTGCGCAGGACGAACGCGTCGAGGGCGACGGCGGCGGCCAGCGCGATGCCGAACATGGCGATCACCCGGTCGCCGCTGAGGACGAAGGCGAGGAAGACGGAGATCATGATGACCGCGGCGGAGTTGATCACCCGGCTGGTCTCGGCGAGCCCGACGCGCACGGCCCGCCGGTTGTCGCCGGTCTCCAGCCACTCCTCGTACATCCGGCTGACCAGGAAGACCTGGTAGTCCATGGAGAGTCCGAAGAGGACCGAGACCATGATCACGGGAAGGAAGGGCTCGATCGGTCCGGCCCGGCCCAGGCCCAGCGCCTCGCTCCCCCAGCCCCACTGGAAGACCATGACGACGACCCCGAAGGCGGCGGCGACGGCGGCCACGTTCATCACGGCGGCCTTGACCGGTATGCCGAGGGAGCGGAAGGCGAGCAGGAGCAGCAGGCAGCCGAGGCCGACGACGACGCCGACGAACAGCGGCAGCTTGCCGACGATGACCTCCGCGAAGTCGTCGTAGCCGGCGGTCACCCCGCCCACCTGCACGTCGAGGGAGGTACCCGCCTCGGCCCGCGGCAGCACCTCGTCGCGCAGCAGGTCGACGAGGTCGCTGGTGCGCCCCGACTGCGGCGCGGACTCCGGTACGACGGTGAGGTACGCGGTGTCCCCGCCCGCGCCGTAGGTCGCCGGGGTCACGGCGGCCACGCCCTCGGTGCCGCGCAGGGTGGCGTCGAGGTTGTCCAGGGCGAGCCGGTCCTCGGCGCCGGCGACGCGGGTGACCAGGGTGAGCGGGCCGTTGACGCCGGGGCCGAAGCCTTCGGAGAGGAGGTCGTAGGCCTGGCGGGTGGTGGTGGACTCGGGGCGGTTCCCCTGGTCGGAGGTGCCGAGGCGGAGGGAGAGCGTGGGCAGGGCGAGCCCGGCGATCACGGTGAGGGCCAGCGCGCCGAGCAGCTTCGGCCGGCGCTCCACGAACGCCGACCAGCGGGCGGCGAAGCCGGCCGGCAGTTCGGGTTCGGGCCCGTGTTCGGCGAGGCGGCGCCGTTCGCGGCGGCCGAGGGCGCGCGGGCCGATGAGGGACAGCAGGGCGGGCAGCAGGGTGACGGAGGCGGCGACCGTCAGGACGACGGTCAGGGAGGCCGCGATCGCCACGCCGTTGAGGAAGTCCAGGCGCAGGATCAGCATGCCGAGCAGCGCGATGCACACGGTCGCGCCCGCGAAGACGACGGCCCGTCCGGTGGTGGCGACGGCGTTCACGGCGGCCTCGGCGACCGGCAGCCCGCGTTTGAGGCCGCGCCGGTGCCGGGTGACGATGAACAGCGCGTAGTCGATGCCGACCCCGAGGCCGACGAGCACGCCCAGCATGGGCGCGAAGTCGGCGACGGTCATGGCGTGCCCCAGCAGCACGATCCCCGCGTAGGCGGTGCCGACGCCGACCAGGGCGGTGGCGATGGGCAGCAGCGATGCGGCGAGCGAGCCGAAGGCGAGGAACAGCACGACGGCGGCGACGGCCACGCCGACGACCTCGGCGAGGTGCCCGCCGGAGGACTCGGTGAGCGCGACGGCGCTGCCGCCCAGCTCCACCCGGAGCCCCTCCGTCCGCGCGGACGCGGCGGTGTCGACGACGGCCCGCGCCTCGCCCCGGTCGATGTTCTCGGCGCTGTCCTCGAAGGTGACGGTGGCGTACGCCGTGCGGCCGTCGCCGCTGATCCGGTCGGCGCCCTGGTCGTCGTAGGGGCCGGCGACGGAGGCGACGCCGGGGAGGTCCGCGATCCTCGCGAGGGTGCGGGTCATGGTCTGTTCGACGGCGGCGGCGCGGACGGTGCCCGAGCCGGTGTGCCAGACGACGGTGTCGCTGTCACCGCCGAGGCCGGGGAAACCCTCCGCGAGCAGCCGGGCGGCCCGGCCGGACTCGGTGCCGGGGACGTCGTAGTCGTTGGAGTACGACGATCCCGCGACCACGGCGGCGCCGGCCGTGCCGCCGAGGGCGAGGAGCCAGAGCAGGACCGCGAGGAGGCGATGCCGGACACACCATTGTGCAAGGGCTGCCACGAAACGTGCTCCCGGGAACTATGAGGATCTTTGACCGGGAACATCCGCACACGGAAGGAACAGCCCGCAAAGAACGCATGAGCAAATCAAGGTCACTCTTGCAGGCGAAGATGATCGTTTGAGCGGTTCGTGGGCTTATTCACAGCAGAGCGAGAAAGGTCACGGAGGGACAACGGCACACTCCGGTGGATGCCCGCCGTCCGGCGAGGTCCGGCAGGCCGGGTCGGTCCCGCGCCCCGTCAGTCCGACTGGTCGCCGACGGCCATCACCATCACCCCGACGATCAGCAGCCACAGCGCGCGCCGGGTGCGGCCGCGGGAGCCCAGCAGCGCGGCGAGCGCGCACACGGCGGCGCCCAGGGCGTAGGCGGCGGGCACCAGGGCCGGGGCGGAGCCGGTGAGGCGCAGGACGGCCGCGGCGAACCCGGCGAGGGTGAGCAGGGCGCCGGTGCCGGCCGCCGTCCAGCGGGCCCGCCGGGCGTCCTCACCGGCGTACTCGTCGTCGTCCTCCCGGGCGTCGTGCTCCCCGGCGTCGTGCTCCCGGGCGTCGGGGTCGTCCGCGCCGGTGCCTCCGGCGCGCGGGTCGGGACCGGGCATGCCGTCCGCGCCGGTGCCTCCGGCGCGCGGGTCGGGACGGGGCATGCCGTCCGTGTCGTGCGCCTCGGTCGCGTCGGTCCGTATGCCGTCCTGGGTGTCGGAGTCGGTACGTCCACTCATGGCGGGCGAGCGTAGCGCCTCGGTCCCGGAGACGGAGAAGGGGGATGCGCCCAGGTCGGCGCATCCCCCCGAGGGACCGGGGTCCGGGCTCAGCCCTCGCTGACGCCCAGCTTCTCCAGGATCAGCTCCTTGACGCGGGCCGCGTCGGCCTGGCCGCGCGTGGCCTTCATGACCGCGCCGACCAGGGCACCGGCCGCGGCCACCTTGCCGCCGCGGATCTTGTCGGCGACGCCCGGGTTGCCGGCGATGGCCTCGTCGACCGCCGTGCCGAGCGCCGAGTCGTCGGAGACGACCTTCAGCCCGCGCTTGTCGACGACCTCGTCCGGGGTGCCCTCGCCCGCGAGGACGCCCTCGATGACCTGGCGGGCCAGCTTGTCGTTCAGGTCGCCCTTGCTCACCAGTTCGGCGACGCGGGCGACCTGCTCGGGCGTGATGGCCAGTTCGTCCAGCGCCGTGCCGGACTCGTTGGCGCTGCGCGCCAGTTCGCCCATCCACCACTTGCGGGCGGAGGCGGCGTCGGCACCGGCGTCGATGGTGGCGACGATCAGTTCCAGCGCACCGGCGTTGAGGATGGCCTGCATGTCCGTGGCCGAGATGCCCCACTCCGCCACCAGGCGGTTGCGGCGGGCCAGCGGCAGTTCGGGCAGACCGGCGCGGATCTCCTCGACCCACTCGCGCGAGGGAACCACCGGCACCAGGTCCGGCTCCGGGAAGTACCGGTAGTCCTCGGCCTCCTCCTTCACGCGGCCCGAGGTCGTCGACCCGGTGTCCTCGTGGAAGTGCCGGGTCTCCTGCACGATCGTCCCGCCGCCGTTCAGTACGGCGGCGTGCCGCTGGATCTCGAAGCGGGCCGCGCGTTCCACGGACCGCAGCGAGTTGACGTTCTTCGTCTCCGAGCGGGTGCCGAACTTCTCGGTGCCGTGCGGGCGCAGCGACAGGTTCACGTCGCAGCGCATCTGGCCCATCTCCATGCGGGCCTCAGAGACGCCGAGCGCCTTGATGACCTCGCGCAGTTCACGGACGTAGGCCTTGGCCACCTCGGGGGCGCGCTCCCCGGCGCCCTCGATCGGCTTGGTGACGATCTCGATGAGCGGGATGCCGGCGCGGTTGTAGTCCAGCAGGGAGTGGGACGCGCCGTGGATGCGGCCGGTCGCGCCGCCCACGTGGGTCGACTTGCCGGTGTCCTCCTCCATGTGGGCGCGCTCGATCTCCACCCGGAAGGTCTCGCCGTCCTCCAGCTGCACGTCGAGGTAGCCGTTGAAGGCGATCGGCTCGTCGTACTGGGAGGTCTGGAAGTTCTTCGGCATGTCCGGATAGAAGTAGTTCTTCCGGGCGAAACGGCACCACTCGGCGATCTCGCAGTTCAGTGCGAGACCGATCCTGATCGCGGACTCGACGCCGGTCGCGTTGACGACGGGGAGCGCGCCGGGCATGCCGAGGCAGACCGGGCAGGTCTGCGAGTTGGGCTCGGCACCCAACTCGGTCGAGCAGCCGCAGAACATCTTGGTCTTGGTGCCGAGTTCGACATGGACCTCGAGGCCCATGACGGGGTCGTACGACGCCAGCGCGTCCTCGTACGACACCAGGTCGGTCGTGGTGGTCACGGTGAAACTTCCCTCTCAGCCCAGCAGGACGTCGTCGTCGCCCAGCCGCTTCAGCTCGCGGTAGAGAATGGCCAGGTTGGTGACGACCGCCGCGCCGGTCACGACGGCGTCCAGCAACCGCAGCGTGTCGCTGTCGGTCCGGGCCTTCCTGATCTGCTTGACGACGCCGATCGCGCCGAAGGCCGACGTGGCCATCGCGACGTAGAGACCGGACTTGGACTTCTTGAAGCCCTTGGCCTTGGACAGTGTCTTGCTCACAGCGACGGAGCCTCCTCGAGCAGCGGGTGCCCCCACCTTTCCACGAAGGCGGCCTCGACGGCGGCGCCGACCTTGTAGAGCCTGTCGTCCTTCAGCGCCGGGGCGATGATCTGGAGGCCGACGGGGAGGTTGTCCTCGGGGGCGAGACCGCAGGGCAGCGACATGGCCGCGTTGCCCGCCAGGTTGGTGGGGATGGTGCACAGGTCGGCCAGGTACATCGCCATCGGGTCGTCGGCGCGTTCGCCGATCGGGAAGGCGGTGGTGGGCGTGGTCGGCGAGACGATCACGTCGACCTGCTCGAAGGCCTTCTCGAAGTCGCGCGTGATGAGCGTGCGGACCTTCTGGGCGGAGCCGTAGTAGGCGTCGTAGTAGCCGCTCGACAGGGCGTACGTGCCGAGCATGATGCGGCGCTTGACCTCGGGGCCGAAGCCCGCCTCACGGGTGAGGGAGGTCACGTCCTCGGCGGAGCGCGTGCCGTCGTCGCCGGTGCGGACGCCGTAGCGCAGGCCGTCGAAGCGGGCGAGGTTGGAGGAGCACTCGGAGGGCGCGATCAGGTAGTACGCCGACAGCGCCAGGTCGAAGGACGGGCAGTCCAGCTCGACGATCTCGGCGCCCAGTTCCCTCAGCAGCGCGACGGACTCGTCGAACCGCTGGATGACGCCGGCCTGGTAGCCCTCGCCGCGGAACTGCTTGACGACGCCGACGCGCATGCCCGCCACGCTGCCGCTCAGGGCGGCCTCGACGACCGGCGGGACCGGGGCGTCGATGGAGGTGGAGTCGAGCGGGTCGTGCCCGGCGATGACCTCGTGCAGCAGGGCGGCGTCGAGGACGGTGCGCGCGCAGGGCCCGCCCTGGTCGAGGGAGGACGAGAAGGCGACCATGCCGTAGCGGGACACCGCGCCGTACGTCGGCTTCACACCGACCGTGCCGGTGACGGCGGCCGGCTGGCGGATGGAGCCGCCGGTGTCGGTGCCGATGGCGAGGGGGGCCTCGTAGGAGGCGAGGGCGGCGGAGGAACCGCCGCCGGAGCCGCCGGGGATGCGGGTGAGGTCCCAGGGGTTGCCGGTGGGGCCGAACGCGCTGTTCTCCGTCGAGGACCCCATGGCGAACTCGTCCATGTTGGTCTTGCCGAGGATGACGACGTCGGCGGCCTTCAGCCGCTTGGTGAGCGTCGCGTCGTACGGCGGGATCCAGCCCTCGAGGATCTTCGAGCCGACGGTCGTCGGGATGCCCTCGGTGGTGAAGATGTCCTTGAGCGCCAGGGGGACGCCGGCGAGCGGGCCGAGCTTCTCGCCGCGGGCCCGCTTCTCGTCGACGGCGCGGGCCTGGGCCAGCGCGCCCTCGCGGTCGACGTGCAGGAAGGCGTGCACCTTCTCGTCGACGGCCTCGATGCGGGCCAGGTGGGCCTCGGTGACCTCGACGGCCGTGAGGTCACCGGAGGCGATCCGCGCGGCGATCTCGGCCGCGGTGAGCTTGATGATGTCCGTCATTGCGGTTAGTCCTCCCCCAGGATCTGCGGCACCTTGAAACGCTGCTGCTCCTGGGCCGGGGCGCCGGAGAGCGCCTGCTCGGGGGTGAGCGACGGACGGACCTCGTCCGCGCGCATGACGTTGGTCAGCGGGAGCGGGTGCGAGGTCGGCGGTACGTCTTGGTCGGCGACCTCGCTGACGCGGGCGACCGCGCCGATGATGTCGTCCAGCTGTCCCGCGAAGTGGTCGAGCTCTTCGGGCTTCAGCTCCAGACGCGCCAGCCGGGCGAGGTGGGCGACCTCCTCGCGCGTGATGCCAGGCATGCAGCGTTCCTCTGGGGTGAGTGAGTGTGCTTTGGGCCCCAATCCTATGGGGAGGCGGCGCGTCCCCGTTAAACGGTTCGCCGGGCGGCCCCGGCGCGGTCCTCGGCAGGGCCTTCGGTGCGGTCCTCGGCGGACGCGCCACGGGCGGGTGCGCGCCACGGGCGGGCCGACAGCCGGGCCGGGGTGCCGACGGCGGAACGCCACTGCCGGGGAGGGGCGTCCCCCGGCCGGCGGAACGGACAGGCGGGCGGGGCTCCCGGACCCGGCGCACCCGAACCGCCGCGCGGGGACACCGACGGTGAGGCACCGCTGCCGGGAAGGGACACCCTCGCCCGGCCGGACGGGCGGGGGGATCACTCCTCGGACGCCACCGGCAACGCCGCCGCCGCGGGCCGCTGCCAGCCCCGCGACCCGCGGGCCCGCAGCCACGCCGTGGTCTCCTCCGGCGGCATCGCCGCCGCGACCAGCCATCCCTGCACGGCATCGCAGCCGAGGTCGCGCAGCCGCTCCCACGTCTCGTCGTCCTCGACGCCCTCCGCGACCACGAGCAGCCCGAGGGAGTGCGCGAGGTCGACCGTGCAGCGCACGATCTCCGCGTCCTCGGTGTCCACCGCCAGCCGGGCCACGAAGGACCGGTCGATCTTCAGCTCGCTCACCGGCAGGCGCCGTAGGTGGACCAGCGAGGAGTAGCCGGTGCCGAAGTCGTCGAGGGACATCTTCACGCCGTGTCCGGTGAGCGCGTTGAGGGTGTCGGCGGCGCGCTGTGGGTCCTCGAGGAGGACGTGTTCCGTGATCTCGAGCTGGAGCGCCGCCGCGGGCACCCCGTGCCGCGCGAGCCGCGCCGCGACGGAGCCGGCGAATCCGGGGGTGTGCACGTCACGCGGGGAGACGTTGACCGCGACGGGCACGTGCAGGCCCTCGGCGCGCCACCGGGCGACCTGGGCGAGGGCCGTGTCCAGCACGTACTCGGTGAGGTGGGGCATCAGCCCGGAGGACTCGGCGATCGCTATGAACTCGTCCGGCGGCACCCTCCCCCGCTCGGGGTGGACCCACCGCACCAGCGCCTCGAGCCCGGCGACCTGTCCGTCGAAGCGGACCTTGGGCTGGTAGTGGAGCTGGACCTCGTGCGCGTCGAGCGCACGGCGCAGGTCGCCCAGCAGACCGAGCCGGTCGGGTGTGTTGGAGTCGCGCTTGGACTCGTAGACCTCGACGCCCGTACGGTCCCGTTTGGCCTGGTACATCGCCACGTCCGCCCGCCGCAGCAGCCCCTCCGCGTCGAGTGCGTGGTCGGGGAAGACGGCGACTCCGGCGCTGGCCTCCAGGACGAGGGTGAGCCCGTCGAGGTCGAGCGGTGAGCCGAGGTCGGCGACGAGTCCGCGGGCGACGCGGGTCGCGGAGGTCGTGGAGTCGGCCACGGGCAGTAAGACGGCGAACTCGTCGCCGCCGAGCCGGGCGACCTCGGCCCCGCGCGGGAGGGCCAGCCGGAGCCGGTCGGCGATCTGGAGCAGCAGCCGGTCCCCGGCGAGATGGCCGAGCGTGTCGTTGACCGACCGGAACCGGTCGAGGTCGATCAGCATGAGCGCCGCGCGGGCGCCGATGCGTTCGGCGTCGTCGAGGGCGGTCCAGATCCGCTCCCCGAGCCACTGCCGGTTCGGCAGTCCGGTGAGCGGGTCGCGCAACTGCTCCTCGGCGCGGGCGCGGGCCATCCACAGTGTGGAGTCGAGGGCGACGAGCGGGATGGCGAACAGCGGCAGCAGGACCGGCTCGGCCACGGCGACGACGCACACCAGCGGGGCTATGCCCAGCAGGGCGGCGGCGACCAGGCCCTGTCTGAGCAGGGCCGTACGGGCGACGGTGGGCAGCCTGCCGGTGCGGGGCGTGTGCAAATACCAGAGCAGGACGCGGGTGACGGCGAGGTAGGCGACGGCGACCAGCACCACCTGGGGCGCGGTGTAGAGCGTCCAGGTGTCGGGGGTCCAGGGCCGCTCGACGGACGGCACCGGCCCGCACGCGGCCAGCAGCAGCGCGCCCGCGCCGATGCCGAGGATGTCCACCGCGCCGTGGAGTATGCCCTGCCGCCAGCGGTGGCGGCGGGCTATGCCGACCAGGACGACGACGGTGAGGCTGACCAGACCGGCGGGCAGCCAGCCGTAGAGCAGCAGGACGGCGAGGGTGAGGGCGGCTCCGGAGCCGGTGCCGCCCCACCAGCGGGCCCGGCCGAGCAGGACGAGGTGGCCGACGACGATGCCGGTCAGGACGGCCAGCGACCAGCCGACGGTGCCGGACGGGAACAGCGCGTGGCTGGTGGTGAAGGCCCGGTAGAAGGCGGCGCCGAGGGCGAACCCGGCGGCCGCGACGACGGCCGCCGGGAGCGCGGGCCAGGACGGGTGCCGTTCCGCGTCGGCGCCGTACGGCCCGACGGCGCCGGTGCCGGGCGGGAACGGGGCGGGAGCACGCTGGTCCGTCCGGGTGAGCGAGTCCGTCCGGGTGAGCGGGTCCGTCCGGGTGAGCGGGTCCGTCCGGGTGAGCGGGTCGCCGGCGCGGGCCGGTTCGCCCGGGGGCCGCTCTGACCACGCCACCCACCGGCTGCCCCACCAGGCGTCGGTGACCCGGCGCCGGGGCAGCCCAGTGTCCGGGGCGGCGCTCTCGGTCGGTTCCATTCCCGTCCCTCTCACAGCCGGCGGTGCCCACGCCACGCGGTCCGCCGCCCGACGGCCTTGCGCGGGCGCCGCGTTGGAAGACCCTTGCCCCCGCCCGTCAGGAGCGGGGGGATGCCCCGGCCGCGGCGGGGGCACGGCGGGCGCACTTCTCAACAGTAGGCCGCGGAAGGCTTCCACGGGCAGCGGTCGTCGACGGTTGCCCGAATGCGCCCCCGGCACCCGTAAGCGTCCGGTATGCGCCGATCGGGTGGTCTTCGACCGCCGGTCCTCATGACCCGTCGGCCGGCAGGGCGACTTCGGCGGCCGCCTCCGGCCCCTGTTCGAGCAGGACCGTGAAGCCGTCCTCGTCCAGCACCGGAACCTTGAGCTGCACCGCCTTGTCGTACTTCGATCCGGGGCTGTCACCCACGACGACGAACGAGGTCTTCTTCGACACCGATCCGGTCACCTTCGCCCCGCGGCTCTGCAGGGCGTCCTTGGCGCCGTCCCGGGTGAAGTGCTCCAGGGTGCCGGTGACCACGACGGTGAGGCCCTCCAGCGGACGCGGACCCTCGTCCTCGCCGGAGCCCTCCTCCTCCATGCGGACGCCGGCGGCCTTCCACTTGCGGAGGATCTCGCGGTGCCAGTCCTCGGCGAACCACTCCTTGAGGGAGGCCGCGATGATCGGGCCGACGCCGTCGGTGCCGGCCAGCTCCTCCTCGGTCGCCTGCTCGATGCGGTCGATGGAGCGGAACTCGCGGGCCAGCGCCTCGGCCGCGACCGGACCCACGTGCCGGATGGACAGACCGGTGAGGACGCGGGCCAGCGGGCGGTCCTTGGCGGCCGCGATGGTGTCCAGCATGGCGAGCGCGTTCTTCTTCGGCTCGCCCTGCTGGTTGGCGAAGACGGTGGCGATCTTCTCCTCGCCGGTCTTCGGGTCCCGCTTGGGCAGACCGCTGTCCTGGTCGAGGACGTACGCCTTGATCGGCAGCAACTGCTCGATGGTGAGGTCGAACAGGTCGCCCTCGTCGGCGAGCGGCGGCTCCGCGGGCTCCAACGGCTTGGTGAGGGCCGCGGCGGCGACGTACCCGAAGTGGTCGATGTCCAGGGCCTTGCGGCCCGCGAGGTAGAAGAGCCGTTCGCGCAACTGGGCCGGACACGCGCGGGCGTTGGGGCACCGCAGGTCGACGTCGGCCTCCTTCATCGGCCGCAGCGGTGTGCCGCACTCGGGGCACTCGGACGGCATCACGAACGCGCGCTCGCTGCCGTCCCGCAGGTCGGCGACCGGTCCGAGGATCTCCGGGATGACGTCGCCGGCCTTGCGCAGCACCACGGTGTCGCCGATGAGGACGCCCTTGGCCCTGACGACGTCCTGGTTGTGCAGGGTCGCGAACTCGACCTCGGAACCGGCCACGGTCACCGGCTCGACCTGCGCGTACGGCGTGACGCGGCCGGTGCGGCCCACACCCACGCGGATGTTGAGGAGCTTGGTGTTGACCTCCTCCGGCGCGTACTTGTAGGCGATCGCCCAGCGCGGCGCACGGGCCGTGGAGCCGAGCCGCCCCTGCAGCCGGATCTCGTCGAGCTTGACGACGACACCGTCGATCTCGTGCTCCACGGAGTGCCGGTTCTCGCCGTAGTACGCGATGAACTCCCGTACGCCGTCGAGGCCGTCGACCACCTTGTTGTGCCGGGAGGTGGGCAGGCCCCAGGACTCGAGGAGATCGTACGCCTCGGAGAGGCGGGCGAGGCCCTCGTACCCCTCCAGGGCGCCGATGCCGTGGACCACCATGTGCAGGGGGCGGGTGGCGGTGACGCGCGGGTCCTTCTGGCGCAGGGAACCGGCCGCCGCGTTGCGCGGGTTGGCGAAGGGCTTGTCGCCGGCCTCGACCAGACGGGCGTTCAGCTCCTCGAACTTCTCCATCGGGAAGTAGACCTCGCCGCGGATCTCGACGAGGGACGGGACGCCGTTGCCGGTCAGCCGGTCGGGGATGTCCGCGATGGTGCGCACGTTGGGCGTGATGTCCTCGCCCGTGCGGCCGTCGCCGCGGGTGGCCGCACGGGTGAGCCGCCCGTTCTCGTACGTCAGGTTGACGGCCAGGCCGTCGACCTTCAGCTCGCACAGGAAGTGGTACGCGGAGGCGCCGACGTCCTTGTGGACGCGCTCGGCCCAGGCGGCCAGCTCCAGGTCGTCGAAGGCGTTGTCCAGCGAGAGCATGCGCTCGCGGTGCTGGACGGCGGTGAAGTCCGTCTCGTACGCGCCCGAGACCTTCTGGGTGGGCGAGTCGGGGGTGCGCAGCTCGGGGTACCGCTCCTCCACCGCCTCCAGGGAGCGCAGCAGGCGGTCGAACTCCGCGTCGCTGATGACGGGGGCGTCCTTCACGTAGTACCGGAAGCGGTGCTCCTCGATCTGCTCGGCGAGCTGCGCGTGCTGCTCCCGTGCCTCCGTGGGCACCGCCGTCTCCGCTTGCCTGTCGCCCGCCACCGTGTCGTCCTCCCGTTACTCTGGGTTGTCCGCGAGGGATCTCGCCGCCCGGACGCAGTGGGCGAGGGCCTGCCGCGCGTACGCGGGGGAAGCCCCGGCGAGGCCGCACGCCGGGGTGACCGTCACGGCCTCCGCGAGGAGGTCCGGTCGCAGCCCCAGCCTGCGCCACAGCGTCCTGACACCCATGACGCTACCGGCAGGGTCCGACAACGCGGCGTCCGTGCCCGGCACGACACCGGCGAACAGCCGGGTGCCCGCCTCCACCGCCTCGCCGATCGCCTCGTCGTCACGCTCGGTCAGGAGCGAGAAGTCGAACGAGACGGCCGTCGCACCGGCCCGGCGCAGCAGGGCGAACGGGACGTCGGGCGCGCACGAGTGCACCACGACGGGGCCGCCGTCGTGCACTCCCACGGCCTCGCGCAGCGTGGCCTCGACGACCTGGCGGTCCACGGCGCGGTACGTGCGGTAGCCGCTGGCGGACCTGACGCGGCCGAGCAGCACTGCGGTGAGGGAGGGTTCGTCGAGCTGGAGGACGACCTGGGCGCCCGGCACCCGGCGCCTCACCTCGGCGAGGTGCAGGCGCAGGCCCTCCGCGAGGGAGGCGGCGAGGTCGCGGCAGGCACCGGTGTCGGAGAGGACGGCCTCGCCGCCCCGCAGCTCAAGGGCGGCGGCGAGGCTCCACGGGCCGACGGCCTGCACCTTCAGCTGCCCCTCGAAGCCCTGGGTGGCCTCCTCCAGGGCGTCGAGGTCCTCCCGCAGCCAGGACACGGCCCGCCGGGTGTCCCTGCCGGGACGGTCACCGAGCCGCCAGCCGCTGGGCTCCACGCGCGCGTACAGCTCGACGAGCATGCCGGCGGTGCGGCCGATCATGTCGGCGCCGGGGCCCCTGCCGGGCAGTTCGGCGAGGAAGGGGAAGTCCTCGAAGGACCCGGCGACCGTCCTGGCGGCCTCCCTGGCGTCACCGCCGGGCATCGAACCGATCCCCGTCGCGGGCCCGAACCTGAAGTGTGCGTTCACGGGCGGAAGCCTACGTACTCCGGAGGCGGCCCCACGCATCCCCGTGGTCCCCACGCACCCCCGTGGTCCCGCGCACCCTCTTGATTACCACGCACCACCTTGATTCCCACGCACCCCCGTGGTGAGGAGACCCCGCTACCGGCCCGGCCGCACCGTCAGGTCGTTGACCTCCGCGTCCCGCGGCAGGTCGACCGCCATGAGGATCGTCGTCGCGACCGACTCGGGATCGATCCACTCCCCGGGGTCGTACGCCTTCCCCTCCTGCTGGTGGACCTTGGCCTGCATGGGACTGGCCGTACGGCCCGGGTAGACGGAGGTGACCCGCACCCCGTTCCCGTGCTCCTCCGCGCGCAGGGAGTCCGCCAGCGCCTTCAGTCCGTGCTTGGAGGCGGCGTAGGCCGACCAGTCGGCGCTCGCCCGCAGCCCCGCACCGGAGTTGACGAACACCACGTGCCCGCGGGCCGCCCGCAGTTGCGGCAGGAAGTGCCGGGTCAGCTCGGCGGGGGCGACGAGGTTGACGTTGAGCTGGTGGCGCCACGACCTGGGGGTCAGCTCACCGACCGGCCCGAGGTCGACGACGCCGGCGACGTGCAGCAGCGAGTCCACCCGCTCCGGCAACGTCTGGTGGGAGAAGGCCCAGCTGAGCTTGTCGGGGTCCGCGAGGTCACCGACCAGGGTCCGCGCCCCCGGGAAGTCCGCCGCCAGTTCCTTCGCCCGCCCCGCGTCCCGCGCGTGCAGCACGAGGTCGTCCCCGCGCGCGTGGAGCCGGCGGGCGACGGCCGCGCCGATGCCGGAGCCCGCCCCGGTGATCACATGAGTAGCCATGGTCGCCATGCTCGCATCACCGCCGGTCCACCGGTTCAGGAGACGCCCCGGCGGTTCAGGAGACGCCCCGGCTCTCCTCCAGGTAAGCGAGCGCCCCGACCGGCTCCTCCGCGAAGAACACCAGGTCCGTCAGGGGCCGGGGCAGGAACCCCTCGGCCTCCATGCGCCGGAACTGCTCCTTCAGGCCGTCGTAGAAGCCGGCGGTGTTCAGCAGGACGACGGGCATGTCGGTGTGGCCGTGCTTCTTCAGTTCCAGGATCTCGGTGGCCTCGTCCAGCGTCCCCGTCCCGCCCACCATGATCACCACCGCGTCGGCCTTCTCCAGGAGCAGCCGCTTGCGCTCGGCGAGGTCGTCCGCGATCACCATCTCGTCGGCGCCGGGCCGGGCCTTGGCCGCGAGGAAACCCACGGAGACTCCGCAGAGCCGGCCGCCCGCCTCCTGCACGCCGTCGGCGACCACCTTCATCAGCCCCACGTCGGAGCCGCCCCACACGAGGGTGTGCCCGCCCTTGCCGAGCAGTTCGGCGAACTCGCGGGCGGGACGGGTGTAGCGGTCGTCGAGGTCGGCGGCGGAGAGGAAGACACAGATGCGCATGCGGTCACGGTACGCGGGAAGAACCGGCGGCCCGCGCGTGCTGTCACTGTCATGGCCGACGGACACACGATCACGATCGAGCAGGGCACCCGGCACGTGCGGGTCGTCCACGGGGACCAGGTGCTGGCCGAGACGGACCGGCCCCTGGTCCTCAGGGAGACCGGCTGCCCGGTGCGCTACTACCTCCCCGCCGAGGACGTACGCCTGGACCTCCTCACCCCCTCCGACACCCACACCTACTGCCCGTTCAAGGGCACGGCGTCCTACTGGTCGCTGCCGGACGCGCCCGACCTCGTGTGGGCGTATCCCGACCCGAAACCGGACGTCGAACAGATCAGGGACCACCTGTGCTTCTACGAACCGGAAGTGTCGTAGGCAGATAACTCCCGCGTCCTGGGGCAGTCTGCACAGACATGGACAAGAAGACCCTTTCCCGTGACGGCACCTCCCTCGCGTACGCCCGCGCCGGGCAGGGCCCCGCGGTCATCCTGGTGAGCGGGGCGATGTCGACGGGCGGCACGGTGGCGCCCCTGGCCGGGCTCCTCGCCCGGCACCGCACCGCCTACTGGTACGACCGCCGGGGCCGCGGCGAGAGCGGCGACACGGCGCCGTACGCGGTGGAGCGCGAGGTCGAGGACCTGGCGGCGCTGATCGAGGCGGCGGGCGGGGAGGCAGCCCTGTACGGCGTCTCCTCGGGCGGCGCGCTGGCCCTGGAGGCGGCGGCCGCCGGGCTGCCGGTGAGCCGGGTGGCGGTGTACGAGGTGCCGTTCGCGGATTTCTCGGAGGGCGGCGCCGAGGAACGTGCCGCGTACACCCGGAATCTGACGGAGGCACTGGAACAGGACCGCCGCGGTGACGCGGTGGAACTGTTCCTGCGCCTGACGGGCCTCGCGGAGGAGATGATCCGCGGCGCCCGCCAGTCCCCGATGTGGCCCGCCATGGAGGCCATCGCCCCCACCCTGGCCTACGACGACGCCGTCATGGGCGACGGCCTGGTCCCCCGGGAGCGGCTGGCCTCGATCACCGTCCCGGTCCTGTCCCTGGCCGGCTCGGCCAGCCCGGACTGGATGCGCCGGGCTGCCGAGACGGTCGCGGACGCGGCGCCCGAGGGCACCTACCGCACCCTGCCGGACCAGACCCACATGGTGGACCCGAACGTGCTGGCACCTGTGCTGGCGGAGTTCTTCGCGCCGTAGGGCGAACGGTCATACGACGGCAGCCCACGCGCGGGTGGCGGCGGCGCGGTCCTCCCCGTCACGTCACCCGCGCGTAGCGGCTCCTCCGGAATCGGAATCGGTTGCCGTCATCGGCAGGAAAGCGCCTCACGCTACTCCGCGCCACAACTCCTGGCCGAACGGCTACGGCACCAGGTCTCTGTCGCCCGGCAACTTCCATCAGGGCCGTACGTCCAGTGGCCGCTCGCCCGATCGCCGTGGAGCGATGATCCGGTAGTGGTTGTCGAAGGACAGAATCATGGGCAACTGGAGCCGCCAGGCCAGACATGCGTTGACTGCATCGGTCAGGCCGATCGCCTGCCCCATGTAGTCACGCTGGATTTTCTCCGCCTCACCGAGGAGCTTCCCGTCGACGACGGGGATGCGCGCATAACCCGTCCCGACGAGGGCCCGCAAGCGGGATACGGCCTCTACGGCTTCCTTCTCAGAGGCCTGTTGATGAAGGAGATAGTCGAGTTCGGCGAGCACGAGAGGGGACAGGACGAGAATCTTGGCCGCCCCGAAGGCATCGATTCCGTCCTGGTGCCGATCGTCGCGACGGTTGAAGGCCGCGAGCAACACGCTGGTGTCGGCAACGGCGAGGTTGACGGGCTCGGTCACGTAGAGCTTCCGCCCCGCAGGTATTCGTGCACCCGACTTGCCAGGTCGGGCGGCCCGTCGAAGATCCCCCACTCCTCAACCGCGTCACCGACGGTTCCCTCGGGGATGACGAGCTTCCCCGCGGCCCATTCGATGGCGAGCGCCTCGGGGGTGCGTCCGTCGAGGGCGGCGAGGTCGCGAAGGACGCCTGCCATCGCGCCCGAGACCGTGACATGAGCCTGGATCGGCTCAGGGCCCTGGGGCGGCAGGGCCTGGCTGTCTGCTGCCGAGATCATTGGATGCTCCTTTGGCTCCGACTGTTCCGACTCTATATGCCAGGGGTCGAGCGCAAATGATCCGAATCCGATGGGCCCACGCGACCGGACCGCGGCGCGTTCCCCTCCCTGAGCACAAGAACACCGCTCCGGACCGTTCCGCCGGTCAAGCGGCGAGCCCAGGCACGGAACCACTCCCGGATGGTGGGCCTGGCGGAAGGGCGAGTTCGAACCAGATCGTCTTGCCTGCCGGTCCGTACGGCCCCTCGCCCGTGCCGCAGCCGCCCCAGCGGTCCGCGAGCAGGTCGAGGATCAGCAGGCCGCGCCCTCCGTCGGCGCACGTCGGTACGACCGGGGACGAGACCATCGGCGGCAGGTCGGGGGCCATGTCCCAGACGCTGACACGGAGTACGGGGTCCAGCCAGTGCAGGCGGACGAACGCGGGCCCCTTGGTGTGCCGCACCGAGTTCGTCGCGAGTTCCGACGTCAGCAGCTCCGCCCGCTCGACGAGTTCGGCGAGGCCGTGGGCGGTGAGGACGGCCCGGAGGGTGAGACGGGCGACGCCGGGGGCGCGGGGGTCGCAGGGGAAGTGGAGCTCGTAGCTCCAGGGGGCGGTGAAGGGGAGGGGCGTTGGATGGGGAAAGGGTTCGGGATCATCGGCGTGAGGGGTGAGGACTGTGGGGGGACGTGTCATGCAGCACCTCCGCTGGTGCGAGGTCGTGTGGTGAGTGCGCGGATGTGAGTCGCGCACGGCGTGGCAGCGCGCTCCCGTTCCGTGCCCTGCGCGGTGTCTCTGCCGGGACGCCTGCCGCCTTCCGGATGGGCGGTGAGGTCCGGTGCACTTCCGCTGGGCGGGCAGGAGGGAGTGGCCTGAGTCACAGGCTAACCACGGCACTAAAACGGGTGCTACCCCATTCACTAAAACGGATGACCTCTAGGGTTTCCGTGGACGGCGGCTCGTCGGGATCGCCAAACTGTGCGCGCAAACAAGGAGTTGAGCTATGGCCCCACGGCACGCACCCACGATTCGTCAGCGACGCTTCGGCGCTGAGCTTCGCCGGCTTCGTGACTCTGTCGGCATGTCCGCCCCCGTCGCCGCCGAGCGGCTGGGAGTGGACCGCACGATGATCTCCAACATCGAGTCGGGCCGCTTCGGCATCAGCGTGCAACGTCTACGCCGACTGGCAAGCATCTACGAGTGCGACGACAGCGCGTTGATCGACGCCCTTGCCGACATGACGGGAGGACGCACGAGGGGCTGGTGGGACGAGTACCGCGGCAAGATCCCGCCGGACTTTCTGGACGTGTCCGAGCTTGAGCACCACGCCACAAGCCTGCGCACTCTTCAGACTGCGCACATCCCCGGCCTCTTCCAGACCGAGGAGCACGCCCGCGCGTTGTTCGACCTCTTCGTCCCCGCATTGCCGCGACTGGAGGTCGAGCTGCGTGTGGCCCATCGCCTGGCACGGCATGACGTGGTGGCAGGCGACCTCGCCGTACCGTACGTGGGCTTGATCTACGAGGCTGCCCTCCACCTCCGGATCGGTGGCGACAAAGTGGCCAAGGCCCAGTTGAGCCGTCTCCTGGAGGAGAGCGAACGCCCCAACGTCCGGCTGCTGGTGATTCCACTCGCGGCCGAAGGTTTTCCCATGGCCGGGGACACTGTGATGTACGCCGCTGCCGCAAACTCCCGTCTCGACACGGTCGAGGTGGACTCACCCATCGGTGCGGTCTTCTTCGACTCGCCGACTCAACTGTCCAACTTCCGTCGGCGGCTGGACTTGGTCGAACAGGTGGCGTTGAATCCGGATGAGTCGAGGAACCGCATCCTTGAGATTGCCAGAGAGCGGTAAGAGGTGCCCCATTGACCAGGTTGAAGTGGATCAAGTCCTCGTACTCGGAGGCCTCGGGCAACGCCTGCGTCGAGATAGCCGCGCCGGGCCCCGAGAACATAGCTCTCCGGGAGAGCGAGAGCCCGGCCCGCGTGCTGAACACGGACCGGGCTGTGCTGGGAGCGCTGGTGCGGGGTGTGAAGGCGGGACTCGGAGGCTGAGCCGTGCCTCGGCGCAGCGGCCTGCGGCCCGGGTTCCGGCTTCGCTCAGTAGGTCGCGCTGCCGGTGGGCCGACCCCAGCAGGGGATCCGGCGCGCTGTCACGCGGCCCGGACGTGCGGCCGTGGGCTGCTCAGGCCACGCCCGCCGTCGCCCGCACCGTGGAGGCGATCGTCGCCGAGCCCACCACGCGCGTGCCGTCGTACAGGACGATCGCCTGGCCGGGGGCGACGCCGCGGACCGGCTCGGTGAAGGTGACCTCCAGGGTGCCGTCGACGAGTTCGGCCCTCACCTCGGTCTCGCCGCCGTGCGCGCGGAGCTGGGCCGTGTAGGTGCCGGGGCCGGTGGGGGCGGTGCCGCACCAGCGGGGCTTGATCGCGGTGAGGGCGGTGACGTCGAGGGCGGCCGCGGGGCCGACCGTGACCGTGTTGTTCACGGGCGAGATGTCGAGGACGTAGCGCGGCTTGCCGTCGGGGGCCGGGGTGCCGATGCGCAGGCCCTTGCGCTGGCCGATGGTGAAGCCGTAGGCGCCCTCGTGGGTGCCGATCCTGGCGCCGGTCTCGTCGACGATGTCGCCCTCGGCCTTGCCCAGGCGCTTGGCGAGGAAGCCCTGGGTGTCGCCGTCGGCGATGAAGCAGATGTCGTGCGAGTCGGGCTTCTTGGCGACCGCGAGCCCGCGGCGCTCGGCCTCCGCGCGGATCTCGTCCTTCGTCGTGACCGTGTCGCCGAGGGGGAACAGGGCGTGGGCGAGCTGCTTCTCGTCCAGGACGCCGAGGACGTACGACTGGTCCTTGGCCATGTCGGAGGCGCGGTGCAGTTCGCGGCTGCCGTCCTCGCGGACGATCACCTGGGCGTAGTGGCCGGTGCACACGGCGTCGAAGCCGAGGGCCAGGGCCTTGTCGAGGAGCGCCGCGAACTTGATCTTCTCGTTGCAGCGCAGGCAGGGGTTGGGGGTGCGGCCGGCCTCGTACTCGGCGACGAAGTCCTCGACGACGTCCTCGCGGAAGCGGTCGGCGAGGTCCCAGACGTAGAACGGGATGCCGATGACGTCGGCGGCGCGGCGGGCGTCGCGGGAGTCCTCGATCGTGCAACAGCCCCGCGCGCCGGTGCGGAAGGACTGCGGGTTCGCGGAGAGCGCGAGGTGGACACCGGTGACGTCGTGGCCGGCTTCCGCGGCGCGGGCGGCGGCGACGGCGGAGTCCACTCCGCCGGACATGGCGGCGAGGACGCGGAGGGGGCGCGGCGAGGTCTCAGTCATAACCCTTCCAGGGTACGGGGCGCCGGGAACCGGGGCCCGCGCGTATCCGTTGTGGATCTCGAGGGGCGAGGAAGGCGGGGCGGAGATGGGTGCGGAGTCGGGTTCGGGGACGGGTTCGTCGGGTTCGGGGACGGGTGCGGAGGCAGGTGCCGAGGTGAGGTCGCGGGCGCGGAGGAAGGACGGGGACCGGCGGATCGGGCGGCGTGCGCTGCTGGTCGGCGGGTTGGCCGCCGCGGTGGGCACGGGCGTGCTGGCGCGGGACGAGCTGGGGAAGCTGTGGTGGCGCATGCCGGGGGTGGAGAAGGCGCGGGTGCGGGGCGCGGTCGACTTCCGCGGCGCGCGGTGGCTGGCGGCCTCGACGGGCAACTTCCGTTGGGCGGACCGCCCTGACGACTACGAGGTGGACATGGTGGTCGTCCATGTCACCCAGGGCAACCTGGCGAGCGCGGTGAAGGTCTTCCAGGACCCGGCCCACCGGGCGGCGGCCCACTACATCGTCGGGAAGGACGGCCGGGTCACGCAGATGATCCGCGAGCTGGACGTGGCGTTCCACGCGGGCAACCGCGCGTACAACGAGCGCAGTGTCGGCATAGAGCACGAGGGCTTCGTGGACCGCCCGGAGGACTTCACCGACGCGATGTACGCCGCCTCCGCGCGGCTGGCGGCCGGAATCTGCCGGCGGTACGGCATACCCGTCGACCGCGAGCACATCATCGGGCACGTGGAGGTGCCGGGGACGGACCACACCGACCCCGGTGAGCACTGGGACTGGGACCGGTACCTGCGACTGGTGCGGGAGGCCCACGCGGCCGCGGCGTGACCGCCGGCCGGACGTGACGCACGGGCGGTGCGGCTCACGGGCGGGGTGCGGCTCACGGGCGGAAGCGACTCACCGGCGGTGCGGCTCACGGGCGGAAGCGACTCACCGGCGGTGCGGCTCACGGGCGGAAGCGACTCACCGGCGGTGCGGCTCACGGACGGAGGCGGCTCACCGGCGGTGCGGCTGCCCGGCCGGGGGGCCCGGTCGGGACCGGCTCCCGGTCGAGGGTGGTTCCGGTCCGGAGGGGGCTGTCGCTCAGGTGAGTCCCGCGGCGCGGGCCCGTTCCACGACCGGTCCGATGGCCTTGGCGACCGCCTCGACGTCGGCCTCGGTGGAGGTGTGGCCGAGGGAGAAGCGCAGGGTGCCGCGGGCCAGGTCCGGGTCGGTGCCGGTGGCCAGCAGCACGTGGCTGGGCTGGGCGACGCCGGCGGTGCAGGCGGAGCCGGTGGAGCACTCGATGCCCTGGGCGTCCAGGAGCAGCAGCAGGGAGTCGCCCTCGCAGCCCGGGAAGGTGAAGTGGGCGTTGGCCGGGAGGCGGCCCTCCGGCGCCGGGTCCCCACCGAGGATCGCGTCGGGGACGGCCGTACGGACGGCGGTGACCAGGGCGTCGCGCAGGGCTCCGATCTCCCGGGCGAACCACTCGCGCTGCTCGGCCGCGAGGCGGCCGGCGACCGCGAAGGAGGCGATCGCGGGGACGTCGAGGGTGCCGGAGCGGACCTGCCGCTCCTGGCCGCCGCCGTGCAGTACGGGCACGGGGGTGTGCTCGCGGCCCAGGAGGAGGGCGCCGATGCCGTAGGGGCCGCCGATCTTGTGGCCGGAGACGGTCATCGCGGCGAGGCCGGAGGCGGCGAAGTCGACGGGGACCTGACCGAAGGCCTGGACGGCGTCGGCGTGCAGGGGGACGCCGAACTCGGCGGCGACTTCCGCGAGTTCGCGGACCGGCATCACCGTGCCGATCTCGTTGTTCGCCCACATGACCGTGGCCAGGGCCACGTCGTCGGGGTTGCGGGCGAGGGCCTCGCGCAGTGCGTCGGGGTGGACCCTGCCGTGGGCGTCCACGGGGAGGTACTCGACCGTCGCCCCCTCGTGCTCGCCCAGCCAGTGCACGGCGTCCAGGACGGCGTGGTGTTCGACGGGGCTGGCGAGGACGCGGGTGCGGGCCGGGGCGGCGTCGCGGCGGGACCAGTACAGGCCCTTGACCGCGAGGTTGTCGGCCTCGGTGCCGCCGGAGGTGAGGACGACCTCGCTGGGGCGGGCGCCGAGGGCTTCGGCGAGGGTCTCGCGGGCTTCCTCGACCGTACGGCGGGCCCGGCGGCCGGCCGCGTGCAGGGAGGAGGCGTTGCCGGTGACGCCCAGGTGGGCGACGAGTGCCTCCGCCGCCTCCGGGAGCATGGGCGTGGTCGCCGCGTGGTCGAGGTATGCCATGGTGAGCCCGATTCTACGGGGCCCGGTGCGCGGGTCCGCGGGGCCCGGTGCGCGGGGTCACGGGGCCCGGTGCGCGGGGTCACGGGGCCCGGTGCGCGGGGTCGCGGGGCCCGGTGCGCGGGGTCGCGGGGCCCGGTGCGCGGGTCCGCGGGGCCCGGTGCGCGGGGTCGCGGGGCCCGGTGCGCGGGGTCGCGGGGCCCGGTGCGCGGGGTCGCGGCTGGTCACGACTGCTCGCCGCGGGAGCTCGGGGCCCGGCGGCCGTCGGGTGCGCCGACCCGGTGGGCCGCGGGCCCGTGTGCGGCGCGGCGGGCCTGACACGCGAGGGTCTGGCCCGCGAGGGTCTGGCCCGCGAGGGTCTGGCCCGCGAGGGTCTGGCCCGCGAGGGTCTGGCCCGCGAGGGTCTGGCCCGCGAGGGTCTGGTTCGCGAGGTCCGTCACCCCTGGCCCCGTCGAAACCATTGACATGATCGACACAGGCTGCGATGTTGCATGCTCATTAAATCTTGATGCTTTCTGTTTGAAGTCGGTTGATTCTGTCGGAGGTCTCCGGGAGTCACGGAACGGTGAGCTCAGGATCGGCAACTCCGCAGAACGGAGCACCACGTTGCCTCGAAACCCCATGGCGCGCGGCTCGCGCGGTTTCCGTGGTCTTGGTGTGTTGACCCTGGTGACGGCCCTGGTCGGCGCCCCGGCCGTCACGGGTTCTCCCGCCACGGCCCGGACCGGTCCGGCCGGCACGTCGTGTGCCGCCCCGGCCTCCCCCGACTTCGGGTTCGACCTGACCGGCGGCGGCTGGCGCTTCCGCACGGGGGACGATCCCTCGTGGTCGGATCCCGCCCTCCCCGACGGTTCCTGGGACGGCTGGTCGGTTCCCGACAACTGGGGGCAGACGGACCTGGCGTCGTACGACGGATTCGCCTGGTACCGCAAGACCTTCACCCTTCCCGAGCGGCCCGAGGGCGTGACCGACGCCTCGGTGGTGGCCTCGCTCGGGCGCGTCGACGACGCCGACCAGACCTTCCTGAACGGCGAGGAGATAGGCAGCACCGGCGCCTTCCCGCCCGCCTTCGACTCCGCCTGGGAGGTGCCCCGCACGTACTACCCGGCGGACGGCCTGCTGAACTGGGGCGGCACGAACGTGATCGCCGTGCGGGTCTACGACGGCACCGGCGGCGGCGGCTTCTACCAGGGGCCGGTCGGCCTGTACTCCAAGTCGCGGCTGCGTGAGCTGGCCGGGATCAGCGCGACCCCGGCGAACGCCAGGCAGATCGCGCACGCCTGCGCCGTGCTGGACGCGCAGCACCGGGCGGTGGCGCGTGGGCAACTGGCCCGCTACGCCGCGACCCTGGACGACGGCTTCTTCCACCAGGGCGACACCCGGCAACAGCGTGTCGCCAAGGTGCGCACGATGCTGCGCGACGCCGGTCCGGTGACGCTGCGGGACCAGCAGGCCGAGGTCGTCGTCGACGGCCAGGGCCGCCTGGTCGTCGACACGATCCGCAGCTGGGTGGCGGCCGACGGAACCGTGCTGTCCCCGCCCACCCGGGAGTTCCTCCACATCGACCCGCGTCACCCCCAAGAACTGGGCGACCACGCCAGGTTCTTCCGGAACAGCTACCACTCCGCGGCCATGGGCCGGCAGGTGGGCTTCAGCGTCTACCTCCCGCCCTCCTACACGCAGACCACGGCCCGCCGCTTCCCGACGGTGTTCATGCTGCACGGCTTCAACGGCAGCAACATCGAGTGGGAGGCACGGGACATGGGCGAGGTCCTCGACCGGCTGTTCGCCGAGAAGGGCATGCGCGAGTCGGTGGTCGTCTTCCCCGACGGGGCCAGCGGATGGTGGACCGACTCCTCCGAGGGCAAGTACCGCACCATGGTCGCGCAGGAGCTGACGCCCCTGGTCGACCGGACCTACCGCACGATCGCCGACCGCGACCACCGCGGCCTCAGCGGGGTGTCGATGGGCGGTCACGGCGCGTTCACCCTGGGCCTGACACGGCCCGACCTGTTCAGCTCGATCGCCAGCCACATGGGCGCGCTCAGCTTCCCGCCCCTGATCGGCACGCCCGAGGAGCGCGCGGCCAGTGCCGGCCAGCAGCCGATCAAGCTGGTCAACTCCCTGACGTCCGACCGACTGAAGGAGCACACCTACTACTTCGACGGCGGCGACCAGGACGAGTACCGCTTCGGCCAGGCGGCCAGGGCCATGGCCCAGGCCCTGTCCGCGAAGGGAATCGCGTACGACACCCAGAACGGCGACGGGCACCACGACGACGCCTACTGGATGCCCAAGCTGAACCGGTCCTTCGCCCTGCACAGCGCGCAGTTCGACGCCCATCCCTACCGCCAGCCGGCCGAGCACCGGAAGCAGGACGCGGACGGGTACACCTGGCCGTAGGCGATCCGGCACCGAGGGCGCGGCCTGCCACCCCGCGCAGGCGGGCCCTCCCACCCCCGAACCACCGCACGCGCCGATGCCGGCGCGTGCGGTGGTTGCGTGTACGGCCGGACGGCGACCATGGCACACGGCACACGGACCGCGACCGCCCGGAGCCCTAGAAGCTCCAGGACACCGTCGAGTCGGCCTGCATGAAGAACGCCAGGACCAGCAGGTCGGCCACGCCCAGGGCGAGGCCCAGGGCGGCGCGGCCCCGGCGCTCCGTGCCCCGCCACAGGGCCACCGAGGCCAGGACGATGGCGATCGGGCCGAGGAAGACGTTGAGGACCAGGAGGCCGACGAGGCCGAGGATGAAGGACGCGACGGCCATGCCGTCGGTGTCCCGGACGCCCGTGCGGCGCGTGGCCGGTGCGGTGAGCTGCATGTCGGTCGTTCCTTCCGTCAGCGGGTCGTGGTGCGGCGGCGGCCGTGGCGCTCGCGCAGCGCGAAGATGCCGAGCCAGGCGGCGATCACGGCGGCGGCGGCGAGGCTGAAGCCGAGCGGCGCGTGGGCCACGGTGCCCATGACGACGCCGAGCAGCAGAAGTGCGGCGACGAGGAACAGCATGGGATGGATCCCCCTCCGGGACGGTTGTCGTGTCCGTCTCTCGTGACGTTCCGGTGAACAACTGTAGTTACAGTTGTTCACTGACTACCCAGCCTAGCGGGTCTCTTGCTTGGCAATTACAGAGAACAGTTGTTAACTGGATGACATGAGTCACACCCTCGGCATCCGGCAGGCCCAGAAGCAGAAGACCCGGCAGGCGCTCCTGGACGCCGCGCTGGGACTGCTGGAGGACCAGAGCCTGAGCAGCCTCGGCCTGCGCGAGGTCACCCGCGCCGTCGGAGTCGCCCCGACCGCCTTCTACCGGCACTTCCGCTCCATCGCGGACCTGGGCGTGGCCCTGGTCGAGGAGGCGCTGGGCGGTCTGCACGCCACGATCGGGGCCACGGTGACCGCGGCCGGCTCCAGCGACGAACGCATCGCACGGGCCGTCGACCTGATCGCCCGTCACGTTCACGCGTACCCCGCACACGTCCGGTTCATCGCCCGGGAACGGCACGGCGGTGTCCAGCCGGTCCGGGAGGCGATCCGGGACCAACTCGGCCGCTTCGCCGAGGAGGTGCGGACGGAACTGGCCAAGGACCCCGCGGCCGAGGGGTGGAGCGAGGACGATCTGCTGATGCTCTCGCACCTCTACGTCGACCAGATGATCGTCACCGGATCGCTCTTCCTGGAGGCGCGGGAGGCCCAGGAGTCCGGCAGGGCCCCGGACGGCGATCTGGACCGGGTCGTCCGGCTCGCGACCCGCCAGATGCGGCTCATCAGCATCGGCCGCCGGCACTGGCTCGACTCCTGAGACGCCGGGACACGCGGGACACGAGGGACCGGGACCAGGACAGGAGCGGGGACGTGGAAGCGGGCGGGGCGGCCACTCGTCTTCGAGTGACCGCCCCGCCCTGCTTCGGGTGCCGTTGACGAACGTGTCACGAGCCGCGGACGCCGTTGGTCATTCACGCCTTTCGGCGGCACTGGTCCGGGCTGTCCGGCAGTATGAGTGTTCGTGGGGCGACTGCCGGCGGACACGGGTGAGCTGGTCGAGCGCTGGGCGGTGCTCGACGATCTCCCGGGCCGTGCTGAGACCGGCCGCGCCCAGCGCACCCGCTTCGTGGCCCGCCACCTGCGTGACCGCGGCCTCCAGCGAGAGATCGGGGAGGGCCTGAAGGTGGTGGAGTCCTGGAACGCGGCCAACGCGGCCAACGCGGTCATCGGCCACGGCAAGGGCGGGGAGATCGCCTCGAACCAGCGTGAGGAGGTGGGGATGGCCGCCTTGTGCCTGCGGATCCTCCAGACGTCGCAGGTGTACGTCAACACCCTCACGCTCCAGGACGTACTCGCCGAACCCGCCTGGACCAGCCGGCCCGGCACGACCGGACGGCCCGGCACGACCGGACGGCCCGGTTCGGCCCCGCTGTTGCGGAGCCGCGTCCGCCGCCACGGCGAGATCTGCCTCGACCCGGCCACACGGCTGTCCCTCGGTGTCACCGTGTCCGGCGCGCAGGCCCGGTGAGCGTCGATGGCCGCCCCTCATCAACGGCGTCCGCGTGCCGCGCGGATCACCTCGGCAACGGCCTTGAGGATCGTGGCGCGGTCTCGTGCGGCAGTTCCCCTCAGCGCGACCAGCACGATCGATACGGCCGTGGCGGCCGTGACCAGCATGCCGGCCACGGGCACCAACGCCCAGGCAGTGACATCCATGGCAGTCCCTCCGTCCGCGCGGCCGTCCGTCGAACCGCGCCAGGCCCATCCCACAAGACCGCCCTGGGATGGGAAACCTTTACCGGAGCGGACGGAGAGCAGCAGGAAAGGCCCAGTTCAAAGGCTTGACGCGTCGGCCGTCGGCAGGAGCCGCCGGATCCGGGGCGCGCGGGGGAGGACATGGTGAGCACTACGGGGGGCCTGAGCGCCGAACGGCAGAGGCTTCGTGAGGAACTGCGGAAGCTGGAGGCGACAGCGCTCAGGGGCAGGGACCGGAAGGCCGCGATCAAAGAGGCCACCGGCCGCCGGGAGAAGAACGAGCTTCCGCCACTGCGGGAGACCACCGTCGGCGGCTGGTTCGAAGAGGGCACGCCGGCCAAGGACTTCGAGAACCTGTGGGCCCTGGTCGAGGTCCTGCTGGAGTGGTCCGGGCATCCTCGGCCCGATGGCCTCAGCGGTTCGGACCGCGTCAAGGCGGTGGCCTGGTGGAAGGGCGCCAGGGAGGTGTGGCAGACCCGGTACCGGCAGGCCAGGAGTTCCCGTTCCCCCGGTCGGGCCGGTTCCGAACCGCACGGGTTCGGCGCCGCGCGCCAGGCGTACTTCGCGGCGCTGCGCCGGCGGTACGCGCGGGTCGACGTCCTGGCCTCCGGGAGCGATCCGGCCGGCCGGCCGCGGCCTCGGCTGGGTGACGTGTTCGTCGCCCCGTCGGTTCGCACGGATCCGTCGGCGGGCGCGCTGCCGTACGACCTGATGCAGCACCCGGCCGCTGCGGGCGAGGCCGGCCGGGACGGCCCGCCCGCGGTCGGCGACGTCGCATCGCTGGACCGCGTCGGGCGGGCCTACGGTGACCGCCCGGCCGGCCGGGTCCTGCAGGTGCTGGCCCAAGAGTCCGCCCAGCGGATCGTGCTCCTGGGCAACCCGGGCGCGGGCAAGTCGACGCTCGCCCGGTACCTCGCGCTCGCGCTCGCGGGGGCGATGGACACCGACCCGGACGTCGACATCGACTCGGACCTGGCCCCGCTCGCCGGGGCGCTGCCCCTCCTGGTGGAACTGCGCGCGTACGCCAACCCGCGGTGGCGCACGTGCACCCTCCTCGATCTCGTTGCCCGTCTGCACGAGACCAACGGGCGGGGCCTGCCGAGAGACGTGCTCGAGGCGTACCTGCGCGCCGGTGGCCGCGCGGTGGTGATTTTCGACGGGCTCGACGAGTTGTCGGACCCACGGCTGCGCGAGGAGGTCTCCGGCGAGATCGCCGGCTTCGCGTGGCGTTACCCGAGCGTCCGTGTCGTGGTGACGTCCCGCGTGATCGAGTACCAGCGGGCGGTACTCGAACGCGAGGGCTTCCGCGCATACACGCTGCAGGACTTCGATCGAGCACGGATCGACGCGTTCGTGACCGGCTGGTACCGGTTGGCGTTCCCGGCGGACCCGGTCGAGGCGGCCCGCCTGCGCGACCGGCTGCTGACGGCGATCGACGGTTCGCCGGCAGCGGGTGAACTGGCCGGCAACCCGATGATGCTCACCATGCTGGCGCTACGTGGCGAGCACCAGGATCTGCCGCGGGACAGGCGCGGGGTGTACGAGCATGCCGTGAGTGCCTTCCTCGCACAGTGGGATCCAAGCCGGTACTCCGACGACGAGCGGGTGGCCGAGGACGCCCGCCGCCTTCGTGAGTGCGACCGGCTCGAGCTGCTGCGTCGCGTAGCCCACCGGATGCAGGAAGGCCAAGTCGCGGCAGGCGGAACCCTTCTGCACGAAAGGGAGTTGGTGGCGGAGCTCAATGGCTGCCTGCGCGAACACTACCCACCCGATCGGGCCATGGCGCTCGCCTGCGCGATGCTCGATGAGTTCCGCGCGCGGAACAGCATCCTCAGCCACTTCGGTGAACGAATGTACGGCTTTCCCCACCGCGCGCTCCTCGAGTACCTCGCCGCGGCGGAAATCCAGCACCGGCTCACCGTCGAGCGCAGCCTGACCGGGGACGCCCTCATCCAGCAGGAGTACGGCGAGCACTGGGCCGACCCCGCCCGGCACGAAACCCTCGTCCTTGTCGCGGGAATGGTCGAACCGCACCTCGCGGGCCGGATCGTCGACCACCTCCTCGCAGCCGATCCGCTGTGGTTCGTGCGGCGGCCCGGGTCGTCCTCGGGCGGGACGCCCCACCACATCGTGCTCGCCGCCCGGTGCCTCGCCGAGGTCCGTGACCCCGGCGTGCTGCCCGTCCAGTGTTCCGCCGTCGTCAACGCGGTGATCGCGCTGATCGAGCACATGGCCGCGGAACGGGCGTTGCCCGGTTCCCCGGTCACCCGCGTGGTCGTGGAGACGCTACCGCCCGTGCTGGGCCGGCTCGGCGCACGCGACTCCACCATCCGTCGGCGGTACCACGACTGGTACCTGGCGCGCGGCCAGTTCCTGAGCGTCATGCGGGAGGGAGAGAACTTCGCCTGGTCCGAGGTACCACCAGCCGCGCGGGTCGGCGCCGCGCTGTTGCGCGACAACAGCGAGTTCCGCGAGAGCCTGGTCGGTCAGGCGGTCTTCGGCTCCGCGCCCGCCGGCAGGGAGGAGGCGCTGCGCGCGCTCATCCAGGAATGGCCCGACGATCCGCAGGTCGCCGGACTGGTGCGCGAGTTCGCCGAGACAGACCCCGACGGAAACGTGAGGCGCGGCTCGGTACAGCTGTTCGCGATGATCGGCCACCCGGACCGATCCACCCGGGACTGGCTGCGGACCTGCCTCACCGACGACGACCGGTACCTCCGGCAGGGGGCGCTGGCCGCGCTCGCCGACGGCTGGCGCAACGAACCTGAGACGTTCGCCGAGTTACGCCGATGCGCGAACGGTGACCGGGACCGGTGGGTCCGCCTCACCGCGGTGAAATGCATCGCGGCCGGCTGGCCGGGCGACCCGGACGCCGCGGCCGTGGTGCGCGAGCGTGCCGCCCGCGATCCGGACCCGGACCTGCGGACCTCCGTCTTCGGCATCCTCGTCGGGGGCTGGCCCGACGATCCGCAGACCGTGGCACTGCTGCGTTCGGTCGCCGCCGACTCGGGTGGCGAGGCATGGGTGCAAGAGGCCGCGAGGCGGGCGCTCGGCCGCGTCGAGACCCGCCCCGTCGGTCCTGGCGCCACCCGGACGGCGCTCCCGCCTCCCGCGGAGGACCCGCGGCATGCCGCGCTGAAGCACCTCGTCGTGGACCGGCGCACCGATGCGAAGACCCCCATGCTGCTGCGCGAGCGGGCCGAGACCCACTCCGACGACAGGGTCCGGGTGGCCGCGGTGCGGGCGCTGGCCGCGGGCTGGCACACCGATCGGCGAACGCTGCCGTGGCTGTGCGAGCTCGCCGCCTCCGAGGCCGGCGAGCCGGTGCGGCAGGCCGCGCTGTGGGCCGCCTACTCCGTCTGGCCCGGCCATCCCGACGCTGGGGCACTGCTACGCGGCGTCGCCAACGGCAAGGACGACTCGCAGGCCCGCGAGGTGGCCGTCCTCGCCCTGGCCGCCGGATGGCGCGACGACCCGGAAACCAGGCCGCTGCTGCGTGAAATCGCGGTCGCAGTCGCCGAAAACGCCGAGTTCGTACGCGCGACGGCGGTGCGGACGCTCGGGGCCGGCTGGCGTGACCACCCCGACACCGTCGCGCTGTTGCACGACAGGGCCGGGAACGACCCCGAACCCTACGTCCGTGAGGCCGCCGTCCAGGCCCTCGTCAGGAACTTCCGAACCCCGCAGACCGCCGTCCTGTTGCGCCGGCTCGCCGTCGACGACCCCGACGAACACCTGCGCGCGGGTGCCGTGCACCACCTGGCGGCGGGCTGGCGCACCGACCCGGAGACCGGCGCGCTGCTCCGGCGGATCGTCGCCGGCCGAACCGACGTGATGAGCCGCCGCGCGGCGATCCGCGCCCTCGCAGGCGGCCGGCGCGACGACCCCGCCACCGAGGCGCTGCTACGCGAGCGGGCCGCCGACGACTCCGACTGGGGCCTGCAACAGGTGGCCGTGGAGACACTCGCCGAACGCTGGCCGTACGACCCGGAGATCCAGGCGCTCGCCGACCGCTTCTCCGACGAGTGGTAGGAGTCAGGACCCAGCGGGCCGTCGGTTCGGCACGGTGCCGAGGACGCGTTCGAGCGTCCCGCGGGAGACCCCGGGCCTGGGGGCGATGAGTCCTCCCGTCCCAGCAGACGGCGTCCCGTTCAGGGTGTCCGGTGATCTGTACGGTCAGCGGGGGGGGCGTCCGTACGCTCCCCGGCTGTGACCGGGCTCCTCACGGGTGTGCCCGCTGCCCGACCGATGCCCGGGACCTCATCGCCCGTCGGGGGATCCTGATCGGCTTCGGCGTCCCCGAAGAGCGATGCGTCTCGACCGCGGACCGACCGGCGGCCGCCGCAACCGGCCGGGCCTGGACCAGGTGTTCGCCTCCGTGCGCGCCGGCGGCACCCGTGCCTGCCCTTCCCGTCCTGCCCGCGCGGACGCGAACACGCCCACGTCCGCGCCTTCGGCCCTGTTGCTGCGTCTGCTGGGTCTGCTGCGTCTGCTGGGCCTGCTGCGTCTACTGCGCCTGTCGTGTCGGCTGCCCCTGCCCGCCACCGGCCTGCCCGCCGCCGGGCCCGCCGCCGCAGCCGCCCTGTCCCCCACCGGGGCCACCCTGTCCGCCCCCGCCGGGCCCGCCGCTCGGCATGCCGGAGGGGAAGCCGGTCGGCACACCCGTCGGGGTTCCGGTGGGGGCACCCGTCGGAGCCGCCGAGGCGGACCCCGAAGCCGCGGCCCCCGTGGGAGCGCCCGACGGCGCTCCGCTCGGCATCCCGCTCGGCCGCTGACACGCCTCCTGCCCGGACGTGCCGTCGCCGGAGGAGGTCGAGTCGCCCGATCCGCAGGCCACCAGGGCGAACGGCGTGAGCGCCAGCAGGGCGGCCGCGGGGAGGAGACGTACCGGCATCGTCGGCACACGCTTCATGAGAGACAGCTCCAGAAGGGATGAGGAAGGCCTGAGACCGCCACTCAACCAACGGCGTTTGGGCCTTCCTTGGGACCCCTCTGTCCGTTTCCTGTCAATCAGGCAAAGCCCGGCTCAAGTCGCCTCCCCGGGCCCGCCGTTGACCGGGAACGTCGTCACGCGAGGCGTACGCGGGCCAGTTGCCGCGACTGCGCCACCAACCGGTCCTCGCTGTCCCAGACTTCGCCGTCCTCCTCCAGGAACCCGCCCGCGAGGTTGCGGGTGGTGAGGGAGACGCGCAGGGGGCCGGGGGCCGGACGGCAGCGGACGTGGACGGTCAGCTCGATCGTCGGGACCCAGCCGGCGATGCCGAGGTCGAAGGCGGTGGGCGGCAGGGCGTCCACCGCGAGCAGCAGGGAGAGCGGGTCGGCGTCCCGGCCGTCGGCGAGTCCGAACCAGGCCCGCATCTCGCCCTTGCCGGAGGGCTGTCCGAGCGCCCAGCCGACGGTCGACGGGTCGAGCTTGAGCATCAGCCGCTCGGCGATGGGCTGCTGGTCGGCGTCGGGAGCGGGGGCGGGCCCGTCCTCGGGGCCGAAGCACCGGCCGATCGGGGGGAAGGCGGGCGGCCGGGCGGAGGTGCGGACGTCGTCGGGGAGGGCGCCGAGGTCGCCGTAGGAGGCGAGGACGCGGATCCGTTCGACTTCGCGGCCGTTGTCGTCGTACTGGAAGAGGGAGGCCTGGCCGGTGGAGACGGTGCGGCCGGCGCGGACCGTCTCGGTGCGGACGACCGCCGGGCCGGGGCGGGAGGCGCTCAGGTAGTGGGCGGTGACCGTGAACGGGTCGCCGTGCGGCAGCGCGTCGGCGAGCGCGCGGCCGAGGACGGCGAGCAGGTAGCCGCCGTTGACGGCGCCGAAGATGGTCCAGCCGGCCGAGAGTTCCGTGTCGTACACACCGGGCTCGCGGAGGGTGACGGCGGTGTCCCGGTCGAACTCGCTGTCGCCGAGGGCGGCGGGGGCGATGGCTGCTTCAGACATGCGTGAACGGTACAACAGCTAGATACTAAGCGGTAGCTTTCCCCTTCCCTCCTCTCGTGCCCCCGCCCCGCCCACCGGCCGGACACGGCCTCGCGCCGGCCGGACACGGCCTCGCACCGGCGGGGCCGTCGGCTTCGGCCAGGTGGAGAGCGCGGCTTCGGTCAGGTGGAGAGCACAGCTTCGAGCATGCGCCGGACCATTACGGTCAGCTCGGCCACGTCGGGCGGCGGGCGGGTCGCGGCCGGCGCACCGGCGAGCAGGTCGTACAGCAGACCGTCGGTCCAGGCGACGAGCAGATCCGCCGCCGGCGCCGGACGGGGAGCCCCGAGCGCCGCCAGCAGGGCGGTGACCCTGGACCGCACGGCGAGGTCGGCGGCCCGCAGGTCGGCGCGCAGCTCCGGCCGCCGGGTCGCCTCCAGGGTGAGTTCGAAGCGGGCGAGCTGGCGGTCGCGCGCCGCCGTCAGCCAGTGGTGCAGCAGTGCGGCCAGCGCACCCGCGGCGGAGTCCGGGTCCGGGCGCCCGTGGTCCGCGTCCCAGCGGCCCTCGTCCCAGCGATCCGCGTCGGCGACCGAGAGTTCGGCCAGGCGGAGGTAGCAGGCGCCGATCAGAGCGCTGCGGGTGCGGAAGTAGTACGACGTGCTGCCGGCCGGCAGGCCCGCGGCGGCGTCGACCGCACGGTGGGTCAGGCCGCGCAGCCCGGCGGCGGCCACGATGCCGATGGCGACATCGGCGATCAGGTCCCGGCGATCAGGGATGGACATGCCCGCACTCTACAGATGTAGAGTGCGGGCATGTCGCCTCTACAGGTGTAGAGGCGACATGGGTGGAGGGAGGCAGTCGAGATGAGGGTCCGTCATGCCGTTGTGGCCGGAGGCGGAATCGGGGGCCTGACCGCGGCGGTGGGCCTGAGCCGCCGCGGATGGCGCGTCACCGTGTGCGAACGGGCCCCCGTGCTCACGGGCACCGGCGCCGGCATCGTGCTCGCCCCGAACGCACTGCGCGCCCTGGATTCGATCGGCCTGGGTCCCGGCCTGTGGGCGGGTGACGCCCTGCCCGGTCAGGTCGGGCTGCGTACGCCCGACGGCACGTGGCTGAGTCGGCCCGACGGCGGCACGGTGTCCGCCCGCTACGGGCTGCCCGCGCGCGCCGTGCACCGCGGCTTCCTGATCGGCACTCTCGCGGCCGCCCTGCCGCCCGACGTCGTGCGCCTCGGCGTATCGGTGACCGGCGTGGCAGACACGGGGGACACCGTGGTCGTGCGTACGTCGGCGGGCGACCTGCGCGCCGACGTCGTCCTGGCGGCGGACGGCATCCGCAGCGTGCTCCGCGGGCAGCTCTTCCCCGCTCACCGCGGGCTGCGTCACGCCGGTGAAGCCGGGTGGCGAGCGGTGCTTCCCGGTGCGGGCCTGCCGCCCCAGCAGGCTGCCGAAACCTGGGGGCGAGGCGAGCGGTTCGGCGTCGTTCCCCTCGCGGACGGCCGTGTCTACGTCTACGCCACCACCGTCACCACCGCCACCACCGTTTCCGGCCCCGGCGCGAGGCCGGAGGAAACCGACCATCACGCGGAACTGACCCGGCGCTTCGGCGCGTGGCACGATCCGATACCCGCGCTGCTGGACCGGCTGGGCCAGCGGGGCCCGGACCCGGTCGGCATACTCCGCCATGATTTCCACGAACTGGCCGCGCCTCTGCCCCGGATGCACCTCGGCCGGGTGGCCCTGCTCGGCGACGCCGCCCACGCGATGACCCCCAACCTGGGCCAAGGCGGCTGCCAGGCCATCGAGGACGCCGTGGTCGCGGCGCATCTCCTCGCGTCCGCCGACGACGTGCCGGCCTCGCTCGCCGCCTACACGAGGGCCAGACACCGGCGGACCACCCGGATCAGCCGCCGCTCCCGGCGCGTCGGCGAACTCGCCCGGCTCTCCCACCCACTCGCCGTGTCCCTCCGGAACCTGGCCGTACGGGCCACGCCGCAGGCGCTGTCACTGAGAGCCCTGGACACGGTCCTGGACTGGCAGCCACCAGCCGCCCCCGTCAACACCAATGTCAACGTCAACGTCACGGAGCAACGGTGAACACCACGGTCACGGCCCACGCCCTCCCCCGGGCGGACTCCGTCCGGCCCTTCGCGGTCGGCGCCTACGGTTTCGTCTTCCTCGGCATCGGCCACCTCGCCCTCTCCGCCGCCTCGACGGCGGCCACCCGGACCCCGCAACAGCGTGCGGCCGACACCGCCATGCGGGAGTCCACCTTCACCCTGCTGGGCCTGGAGCGCACGGTCCTCGACGTCTCCAACGGCATCAGCATCGCGATGGCCCTCTTCGCCGTCACCTGCGGCCTCCTGATCCTCGCCGCCGTCCGCCACGCCCCCGCCCTCGTCGAGCGCCGCACCGCCTTCGGATGGATCGCCCTCGCGCTCTCCCTGACCGCCCTGGCGACATCCGTCCTCCTGCTGCCCGCGCCGCCGATCGCCGTCCTCACCCTCACCAGCTGCGCTTTCGCCCTGTCCCTGCGCAGGGCGGTTCCCGCCGCCCGCGCGGGCCGGTGAGGCGACGCAGGCCATGAGGAGCGTCCGGGCGGTCCAAGTCCGCTTTCCGCTCCCGGCCACCGTCCACGTCTCCGGCCGGCCGCGCGGCGGCTGTGAGGCGGGCCCGGCCCTCCGGCGGGTGGCGAAGGGCCCGACGGCCGTGCACGTCGTCCGCGCCCAGAAGAGCGCGGGCGGTCACCGCACGGCGCTCTGGCGGCCGCAGGCGGCGCCCGCCTTCCGCCGACTGACGACGCGGCCCTGCGGCGGGGCCCCGCGGCGCGGCGCGGCCCGGCGGCGCGGCGCGGCCCGGCGGCGCGGCGCGGCCCGGCGGCGCGGCGCGGGCCTGTCGTCTGGATCAGGTCGCAGGAAACCTGCGGCATCCTGCAGTCCGGGTGAGCGGGGTCCGGTGCGTGCAGCCGCAAGGCGGAGGAGGGCGTCGACGCGGTGGGGGCACCTCCCGGCCGAAGCCGGGGGACGTCGGCGACCGACGACGACGCCGGGGGCGCCCCCTCCGGGGAAGCGCGTGCCGGACCCCGCGTCCGCGGCGTGATCCGAACGGCGGGCCCTAATCCTCCCGCACCGTCGAGCGGCGGTTCCACGCGCGCGGCGCCCGCCAGTGGAACCGCATCGCGAACAGCCGCAGGACGAAGGCCGTGAGCGCGGCCAGTCCGCCGGCGGCCGGGGTGAGGACGTCGTAGTGGAGGCAGACCGCCACCATGGTGGCGCCGACGATCGCCGGGACCGCGTAGAGGTCGCGGTCCCAGCGCAGCAGTGAGGGCACCTCGTTGGCGAGGACGTCGCGCAGCACACCGCCGCCGACGGCGGTGGCCAGCCCGAGAGCCGCGGACGCGGTGAGGCCCAGGCCGTGGTCGTACGCCTTCACGGTGCCCGAGACGCAGAACAGGCCGAGGCCGGCCGCGTCGAAGACGTTCACGCCGGACTGGATGCGCTCCACGTGCGGGTGCAGGAAGAAGACGAGGAGGGCGGCGAGCAGCGGGGTGAGGAAGTAGCCCAGGTCCGTGAAGGCGGCGGGCGGCACCGCCCCGATGATCACGTCCCGGAAGATGCCGCCGCCGAGCGCGGTCACCTCGGCGAGCACGGCGATGCCGAAGACGTCGAAGTTCTTGCGCACGGCCAGCAGCGCGCCCGAGATCGCGAAGACGAAGATGCCGATCAGGTCGAGCGTGTGCTGGACGGATGGGCTGAAGAGTTGCTGGAGCACCCTACTATTCTCACCCAACACAGAGCCCCTGCCTTACATTGCAAGGCAGGGGCTCGTGCGCTTCTTACTTCTCTACTTCTCCTTGGCGGGAGGCTCCTCTTCGGAGGCGGCGGCCTCGGGGGCCACGGCCTTGGGGGCGTCCGTCTCGGGAGCCTCTGGAGACTCGGGAGCGTCCGCTTCGGGCGCCGCAGCCGCAGCCGCCTCGGTGGCCGCAGCTCCGGCTTCCGCCACCGCTTCCGCAGCCGCTTCCGCAGCCTCGGCCTCCGCCTCCGCCGCCTCGGCCTCCGCCGCCACGGCCTCCGCCTCGACCTCCGCCGCCACGGCCGCCGACGTCAGGGCCGACTCCGCGAGCACCTCGTCGGCCACCAGCTCCGCCGCTTCCTTCGCGGCCGTCAGCAGGACGGTGTCCTGCGGAGCCTGGTCCTCGAAGCTCTCCGGGTGGTGGCAGGCGACCTGCTGGCCCGGCCGCAGCTCCACGAGCTTCGGCTCGGTCGTCCTGCAGATCTCCGTCGCCTTCCAGCACCGGGTGTGGAACCGGCAGCCGGTGGGCGGGGAGATCGGCGAGGGCACGTCGCCCTTGAGCAGGATGCGCTCGCTCTTGGTGTTCTTGCGGCTCGGGTCCGGGATCGGCACCGCCGACATGAGCGCCTTGGTGTACGGGTGCATCGGCGTCTTGTACAGCAGGTCGCGGTCCGCCAGCTCGACGATCTTGCCGAGGTACATCACCGCGATCCGGTCCGAGACGTGCCGGACGACCGAGAGGTCGTGCGCGATGATCACGTACGTCAGCCCCAGCTCCTGCTGGAGGTCGTCGAGCAGGTTCACCACCTGGGCCTGGATCGACACGTCGAGCGCCGAGACCGGCTCGTCCGCCACCACCAGCTTCGGGTTCAGCGCGAGCGCGCGGGCGATGCCGATGCGCTGGCGCTGACCGCCGGAGAACTCGTGCGGGTAGCGGTTGTAGTGCTCGGGGTTGAGACCCACGACCGACAGCAGCCGCTGCACTTCCTTCTTGATGCCGCCCTCGGGCGTGACGCCCTGGAGCTTGAAGGGAGCGCCGATGATCGTGCCGATGGTGTGCCGCGGGTTCAGCGACGAGTACGGGTCCTGGAAGATCATCTGCACGTCGCGGCGCAGCGGACGCATGCCGCCGACACCGAGGTGCGTGATGTCCCTGCCCTCGAACTCGATCGTGCCGCCGGTCGGTTCGAGCAGCCGGGTGATCAGCCGGCCCATCGTCGACTTGCCGCAGCCGGACTCGCCCACCACGCCGAGGGTCTCGCCGGAGCGGACCTCGAAGTCCAGGCCGTCCACCGCGTGCACGGCGCCGACCTGCCGCTGGAGCAGGCCCTTCTTGATCGGGAAGTGCTTCTGCAGCCCGGTCACCTTCAGCAGGACCTCGCCGGGGGCGGCGTCCTTGGTGAGGGTGGCGGCGCCGCCGCTCGGCTCACCGTCGGTCTGCGCGGGGATCTTCACCGCTTTCTCGTCACTCACAGCTTCGGCGCAATCTCTTCGGTCCAGATACGCTCCCGCTGCTCCTTGCCCAGGTGGCAGGCGGCCCAGTGCCGGCTGCCGACCTCGGCCAGCTCCGGGCGGACCGTGCGGGTGACGTTGTCCTTCGGGAGGTCCGCGTACGGGCAGCGCGGGTTGAAGGCGCAGCCGGACGGGACGTTGATCAGGGAGGGCGGGGAGCCCTTGACCGGGATCAGGCGCTCCTGCTGTTCGCGGTCGAGTCGCGGCATCGAACCGAGCAGACCCCAGGTGTAGGGGTGGCGGGGCTCGTAGAACACCTTCTCGGCCGGGCCGCGCTCGACGCACCGGCCGCCGTACATCACCAGCAGGTCGTCGGCCAGTTCGGCGACGACGCCCAGGTCGTGGGTGATGACGATGACCGCGGAGCCGAACTCCTTCTGCAGATCGCGGATCAGGTCGAGGATCTGCGCCTGGACGGTCACGTCCAGGGCGGTCGTCGGCTCGTCCGCGATGAGCAGCTCGGGGTTGTTCACCAGCGACATCGCGATCATCGCGCGCTGGCGCATGCCGCCGGAGAACTCGTGCGGGTAGTTGTCCACCCGCTTGTCCGGCTGCGGGATGCCGACCCGGTCGAGCATCTCGACCGCGCGGCGCTTGGCGGTCTTCTTGTCCACCTTGTGGTGGATGCGGTACGCCTCCACGATCTGCTGGCCGATCGTGTAGTACGGGTGCAGCGCCGACAGCGGGTCCTGGAAGATCATCGCCATGTGGCGGCCGCGCAGCTTGCGCACGTGGTCCGGGTCGGCGGAGAGCAGCTCGGTGCCGTCCAGCCAGATCTCGCCGGAGATCTGGGCCTTGCGCTTGCCGTACTGGCCGGCGGTGTGCAGGCCCATGATGCCCAGCGAGGTCACCGACTTGCCGGAGCCCGACTCGCCCACGATGCCGAGGGTCTTGCCCTTCTCCAGCTGGAAGCTGAGCCCGTCGACGGACTTCACCAGGCCGTCGTCGGTCGGGAAGTGCACCTTCAGGTCGCGCACTTCGAGGAAGGCGCTCGGCGCGGGCGAGGCGGCGGTGGGTTCGCCCACGGCCGCTCCGCTCTTGCTGAGGTCGGTCATGCGAGCCTCACTCGGGGGTCGATCACGGCGTACAGGATGTCCACCACGAGGTTGGCGACGAGCACCGCGAGGGAAGTGATCAGGGTGACGCCCAGGATGACGGGCAGGTCCTGGTTCTTGATGGCGTTGAGGACCGCCTGGCCGAGACCGGGCAGGTTGAACGCCGTCTCGGTCAGGATCGCGCCGCCGATGAGGGCGCCGAGGTCCATGCCCAGCATGGTCAGCAGCGGCGTCATCGTGGAGCGCATGGCGTGCTTGCCGATGACGACATGCTCCTTGAGGCCCTTGGCGCGGGCGGTGCGGATGTAGTCCTCGCCGAGGATCTCCAGCATGGTGGCCCTGGTGATGCGCGCGTACATCGCCGCGTACAGGAACGCCAGGGTGACCCAGGGCAGGATCATTCCGCCGAACCAGGCGGAGAAGCTGTCCTCCAGCGGCACGAACTGACCGTCGAACAGGTCCAGTCCGTACACGAAGACCGACAGCGCGACCATGCCGGTGAAGTAGATCGGGAGGGAGACGCCCGACAGCGCGATGACCATCGCGCCGCGGTCCCACAGGCTGCCCCGCTTGAGCGCGGAGAGCACACCCGCCGAGACGCCGAGGATCAGCCACAGCACGGCGGCGCCGAGCGCGAGGGCCAGCGTCACCGGGAAGCGGTCGGTCAGCACCGGCCAGACGGCCTGCTCGGTGCGGAAGGAGTAGCCGAAGCACGGCGCGGCGCAGTTGATGGAGTCGCCTCCGCCGGTGTACGTGCGTCCGGCGAAGATCCCCTTGAAGAACTCCCAGACCTGGGCGTAGATCGGGTCGCCCAGACCCAGCTTCTCGCGCACACCCTCGACCGCGGCCGGGTCGGCCTGCTTGCCCACGAAGCTCAAGGCGATGTCGACGCCGGCCCACTTGGGGATGAGGAAGAAGATGCCGAAGACCACCATGACGATGACCACGAGCATCACTGCGGCGGCGAACAACCGCCTGATGAGGTAAGCGAGCACAGCTCTCGGCCCGCCGCGGACCGCGGGCCACCGGAGGTCTTCCGGTGGCCCGCGCTCACGCTGCGCCGGCCTTCACCTGCCTTTCGTGCCGTTCGGCGGGTGTGCCGGGACTACTTCTTCGGGTTCTTCAGACCGAGGTTCACGAAGTCGTACTGACCGCTGTAACCGTCGGTGGTGTAGACGTTCGCCAGGTTGTCCGAGCGCCAGTTGATGAACTTCTCGAAGACGAAGGGCAGGTAGTACGCGCCCTCCATCACCTTGTGGTTGATCTCCGTGGCGATCTTGGTCTTGCCGGCGTCGTCCAGGGTGGTGACGTACTGGGCGAACAGACCGTCGATGGTCTTGTCCTTGATGAGCGCGTAGTTGTTGTTACCGCTCTCCGCGATGTACTTGCTGTTCCACAGCGGCAGACCGTAGCCCTGGACGGACGGGAAGTCCGGACCCCAGCCCATGATGATGATGCCGTAGCCCTTCTTCTTCACGTTCGAGGGGCTGCCGATGATGCCGGAGGTCTGCGCACCGTCGTACTGGTCGATCTCGGCGGTGATGCCGATCTTCTTCAGCGAGGCCTGGAGGGACTGGGCCGTGGCCACCTCGACCGGCTTGTTGTTGCGGACCGCGATGGTGGTCTTGAAGCCGTTCGGCTGACCGCAGGCCTTCAGGGCCGCCTTGGCCTCGGCCACGTTGCCGTTCTTGTTGTCACCGGCGAGCTTGTACGGGTCGTACTTCTGGCCCTCGGCGCCCGGGACGGACGGCGGCAGCATGTTGGTGCCGATGTCGCCACCGGCGATCGGGCCGCCGCGCGCGGTCTGGAGCGACACGTGGTCGGCGCCCAGGATGACGGCCTTGCGGCACTCGAGCTTGTCGAACGGCGCGACGCTCTGCGGGAAGACCGCGTAACGCACGTAGCCGGAGACCGGGTTGTCCAGGTTGGCCTTGTGCTGCTTCAGGGCGGTGGTGCGGCCCTGCGGCGACATGCCGGTCTGGTTCAGGTCGAGGTCCAGGTCACCGTTGAGCAGGCGCTGGTCGAGCTGGTTGGCGTCCGAGAAGAACTGAATCGTGATCTTGTCCGGGTAGGCCTTGCGGACCGGGTCCGAGGCCTGCTTCCACTCGGTGTTGCGGACCAGCGTCAGCTCCTTGGCCGGGCTGTACGACTGGAACTTGTACGGGCCGGAGGAGAACGGCTTCAGGCCGTACTTGGCCTTGGTGTCCTTGTCCTGGCGGACCGGCGAGGCCGAGACGAGGGCCAGCATCTCCTCGAAGTCGGAGTTGGCCTGCGGGAGCTTGAAGACGATGGTCTTGTCGTCCGGCGTCTCGATGGCCTTCAGGCCGAGCTTGTCGGCGGAGGTGTCCTTGTAGGGACCCTTGTACTCGCCCTTGGGGTCGAGCACGTCCTTCAGGTACGTCGGACCGCCGGACAGGACGTCCTGTGCCCACACGCGCTCGATGCCGTACTTCACGTCCTTGGACGTGATCGGCTTGCCGTCCTCCCACGTGATGCCGTCACGCAGGGTGTACGTGTAGGTCTTGCCGTCGTCCGTGATCTTCGCGGTCGAGGTGGCGAGGTCCGGAGTGATCTGGGCGCCCGCGGCACCCGGCTCGGTCTTGTTCGTGACGAGCTGGCGGCTGTAGTAGCGCGCGAAGTTCCACATCATGCCGTAGTAGCCGCGCGTGGTGTCCCACGAGTCGGCGTCCTGCGCGGCACCGAACTTCAGCGTGCCGCCCTTCTTGGCGGCGGACGCCTGGGCGACCTTGTTGTTCGCGGCGTCGAAGCCGGCGGCACCGGTCTTCGAACCGTTGTCGCCGTCGTCCGAACCGCCGCCGCACGCAGCCGTGGTCAGCAGCGCGGCGACCGCGGCAGCAGCGGCAATTGCCTGCTTCCGCCGCCCTGAGGTGCGTTGGGTAGTCACGATCTCGGATCCTCCGGATAGATGAGAGACCCCGTGTAGATGCCACGGGACAGTTGAGGTACGGCGGCTCAGCGAGAGGCCTTCGGGTCCAGCGCGTCCCGCACGCCGTCGCCGAAGAGGTTGAAGGCGAGAACGGTGATGAAGATCGCCAGGCCCGGGACCACCATGTACATGGGGTCGGACTCGTAGTAGTCGATCGCGCTCGAGAGCATCTGTCCCCATGAGGCCGTGGGCGGCTTGACGCCCACGCCCAGGAAGCTGAGTGCCGCCTCGGTGAGGATGTTGGTGGGGATCATCATCGTGGTGTAGACGACGATCGGGGCGACGAGGTTGGGCAGCAGCTCCTTGAACAGGATGTACAGCCGCCCGGCGCCCAGCGATCGGGCGGCCTCCACGTACTCGCGCTCTCGCAGGGAGATGGTCTGGCCGCGCACCACACGCCCGATGTAGGGCCAGCCGAAGAAGCCGATGACCAGGATCATCACGAAGACGCGCACGTTGGAGCCGGTGAGGCCCAGCAGGTCGCTCGGCATGACGGAGACCAGCGCGATGATGAACAGCAGCTGGGGGAAGGCGAGCAGACCGTCCATGACCCGGCTGACGACCGAGTCGACCCAGCCGCCGAAGAAGCCGGCGAGGATGCCCAGGACGGTGCCGAGGATCACGGCGACGACGGCCGACAGGAAGCCGACCAGCAGGGAGATCCGGGCCCCGTAGAGGATGCGGGCGAAGATGTCGCGGCCGTTGACCGGCTCGACGCCCAGCAGGTGCTCCCCGCTGATGCCGCCGAGGGAGCCCGTGGGGGTGCCGAACAGCGGGTCGATGAGGTTCTCGTGGTACTCGTTCGGGTCCTGGCCCAGGATCGAGGTGATCACCGGGGCGAACAGTGCGACCACGACGAGGAGGAGCACCACGATGCCGCCGGTCAGGGCGAGCTTGTCCCGCTTCAGGCGCTCCCAGGCGATCCGACCCAGGGAACGGCCCTGTACGGCCTTCGCGTCGGCGGTGGCCACCGCCGCTTCCTCGGCCGGGCTCGGGGCCGCTTCCGCGGTCGGCTCGTGCAATGGTGCCGTCATCTGGCAGGGACCCCTCTCAACCGGCGGTAACCGGCCCACACTTGCCGCTGTAGCGGCGTGATCAGTCCGTCGTACACAGGGGCGAAAGCACCCCCGATGCGCGAGTCTTCAACGCTTTGGCGATCTGTAGCCAGACTTGGCGGGGAAAGGATGCGTAAACGTGATGCTCTCAGGAGGATTCCGTTATCCGGACGGTGGGTAACGGGGGGCGGACGCCTACGAGTTGTGACATAGCCACCGACAAATGGACTTACCGCACCGATCTACGCGCGGAGATCCACTGGGCCGACACGTGGGGGCGGACGGCGGGACGCATCAGTGGCGACCGGTCGGCGGGAAGCCGTAACCGCCCGCGGGGGCCTGTGCGGCCGGCGCGGCGGGCGCGTGCGCCTCGCGGTCGTAGAAGGGGCGGGCGTGGGCGCGCATCCAGAGGACCACCGGGTCGTAGTCGTCGCTCATGGTGACCGTGGACACCGGCAGGCCCTCCGGCACCGCGCCGACGGACTGCTGCATCATCGCCCGCACCGCGTCCACGGCCTGCGGGGAGGTGTCGTACACGTCGAGTCCGAGGGCGAGGTAGGGCGCGCCGACGGCCGGCTGGACCCAGGCGCGGCGCAGGGAGCGCAGGGCCGGGGTGCGGTGGGCGTTCTGCGCGAGCAGGGCGTAGAACTGCGGGATCTCGATGGCCGGCTCGGACAGCCGCAGCGGCCCGGCCGGCTGGCGGTCCAGGCCGGTGGCGATCCGCCGCAGGTCGAGCCAGGGGATGCCGACGCCGCCGCCGGGGGCGTGCGGGTTCAGCCAGAGGCCGTAGTGGTCGGGGTAGAGGGTGCGGGCCGCGTCCAGCCCGTCGACCACCTCGTACGACCGGTTCCAGCCGCTCGCGGACAGTTCCTGGGCGGAGGTGACACAGGGGGCGTAGCCGTGTCCCTCGACGTCCATCGTGCCGTACTGGGCGTCGGCGGAACCGGCCTGACCCTGCCACAGCAGCATCCACACCTGGCCGGTGCCCGGGGTCGCGAGGGCGCGCAGGAGTGCCTCGTAGGCGTCGTAGCGCCCGGGGGTCACCTGGCGCAGCATGTGCTCGACCTGCCCGGCCGCGATGCCGCTGGCGCTCACCTGTACCGCCCCTTCGATAAGTTGCCCCGCTTTCGGGAGACCAGCTTAGGTCTCTTCGCCGACAACGGGTCCCCCCGAGGGTGCGGGCGTCCGCCGCCGGCGGGGCCGCGCCGGGTCGTCCGCCGGGGGCGTGCCGCGCGGACGCCCACCGGCACGGACGCCCTCCTGCGGGACGCGTTCAGTGGATCCGGGAGTAGAAGGGCCGCACGTGCTCCTTCAGCCACCGGGCCACCGGGTCCTCCGTCACGTCGAGCAGGACGAGGTTGACCGGCCAGGGCGCCTGGGCCCTGCCGAGCGCCTTGCCGAGGGCCTCCAGGGGCAGCGCCCGCAGATCGCCCTCCCGCTGGGAGAGTTCGACACCGACGAACAGCACGGGGTCGGCCGTCTCGATCGCGGCGAGGCAGCGGCGTGCGGTCAGGACGACGCCGGTCGCCTCGAACTCGGCGGTGGCGGCGGACAGGAAGTCCACCGGGTCGTCCTGCCAGTCGGGCTCGTAGAGACGGACCCGGCCGCCGCCGGCGGGACCGTCCAGCGGGGTGCGGCCGGCCCGGCACAGCTCGGCGACGGCCATCGGGGGCAGCGGGATGCCGACCGTGCCGTCCGGGTTCACCAGGATGCCGACCTGCGGGGGCAGTCCGCGGGCGAACTCGACGGCCGGGGCGACGGTGTACGACATGTGCGCGCCGACGACCTGCCGGAACTGTTCCTCCGAGCTGAACACGGGCACGTACGCCTGGCCCTCCAGTTCCAGGGTGGGCAGGTCCAGGGGGCCGCTGTGCGGGCCGCCCCCGGCGGGCAGCGGCACCCACACGAGGCTGCGGCCGAGCACCTCGACGATCCGTCCACCGGCCCCGGGCACGCCGAGGGAGGCGGAGAGCACCTCCTCCAGCTCGTTGCCGGGCCATCCGCCGTGCGGATGGGGGTGCGCCTGTGCCGGGAAGTCCGCGGGGAAGTCCGCCGGGGGGAAGTCCATCTGCCTACCGCCTGCTGGGAACCACTGGGTGTGGCTCGAAAGGCTATCGGGTACCGGGCCCGTCCCCACGTCCACCGGGCGTCCCGGCGGGCGGGGCCGGATCCGGGAGCCTGGACCCGCGCGGCGGAACCTGCGGCTCCGGGGGCGGACCGGATCGGCGGGGGCGGACCGGATCGGCGGCGGGGGCGGGTTCGTACGGCGACCGGGGGCCTGCACGGCAGCTTGACGGCCGAAAGCACCGAACCCTCCCTGCGAGCGGCGACCGGCGACCGGCGACCGGCGAGCAGCGACCGGTGCCCCCTACGCCACCCCCGCGACCACGGGCCCCGGCCCCGTGTGCCGGTACGCCCGTGTGCCGGTCCGCCGGCAGAAAGCCCGAGTCCGCGGCGGCCGGCGGCCGCGCGCCCCGCAGCCGCGCCACGGTCCGAAGGCCGCGCTCCCGGAGCCCGCGTGAGGGCCCGGCGACCGCGCACCCCGGCTCCGTGTGCCGGCCCGACGGCCCGACGGCCGAAGCCCCCGCCCCCGCCCCCGCCCCGGTCAGCCCGTGAAGGTGATGCGGCGGAGGGTGTCGGCCGCGGCGCGGTCCAGGAGGACCGTCGAGCCGCAGCCCTCGGGAAGACGGCCCCGCTCCGCCGCGCGCAGCAGGCGGGAGGCGGCCCGGCGGTGACGGCGGAAGGCGTACCGGGAGACACCCCGGCCGCGCTCGCGCTGGCCCTCCAGCGCGGTGTCCACGGTGACGTCGAGCAGCACCAGGTGCAGGCTGCCGCCGCGGCGGCGGGCCTCGCGGGCCAGCCAGGCGCGCACCCAGGCCTGCGTGCCGCAGTCGTGGACGACGACGCCCTCGCCGGTACGCAGGGCGCGGCGCAGCCCGATGTAGTGGGCGAGGCGGACGAGAGGGCGGTAGAGGGCGTAGGGCAGGGCGCGCGGCATGCGGGCGTCCCAGCGGTCTCGGGTGTCCTGGGAGTCGATGCGTACGCCCGTGACCGCGCGCTTCATCAGCGTCGACTTGCCGCTGCCGGGCAGTCCCGTGACCACGACCAGGTCGCGGGACGCGAACAGCAGGCCGTGCGGGCTGTGGCCGGCGCGGTCGCGCAGGTCACGGACGACCGGGGCGGGCGGTGCGCCGGCCGCCTCCCGGACGGAGGTCTGCGGCTGCGCTGGCAGTGCGAGCGCCTGACCGGTCGCGAGCGCCGGTCCCGTCGCGAGTGCCGTGGTCCTGTTCACCGTGTTCGTCCTCCCCTGGGGTCAGACAAGTCTTCTCCCCGTCGAGCGTAAAGAGAAGGTAATCCGCTCCGTCTCGCGTTTTCATGCGCTTAACGCCACAGGCCGGTTACAGATGCGGCCTGCCGCGATCGGACGGGGCGTGCAATGATGGCCGCGCCAACTGCATACCGGCCGTTTGAATCCGCGCGGGAGAGTCCCCACCGGCAGCATCGCTGGGGCGCCGAAGGAGCAAGTCCCTCCCTTGAATCTCTCAGGCCCCGTTACCGCGCGGGCGAGGCACATCTGAAAAGCGGGTCGCCCTCCGGTGGCCCCACCCAAGGTGCAAGCCGTGACCGACCCGTGTGCGGGCGGTCATGGCGAACCTCTCAGGTTCCGATGACAGATGGGGAGGAACGCCCTCGCTTCCCCCACGCCCGGCTTCGCTCGCGTGGGAGGGATCCCCGTCGCCCTGGGAGACGAACGTCCGATGAGCAGTACCCCGCTCCGCCACACCGCCCTCGACGCCCTGCACCGTTCGCTGGGCGCGACCATGACCGACTTCGCCGGCTGGGACATGCCCCTGCGCTACGGCTCCGAGCGCGACGAGCACAACGCCGTACGGACCCGGGCCGGCCTCTTCGACCTCTCGCACATGGGCGAGATCACCGTAACCGGCCCGCAGGCGGGCGCCCTGCTGAACTTCGCGCTGGTCGGCGACATCGCGGCCGTGGGCGTGGGCCGGGCCCGCTACACCATGATCTGCGACACCGACGGCGGCATCCTCGACGACCTCATCGTGTACCGGCTCGCCGACACCGAGTTCATGGTCGTCGCCAACGCCTCCAACGCCCAGGTCGTCCTGGACGCGCTGACCGCGCGCGCCGGCGGCTTCGACGCCGAGGTGCGCGACGACCGCGACGCCTACGCGCTGCTCGCCGTCCAGGGACCGGAGTCCCCCGGCATCCTGAAGTCGCTCACCGACGCCGACCTCGACGGCCTGAAGTACTACGCCGGCCTGCCCGGCACCGTCGCCGGCGTCCCCGCGCTCATCGCCCGCACCGGCTACACCGGCGAGGACGGCTTCGAGCTGTTCGTGAAGCCGGAGCACGCCGTCGAGCTGTGGCAGGCCCTGACGAAGGCCGGCGAGGGCGCCGGTCTGATCCCCTGCGGCCTGTCCTGCCGGGACACGCTCCGCCTGGAGGCGGGCATGCCGCTGTACGGGCACGAGCTGTCGACCGCGCTGACCCCCTTCGACGCCGGGCTCGGCCGGGTCGTGAAGTTCGGCAAGGACGGCGACTTCGTGGGCCGCGAGGCGCTCGCCGCGGCCGCCGAGCGCGCCGCGACGAACCCGCCGCGGGTCCTGGTCGGCCTGGTCGCCGAGGGCCGCCGCGTCCCGCGCGCCGGGTACGCCGTGGTCGCGGGCGGCGAGGTGGTCGGCGAGGTCACCTCCGGCGCCCCCTCCCCCACGCTGGGCAAGCCGATCGCGATGGCCTACGTCGACGCCGCGCACGCGGCACTGGGCACGCCGGGTGTCGGCGTGGACATCCGGGGCAGCCACGAGCCGTACGAGGTCGTGGCGCTGCCGTTCTACAAGCGCCGGAAGTAGAGACTGGCGCACGGCCGACAAACCGGGCCCCGGCCGGCCCCGCGCGTGACCCTGCGCACATCCGCGCTGCTCACGCGCGTCTCCAGCAGTCCCCCCTTCATCAGCACTCCCTCGCGTACAGGAGAATTCAGGCCATGAGCAACCCCCAGCAGCTGCGCTACAGCAAGGAGCACGAGTGGCTGTCGGGCGCCGAGGACGGCGTCTCGACGGTCGGCATCACGGAGCACGCGGCCAACGCGCTCGGCGACGTGGTCTTCGTCCAGCTCCCCGAGGTCGGTGCCACGGTGACCGCGGGCGAGTCCTGCGGCGAGCTGGAGTCGACCAAGTCGGTCAGTGAGCTGTACGCGCCGGTCACCGGCGAGATCGCCGAGGTCAACCAGGACGTCGTGGACGACCCGTCGCTGGTGAACTCCGCCCCCTTCGAGGGCGGCTGGCTGTTCAAGGTACGCGTCACGGACGAGCCGGCCGAGCTGCTCTCCGCCGACGAGTACACCGCCTTCATCGCCGGCTGAGAGGTCGAAAGACGCATGTCTGTCCTGAACACGCCCCTGCACGAGCTCGACCCGGAGATCGCCGCGGCGGTCGACGGCGAGCTGCGCCGCCAGCAGTCCACGCTCGAGATGATCGCCTCGGAGAACTTCGCTCCGCTCGCCGTCATGGAGGCGCAGGGCTCGGTCCTGACCAACAAGTACGCCGAGGGCTACCCCGGCCGCCGCTACTACGGCGGCTGCGAGCACGTCGACGTCGCCGAGCAGATCGCGATCGACCGGGTCAAGGAGCTGTTCGGCGCCGAGTACGCCAACGTCCAGCCGCACTCGGGCGCCTCCGCCAACCAGGCCGCCCTGTTCGCGCTGGCCCAGCCCGGCGACACCATCCTGGGCCTGGACCTGGCGCACGGCGGTCACCTGACCCACGGGATGCGGCTGAACTTCTCCGGCAAGCAGTTCGACGTGGTCGCCTACCACGTGGACGAGGCCGGCCTGGTCGACATGGCCGAGGTCGAGCGGCTCGCCAAGGAGCACCGGCCGAAGGTGATCATCGCGGGCTGGTCGGCGTACCCGCGGCAGCTGGACTTCGCCGAGTTCCGCCGGATCGCCGACGAGGTCGAGGCGTACCTGTGGGTGGACATGGCGCACTTCGCCGGTCTGGTCGCGGCGGGCCTGCACCCGAACCCGGTGCCGTACGCGGACGTGGTCACCTCCACGACCCACAAGACGCTGGGCGGCCCGCGCGGCGGCATCATCCTCGCCAAGCAGGCCTTCGCGAAGAAGCTGAACTCGTCCGTGTTCCCGGGCTTCCAGGGCGGCCCCCTGGAGCACGTCATCGCGGCGAAGGCGGTGTCCTTCAAGGTCGCGGCCTCGGACGACTTCAAGGAGCGCCAGCGCCGCACGGTCGACGGCGCGCGGATCCTCGCCGAGCGGCTGACCGCGCCGGACGCCCGGGAGGCCGGGATCAACGTCCTGTCCGGCGGCACCGACGTGCACCTGATCCTGGTCGACCTGCGCGAGTCCGAGCTGGACGGGCAGCAGGCCGAGGACCGTCTCCACGAGGTCGGCATCACGGTCAACCGCAACGCGGTCCCGAACGACCCGCGGCCCCCGATGGTCACCTCGGGCCTGCGCATCGGCACGCCCGCCCTCGCCACCCGCGGCTTCACGGCCGAGGACTTCGCCGAGGTCGCGGACGTGATCGCGGAGGCGCTCAAGCCGACCCACGACGTGGAGACCCTGAAGGCCCGGGTCGTGGCGCTCGCCGAGAAGCACCCGCTCTACCCCGGTCTGGACAAGTAGTCCCCGTTTTCCGACAGGTTTTCGAAGGGTGTCCCGCACACTGGTCAGTGGGCGGGACACCCCACCGGAAACCTCCTGCACCACCCCGTCTTGAGGAGTCCCCGTGGCCATCTCGGTCTTCGACCTGTTCTCGATCGGCATCGGCCCGTCCAGCTCCCACACGGTCGGCCCGATGCGGGCGGCGCGCATCTTCGCGCGGCGTCTGCGCAACGAGGACCTGCTGGGCTCCGTCGCGTCCGTGCGCGCGGAGCTGTACGGCTCCCTGGGCGCGACCGGCCACGGCCACGGCACCCCCAAGGCCGTCCTGCTCGGCCTGGAGGGCGACTCGCCGCGCACGGTGGACGTGGAGACGGCGGACGCGCGGGTGGAGCGGATCAAGGACTCGGGCCGTCTCCGGCTGCTCGGCGAGCACGAGATCCCGTTCTCCTTCGACGACGACCTCGTCCTGCACCGCCGCGAGACCCTCCCGTACCACGCGAACGGCATGACGCTGTGGGCGCATGACGCCGAGGGCGCGGAGCTGCTGTCGAAGACGTACTACTCGGTGGGCGGCGGGTTCGTCGTCGACGAGGACGCGGTCGGCGCGGACCGGATCAAGCTGGACGACACGGTCCTGAAGTACCCCTTCCGCACGGGCGACGAACTGCTGCGCCTGACGCGGGAGACGGGGCTGTCGATCTCCTCGCTGATGCTGGAGAACGAGCGGGCCTGGCGCACCGAGGAGGAGATCCACGAGGGCCTGCTGGAGATCTGGCGGGTGATGCAGGCCTGTGTGGCCCGCGGCATGTCCCGCGAGGGCATCCTGCCGGGCGGTCTGCGGGTGCGCCGCCGCGCCGCCATGACGGCCCGCCAGCTCCGGGCGGACGGCGACGCGTTGGCCCACTCCATGGAGTGGATCACGCTGTACGCGATGGCGGTGAACGAGGAGAACGCGGCGGGCGGCAGGGTGGTCACCGCCCCCACGAACGGCGCGGCAGGCATCATCCCCGCCGTCCTGCACTACTACGTCAACTTCGTCCCCGGCGCCGACGAGGAGGGTGTCGTCCGCTTCCTGCTCGCCGCCGGTGCGATCGGCATGCTCTTCAAGGAGAACGCCTCGATCTCCGGGGCCGAGGTCGGCTGCCAGGGCGAGGTCGGCTCCGCCTGCTCCATGGCGGCCGGCGCGCTGGCGGAGGTCCTCGGCGGCTCCCCCGAACAGGTCGAGAACGCCGCGGAGATCGGCATGGAGCACAACCTCGGCCTCACCTGCGACCCCGTGGGCGGCCTGGTCCAGATCCCCTGCATCGAGCGCAACGGCATGGCCGCGGTGAAGGCGGTCACGGCGGCCCGCATGGCCATGCGCGGCGACGGCACGCACAAGGTGTCCCTCGACAAGGTCATCAAGACGATGAAGGAGACCGGCGCGGACATGTCGGTCAAGTACAAGGAGACGGCCCGCGGCGGGCTGGCGGTGAACATCATCGAGTGCTGAGGTCCCGCCGCCGCACCGGGGGACGGAAGCCGAGGTTCCGGGCTCGGCGTGTCGGGGCATAACACAACTCCCCTCCGTTCTCCTGCACTTCCGGGAGTTGCCCCATGCTCCGTGGTGTCGACGTCAGCGCCTACCAGTCCTCCGCCTACTCGACGGAAGGTCTCTCCTTCGTCTTCGTCAAGGCGACGGAGGGCCGTACCTACGTCAACCCGAAGCTCGCCGCCCAGACGAAGCGGGCGCGGGACGCCGGTCTGGTCGTCGGCTTCTACCACTTCCTGTGGCCGGGCAACCTGACCGCCCAGGCGGAACACTTCCTGGCGAAGGCGCCGGAGCGCCCCGGCGACGTCCTCGCCGTCGACTGGGAGACGACGGGCGCGGGCACCCACGCGAGCAACGCCGAGAAGGACCGTTTCATCAGGAAGCTCAAGGCGCTGCGGCCGCGCAACCGGGTCGTCCTGTACTGCAACAGGAACTACTGGCTGAACGTCGACGACACCTCGTACGCCGGCGACGGCCTCTGGATAGCCGACTACGTCACCGCGGGCAAGCCCCGGATCAAGGCGAAGTGGCGCTTCCACCAGTACACCGACGAGCCCCTCGACACGAACGTGGCGAGGTTCGCGGACCGGGCGGCGCTGCGGGCGTGGGCGACGGTGGACTGAACGGCTCAGCCGCGGAAGGCCTCAGGGCGCTCCGGGGACGCCGCCGCCAGGGCCCGGGTGACCTCCTCGACCCCGCCGCGCAGGCCGTACACCGGGGTGTCGGGCTGCTGGCGCCAGGAGTCGTCGATGCCGCCCGCGTCGACGGTGTCGAAGCCGAGTTCGTCGATCAGGGACCGGACCTTCGCCTTGGCGGCCTCGTCGTCGCCCGCGACGGGCAGGGCCATGCGGCCGGGGGCGCCGGCCGGGAGCGGGCGGTCCAGGATGTCCTGGGCGTAGGTGCCGTTGAACGCCTTGACCACCGGCTGGCCGATCTGGCGCTCCGTCCAGCGGCTCTCGGTGATGCCCTCGTCCTCGATGGCGTCGATCCGTCCGTCGCGCTGCTGCGGGTAGTAGTTGCCCGTGTCGATGACGGCCACGCCCTCGGCCGCGCCGTCGAGGATGCCGGAGGGCAGGTCCGGGACCGCCTTGAGCGGGATCGTGACGACGACGATCTCGGCGCCGCGCGCCGCCTCGGTGACCTCGACGGGCGTCGCGCCCGTCTCCTTCGCCAGCTCCGTGAGCGTCTGCGGGCCACGGGAGTTGGCCACGGAGACGTCGTGACCGAGGGCGGTGAGCCGCCGGGTGAGATTGCCGCCGATGTTGCCCGCGCCGATGATGCCGATCTTCATGTCAGGCCCTTCCCGAAGGATCCATGCATGCGCATGCTTTCGGGAGGGTCCAACCGCGGGCGGTCGCCGGCTGTTCCGCTCCGCCGTCGTACGGACGGATGACGGACGGATGGCAAAGGGGTGCCCCGCGGCTCGCACGGGACACCCCTTTGCCCGCGCGTCACTTGCCCAGGTAGGCCCAGAACTCGTCGAACGACAGGACCTTGTCGCCGTCCAGGTCGCGGGTCCTGATGACGGCCTCGGCGACCGTGTCGGTGACGTGCCAGTCGCCCCCCTGCGCCAGGGCGGTCTTGAACTCGGTCGCGGTGATGAATCCGTCACCGTCCGCGTCGATCCGCTGGAACTGCTTGCGTGCTTCTTCGATGTCCGCCACCGGTCCGCCCCTCTTCGCCATACCTTGCGGTGCTGTGTTGCCGTCGTTCTGACGCAGGTCAGATTAACGGTCCGGGTGAGCGCGCCGTGCGGCCACCACCCGGCCGCCCGTGCTCGCGGCCGTCCGGCCCCCGGCCAGGCCCAGGTCTCCGGTCAGGCCCCGGTCTCCGGCGGTCCGGTCCACGAGGCGGCCGCCCTCAGGAGGACACCCGCAGCAGGAGTGCCGACCGGGCCGGGACCGTCACCCCCGTCCCCGCCCGGTGGGTGACGGCCGGGGCGGTGTCCTGGTCCTCGCGGGAGGTGTCGACCACGACCTCGTAGCGCTCCGCCCAGGGCGGGCCCGGCAGGACGAAGTGGGCGGGGCGGTCGCCGGCGTGCAGGAGGGCGAGGAAGCTGTCGTCCGTGATCGGGGCGCCCCGCTCGTCGCGGCCGGGGATGTCCCGGCCGGAGAGGTACATGCCGAGCGTCGCCGCCGGCGCGTACCAGTCCCCTTCCGTCATCTCCGTGCCGCGTGCGGTGAACCAGGCCAGGTCGCGCAGCCCGTCGGCCGAGTGGGCCCGGCCGGAGAAGAACGCCCGGCGGCGCAGCACGGGATGGCGGTGGCGCAGGGCGATCAGGCGGGCGGTCAGGTCGTACAGGGCCTTCCAGCCGGGGTCCTCCAGCAGGCTCCAGTCCAGCCAGCCGGTCTCGTTGTCCTGGCAGTACGCGTTGTTGTTGCCGCCCTGGGTGCGGCCGAGTTCGTCGCCCGCGACCAGCATCGGCACGCCGGTCGACAGCAACAGCGTGGTCATCAGGTTGCGCAACTGCCGCCGCCGCAGCGCGCGTACGCGCTCGTCGTCCGTCTCCCCCTCGGTCCCGCAGTTCCAGGAGCGGTTGTCGTCCGTGCCGTCCCGGTTGCCCTCGCCGTTGGCCTCGTTGTGCTTGCGCTCGTAGGACACGAGGTCGCGCAGGGTGAACCCGTCGTGGGCGGTGATGAAGTTGACGGAGGCGTAGGGGCGCCGGCCGCCCCAGGCGTACAGGTCGCTGGAGCCGGACAGGCGGTAGCCCATCTCGCGGACGTCCGGCAGGGCGTGCCGCCAGAAGTCGCGCACGGCGTCGCGGTAGCGGTCGTTCCACTCCGTCCACAGCGGGGGGAAGGCGCCCACCTGGTAGCCGCCCGATCCCACGTCCCAGGGTTCCGCGATCAGCTTGACCCGCCGCAGCACCGGGTCCTGCGCGATCACCGCGAGGAACGGCGACAGCATGTCCACGTCGTGCATGGAGCGGGCGAGGGCGGCGGCCAGGTCGAAGCGGAAGCCGTCGACGCCCATCTCCGTGACCCAGTAGCGCAGCGAGTCCGTGATCAGGCGCAGCACGTGCGGCTGGACCACGTGCAGGGTGTTGCCGCAGCCCGTGTAGTCGGCGTACCGGCGGGCGTCCGGCTGCAGCCGGTAGTAGCCGCGGTTGTCGACGCCCTTGAGGGACAGCGTCGGGCCCAGTTCGCCCGCTTCCGCGGTGTGGTTGTAGACCACGTCGAGGATGACCTCGATGCCCGCCGCGTGCAGCGCGCGGACCATCCGCTTGAACTCGCCGACCTGTCCACCCGTCGTCCCGGCGGAGGCGTAGCCGGCGTGCGGGGCGAAGTAGCCGATGGAGTTGTAGCCCCAGTAGTTGCGCAGTCCCCTGCGCAGCAGGTGGTCCTCGTGGGCGAACTGGTGGACCGGGAGCAGTTCGACGGCCGTGACGCCCAGACCGGCCAGGTGCTCGACGGCGGCCGGGTGGGCCAGGCCGGCGTAGGTGCCGCGCAGTTCCTCGGGGACGCCGGGGTGGCGCATGGTGAAGCCGCGCACGTGCAGCTCGTAGATGACCGAGTCCGCCCAGGGGGTCTTGGGGCGGCGGTCGTCGGCCCAGTCGTCGTCGTCGTGGACGACGACGCCCTTGGGGACGTACGGCGCGGAGTCCCGTTCGTCGCGGACGGTGTCGGCGACCTGCTGCTGGGGCCAGTCGCGGACGTGCCCGTACACCTCGGGCGGCAGGCCGAACTCGCCGTCCATGGCACGGGCGTACGGGTCGAGGAGCAGCTTCGCCGGGTTGAAGCGGGCGCCGGTCCACGGGTCCCAGCGGCCGTGCACCCGGTAGCCGTAGCGCTGGCCGGGCATCACACCGGGCACGAAGCCGTGCCAGATCTCGTGCGTGAGTTCCGTCAGCCGGGCGCGGGTCTCACGGCCCCGGTCGTCGAAGAGGCACAGCTCGACGGCCTCCGCGCCACCCGCCCACAGGGCGAAGTTGGTGCCGGCGACCCCGTCGGGGCCGACCCGGAAGCGGGCGCCGAGCGGCGTGGACGCACCGGGCCGCACGGGCACGCCGGGCGTCCTGCGCGGTGCCCTGTTCACGACGGCGGACACGGCGGGGCGGTCCTCCGCCACCTCCTCCTGCTCGGCTGCGCTGGACACCGTTCAGCCTCCCGCGGCTCGTGGCACGACGCGGGCCCGGGGCGTACGGCGTCCCGGCCGCTGCTCCCTCGGCGTCGTCCTCCCCCCTGTTCTGCCCAGCGTGTGCCTCGCACTCACGTTTCCCCGGAGCGTGCCCCGTCGTTGTCCAGCGCGTGAGGCACGTAACTGGGCGCGCACGGCGCGCGGGGGTCGCACTGACCGCCGTACTGACATGGGCAGGACTGCTGGCGGGAGCCGCCGGATGCAGCGGGGACGGCAGAAGCGGGCTCGACCGCGTGCTGGGCAGACCCCCGGCGTCCGAGGACGTCATCCGGGTCACCCCGCTGGACGGCACCAGGGAGGTGCGCCCCGGCCAGGCGCTGCGGGTCCGGGTGCCCGACGGGCGGCTGGAGTCGGTGAAGGTGCTCAAGTCGCAGGACGCGCAGGAGACCGAGGTGCCGGGCCGGATCTCCGCGGACGGCCGCAGCTGGCGCCCGGTGGACGACCGGCTCGCGCTCGCCGCCCGCTACACGGTCGACGCGGTCGCCGTGGACGGCGACGGGCACCGATCGGCCCGGCACACCACGTTCACGACGCACGTCCCCGAGGAGCGGTTCATCGGGTACGTCACGCCGGAGAACCGCTCGACGGTCGGCACCGGGATGATCGTGTCCCTGGAGTTCAACCGGGAGATCGAGGACCGTGCCGCCGTCGAGCGCGCCGTCCGCGTGAGCGCCGAGCCGGCCGTCGAGGTCCGGCCGCACTGGTTCGGCACCTCCCGGCTCGACTTCCGCCCCCAGCACTACTGGAAGCCCGGCACCCGCGTCACCGTCTCCCTGCGCCTGCGTGACGTCGAGGGGGCTCCCGGCGTCTACGGGCTCCAGCACCGGACGTTCTCCTTCAGCGTCGGCCGCCACCAGGTCTCCCTCGTCGACGCCGCCGCCCACACCATGCAGGTGCGGCGTGAGGGCGAGCTGCTCGCCACCGTGCCCATCACCGCCGGGGCCCCGAAGACGACGACGTACAACGGCAAGATGGTGGTCACGGAGATGCTGGAGCTGACCCGGATGAACGGCGCCACCGTCGGCTTCAGGAAGAAGAACGGCAAGAGCGAGTACGACATCCCGGACGTGCCGCACGCGATGCGGCTCACCGAGTCGGGCACCTTCCTGCACGGCAACTACTGGGCGGCACCGGAGTCCTTCGGGCGGGTCAACCTCAGTCACGGGTGCGTGGGCCTCAGGGACGTGAAGGGCGGCGGCGCGGACACCCCCGCGGGCTGGTTCTTCGACCGCAGTCTCGTCGGGGACGTCGTCGAGGTGGTCCGCAGCAAGGACAGGACGGTCGCACCGGACAACGGGCTCGGCGGCTGGAACATGAACTGGAGGGAGTGGAGCGCCGGCAGTGCGGTGAACTGACGTCCGGGCGTCACTTCCCTCCCCCCTCCCCTCCCCTGGTCCAAGTTGGGACGGAACGGTGACATTCCGGGGTCACCGGGGCCGCTGACCATGTGGTTAATATGCGCGCAGCGCAGGGGACGTGCCTGCGTGCGGGCCCGACCGGCCCGGGGGAGGGGAGAACGGACTTGAACGTGCGACCGATATCGGGGGCATCGGTTGGTGGACGCCGGCGCGGCCGCGACAGGCGGCTGGCGCTGCTCGTCGGAGGACTGCTGCTGACCGTCACGGCCTGCGGGGGCGGGGCTTCCGGGGCGGAGAGGACAAAGGACGGCAAGGGTTCGGGCGACGCGACCGCGGCGGCGAGCGGGCAGTCGGAGGCGGTCGTCTCGATCGCCCCGAAGGACGGTGCGAAGTCCGTCGACACCAGCGGCGCCCTGAAGGTGACGGCCGCCAAGGGCAAGCTGACCGAGGTCGTCGTCAAGGACGCCGAGGGCGCGAAGGTCGACGGCGAGATCTCCGCGGACGGCGCCGGCTGGACGCCGAGCACCCATCTGGCCGCCGCCACCAAGTACCAGGTGCACGCGGTCGCCAAGGACGCCGAGGGCCGTACGGCCGCCGAGGACGCGTCCTTCACCACGCTGACGCCCGAGAACACCTTCGTCGGCACCTTCACGCCCGAGGACGGCTCCACCGTCGGCGTCGGCATGCCGTTCTCGGTCCGCTTCACGCGGGGCATCACCGCGCCGGACGACGTCGAGAAGGCCATCAGGATCAAGACGGTTCCGGCCGTCGACGTGCGGGGTCACTGGTTCGGCAACGACCGCCTCGACTTCCGGCCCGAGAAGTACTGGAAGGCCGGCACCAAGGTGACGGTCGAGCTGAACCTCGACGGCGTCGAGGGCCGCAAGGGTGTCTACGGCAAGCAGTCCAAGACGGTCTCCTTCACCATCGGCCGCGACCAGGTGTCCGTCGTGGACGCCAAGAAGCACACGATGAAGGTCATGCGGGAGGGCAAGGTCGTCAAGACCATCCCGGTCACCACCGGCAAGGCCGGCTACGCCACCTGGAACGGCCAGATGGTCATCAGTGAGAAGTTCACGGTGACCCGCATGAACGGCGACACGGTCGGCTACGACGGCGAGTACGACATCAAGGACGTCCCGCACGCCATGCGGCTGACCGACTCCGGCACCTTCGTGCACGGCAACTACTGGGGCGGCGACGCCTTCGGCAACTACAACGCCAGCCACGGCTGCATCGGCCTGCGGGACGTGCGCGGCGGCTACGACAGCGGCGCGCCGGCCGCCTGGTTCTTCAACCACTCGATGACCGGCGACGTGGTGGTCGTGAAGAACTCCACCGACCCGGTGGTCTCCCCGTCCAACGGCCTCAACGGCTGGAACATCCCGTGGGCGGAGTGGACGAAGTAGCTCCTCCGCGGTTCTCCTGCGGCGGCGGGCCCGGTGTCGTGACCCACGGCACCGGGCCCGCCGCCGTCGGTGCCCGTGCCGCCCCACCCGGGGGACGACCCCCGCCCCCCCGGCCGCACACATGTGACCCACCGCACCGGGCCCCCGGCCGTTAGTGCCCGTTAACCTGCTGGGCATGACCGTGAATCTCGAAGTCGCCGAGGGCGTCGGCACGCTGCGCCTGGACCGCCCGCCCATGAACGCGCTGAACGTCGCCACGCAGGACCGGCTGAAGGAACTCGCCGAGGAGGCGGGCCGCCGTGACGACGTGCGGGCCGTCGTCGTGTACGGCGGCGAGAAGGTGTTCGCGGCGGGCGCGGACATCAAGGAGATGCAGCTCATGGACCACACGGCCATGGTCCTGCGCGCCCGCGCCCTCCAGGACGCCTTCACGGCGGTGGCCCGCATCCCCAAGCCGGTGGTCGCGGCCGTGACCGGATACGCGCTGGGCGGCGGCTGCGAACTGGCGCTGTGCGCGGACTTCCGGATCGCCGCGGACAACGCGAAGCTGGGCCAGCCGGAGATCCTGCTCGGTCTGATCCCGGGCGCGGGGGGCACCCAGCGGCTGTCCCGGCTGATCGGCCCGTCCAAGGCGAAGGACCTGATCTTCACCGGCCGCACGGTGAAGGCGGACGAGGCGCTGACGCTGGGGCTGGTGGACCGGGTGGTCCCGGCCGACGAGGTGTACGCGCAGGCGCACGCGTGGGCGGCGAAGCTGGCGCAGGGGCCGGCGCTCGCGCTGCGCGCGGCCAAGGAGTCGATCGACACCGGTCTGGAGACGGACATCGAGACGGGTCTCGCGGTGGAGCGGAACTGGTTCGCGGGCCTGTTCGCCACCCCGGACCGGGAGATCGGCATGCGCAGCTTCGTGGAGGAGGGGCCGGGCAAGGCGAAGTTCCTGTGAGGCCGTTCCGTCGGCCTCCGGGACGAGGCTGATGTGAGACTCGTCTCGCCGAAGCCCCGCGAAAACCCTTGCAATTGACGGGGTGTCTCATCCGGGGCGCGGACGGGTCCCCGCCCCGGGGCCCGACCGGGCTCTCCGCGGGTCCCTCGATGGGGCGCTCCGCCGCAGCCGTGAGGTGACCTCGGGGTCGCCTCGTCGAGGAAGCCCGCCGATCACCTCCCGACGAGGCGTCTTCGCAGGTCAGAAGGGGCGTGCCCCTCACCCGAGCGCCTCCGGAGCACGCCGGCCGATTCGGGCGGAATGGGGGCTTCCGGGGGGCGCATTCCCCCGGAACGGCCCCGCGCGAGGTCCCGGGCCGCCATGATGGGGGGCATGGCGGGGCTGGAGGGTATCGAACAGCCGCGGGGGCACGGGCGTGTGGCCGCGGCACGCTGGTCGCCTGCGGTCGAGGACGAACAGGGGCTCAAGGCACTGGAGTTGTTCGGTGACCCCACGGACGCGGAGGTCCAGCTGCCGTCCCGCCCCGAATCCGCCGCCACGGCCCGGCGCCTCACCCAGGTCATCGTCCTCCGTCGCTGGCAGCTCACCCCCAAGATGACCGAGGACGCCGTCCTGCTCGTCTCGGAACTCGTCGGCAACGCCGTACGCCACACCGGTGCCCGTGTCTTCGGGCTGCGCCTGCGCAGGCGGCGGGGCTGGATCCGCGTCGAGGTCCGGGATCCCTCACGGGGGCTGCCCTGTCTGATGCCGGTCCAGGAGCTGGACGTCAGCGGCCGGGGGCTGTTCCTCGTCGACAAGCTGTCCGACCGCTGGGGCGTCGACCTGCTGCCGCGCGGCAAGACGACCTGGTTCGAGATGCGCGTCGCCGACCGCTGACCGGCCGGGCCCTCCCTTTCGCTCCCTCTCCGTCGGCAGCTCTCCGTCGACAGCTCCCCGTAGGCCGCTCCCCGTAGGCCGCTCCGGGGCTGCCCCTCGTGGTCGGCCGCTGCAGGCCGGCCTTCCCGGTCGGCCTTGCGGGCCCGCCGCTGTCGGCCGGGACTGGTCCCTGACGACCGGTCCCGGTCGGCTGGTCCCGGTCAGCAGGTCCCGGTCAGCAGGTCCCGGTCGGCAGGTCCCGGTCGGCCCGAGACAGGCTCGGAACCGCATCGGCCGATCGGGTGACACCCGCCTGCCGCCGGACCCCCACCCGACCCGCTCGAGGGCCCGAACGCGCAGGTCGTAGGTCCGAGGGCCGAGCCCGGACCGGCCGAAACTCGATGGGCGTCGTCAGTGGCGATCCGTAGGCTCGTTCCTGATGCCCAGGACACCTGCACCCACCAAGGACCGTTCCGCCGTACGGACGTTGCTGCGCCTGTGGCCGTACGTGCGGCCCGTTCGGGCGCGGTTGTTCACCGCCGCGGCCATCGCGGTCATCGCCTCCTGCACGGGGCTGGTGATCCCGCTCGTCCTCAAGTGGCTGGTGGACGGGCCGGTCACGGACCGGGACCCGGCGGGCGTCTGGCTGGGCGCGCTGTACCTGCTGCTGCTCGGGGTCGCGGAGGCGCTCCTGTTCGGGCTGCGGCGCTGGCTGGTGGCACGGCCGCTGTCGCACGTCGAGGCGGAGATGCGGGCCGACCTGTACCGGCACCTCCAGCGGCTGCCGGTGGCCTTCCACGACCGGTGGGCGTCGGGACAGCTGCTGTCCCGGGGCACCACCGACCTGATGCTGCTGCGCATGTTCCTCGCCTTCCCGCTGACGTTCCTCCTGGTCAACGGGGTGACGATCCTCGTCGGCGTGACCATCATGCTGCTTCAGGACTGGACGCTCGGGCTGGTCATCCTCGGGCCCGCGATCCCCGTGATCGTCATGTGCGTGGTCTTCGAGAACCGGTACGCGCGCGTGGCGCGACGCGCCCAGGACCAGGTCGGCGACCTGACGACGGTCGTCGAGGAGAGCGTCCTCGGCATCCGGGTCATCAAGGGCTTCGGCCGGCACCGCAGCCAGGCGCGGGCCTTCCGCGAGCTGTCGTCGACACTGCGCGGGACGGAACTGCACAAGGCGAGGCTGCTGGCGACGATCTGGGCGGTCATCGTGACCCTGCCCGAGCTGGCGATCGGCGCGGCACTGGTGCTGGGGACGGTGCAGGTCGCGGACGGCGAACTGTCCGCGGGCACGCTGGTCGCCTTCCTCTCCACGGCCCTCGCCCTGCGCTGGCCGGTGGACTCCATCGGCTTCCTGCTGGCGATGAGCCAGGAGGCGGCGACGGCCACGGAACGGTACTTCGAGGTGATGGACGCGGAGCCGGAGGACGACGGGGTCCCGGGCGGGCGGACATCAACCCCTGCCCCTGCCCCTGCCCCTGCCCCTGCCCCTGCCCCTGCCCCTGCCCCTGCCAAGGAACGCCCGGCCGCGGCGTCCCCCGTCACGGAGGACCCGGCTTCGGCTTCGGTTTCGGTTTCGGCAACCCCCGACGGGTACGCGCCGCTCCCCGAAGGGGGCCTGCGGTTCCACGGGGTCACCTTCCGCTACCCCGACGCCGAGCCCGGCTCCCCGCCCGTCCTCGACCGGATCGACCTGCACATCCGGCCCGGCGAGTCCATGGCACTGGTGGGCGCCACCGGCAGCGGGAAGACCACGCTCACCGCGCTCGTGCCGCGGCTGCACGAGGTGACCTCCGGGTGGATCACGCTCGACGGGGAGGACATCACCGCGATGTCCCGCGAGGAGCTGCGCGCGAAGGTGGCCGTCGCCTTCGAGGAGCCGACGCTGTTCTCCGCGAGCGTCGGGGAGAACGTGCTGATGGGCGCCGGCGGCAGCGCGGACGACGGCGACCTGGAGCGGGCGCTGGCCGTCGCCCAGGCCGAGTTCGTGCACGCGCTGCCGCGGGGCACCCGCACCCAGGTCGGCGAGCAGGGGCTGAGCCTGTCCGGCGGGCAGCGGCAGCGCCTCGCGCTGGCGCGGGCGGTCGTGGGCCGTCCCCGGTTCCTCGTGCTCGACGACCCGCTGTCCGCGCTGGACGTCCACACGGAGGCCGCCGTGGAGGCCGCCCTGCGCCGCGTCCTCGCCGACACGACCGCGCTGATCGTCGCGCACCGGCCGTCCACCGTGCTGCTCGCCGACCGGGTCGCCCTGCTGTCGGGCGGCCGGATCACCGCCGTGGGCACCCACCACGAACTGCTCCGCACCCACGCCGAGTACGCCCATCTGATGTCCGGGGACCAGGAGGCCGACCGCCGATGACCGCGCCCACGACCGCCTCCCCCACCGCCGCCGACGAGCGGGACCCGACGGCCGTCCAGGAGGACGCCGACGCCTTCGACCGGGACGTCCTGCCCACCCCGCCGGGCGCCACCGGCACCCTGCTGCGCTCGCTGCTCGCCCCGATGAGGGCGCGCGTCGCCCTCACCACGTTCCTGCTGCTGCTCCAGCAGGCGGCCGTGCAGGCGGGTCCGCTGCTGGTGGCGTACGCCATCGACCGTGCCGTGCCGGCGTTCCGGGAGGACGACCTGGGGCCGCTGGTCGCGGTGGGCGTCGGCTACCTGGGGTGCGCGCTGGCCGGCGGCGGGCTCCAGTACGCGTTCCTGATCGCCTCCGCCCGCGTCAACCAGGACGTGCTGCTGGATCTGCGCGGCCGGATCTTCCGGCACGCGCAGGCGCTGAGCGTCGACTTCCACGAGCGCTACACCTCGGGCCGGCTCATCTCCCGTTCCACCACCGACGTGGAGTCGCTGCGCGAACTGCTCAGCGAGGGCCTCCAGGAGCTGGTGACGGTCGTCCTGTCCTTCCTCTACATCTCGGCGATGCTGCTCTGGCTGGACCTGGGCCTCGGTGCGGTGGCTGTGGCGTCGTTCGGGCCGCTGTACCTCCTCGTCCGGGTCTACCAGCGGCGCGCGGGCCGGGTGTTCACCGCCCGGTCCTCGGCCATCGCGGCCGTGATCGTGAAGTTCGTGGAGACGGTGAACGGCATCCGGCCGGTGCGCGCGTTCCGCCGCGAGGCCGTCAACGAGGCCGACTTCCGGGTCCTGAACCAGCGGCACGAGCGGACCAACGGCGACGCCCTGCTGGAGATGGCCCGCTACGTCACCGGTTCCCGGCTGGTAGCCAACACCGCCGTCGCGCTGATCGTGCTGTGGGGCGCCCAGCGGGTGGCGGACGGTTCACTGGCGCTGGGCGTGCTGGCCGCGGCGGTGCTGTACCTGCGGCGGCTGTACGACCCGATCGACCGGCTCGGCATGTTCCTCAACTCCTACCAGTCGGCGGCCGCCTCCCTGGAGAAGATCGCGGGGCTGCTGGCCCAGGAGCCGTCCGTGCCCGAGCCGGCCGCGCCCCGGGAGCTGCCGGCCCGCCGGTCGGGCATGCCCGGCCGCGAGGTCGTCTTCGACGGCGTCGGCTTCGGCTACCGCACCGGTGGCGAGGTCCTCCCCCGCTTCGACCTCACCCTGCCCGCCGGACAGACCGTCGCGGTGGTCGGCTCGACCGGAGCCGGGAAGTCCACCCTCGCCAAGCTCCTCGCCCGCTTCTACGACCCGACGGCGGGCCGGGTGCTGCTCGACGGCGTCGATCTGCGCGAGCTGGCGACGGCCGAGCTGCGGCGCGGGGTGGTCATGGTGACGCAGGAGGCCTTCCTGTTCTCCGGGACGGTCGCCGACAACATCGCGCTCGGGCGGCCGGACGCGAGCCGGGAGGACATCGAGCGGGCGGCGGAGGCCATCGGCGCGCACGAGTTCATCAGCGCCCTGCCCGACGGCTACGACACGGACGTGCGCAGGCGCGGCGGTCGCATCTCCGCCGGTCAGCGCCAACTCGTCGCGTTCGCGAGGGCGTTGCTCGCGGACCCGGCGGTGCTGATCCTCGACGAGGCGACCAGTTCGCTCGACGTGCCCGGCGAGCGGGCCGTGCAGGCCGCGATGGCGACGGTCCTGAAGGGCCGTACGGCGGTGGTGATCGCGCACCGGCTGTCGACGGTGGAGATCGCCGACCGGGTGCTCGTCATGGAGCGCGGACGGATCGTCGAGGACGGCCCCCCGGACGGACTCGTCGCGGGCACCGGCCGGTTCGCGGACCTGCACCGCGCCTGGCGGGACAGCCTCGCGTGAGGGGCCGGCGCAGGGGACGGCGGCCGATCGACGCCTACGCCGACCCCGGCACGCCCGACTGCCGCGGCGGCTGGTCGTACCTGTGGTGGCTGACCTGCCGCCAGCCGGGGCGGGCGGTGGCGGGAGCGGTGCTGTCCAGCGTCTGGATGGTGCTGATGGCGGTCGCGCCGTACCTGATGGCGAGGGCGGTCGACGACGGTCTCGAGGGTGGTGACACGGCCGCGCTGGTGGGCTGGACGACCGCGTTGCTGCTGGTGGGGGCGTTCAACGCCTGGGTGAGCATCATGCGGCACCGCACCATGACCCGGGTGCGCATGGACGCCAACTTCCGCACGGTGAAGGTGGTCGTCGGGCACACGGTCCGGCTCGGCGCCGCGCTGCCGCGCCGGATCGGGGCCGGGGAGGTGGTCACGATCGGCGTCGGCGACGTGCAGACCATCGCCACGTCCCTGACCATGATCGGGCCGGGCGTCGGCTCGGTCGTCGTCTACGTCGTCGTCGCCGGGGTGCTGCTGTCGGTCTCGCCGCTGCTCGCGGCGGTCGTGCTGCTGGGGATGCCGGTGATCGCCGTGCTGGTCGGCCCGCTGATGAGCCGGCTCCAGGGCTCCGAGGGCGAGTACCGGGAGCGGCAGGGGGTGCTCACCGCGCGGATCGGCGACCTCGCGGGCGGGCTGCGGGTGCTCAACGGCCTCGGCGGCAAGGGCCTGATCGCGGACGCCTTCCACCGCGACTCGCAGCGGCTGCGCGCCCAGGGCTACCGGGTCGGCGCGGTCACCAGCTGGATGCAGGCCCTCGGTATGGGCCTGCCGACGGTGTTCCTCGCCGTGGTGACCTGGCTGGCGGCCCGGCTCGCGGCCCGGGGCGAGCTGACCATCGGCGAGCTGGTGGCGGTGTACGGCTACGTGGCCGTACTGGTCGGCCCGGTCGCGTTCATCGTGGACATGGGCTACCAGCTCAGCCGGGGCGTGGTCGCCGCCCGCCGGGTCGTACGGCTGCTGCGGCTGGAGCCGGACCCCGACGCGGGTACCGCCGACGCGCCCGCCGGGCCGGCGGTGCTGTACGACCCCGCCTCCGGTGTGCGGGTCGCGCCCGGTCTGCTGACGGCGCTGGCCGGTGCGCGGCCCGCCGACACGGCCGCCCTGATCGACCGGCTGGGCCGGTACGGGCCGACCGACGTCACCTGGGGCGGCGTACGTCTCGACGAGGTGGGACTGGCGCGGGTGAGGGAGCGGATCCTGGTCGCGGACAACGAGGCGGACCTGTTCCCCGGCAGCCTGCGCGAGCTGGTGGGCGGGCGGCGCGACGCGTCCGCCGCGGAGATCGGCCGGGCGCTGCGGGCGGCTGCCGCCGAGGACGTCGTGCAGGGCCTGCCGGACGGGCTCGACTCCCCCGTGGCGGCGCGGGGCCGCAGTCTGTCCGGTGGTCAGCGGCAGCGCGTGCGGCTGGTGCGGGCGCTGCTCGCCGACCCCGAGGTGCTGCTCGCCGTCGAGCCGACGTCGGCGCTCGACGCGCACACCGAGGCGGCGATCGCGCGGCGGCTGCGGGAGGCGCGCGCCGACCGGACGACCGTCGTGACGAGCACCTCCCCGCTGCTGCTCGACCATGCGGACCGGGTGCTGTACCTGGTCGACGGGAAACTCGCGGCGAGCGGCCGGCACCGGGTGCTGCTGGAGACGGAGCCGGGGTACCGGGCGCTGGTGGCGCGGGACGAGGAGGACGACGAGGAGGACGACGAGGAGAACGGGGAGGCCGCGCGGGACGCGGAGGACGCGGAGGACGCGCGGGACGCGCGGGACCCGCAGGACCCGCGAGCCGCGCAGGGCACGCGAGCCGCGCAGGGCACGCAGGACGCACGGGGTCCGCGGAGCAGCAGCGGGGCAGGGGACGGGACCGTAGAGGGGGCTGTGCGATGACGGCAGGTGGCTCGGGCGGGGCGGGCGGGAAGGTCTCGGCCGAGCCTGACGGGAAGGTCTCGGCCGGGTCGGACGCGAAGGTCTCGGCCGAGCCCGACGGGAAGGTCTCGGCCGGGGGCGGCGAGGGGGCGTCGGGGCGGCTTCCGGTGGCCTCGCCGGCCGAGGTGCGGCGGGCCACCGGCCGTCTCGTGCGGGCCGACGGGCGGGCCTTCGCCGCCGTCCTGGCGCTCAACGTGCTGGCCGCCGCGGCCGGTCTGGCCGGGCCCTGGCTGCTCGGCCGGATCATCGACGAGGTGCGCTCCGGCGGCGGCGTCGCGGGGGTGGACCGGCTGGCCGCGGCCATCCTGGGGTCCGCGCTGGCGCAGTTGCTGCTGGCCCGCTGGGCCCGGTACGCGGGGCACCGGTTCGGGGAGCGGACGCTGGCGCGGGTGCGGGAGGGCTTCGTCGAGCGGACGCTGGCGCTGCCCGCGTCCGTCGTGGAGCGGGCCGGCACCGGCGACCTCACCACCCGCGGCACCGCCGACGTGGCGGCCGTGGGCACGACGCTGCGGGACGCCGGTCCCGAGCTGCTGGTCTGCACCGTGCAGGCGTCGTTGCTGCTGGGCGCGGTGTTCGTGATCGACCCGCTGCTCGGCGCGGTCGGGGTGCTCGGGCTGGCGCCGATCTGGTGGGCACTGCACTGGTACCTGCGGCGGGCGCGCGCCGGGTACCTCGCCGAGGGCGCGGCCACCTCGGAGGTCGCCGACGTCCTCGCGGAGACCGCGGGCGGGGCCCGCACGGTGGAGGCGTTCCGGCTGCAGGAGCGGCGGACGGCGGCGAGCCGGGACGCGCTGGAGGTCTCGCGTCGTACGCGGTTCCACACGCTGTTCCTGCGGAGCGTGTTCTTCCCGGTGGTGGAGGTGTCGTACACGCTGCCCGTCGCGGGGGTCCTGCTGGTGGGCGGGACGCTGCACGCGCGGGGCGCGCTGAGCCTCGGGGCGGTGGTGGCGGCGGCCCTGTACCTGCGGCAGTTCACCGGGCCGCTCGACGAGATCCTGATGCGCGTCGAGCAACTCCAGAGCAGCGGGGCCTCGTTCGCGCGGGTGGAGGGGCTGGCGCGGGCCCCGCGGTCCGGGCCGGAGGGGGGCGCGCCGGTCCCGGCGGACGACCGGATCGACGTGACGGGCGTGCGGTACGCCTACGACCGCGGCGGCGAGGTGCTGCGCGGGGTGGACCTGACGGTGCGGCCCGGGGAGCGGCTCGCGGTGGTGGGCCCCTCGGGTGCGGGCAAGACGACGCTGAGCCGGCTGCTGGCGGGCGTGGACGCGCCGACGGCGGGTTCGGTCACGGTGGGCGGGGTGCCGGTCGCGGACCTGGCTCCGGAGGCGCTGCGCCGGCAGGTCGTCCTGGTGACCCAGGAGCACCACGTCTTCCTCGGCACGGTCCGCGAGAACCTCCTGATCGCCGAACCGGCCGCGACGGACGAGGAGTTGTGGGCGGCGCTGGCCGCGGTCGGTGCCGCCGGCTGGGTGCGGGAGCTGCCCGGCGGTCTCGACGCGGAGGTGGGCGCGGACCGGCGCCGCACCGACGGCTCGCAGGCGCAGCAGCTCGCCCTGGCACGGGTGGTCCTGGCGGACCCGCACACGCTGATCCTGGACGAGGCGACGGCCCTGCTGGACCCGACGACCGCCCGGCACACCGAGCGCGCCCTGGCCGCCGTACTGCGCGGGCGTACGGTCATCGCCATCGCCCACCGGCTGCACACCGCGCACGACGCGGACCGGGTCGCCGTGATGGAGGACGGCCGGCTGACCGAACTCGGCACGCACGACGAGCTGGTGCGGGCGGGCGGGGCGTACGCGGCGCTGTGGGGGACGTGGCACGGGGAGCGGCGGCACGCCTAGGACGCCGTCCGGCAGCGGGGCCCACGGGTGACTCGTGGTGATCTCTCCGTATATCGAACATGAACTCCCGGACAACGAACCGTTTCCAGCCAACTTCCTGACGCGCTCCTGACAGATAGCGCTGTCGGCTGCCACTCTTCCCACTGCTACTGCACAGCAACCCCACAGTGTCACCCGTTCTGCGTACGGCCCTAGTTGTGCCCGCGCGGCCCACCCGCCGTGCGGTCTCCCCCGGCCGCGTGACCCGCGGCCGCGCAGAAGGAGTCAGTGTTGAGCAGCAGTCCCTCTCGCAGACGCACCTCCCACACCCCCTCCCGCAGAGCCGCGGCCCTCGCCCTCGTCGGCGTCTCCGCGCTCATCGCCGCCGCCGTGCAGTCCGGTGCCGCGACGGCCGCCCCCGAGCAGTCGCCGCGGGCGGCCGGCCAGGCGATACCGGGCTCCGAGTCGGTCCGCCTCACCCCCGCCCAGCGCGCCGAGCTGATCCGCGACGCGAACGCCGGCAAGGCGCAGCAGGCCAAGGAACTGGGCCTCGGCGCCAAGGAGGCGCTCGTCGTCCGGGACGTCGTCAAGGACGCCGACGGCACCGTCCACACCCGCTACGAGCGCACCTACGCGGGCCTGCCGGTCCTCGGCGGCGACCTGGTCGTCGAGTCCACCCCGGCCGGCGCGACGGAGTCCGTCGTCAAGGCGACCCGCGCCGCCATCAAGCCGGCCACCACCACGGCCAAGGTGCCCGCGGCCAAGGCCGAGGCGCAGGCGCTGTCGGCGGCGAAGGCGGAGGACGCCAAGAGCCCCGACGTCAACCGCGAGCCGCGCAAGGTGATCTGGGCCGCGAACGGCACGCCGACCCTGGCCTACGAGACGGTCGTGGGCGGGTTCCAGCACGACGGCACCCCGCAGGAGCTGCACGTCGTCACGGACGCCACCACGGGCGCCAAGCTGTACGAGTGGGAGGCCATCGAGACCGGCACCGGCAACACGGTGTACAGCGGGCAGGTCACCATCGGCAGCACGCAGTCCGGGTCGACGTACAACCTCACCGACGCCACCCGCGGCAGCCACAAGACGTACAACCTCAACCGCGGCACCTCCGGCACCGGCACGCTCTTCTCCGGCCCCGACGACGTCTGGGGCAACGGCAGCCCGTCGAACCTGGAGTCGGCCGGCGCCGACGCCGCCTACGGCGCCCAGCTGACCTGGGACTACTACAAGAACGTGCACGGGCGTTCCGGCATCCGCGGCGACGGGGTCGGCGCGTACTCCCGCGTCCACTACGGCAACAACTACGTGAACGCGTTCTGGTCGGACAGCTGCTTCTGCATGACGTACGGCGACGGCTCCGGCAACGCCAACCCGCTGACATCGATCGACGTGGCCGCGCACGAGATGACCCACGGGCTCACCTCCAACACGGCCGGCCTCAACTACAGCGGCGAGTCCGGCGGCCTGAACGAGGCGACCTCGGACATCTTCGGCGCGACCGTCGAGTTCTACGCCAACAACTCCTCCGACGTCGGCGACTACCTCATCGGCGAGGAGATCAACATCAACGGCGACGGCACGCCGCTGCGCTACATGGACAAGCCGAGCAAGGACGGCTCGTCCAAGGACAGCTGGTACTCCGGCATCGGCTCGATCGACGTGCACTACTCCTCGGGCCCGGCAAACCACTTCTTCTACCTGCTGAGCGAGGGCAGCGGCACCAAGACCATCAACGGTGTCACCTACAACTCGCCCACCTCGGACGGGCTGCCGGTCACCGGCATCGGCCGGGACAAGGCGGAGAAGATCTGGTTCCGCGCGCTGACCACGAAGTTCACCTCGACCACCAACTACGCGGGCGCCCGCACCGGCACCCTCGCGGCGACCGGTGAGCTGTACGGCACGACGAGCGCCGAGTACACGGCGGTGCAGAACGCGTGGGCGGCCATCGCGGTCGGCGCGCGTCCCGGTGGCGGCGGTGGCGGCACCTCCTTCGAGTCCACCACCGACGTGTCGATTCCGGACAACGGCGCGGCGGTCAACTCGCCGATCACCGTCTCCGGCCGGACGGGCAACGCGCCGTCGAACCTCGCCGTGGCGGTCGACATCGTCCACACCTACGTCGGTGACCTCCGGGTGCAGCTGGTCGCCCCCGACGGCACGGTGTACACGCTGAAGGCGTACGGCACCGGCGGCAGCGCGGACAACCTCAACACCACCTACACGGTGAACGCGTCCTCCGAAGTCGCGAACGGTGTCTGGACGTTGCGGGTCCAGGACAACGCGTCCGCGGACACGGGCTACATCAGCGGCTGGTCCCTGACCTTCCCGTAGGTCGCCGCCGCACCGTGACAGGGGGCCGCACACCGGCCCACCCCCCACTCGCAGGACGCCGTTCCGGGGCTTCGGACCCCGGGGCGGCGTCCTCTTTTTGCCATCCGATTGCCCGCCTGCTGTTGGTCTTTGACCCAGGTCACGCCCGTTCACACAACGGCAATGTTCACCGGTTGGTCGATTTTCGGTCAACATCACTTCGGGGTCATGACATGTACGCGACCTGGATGCCAATCTTCCTGTCACCCGCCGCACGACTTCACAGCCGTCACGGCCGGCCCCCACGCCGCCCGGGCACCCCCACATCCAAGGAGCTTGTGTGTCCTCCCTCTACGCGCGTCACCAGCGCACCACCCTGGCCGTCGCCACCGCCGTCGCGGCCGGGGCCCTCGTGACCACCGGACTCACCTCCGGCAGCGCCGCCGCCCAGACCTCCGCGGACGTGACGGCCGCCAAGCCCCTCGCCGTCCCGACCCCGCTGGCCCCCGCCGCCCGCACCGCCCTGATCCAGGACAAGCAGGCCGACGCGCCCTCCACCGCGCAGGAGATAGGCCTCGGCGCCCAGGAGAAGCTGGTCGTCCGGGACGTCGTCAAGGACGCCGACGGCACCGTCCACACCCGCTACGAGCGCACCTACGCGGGCCTGCCGGTCCTCGGCGGCGACCTGGTCGTCCACGAGTCGGCCACCGGCGCGGACAAGGGCGTCACCAAGGCGACGACGGCCACCATCAAGGTCGCCTCGACCAGCCCGGCCGTCGCCGCCGCCAAGGCCGAGAGCCAGGCGCTGTCGCTGGCGAAGGCGGCGGGCTCCGAGGACACCGAGGCCTCGCAGGCACCCCGCAAGGTGATCTGGGCGGGCAACGGCAGCAAGCCGGTCCTGGCCTACGAGACCGTCGTCGGCGGCTTCCAGGACGACGGCACCCCGAACGAGCTGCACGTCATCACCGACGCGGCGACCGGCGAGAAGCTGTACGAGTACCAGGGCATCGAGACCGGCACCGGCAAGAGCCTCTACTCCGGCACGGTCACCCTCGGCACGTACCTGTCGGGCTCGACGTACCAGCTGTACGACCCCACGCGCGGCGGTCACAAGACGTACAACAAGGCCCGCAGCACCACCAGTTCCGCGGGCACGCTGTTCACCGACGCGGACGACGCCTGGGGCACCGGCGCCGCCTCCAGCTCCTCCACGGACCAGACGGCCGCCGTCGACGCGGCCTACGGCGCCCAGACCACCTGGGACTTCTACAAGAACACCTTCGGCCGCAACGGCATCAAGAACAACGGCGTCGCCGCCTACTCCCGCGTCCACTACGGCAACGCGTACGTCAACGCGTTCTGGGACGACAGCTGCTTCTGCATGACGTACGGCGACGGCTCGGGCAACACCAAGCCGCTGACCTCGCTGGACGTGGCCGGCCACGAGATGACCCACGGCGTCACCTCCAACACCGCGGGCCTGAACTACTCCGGCGAGTCCGGCGGCCTGAACGAGGCGACCTCCGACATCTTCGGCACGGCCGTCGAGTTCTACGCGGCGAACTCCTCCGACGTCGGCGACTACCTCATCGGCGAGAAGATCAACATCAACGGCAACGGCACCCCGCTGCGCTACATGGACCAGCCGAGCAAGGACGGCTCCTCGGCCAACTACTGGTCGTCGACGCTGAAGAACCTGGACGTGCACTACTCGTCCGGCCCGGCCAACCACTTCTTCTACCTCCTGTCCGAGGGCAGCGGCGCGAAGACGATCAACGGGGTCAGCTACAACTCCCCCACCTACAACGGCTCCACGGTCACCGGCATCGGCCGCGCCAAGGCCGCCCAGATCTGGTACAAGGCCCTGACCACGTACATGACGTCGACCACGAACTACGCGGGCGCCCGCACGGCGACCCTGAGCGCGGCGTCGGCCCTGTACGGCTCCACCAGCACCGAGTACAAGGCGGTCGCGGCCGCCTGGACGGCCGTCAACGTCGCCTGACGACGGACTCCTGAGACGGGGCGGCACCCGGGAGGAAGACTCCCCGGGTGCCGCCCTACTCTTGGGTCCCATGTCAGTTGGGGACTTCACGTACGAGGACGTCGGCGCCACCCGCGAGCCCGGCTTCTGCCCGCCCGGCTTCCACGCCCTGCACGTGCGCACGCGTCTCGGGGAGGGCGAGGAGGTCTTCCGCCGCGCCGCCGAGGCCGTCCTCACCTGGGAGGTGCACCGCGCCCTCGGCGTCGGCGTCGAGACGACCGCCGACCGCGCGGCCCGGGGCGTGGACGTCACGGTCACCCTGGCGGGCGTCGTCAAGGCCCCCTGCCGCGTCGTCTGGACGGTCGAGGAACGCCGCCGCGCCGGCTGGGCCTACGGCACGCTCCCCGGCCACCCGGAGTCCGGCGAGGAGTCCTTCGTCGTCGACCGTACGGGCGACGGCACGGTCTGGCTGACGGTCACGGCCTTCAGCCGCCCGGCCAAGTGGTACGCCCGCGCGGGCGGCCCGGCGACCCGGCAGCTGCAGCAGGCGTACGCGCGCAGGTGCGGGACGGTGCTGCGCCGCCTGGCGGGCGGCGAGGACGCGTGACGCCGGTCCCCAGTCGGCCGCCGCCCCGTCCCCACTGGTCCCGGACCACGGCGACCGGTTCCGGACCACGGTGACCGGCCGCCGCCCGGCCGGTCGGGCGGCGGAGTTCCTCACGTCCCGGGACTCCGCTGCGCATGCGCTCCCGGCCGGGCCCCCTGCTTGGAGGAGACCTGGCCGATGAGTTCCCAGAAGCACACCAGGGCGGTGACGGGCGGCATTCCGAACATCACGAACGCCATGAGCGAGCGGGAGGAGTGGCCGACGCACAAGGCCGCGGCCATGGCCGAGGCCGTGAGGAGGACGCTCCAGGAGCGGCGCGCGCGCCGGTGCTGCACCGTGGCCCGCAGGATCGACAGCGCCGCGACGAACCACGGCCCGTACACCGCGAGCGGCCACCACCGCGCCACCGCGTCGGGCAGCATGCCCTCGGCGATCACGCGGAGCTGCCCGTAGGTGTAGGCGACCGACCAGCCCAGCAGGCACGCCGCGCACACGAAGATCGCGGCGATCAGGACCGTGGCGTGGGTGACGCGTCGACCGGGCGGGAGGTCCGGCTCCGGACGCGTCCGCCGCCGGTCACCCCTGTGGTGGGGCGGGGGCAGGGGCGGGGGCTCGGGAGAGGGCTGCTGGGTCTGCGCCGGGGCCAGCATCGCGGCCAGCTCCTCGTCCGGGTCCCAGCCGTCCAGTACGGCGGTGTGCGGCACGCCCTCCCAGACGGTGGCGTGCGGGGCACTGTCCCAGGCGGCGGTGTACGGCACGCCGTCCCAGACGGTGGCGTGCGACGAGCTGTCCCAGGCGGTGGCGTGCGGTGCGCCGTCCCGGGCGGCGGTGTGCGGTGCGCTGTCCCAGGACTGCTGGGCCGGGAAGGGAATGCCGTCGTACGGACCCCTCGGCTCGTCTCCCACCCTCGGAACGTAGGGCTGATTGTAAAAGTGGCCGTTATTGCCGAACCTGTCCATCTGAAGTTCTCCGCGCCCTCTTTCAGAATGTCATGTCGAGCGCACGAGAACCTGATGGGATGAAAATCGTGGAAGTTTCGCCGCCGAGAATCCTCCGAGCCTCCCTCAGGTATTCCCTTTCGAGACCGTCAATGGTTTTCCGGAAGTCTTCCAGCAGTTCCGAGGAGGTGCGGGACCGCACTCCGACGCTGGTGAACATACGACCATCGACTGCCGACGGCAGGACGTGTTCTCCGCCTTCTTCTTGCTCTGTCACGCCCACCTAACGAGCGCCACGCGAGAGACGGTGTGCTGCATTCGGGGGCAATGTGCGCCCGAACGGGATACCCGGAGTCGGAACAGATACTTGCCCGAAAAAAACATGAGGCGGCGGATCGGGGCCGCGGAAGCGCGACATCCGCCCTGCGACCGAAGGCCCGGAACACCTCTCGGGACACACCGCCGCGCCGACGGCGCCCCGTGGACTGCGACGGACGCGACCCACCCGTGTACATCCGCTCAGGTACGTTGATATACGCCCGTCTATACAGGGGGGAGGGCCATGAGCCGTACGGTGATCGGCCTCGACGACGAAGCGCTGGAAGCGGCCGCCAAGGAACTGGGGACCACGACCAAGCGCGACACGATCAACACGGCCCTGCGCGAAACAGTGGCGCGCGACCGTCGCCTGCGCGCCCTCAACGACCTGCGGGATCTGGTGGCGGACGGCGGCCTCGACGCCGAAGCCCTTCTCGACAAGCGCACGTACCGTGGTGGTGCCGCCCGTCGAGCGTGGCCGTGCTGATGACCGCCCCGCACACCGCTCCCTGCCCGTCCGTGGCGGGCCGCCACGGCCTCAGGAGTTCTTCAGGTACGCCGCCAGCTTGCCGATGAGCCGGGCGGCGTCGTCCAGGCCGCGGGCCGTCTCGCCGAGGTCGCCGGCGAGCAGCTTCTGCAGGGCCTGCCCCGCTCCCTCGTCCTCGTCGCGGCCGGGAGTGTCGGACCAGGGGCCGGGAACGCGCGTGCCCCGGTAGCCGACGGGGTCGCCCCCGCTCGGCGCCCGGTAGCCGGTGAAGTCGGCGGCACCGTGCGTCGGCCCGGCGGCCGGGGTTTCGCCCGCGAGGAACTGGACCCGGGAGAGCTGGGTCTGGTCGGAGCCCTGGTTGCAGGTGATGCTCAGGCGGTAGTGGGCGTAGGACGCGGGTGAGGCGACGGCGTACTCCTTCGTCTCGTGGCGCTGCCGGAAGCGTTCGCCGGTGCGGGAGTCCACGGTCGTCCAGTGGCCCCCGTCGTGCGATCCCTGGAGCTCCCAGTCCTGCGGGTCCCGCTCGGGGGCGTCGTTCGCCGAGGTCAGCCGGTACGCGGCGACGGCGGCGGGGCGTTCGAGGGTGAAGTCCAGCTCGGCGGTCTCGTCGTTGGCCAGCCACTTGCTCCAGGACTTGGTGAGCAGGTTGTCCGCGACCTCGCCCACCACGTCGAACTCGTCGCTCGCCTCGACGTCGACGACCGTACGGGTGATGTCCCGCAGTTCGCCTGCGGGTTCCCGCACACCGGGCTTGTGGGTGGAGCTGAGAACGACCGAGGCGGTGGTGCCCCGCCGGTCAGTCCAGGACACGCGCTCCACGGGCGCCCCGCCGTCGTCGAGCAGCAGCCGCAGCTCGCCGGAAGGGGACCAGGCGCCGTCGTGCCCCTCCTCGGTGGAGAACCGGTGCAGGGGAGCCCCGGCCGTGCCCTCGGGGTAGGCCCGGCGGTCGGCGAGGGTGCCGCGGTACTCGGTGACCGCGCCGTCGGCGGTCGTGCGGTGGCCCAGGAAACCGGACAGGTCCACGCGTAGCCCGATCGCCGCCTCCGACCCGTCCACCCCGCGCCAGGCGAGGTGCGCGGGCAGGGCCCGGTCGCCGCTGTCGCCGCTGTGGATGCTGTCGACGTGGAAGAGCAGCCGGGGGCCGGTCTGCCAGACGGCGGAGCCGGGGGCACGGACCTCGGTGGTGTAGGCGACGACGGACCGCCCGGCCGCCCGCGCCTCCCTGGCACGCTCCGCCCGCTCCCGGTCGTGCGCGGGGTCCACGGTCACGGCCCGCAGCCGCAGCAGTCCTTCCGCGCCCTCGGGGTTGCGTATCTCGAGCAGGTTGTCGCCTGCGGCCAGGAGTTCCCCCGGCACACTGAGGACGGTGACCCGCGGGTCGCTGTGCCCCCCGTCCCCCGGTACGGCCAACTCCTCGGCGAGGGCCTTGCCGTTGAGCAGGACGTCCATCGGAGCGCCCGTACCGACGACGGTCACCGCGACGACGGCCTCGGCGATCTCCTCCCGCTCCCCCACCGTGAAGTCCAGCCTGACGTACCCGCCGGCGCCCAGCGCGAGGTGCGAGGGTGCGATCCCGCAACGGTGGTGGGCGACCAGGGCGTTCGACAGCTGGGCCGGGTCGGTGGAGAAGTCGGCGAATACGGGTTCCATGGGTGTCCCTACGTCGTCCGGGGCGTGCCGGTCGTACCGGCCACGAGGTGCGCGGCGGGGCTGCGCAAGCCGCGACGCATGCAGAACGTATCGAGGGCCACTGACAACGTTCCGCTCAAGTCACTTGCGATGCAGGGAAGTTGCTCTTCCAGTAACCGAAGACGCTCAGCCTCCGAGACGGCGGCCGCCCCCTCCCCCGACCTCGAACCACAGCAACTTCCCCCCGCCCCGCCCGAGCCGGCCACCCTCCAGCGGCCACCCGCCCCACCAGTCCGCGTACTCCTGCACGAGGTACAGCCCGCGCCCGCCCTCCCGGTCCACGTCGGCGGGCGGCACCCGGTCCCCGGGCGGCTTGGCGAAGGGCGCGGGGATGTACGGGTGGCTGTCGCACACGCCGACCCTGATCCGCCCGTCGCTCAGGGCGGTCATCCGCAGGGAGGCGGGCCCTCGGGTGTGCAGGTAGGCGTTGGCGACCAGCTCGGAGGCCAACAGCTCGACGGCTTCAAGCACTTCCTCCCTCCCGTGCCCGCGGAGCACCGCCCGCACGGTCATACGTGCGACCCGTGCGGCGCGGGGGTCGTGCGGCAGCCGAAGGGCGTACACCCAGGTGTCGGGCGGGGCTACGGTGACCATGAGAACTCCTCCGAGGAAAAGGGGAACCGAACGACTCGCTCATGGCCCGCGCCGGGCGGTGGCAGTGCCTGGTGGGTGCGCTTCCGGCTTATGGGCGGGGGCTGTTGAGCGGCGACAACCACGGTAGAGCAGATGGTTAGATACCTCTAACAAACTGAACAGTAATTCTCTAACCTTCACTCGTGTGAGGGATGGAGCGCCGCTTTGCGGTCAGGAAGGAGACGCCGTGCCGCCCACCAACAGCCCCATGCTCCGTCAGCGGAGGCTGGGCGCGGAACTGCGCAAACTCCGTGAGCGCACCGGGCTCTCGACCACCGGTGCCGCCCAACTCCTCGGCGTCAACCAGGCGCGCATCAGCATGATCGAGACAGGGCGCACACCGGTGAGCGCCGACCGGGTCCGCGCCATGGCCCACAGTTACGACTGCTCCGACGAGCGGCTGATCGACGCCCTTGCCGCCATGACGGGCCGTCGCACACGCGGTTGGTGGGAGGAGTACCGCGACCACGTGCCGGTCGCACTCGTCGATCTGGCCGAACTGGAGCACCACGCCACCGCACTGCGCGTGGCTCTCCTCTTCCACATCCCGGCGCTGCTCCAGACCACCGACCACGCCCGGGCCCTTTTCCAGGCCGTGGTCCCGCCCATGCGGCAGTACGAGATCGAGCACCGCCTCACCCACCGCATGAAGCGCCAGGGTGTGCTGCACAGGGAGAACCCGCCCCCGTACACAGCTGTCATCCATGAGGCGGCCCTGCGCATGGGTTTCGGCGGCCCCGTCGTCACTCGTGGGCAGCTGAAGCACCTGATCGACATGAGCGAACTTCCCCACGTCACGATCAGAGTGATCCCCTTCGAGACGAACGACTTCCCCACGACCGGCCAGTCCTTCGACTATGCGGAGGGACCGGTCCCCCAACTCGACACGGTCCAGTTGGACTCACACCACGGCGCCTGCGAGTTTCTCGACGCGGCAGCGCAGTTGGACAAGTACCGAGCCGTGCTCGACCGCATGGAGTCCTGCGCCCTGACAGCAGCCGAGTCACGCTCCTTCATCCACCACCGCATTCAGTCCTTGTGAAAGGAACAGCCATGCAAGACCTCAACTGGCAGAAGTCCTCCTTCAGCGGAGACGGCTCGAACTGCGTCTACGTCGCCGCCACCCCCACCGGAACCCTCCACCTCCGCGAGAGCGACGCCCCGGACACCGTCCTCACCACGACGACACCCGGCCTGCGTGCCCTGATATCCGGCCTCAAGAATCAACCAGGGCTGCGCGGACAGTGAGAGGTCGTCTCAACTGACGTGATCACGGTTGGGTACTTCGCCAATGGCTCCGCACATGACCGGTATCGCTGCCGCCGTGCTCACTTGTCGCATATCGGCGGCCCGACCCGCGGGGACCGCAGTCCGGCATGATCCGTAAGGTGATTCGGACGATCACTCTGCCACTGCGTGCTGCCCAGCGCCGGCCCATCCTGACGAGGTGCCCGTAATCGACTACCTGGCTGCCACCATGGCCATGCTCGGACCGGCCCCGAACCGCTATGCCGAGCCATCGGCATGGGACCGCCTCCACACCGAACTCGGCATTCAACTGCCGGCCGACTACCGGGCCATCGTCGACACATACGCCCCGATCAAACTCAACGGCCACCTGTACCTCTCACACCCCGCGACCGAGCGCTGGAACCTGGGGCGGTGGATGCGGGACACCATCCAGGCGTGGTCCGAGGTGCCCTGGGAGGAGCTCGACCTCGACGCGGACGAAGACCCCCATCGGCTCTTCGGACTCGAGGAGTTGAGATTCGGCACCCGCGACGGCCTCTGGCCGATCGCGAGCACCGACCGAGGAGAGACGATCTTCCTTGACGCCGCCTCCGACGCCACCAGGCTCGTGGTCACCTATGACGAAACCTGGACGGAGCACCACATCAGCTTCGCCGAATGGCTCTACCGCCACCTGATCGGCGAAGACATGAGCGGCCCCAACAGTTCGGCTTTCTCCCCAGGCCCTGTGGAACTGCGGCACCTCCCGATGTCTGCTGACGAACGCTGCGAGCCTTGGTACGGCCCAGACCGCGGGATGTGAGACGTCGATATCCATCGGCAGAGGACAGCCTCGAACACGTCGGCCTCCAAAGAGAACCGAAGCCCGACGCACCGTGACGCGTCAGTCGTCGAGGCCGCTCCCCACCCGCGCAGGGTCGCGCCGATCTCCTCGTCCGTGGCCGCGGGCAGGTCGAGGTCGGGGACACCCGTGACCGGCCGGCTGTCCCGCGTGACGATCAGGGCCGCCCCCGCCTCGGCCTGCTCCGCGATTCTGCTGCGCTGATCGAGCACGCGGAGCGGTTCGGCTTCGGGCTGACCGGGGTCTACGGCCATACCCGGAACGCACTACGGCGTAGCCCGAATGCGTCATGTCGACCGGCCGGGTGTGGTTCGCTGCCGGGGTGACTCAGGACTTGGAGATCGTCGTGTTCGCATCCGCCGGGGCGTTCGAGGCGTGGCTCGATGAGAACCACGCCGTCTCGCCCGGCATCTGGCTCAAGCTGCGCAAGAAGGGCCCCGGGATCGTCGCGCTGGACTACGCGGCCGCGCTCGACGTGGCGCTGTGCCACGGCTGGATCGACGGTCAGAAGGCCGCGTTCGACGATCAGTGGTGGCTCCAGCGGTTCACCCCGCGCAGGCCGCGCAGCAGGTGGTCCAAGGTCAACCGGGACAAGGCGACCGCCCTGATCGAGCAGGGCCGGATGCGTCCGCCGGGGCAGGCCGAGGTCGACCGCGCCAAGGCGGACGGCCGCTGGGAGGCGGCCTACGACAGCGCGAGGACCGCCACGGTGCCCGACGACCTCGCGGTGGCCCTGGCCGCCGACCCGGCCGCGGCGGAGTTCTTCGAGGCACTGGACCGGCAGAACCGCTACGCGATCCTGTACCGGATCCAGGACGCCAAGAGGGCCGAGACCCGGGCGCGCCGGATCGAGAAGTACGTGGCGATGCTGGCGAAGGGCGAGAAGCCGTACCCGTAGCCGCCGACCCGTACCCGTAGCCACGGACCGGACCGCGTCCCCGTAGCCGCCTCCCTCGCCGCAACCGTCCGCCTCCACGAGACGGACGTCGCCGGGACTCCCCCGAGCCCCGGCGACGAAGAGACGAGGAACCGGGAGCCCTCTACCGCATCAACACCCCCGCCCCCTCCACCAGTTCCTCCGAAGGCACCGTCACCAGGCCCAGTTCCGCGCCCGAGGCGGTCAGCGGGTGGTCGGGGAGGATGCGGACCGTGTAGCCGTAGGGGCCCGTGCGGTCGAGGGAGAGGGGGCCCTCGTAGAGCCAGTTGCCCTCCAGGTCGGGGCCGCCCACCGGTTTCAGGGGGACGGCCGTGCCGTCCGTGATGCGGTCCTCCGCGTCTACGCGGCCGGAGACGGCCTGGACCTCCACGTCGTCGGGGGTGAGGTCGCCCAGGCGCAGGCGGACCCGCAGGGCGAGGGTCGTGCCGAGTTCGGCGGTCGGGGTGGCCGCGGAGGTCTCGACGTGGTCGACGGTGACCGAGGGCCAGGCCGCGCGCACCTTCGCCTTCCAGGCGGCGAGGTCGCGGGCCGCGTCGGGGTCCAGGGCCCGGTGGGCCTGGGCGGCGGGGGTGTAGAGCCGTTCGACGTACTCGCGGACCATGCGGCCGGCCAGCACCTTGGGGCCGAGGTGGGTGATGGTCTGGCGGACCATCTCGATCCAGCGGTCGGGCAGCCCGCCCGCGCCGCGCTCGTAGAAGCGCGGGGTGACGCGCTGCTCCAGCAGGTCGTACAGCGCCGCCGCCTCGATGTCGTCGCGGTGGTCGGTGTCGGTGCCGGAGCCGTCCGCGGTGGGGATGGCCCAGCCGAAGTCGGGCCGGAACCACTCGTCCCACCAGCCGTCCAGGACGGAGAGGTTGAGGCAGCCGTTGAGGGCCGCTTTCATGCCGGACGTGCCGCAGGCCTCCAGCGGGCGCAGCGGGTTGTTCAGCCAGATGTCGCAGCCGGGGTACAGCTTCTGCGCCATGGCCATGCCGTAGTCGGGGAGGAAGACGATGCGGTGGCGCACGCGCGGGTCGTCGGCGAAGCGCACCAGTTCCTGGATGAGGCGTTTGCCGCCGTCGTCCGCCGGGTGCGCCTTGCCGGCCACGACGATCTGGACGGGCCGCTCGGGGTGCAGGAGCAGCTCCGTCAGCCGGTCGCGGTCCCGCAGCATCAGCGTGAGCCGTTTGTACGACGGGACGCGGCGGGCGAACCCGATGGTGAGGACGTCGGGGTCGAGCACGCCGTCGATCCAGCCCAGCTCGGCCGTGCCGGCGCCGCGCTGCCGCCAGGAGGCGCGGAGCCGGTCCCGTACCTCCGCGACGAGCTGCCCGCGCAGGTCGCGGCGGAGGTTCCAGATCTCCTCGTCGGCGATCTCGGCGACGGAGTCCCAGCGGTCGGAGCCGCCGACGCTCAGCGCGTCCTCGGCCCGCCGGTCGCCGATCTGCCGGGCGCCGAGGCGCAGCACCTCGGGCGCGACCCAGGTCGGGGCGTGCACGCCGTTGGTGACGGAGGTGATCGGCACGTCCTCCGGGTCGAAGCCGGGCCACAGGCCGGCGAACATCTCCCGGCTGACCTGGCCGTGCAGGAGGGAGACGCCGTTGGCGCGCTGGGCGAGGCGCAGGCCCATGACGGCCATGTTGAAGAGGTTGGACCCGCCGCCCGGATAGGTCTCCCTGCCCAGGGCGAGGACGCGGCCGACGTCGATGCGCGGGAGTTCGGCGCCGGGGCCGAAGTGCCGGGCGACCAGTTCGCGGTCGAAGCGGTCGATGCCGGCCGGGACGGGGGTGTGCGTGGTGAAGACGGTTCCGGCCCGGACCGCCTCCAGGGCGGAGTCGAAGTCGAGCCCCTCGTCGCACAGCTCGGCGATCCGCTCCAGGCCGAGGAACCCGGCGTGCCCCTCGTTGGTGTGGAACACCTCGGGCGGGGCGTGCCCGGTCAGCCGGCAGTACGCGCGGACCGCACGGACACCTCCTATGCCGAGCAGCATCTCCTGGAGCAGCCGGTGCTCGCTGCCGCCGCCGTAGAGCCGGTCGGTCACCCCGCGTTCGCCGGGGTCGTTGTCCTCGGTGTCGGAGTCGAGCATGAGCAGCGGCACCCGGCCGACCTGGGCCAGCCAGATCCTGGCGTGCAGTTGTTTTCCGCCGGGGAGGGCGAGGGAGACCTGGGCGGGGGTGCCGTCCTCCTCCTTCAGCTGGGTCACCGGCAGTTCGTTGGGGTCGAGGACGGGATAGTGCTCCTGCTGCCAGCCGTCGCGGGAGAGGGTCTGGCGGAAGTAGCCGTGCCGGTAGAGCAGCCCGACCCCGATGAGGGGGACGCCCAGGTCGCTGGCGGCCTTGAGGTGGTCGCCGGCGAGGATGCCGAGGCCGCCGGAGTACTGGGGCAGGGCGGCCGTGACGCCGAACTCCGGGGAGAAGTAGGCGACGGCGGCGGGCAGCCCGGCGGACTGCTGCTGGTACCAGCGGTCGCCGGTCAGGTAGGCGTGCAGATCGTCGGCGGCGGCGGCCAGCCGGCCCAGGAAGCGGTCGTCCCCGGCCAGTTCCTGGAGGCGTGCCGCGTCCACGGCTCCGAGCAGCCGTACGGGGTCGCCGCCCGAGGCCGCCCAGTGTTCGGGGTCGGCCTGCCGGAAGAGGTCACGGGTTTCCGCGTGCCATGACCAGCGCAGGTTGCGCGCGAGGTCACTGAGCGGCCGGAGGGGTTCGGGGAGAAGGGGTCGGACAGTGAATCGACGGATCGCCTTCACATTCCACCTCGGCGTGCGTGAGGAAGTGGCGCACGGCAGTGTGCGTCAACGTCTCTCACGACGGTACCGGCGTCGGTGCCGGACTTGCTGGAGGCAGCCGCCGCCGGGCCCGTGCTTTCGGCCGCCGACGGGTCTTTTCCCGCCACGCCGGACGCCCCGGGTCGGCACCGGACGCCCCCGGGTAGGCGCGGTCGACCCACCCGGCCCCCGCTGCCGCCCTGGCGGGCGCCCCGGAGCCCCCGCGTGCGCCCCTTTATGGCCGGTTCCACCCCCACGGGCCACCTTGTGACACTTCGCGCCGCACGAGAGGCTGCGGGGGCGCATCCGGCACCGCCGCCACGCACCGAGTCGAGGAGGGGAACCCGGACCATGGATCGGCCCTCGGTCTGTTCCCCCGGGACGCCCCGGAGTGTTCACCGGCGCGACGGGGCACACGAACGGCACGACACGGGACGCGCGACCTGTTCCCGTACGGCGGCGGCGCCACCGTACGGCGCGGCCACGGCCGCGCCGTCTACGGCCGCACGCCCGGAGACACCCCCGCGTCGGTGGAAAAGGGCCCGGTCGCAGGGGTCACGAACGGCAAGGTGTCCGGCCGGATTCCCGCTTCACCGGACGAACTCCGGCGAGTGCCGCGCTCGCCGGAACCGCCCCCACGGAAGAGGCAAAACTTCATGAATACATGCGCGCGACTAGTTAGCAACCTGCCGGATTGCTCACCCGAATAGGGTGGGAAGGCTCCTCCGGTACAGAACCCGTACGACCCTTACGACCCGTACGACCAGAGCACACCGTACGACGAGAGCACGCCGTGCGACGTGCCCGACCCCGGCGCCCGGCTGCCGGACCGCGCCCCGGCGCGCCCGGTTCCCGGCGCGCCCCCGCACCGCCCGGCACCACCCAGCACGCATGTCGCAGGACCCACCTCCCCACATCCATCCGCCCACCCTCGTTGATGCGGACAGGAGCGGTCATGCCCGCCACGCACCACTCGTCAGCACCCCCGACACCCCCTCGCACCGCGGCACCACCCCCCGTGCGACCCGCCGCCGCCGGACCGCCGGCCCCGGAGCGATCCTCCGCGGGTGACGGGACGGCCGTGGGGCGCATACCCGTCCTCGACGTCCGGCCGGTCGTCCAGCGCGGTCGCCGCCCCGCCAAGGCGGTCACCGGAGAGACCTTCCAGGTCTCGGCCACCGTGTTCCGCGAGGGCCACGACGCCGTCGCCGCCAACGTCGTGCTGCGCGGTCCCGACGGCCGCCCCGGTCCCTGGACGCCGATGCGCGAGCTGGCCCCCGGCACCGACCGCTGGGGCGCCGACGTCACCCCGGACGAGCCCGGCCGCTGGACGTACACCGTGGAGGCCTGGGGCGACCCGGTCAGCACCTGGCGGCACCACGCGCGCATCAAGATCCCCGCGGGCATCGACACCGGCCTGGTCCTGGAGGAGGGCGCCCGGCTGTACGAGCGCGCCGCCGCCGGGGTGCCCGAGGCGGACGCCGACGTCAGGGCGAAGCGGGACGTCCTGCTCGCCGCGGTCGACGCCCTGCGCGACGAGGCCCGTCCGGCGGCCTCCCGGCTGGCGGCGGCGCTGGCGCCCGAGGTGGACGTGGTCCTGGCCCGCCATCCGGTGCGGGAGCTGGTCACCGAGTCCGAGACGCTGCCCCTGCTGGTGGAGCGGGAGCGGGCGCTGTACGGCTCCTGGTACGAGTTCTTCCCGCGTTCGGAGGGGACCCCGGAGCGGCCGCACGGCACG
>NZ_JBICUZ010000018.1:0-130564 GCF_043198675.1 Streptomyces sp. NPDC048734 | reverse complement strand
CGTGAACGTGGCCCACACGGTGGAGATCTTCGGCACCTGCGCGGAGTGCGCCGCGGGGTGAGCGGGCTCTACGTGCGGGTGGGTCACGGGACCGCGGGGGGGGGGGGGGGGGGGCCCCCCCCCCCCCCCCCCCCCCCCCCCCCCCCCCACTCGTCTCAGGGCGAAGCCGGCGGATACAGCGAGCGCGGCAGTTGCGACGCCGCCGCCGCGTCCAGCAGCCACAGGGTGCGGGCGCGGCCCCGCGCACCGGCCGCCGGGGCCTGGATCTCGCCCGCGCCCGACAGGGCGATGGCCACCGCCTGCGCCTTGTCCTCGCCCGCCGCCAGCAGCCACACCTCACGCGCCGACCGGATCGCCGGAAGGGTGAGGGTGGTGCGGGTCGGCGGCGGCTTGGGCGCGCCGCGCACGCCGACCACCGTGCGCTCGGTCTCCCGCACGGCCGGCAGCTCGGGGAAGAGCGAGGCCACGTGGGTGTCCGGGCCGACGCCCAGCATCAGGACGTCGAAGCCGGGCACGCGGCCGTGGTTCTCCGGACCGGCCGCGCGGGCCAGCTCCTCCGCGTAGCCGGCCGCGGCCTCCTCCACGTCGGTGCCGTGGGGGCCGTCCGACGCGGGCATGGCGTGCACGCGCTCCGGGTCCAGGGGCACCGAGTCCAGCAGGGCCTCGCGGGCCTGCGTGACATTGCGGTCCGGGTCGCCCTCGGGCAGGAACCGCTCGTCGCCCCACCACAGGTCGAGCCGGCCCCAGTCCACGGCGTCGCGGGCGGGGGCCGCCGCCAGCGCGGCCAGCAGGCCGTTGCCGTTGCGGCCGCCGGTGAGGACCACGGACGCGTGGCCCCGGGAGGCCTGCGCGTCCACGATCTTCGTGATGAGACGGGCCGCGGCGGCCCGGGCCATCAGATCCTTGTCGCGGTGCACGACGAGCTGGGGCGTGCTCACTTCGCGGCCGCCTTCTTCACCGGGGCCTGCGCCGTCGCTTCCCCCGCGGGTGCTTTCGCGGCCACTTCGAGGGGAGTGGGGACCGCGACCGGTTCTCCTGGTTCTCCTTTGGCGACGGCTTCCGGAGCGTCGACCGTCGGTTCCGCCACGGCGGAACCCCCGGCCACCCGGTCACCCCCGTCGTCCGAGGTGTGCAACCGCTCCACCCCGAACCGCAGTGCCGACGCGTAGGTGTCGTCCGGGTCGAGCCGCCGCAGCTCCTCGGCGATCAGCTCCGCCGTGTCCCGGCGCTTGAGCGCCACCGCACGGTCGGGCTGCCCGTCGATGGACAGCGTGGCCAGCGAGCCGTCGGCCCGGTCCAGCACGATCGGGCCGCAGGACGTCGACAGCCGTACGGCCGTGAGGCCCGGCCCGCCGGACAGCGACCGCTGGACGGGCACGCCCAGCCGGTCGCCGAGCCACATCGCCAGCAGCTCGCAGCTCGGGTTGAACTCCTCGCCCTCCACCTCGACCGACTCGACCTCGCAGGTGACCTGGTCGAGAGCCGCGGCCAGCATCGAACGCCAGGGCGTGATGCGGGTCCACGACAGGTCGGTGTCACCGGGGGCGTAGGTCTCGGAACGGGCCGTCAGATCCCGCACCGGCTGCTCGGCGGCGTAGGTGTCGGTGACGCGGCGCTGGGCCAGCGCGCCGAGCGGGTCGGCGGCCGGGTCGAGCGGCGCGTTCACCGGCCACCAGGCGACCACGGGCGCGTCCGGCAGCAGCAGCGGCAGCACGACCGACTGCGCGTGGTCGGCCACCTCGCCGTACAGGCGCAGGATGACCGTCTCGCCGGTGCCCGCGTCCGCGCCCACCCGCACCTCGGCGTCCAGGCGGGACTGGGTGCGGTCGCGCGGGGAACGGGAGACACGCTTGATCACCACGAGCGTGCGCGAGGGGTGCTCGCGCGACGCGTCGCCCGCGGCCTTGAGCGCGTCGTACGCGTTCTCCTCGTCCGTGACGATGACCAGCGTGAGCACCATGCCCACGGCCGGCGTGCCGATGGCCCGCCGCCCCTGCACCAGCGCCTTGTTGATCTTGCTGGCCGTGGTGTCCGTGAGGTCTATCTTCATGGCCGGCGCCAGCTCCGTCCGTCTCGTTCGAGCATCTCGTCCGCCTCGACGGGGCCCCAGGTACCGGCCAGGTACTGGGCCGGCGTGCCGTTGGCGTCCCAGTACTGCTCGATCGGGTCGAGGATCTTCCAGGACAGCTCGACCTCCTCGGTGCGCGGGAAGAGGTTCGAGTCGCCGAGCAGCACGTCCAGGATGAGGCGCTCGTACGCCTCCGGGCTGGACTCCGTGAAGGACTCGCCGTACGCGAAGTCCATCGACACGTCCCGGATCTCCATGGAGGTGCCGGGGACCTTGGAGCCGAAGCGGACGGTGACGCCCTCGTCGGGCTGGACCCGGATGACGATCGCGTTCTTGCCCAGCTCCTCCGTCGCCGTGTGGTCGAAGGGCGAGTGCGGGGCGCGCTGGAAGACGACCGCGATCTCGGTGACGCGGCGGCCCAGGCGCTTGCCGGTGCGCAGGTAGAAGGGGACGCCCGCCCAGCGGCGGTTGTCCACCTCCAGCTTGATGGCCGCGTAGGTGTCGGTCTTCGACTTGGGGTCGATGCCCTCCTCCTGGAGGTAGCCGACCGCCTTCTCGCCGCCCTGCCAGCCGGCCGCGTACTGACCGCGCACCGTGTCGCGGCCCAGGTCCTTCGGCAGCCGGACGGCACCGAGGACCTTGGTCTTCTCCGCGGCGAGCGCGTCCGCGTCGAAGGAGGCGGGCTCCTCCATCGCGGTCAGCGCCATCAGCTGCAGGAGGTGGTTCTGGATGACGTCCCGGGCGGCGCCGATGCCGTCGTAGTAGCCGGCCCGGCCGCCGATGCCGATGTCCTCGGCCATCGTGATCTGCACGTGGTCGACGAAGGACCGGTTCCAGATCGGCTCGAACATCGTGTTGGCGAAGCGCAGCGCCAGGATGTTCTGGACGGTCTCCTTGCCCAGGTAGTGGTCGATGCGGAAGACCTGGTCCGGGGCGAAGACCTCGTGGACGATCGCGTTGAGTTCCTCGGCCGACCTCAGGTCGTGGCCGAACGGCTTCTCGATGACCGCGCGCCGCCACGAACCCTTCGACTGGTCGGCCAGCTGGTGCTTCTTCAGCTGCTGGATGACCACCGGGAAGGCGCCCGGGGGCACCGACAGGTAGAAGGCGAAGTTGCCGCCCGTGCCCTGTGCCTTGTCGAGTTCGTCGATCGTCGAGCGCAGCCGCTCGAAGGCGTCGTCGTCGTCGAAGGTGCCCTGCACGAAGCGCATGCCCTGGATGAGCTGCTGCCAGACCTCCTCGCGGAAGGGGGTGCGGGCGTGCTCCTTCACCGCGTCGTGGACTTCCTGGGCGAAGTCCTCGTGGGCCCATTCGCGGCGGGCGAACCCGACCAGCGAGAAGCCCGGCGGCAGCAGACCCCGGTTGGCGAGGTCGTACACCGCGGGCATCAGCTTCTTCCGTGACAAATCGCCCGTGACACCGAAGATGACCAGACCCGACGGCCCCGCGATACGCGGGAGCCGTCGGTCTGCGGGGTCACGCAGCGGATTGCTGCTCGACAAATTCTCAGCCCTCCGAAGGGGCGAGGCGCTGGAGCTCCGCCTCGGTCGACTTGAGCAGGTCGTTCCAGGACGCCTCGAACTTCTCGACGCCCTCGTCTTCCAGGAGCTGCACCACGTCGTCGTACGAGATCCCGAGCTTCTCGACCGCGTCGAGGTCGGCGCGGGCCTGCTCGTAGGTGCCGGCCACGGTGTCGCCGGTGACCTCGCCGTGGTCCTCGGTGGCGAACAGGGTCGCCTCGGGCATGGTGTTCACCGTGTTCGGCGCGACCAGGTCGACGACGTACATCGTGTCGCGGTACGCCGGGTCCTTCACGCCGGTGGACGCCCACAGGGCACGCTGCTTGTTCGCGCCCGCCTTCTCCAGGGCGCTCCAGCGCTCGCCCGCGAAGACCTCCTCGTACGCCTGGTAGGCGAGCCGGGCGTTGGCCACGCCGGCCTTGCCGCGGGCGGCCTTGGCCTCGTCGGTGCCGAGCGCGTCGAGCCGCTTGTCGATCTCGGTGTCCACGCGGGACACGAAGAAGGACGCCACCGAGTGGATCAGGGACAGGTCCAGACCGCGCTCCCTGGCCTTCTCCAGGCCGGCCAGGTACGCGTCCATGACCTGGCGGTAGCGCTCCAGGGAGAAGATCAGCGTGACGTTGACGCTGATGCCCAGGCCGACGACCTCGGTGATGGCCGGCAGGCCGCCCATCGTGGCCGGGATCTTGATCAGCGTGTTGGGGCGGTCGACCAGCCAGGCCAGCTGCCTGGCCTCGGCGACCGTCGCCTTGGTGTTGTGGGCGAGACGTGGGTCGACCTCGATCGACACCCGGCCGTCCTGGCCGCCGGTGGCGTCGAAGACCGGGCGCAGGATGTCGGCGGCGTCACGGACGTCCGCCGTCGTGATCATGCGGATGGCCTCTTCGACGGTGACCTTGCGGGCGGCGAGGTCGGAGAGCTGCTGGTCGTAACCGTCGCCCTGCGAGATCGCCTTCTGGAAGATCGACGGGTTGGTGGTGACGCCCACGACGTGCTGCTGGTCGATCAGCTCGGCGAGGTTGCCGGACGTGATCCGCTTGCGCGACAGGTCGTCCAGCCAGATCGCGACGCCCTCCTCGGAGAGGCGCTTGAGTGCGTCTGTCATGGAATTACATCTCCTACGGGTCGTGTACGGGCGTCAGCGCTGGGCGGCCGCGAGGGATTCCCGGGCCTTGTCGGCCACGTTCTCGGCAGTGAAGCCGAACTCGCGGAAGAGGACCTTGCCGTCGGCGGAGGCACCGAAGTGCTCCAGGGAAACGATGCGGCCGGCGTCCCCGACGTACTGGTGCCAGGTGAGGCCGATACCCGCCTCGACGGCGACCCGGGCCTTCACGGAAGGCGGCAGCACGCTGTCCCGGTACCCCTGGTCCTGCTCCTCGAACCACTCCACGGACGGCATGGACACCACCCGCGTCGGCACGCCGTCGGCCTCCAGCCGCTCGCGCGCCTCGACGGCCAGGTGCACCTCGGAACCGGTCGCGATCAGGATCAGCTCGGGCGTGCCGGTGGAGGCCTCCACCAGGACGTAGCCGCCCTTGGCCGCGTCCTCGTTCGGCTCGTACGTCGGCACGCCCTGGCGGGTGAGGACCAGGCCGTGCGGGGCGCCCTTGCCGAAGACCTTCGTGTAGCGCTTGAGGATCTCGCGCCAGGCGATCGCCGTCTCGTTGGCGTCGGCGGGGCGGACCACGTTCAGGCCGGGGATCGCGCGCAGCGACGCCAGGTGCTCGACCGGCTGGTGGGTGGGACCGTCCTCGCCGAGACCGACGGAGTCGTGCGTCCACACGTAGGTCACCGGCAGGTGCATCAGGGCCGACAGCCGGACCGCGTTGCGCATGTAGTCGGAGAACACGAGGAACGTGCCGCCGTAGACGCGGGTGTTGCCGTGCAGCGCGATGCCGTTCATCTCCGCGGCCATCGAGTGCTCGCGGATGCCGAAGTGCACCGTGCGGCCGTACGGGCTCGCCTCCGGCAGCGGGTTGTCCGCCGGGAGGAACGACGACGTCTTGTCGATCGTCGTGTTGTTCGAGCCGGCCAGGTCGGCCGAACCGCCCCACAGCTCGGGGATCACCGCGCCGAGCGCCTGGAGCACCTTGCCGGACGCGGCCCGGGTGGCGACGCCCTTGCCGGGCTCGAAGACCGGGATCTGCTCCTCCCAGCCGGCCGGCAGCTCGGCCGCCGCGACGCGGTCGTACTCGGCCGCGCGCTCGGGGTTGTTGTCCCGCCACAGCTGGTAGGACTTCTCCCACTCCGCCTTCGCCTGGGCACCGCGCTCCAGGGCCTGCCGGGTGTGGGCGATGACCTCGTCCGCGACCTCGAAGGACTGCTCCGGGTCGAAGCCCAGGACGCGCTTGGTGGCCGCGACCTCCTCGTCGCCGAGCGCCGAGCCGTGCGCGGCCTCGGTGTTCTGCGCGTTCGGGGCGGGCCAGGCGATGATCGAGCGCATCGCGATGAACGACGGGCGGTCCGTGACCTGCTTCGCCGCCTCGATCGCGTCGTGGAGAGCGTGCGGGTCGAGGTCGCCGTCCGGCTTCGGGGCGACCCGCTGCACGTGCCAGCCGTACGCCTCGTACCGCTTGACCGTGTCCTCGGAGACGGCCGTCTCGGTGTCGCCCTCGATCGAGATGTGGTTGTCGTCCCACAGCAGCACCAGGTTGCCGAGCTTCTGGTGACCGGCCAGCGAGGACGCCTCGGCGGAGATGCCCTCCTGGAGGCAGCCGTCACCGGCGATGCAGTAGACGAAGTGGTCGAAGGGGGACTCGCCCTGCGGCGCCTCCGGGTCGAACAGACCGCGCTCGTAGCGGGCGGCCATGGCCATGCCCACCGCGTTGGCCACACCCTGGCCCAGCGGACCGGTGGTGGTCTCGACGCCCGTGGTGTGCCCGTACTCCGGGTGGCCGGGGGTCTTCGAGCCCCACGTCCTGAAGGCCTTCAGGTCGTCCAGCTCCAGGCCGAAGCCGGCCAGGTACAGCTGGGTGTAGAGGGTCAGGGACGAGTGGCCCGCGGACAGCACGAAGCGGTCGCGGCCGACCCAGTCGGCGTCGGCGGGGTCGTGCCGCATCACCTTCTGGAAGAGGGTGTACGCGGCAGGCGCCAGGCTCATCGCCGTACCGGGATGGCCGTTGCCGACCTTCTGTACGGCGTCGGCGGCCAGGACGCGGGCGGTGTCGACGGCCCGCTGGTCCAACTCGGTCCACTCGAGGTCTGTGGTGGTCGGCTTGGTGCTCACCCTGGGTCAGGGCTCCTCTCCACATGTCGAATACCGGTTGCTTCGGGCGCGCGCCCACCGGCTGCCGGTGACTGGATAACCACCGGCCGTCGTCGAGCCTACCCCCGTGGGGACGTGCGTTTTTTCGAGTCGTTCCAGACTGCCGGGCCATCCGGGGATCCGCCTCCCGACCGGCCGAAGCCGCCTTCGGCACATGAATACGGGGCCGCTCATCTGACCGCTCAATCGAGCCTCCGCGCGATCGATGAGCGCACCTGCGTACGAGAGATGAGCGCACCCGCGTACGAGGGCCGGAACGGCTGCCGGGCGTGGCCCCCCAACACGACCCCACCCCCGCGAAGCCCGGGGTATGGGCAACGTCTACAGTGGCGTGGTACGCGCGAGCCTTTACCCGTACTTCAGGCGGGGAGGCTCGCTGGGATGTCTCTGTCAGGGGTGTGCGTGACGGCCGTTGAATCCCGTCCAGCGGGGGTTATCGGGACGAGCCAGAGCCCGAGTCGGCGGCCGGTGGGGGCCCGTGTCATGGCCTTCGTGGCGCTGACCAAGCCGCGGATCATCGAGCTGCTGCTGATCACCACCGTTCCGGTGATGTTCCTGGCCCAGCAGGGGGTGCCGGACCTCGGTCTGGTGCTGCTCACCTGCCTGGGCGGCTATCTCTCGGCGGGCGGCGCCAACGCGCTGAACATGTACATCGACCGCGACATCGACGCCCTGATGGACCGCACCTCGCAGCGTCCGCTGGTCACCGGAATGGTCAGCCCCCGCGAGTGCCTCGCCTTCGGCATCACCCTCGCGGTCGTATCGACCCTCCTGTTCGGCCTGACCGTCAACTGGCTGTCCGCCTGGCTGGCCCTCGGCGCGCTCCTCTTCTACGTCGTCGTCTACACGATGCTCCTCAAGCGCCGTACCTCGCAGAACATCGTCTGGGGCGGCATCGCCGGCTGCATGCCGGTCCTGATCGGCTGGTCCGCCGTCACCGACTCCCTCTCGTGGGCGCCGGTCGTCCTCTTCCTCGTCATGTTCTTCTGGACCCCGCCGCACTACTGGCCGCTGTCCATGAAGGTGCGCGAGGACTACGCGCGCGTGGGCGTGCCGATGCTGCCGGTCATCGCCTCCAACAAGGTGGTCGCCAAGCAGATCGTCATCTACAGCTGGGTGATGGTCGCCGTCTCGCTGCTGCTGACCCCGCTCGGCTACACCGGCTGGTTCTACACCACGGTCGCCCTCGCGGCCGGCGGCTGGTGGCTGTGGGAGGCGCACTCCCTCCAGAACCGCGCGAAGGCGGAGACCACGGGCGGCAAGCTCAAGGAGATGCGGCTGTTCCACTGGTCCATCACCTACGTCTCGCTGCTGTTCGTGGCGGTCGCGGTGGACCCCTTCCTGCGGTGAGGGCCCCTTCCGGTGAGGCCCCTTCCTGAGAGCCCCTGAGCGGCCCGGCGGCCGGGGTGCGTGGTCAAGGCCACGCACCCCGGCCGTCGCCGTTCGATCTACCCGTCGGTAGCATCCTGGGCATGGCAGACACCAAGCAGGTTGACGAGACCGCGGACGCCAAGCGGGCCGCGAAGGCCGAGCGCGCGGCGGCCCGCCTCGCCAAGCGGATCAGCACCTTCTCCCAGGCGCACGGCGGCGCCGAGGGCCAGGTCGCCCACCTCGGCGAGCGCGGCGCCCGGATCGTGCTCGTCGGCGAGGACGGCGGCTGGGGCGACCTCGTGGCGCCCAGTGTGGAGATCGCGGCCAAGGCGGTCGAGAAGTCCGGGATCACCGTCCACGAGAACTTCGACGGCGAGTTCGCCGCCAAGGTGACGACCGGCCCGTACGAGTGGACCCGGATGGCCGGGATCCAGGTCGGCGGCCCGAGCAACACCTGAGCAACACCTGACGCCGGGTTCACCCGTTAGGACGTGTGAGGAGCACATCGAGCACACGGTCCAACCGCGGGAGCCCCGGATGATCGAAACACCGTCCCTGGTGGACCAGCACTGCCACGGCGTTCTGAGGACGGAGCTGGGCCTCGGCACCTTCGAGGCCCAGCTGGCCCGCACCGAGGGGCCGCCCGCGCCCGGCACCACCCTGTTCGACACCCAGACCGGCTTCGCGGTGCGCCGCTGGTGCCCCCCGCTGCTCGGCCTGGAACCGCACTGCCCGCCCGCCCGCTACCTCGCCCGCCGCCGCGAACTGGGCGTGCTGGAGGCGGGCCGCCGACTGCTGCGCGGCAGCGGCATCACCACCTACCTCGTCGACACCGGCCTGCCCGGCGACCTCACCGGCCCCGACGAGATCGCCTCCGCGGGTGAGGCCGAGGCCCGCGAGATCGTCCGGCTGGAACCGCTGGCCGAGCAGGTCGCCGACACCTCCGGCACCGTCGAGTCCTTCCTCGCCAACCTCGCCGAAGCGGTGCACGGCGCCGCGGCGACGGCCGTGGCCTTCACCTCGGTGGCCGGCGCGCGCCACGGTCTCGCCCTCGCGCCCGAGCCGCCCGGACCGGGCGAGGTCCGGGGCGCGGCGGGCCGCTGGCTCGCGGGGCGCCGCGCCGGCGGGGAGGTGAACGACCCCGTGCTGCTGCGGCACCTGCTGTGGATCGCCGTCGCCGCGGGGCGGCCGCTCCAGCTCCACGCGGGTCTCGGCGAACCCGGCCTGCGCGGGGAGCGCACCGACCCCGTCCTGCTGACCGACTTCGTCCGTGCCACGGCCGGCCTCGGCACCGACCTGGTGCTGCTGCACGGCTACCCCCACCACCGGCAGGCCGCCCATCTCGCCGGTGTCTTCCCGCACGTCTACGCCGACTCCGGTGCGGCCCTCGTCCGCACCGGCGCCCGCGCGGCGACGGTCCTCGCCGAGATCCTGGAGCTGGCCCCCTTCGGCAAGATCCTCTTCTCCAGCGGGGCCCGCGGACTGCCCGAGCTGCACGTCGTGGGTGCCCGGCTGTTCCGCGAGGCCCTGGGGCGGGTGCTCGGCGGCTGGGTGGCGGAGGACGCGTGGTCCCTCACGGACGCCCAGCGGGTGGCGGGGCTGGTCGCGGCGGGTAACGCGCGGCGGGTCTACGGGCTGGGATGAACGAAGGCCCCACCGGCCGGAGCGTGCCCCACCGGCCGGAGCGTGTCGTACCGGACGGTGCGTGCCCCACCGGTCGGAGCGTGTCGTACCGGACGGTGCGTGCCCCACCGGTCGGAGCGTGTCGTACCGGACGGTGCGTGCCCCACCGGACGGTGCGTGCCCCACCGGACGGTGCGTGTCGTACCGGACGGTGCGGATGCCGTACCGGACCGGGCGGATGTGGACCGAAGCCCTGCTCGACCGCTTCCTGGGCGCCCTGGAGCCCCTCGAACCCCTCTCGCCGTCGGGCGGCACGGCTCGCTCGCCGGCGGCGACCACCAGGAGGGCCGCAGCGATCTGGACCTGATCGCGGTGCTGCCCGCACCCGTGCGGCCCGGCACGGTGTGGCGGGTGGGCGTCCTGCGCCAGGGGCTGCGCGCCGGCCCACTCGGGGCGAAGCTGCACTGCAGCTACCTGACCCCGGCCACGGTCGCGGACCCCGGGCACCGGCACCTGACCTGGCGCACCAGGAGCTGATGTGCCGCCCGGTTCCCCCGTCACCCGCCGCGAGCTGCACGTCTTCGGGCGGGTCCGGTACGGCGGCGCCCCGGGCGAGCTGCTGCCGCAGGCGCCGGACCGCGAGCCGGCGGAGTTCGTGGTGTCCGACCAGCGGGACTTCTGGCGGCCCGCCGTGGACAGGGCGCACCTGTGGACGCGGGACGTCCGGGTCGACATGGGCCCGGTGACCTCCGCGTGGGCGACGGTCACGCTGCGGGAGGGGCGGCTGATCTCCAGGCGCGAGGCACTGGAGGAGCTGCCCGGCCTCGGGGCGTCCGCCGAGATCGTCGAGGACATCCGGCGGCGCCGCTACGGCGGGCCCGCTCCCGTTCCCTCCCGAAAGGGGTGGCGGGTCCGCAGGGCCGAGCCGGTGCGCGACTGGCTCGGACCGGCGGTCGACGACCTGGTGGCGGCGTACGCCTGGGCCGGGGACGCGGGCCGGCAGCGGTCACGTACGGACGCCGGGAGGCGTCAGGCGCGGGTGCCGGGAGGCGCCAGGCGCGGGTGCCGGGAGGCGTCAGGCGTGGCTGCCGACGGTCGCCTCCGCCGCCGGTCCCGGCACGTCGAGCACCGTGTCCGGGCGCTCGCGCAGGGACAGCAGGACGCGCAGGACCGCGATCCACACCAGGCAGGAGCCGAGCATGTGCAGGCCGACCAGGACCTCGGGGAGGTCCGTGAAGTACTGGACGTAGCCGATGACGCCCTGGGCGAGGAGCACCAGGAAGAGCTCGCGGGTGCGGTGCAGCGGGCCCTCGGGGGAGTCGACCGCCTTGAGGACGAACCACAGGGCGAAGGTCAGCGTCACCACGATCCAGGCGAGCACGGCGTGCAGCTTGGACACGGTCTCCCAGTCCAGCGGCATGCGCGCGACCTCGCTGGAGTCGCCCGCGTGCGGACCGGCCCCGGTGACCACCGTGCCGACCGCGATCAGCAGCACGGACGCGATGACCAGGAACCACACCAGCTGCCGCACGGCCTGGCCGACCAGCGGCCCGGGCGCCCCGTCGCCCTCCCGGGTGCGCTGCCACATCACCGTGGCGACCGCGATCAGCGCGGAGGAGAGCAGGAAGTGGGCCGCGACCGTGTACGGGTTCAGCCCCACCAGCACGACGATCCCGCCGAGGACGGCGTTGCCCATCACGACCCAGAACTGCGCCCAGCCCAGCCGGACGAGCCCGCGCCGGTACGGCTTCTGCGAGCGGGCGGCGACGATCGCCCAGCCCACCGCGGCGCACAGCACGTACGTCAGCAGGCGGTTGCCGAACTCGATGGCGCCGTGGAGGCCCATCTCGCTGGTCGAGGTGAGCGAGTCGGCGGTGCACTTCGGCCAGGTCGGGCAGCCGAGGCCGGAGCCGGTGAGCCGGACGGCACCACCGGTGACCACGATGACCACCGACATCACGAGCGCGGCGAGGGCCGCCCGCTGGACCGTCCGGGAATCGGGGGTCCAGCGGGCGGCGATGAAGGCGAGGGGGTTGCGCACGGCCGCTACGGCGTCGGCGCGGGTCACGTTCGGCACGCCGTCCATCGTAAGGGTCCGCTTGTGCACGCTTTCACGAGGGTCCCGGGCGGGCCCGGAGCGGGTCATTCCCAGCGGAAGAACCGGCCGGCCGCGGCCAGCCCCAGGGCCGCCCACACGGCGAGGATCCCCAGGTCGCCCCACGGCATCGCGGCCCCGTGCCGGAGCACGTCGCGCAGTCCGTCCGAGAGCGCCGAGATCGGCAGCAGGGCGAGCACGTCCTGGGCGCCCGGGGGGAACTTCTCCAGCGGCACGATCACCCCGCCGCCCACCAGGAACAGCAGGAACACCAGGTTGGCGGCGCCCAGCGTGGCCTCCGCCCGCAGCGTGCCCGCCATCAGCAGACCGAGGCCCGAGAAGGCCGCCGTGCCGAGGACCAGCAGCAGCAGCACGGCGAACGGGTTGCCGTGCGGCGACCAGCCCAGCGCGAAGGCGATCACCGTCAGCAGGGCGACCTGGAGGACCTCCGTGACCAGCACGGCGAGCGTCTTCGCGGCCATCAGCCCCCAACGGGGGAGCGGGGAGGCCGCCAGCCGCTTGAGCACGCCGTACCGGCGCTCGAAGCCCGTGGCGATGGCCTGTCCGGTGAACGCCGTCGACATCACGGCGAGCGCGAGGACGCCGGGGGTCAGGAAGTCGACCGCCTCGCCGGCGCCGGTGTCGATGATGTCCACCGAGCTGAACAGCACCAGCAGCAGGGTCGGGATCACGACGGTCAGCAGGAGCTGCTCACCGTTGCGCAGGAGCATCTTCGTCTCCAGCGCCGCCTGGGCCCTGATCATGCGGGGCAGCGGAGCGGCCCCCGGCTTCGGCGTGTACGTACCGGTGGCCGTCATGAACGCAGCTCCTTGCCGGTGAGCTCCAGGCCGTGTCCTTCCGGGGTGCGACCCCCGGACCCCCGGCCGGTCTTGTGGCGGGCGGGAGGAATCATGAACGCAGCTCCTTGCCGGTGAGCTCCAGGAAGACGTCTTCGAGGGTGTGCCGCTCCACCGAGATCCGGTCCGGCATCACTCCGTGCTGCGCGCACCACGAGGTCACCGTGGCCAGCATCTGCGGGTCCACCTTGCCGGTGATCCGGTACGAGCCCGGTGTCGGTTCGGTGGCCTCGCTGTCGGCGGGCAGCGCCTTGAGCAGGGAGGTCACGTCCAGGCCGGGGCGGCCGCTGAAGCGGAGGGTGTTCTCGGCGCCGCCGCGGCACAGCTCCTCGGGGGAGCCCTGGGCGATGACCCTGCCCGCGTCGATGATCGCCACGTCGTCGGCGAGCTGCTCGGCCTCGTCCATGTGGTGCGTGGTGAGGATGACCGAGACCCCGTCCGCGCGCAGGTCCCGGACCAGGTCCCAGGTGGCGCGGCGGGCCTGCGGGTCCAGACCGGCGGTCGGCTCGTCGAGGAACACCAGCTCCGGGCGCCCCACCACGGCCATCGCGAGCGCGAGGCGCTGCTGCTGGCCTCCGGACAGCCGCCGGTACGTCGTGCGGCCGCAACCGCCCAGCCCCAGCCGCTCGACGAGCGCGTCCACGTCCAGCGGGTGCGCGTGCAGCCGGGCGACGTGCCGCAGCATCTCGTCGGCCCGCGCCCCCGAGTAGACGCCCCCGGACTGGAGCATCACCCCGATCCGGGGGTGCAGGTCGCGGGCCTGTCCCACCGGGTCGAGGCCGAGGACGCGGACGCTGCCGGAGTCCGGCCTGCGGTAGCCCTCGCAGGTCTCGACGGTGGTCGTCTTGCCCGCGCCGTTGGGGCCGAGTACGGCCGTCACGCCCGCCTCGGCCACCAGGTCGAGGCCGTCCACCGCGGTCTTCGTGCCGTACCGCTTCACCAGGGCCTGGACCTGGACCACGGGCTCGCTTCGCATGGGTCCAGAGTCTAGGTTCGCGAACGGGCGCCCGGACGGGCGGGTGCGGGAAGCCGCCGCCGGCCCCCGCGGGCGGGCCCCGGACCTGCTCCTCGCGAGAGCGGCACACCGCTTCGAGCACCGCTCCCCGGGCCCCGCTCGGCGCACGCGTGCCGCGAGCGGGGCCCGGGGTCCCTCGTTCGGATCATGCCGGGCTCGCGGGCCCTGGTGCCGCCCCTCGCCGCGTTGTCGTCGGTCGCCGGGGCTCCGCCCCGACTCCCTCCTCCGCCTCGCGAGGCTCCCCCACCGCCCGAAAGGCGCGGGAGGTGCCCCCGGCACCGGACCCCGCTCCCTGAACCGGCCCGATCCGAACGAAAGACCCCAGGGGCGACGCCGATCCCGCGAGTGGGGGCGAGGCGACCGTTCCGGCCGGCCGGAGATCGTTCGCGCAGGTCAGATTAGGTTCACCTAAGTGACGCAGGGCACCGGGCGGTGATCCGGACGCGGCTTGCCTGCCTCCGAGGAATTACGCAACAATGGCGTTGTGAAAAACGTCGGCGAGGCTCGGGAGACCCCCACGGGGACCCCTCAGGAGGAGTTGGCGACCGGTGAGCGCTCCACGCGCAACCGTGTCGCGCGCTCCATCCTGGACCACGGGCCGTCGACCGTCGCCGAGCTGGCCGGACGGCTGGGGCTCACCCAGGCCGCCGTACGCCGGCATCTGGACGCGCTGGTCGCCGACGACGTCGTGGCGCCGCGCGAGCAGCGGGTGTACGGAGCGCGGACGCGCGGGCGTCCCGCGAAGGTCTTCGCCCTCACCGACTGCGGCCGCGACGCCTTCGACCAGTCGTACGACAAGCTCGCCGCGGACGCCCTGCGCTTCATCCAGGAGCGGTTCGGCGGGGACGAGGCCGTCGCCGCCTTCGCCCGCGCGAGGATCGCCGAACAGGCCGCCGGCTACCGCCAGGCGATCGAGGCCGCCGGGCCCGAACAGCGCACCCAGGCCCTGGCCAAGGCCCTGAGCGCCGACGGGTACGCTGCTACGGCGCGCAGCGCACCGGTCGGCGAACAGCTGTGCCAGCACCACTGCCCCGTCGCCCATGTCGCGGAGAAGTTCCCCCAGCTCTGCGAGGCGGAGACCGAGATCTTCTCCCAGCTGCTCGGAACGCACGTCCAGCGGCTGGCGACCATCGCGCACGGCGACGGCGTCTGCACGACGTTCATCCCCAAGATTTCCGCCACGACTGATCACCGCACCGATCACACCACCGATATCGCATCTGCAAGCACGGCCGGGAGGAACCCCGCATGACTCTCCCCACGGAGACTGCCCACCCCGAACTCGAGGGCCTGGGTAAGTACGAATACGGCTGGGCCGACTCCGACACGGCCGGCGCCTCTGCGAAGCGCGGCATCAACGAGGACGTCGTCCGCGACATCTCGGCGAAGAAGAACGAGCCGGAGTGGATGACCAAGCTCCGGCTCAAGGGCCTGCGCCTGTTCGAGAAGAAGCCCATGCCGAACTGGGGCTCGGACCTGTCGGGGATCGACTTCGACAACATCAAGTACTTCGTGCGCTCCACGGAGAAGCAGGCGGAGTCCTGGGAGGACCTGCCCGAGGACATCAAGAACACGTACGACAAGCTGGGCATCCCCGAGGCGGAGAAGCAGCGCCTCGTCGCCGGTGTCGCGGCCCAGTACGAGTCCGAGGTCGTCTACCACCAGATCCGCGAGGACCTGGAGGAGCAGGGCGTCATCTTCCTCGACACCGACACGGCGCTGAAGGAGCACCCGGAGCTCTTCAAGGAGTACTTCGGCACCGTCATCCCGGTCGGCGACAACAAGTTCGCGTCGCTGAACACCGCGGTGTGGTCCGGCGGCTCCTTCATCTACGTGCCGCCGGGCGTGCACGTCGAGATCCCGCTCCAGGCCTACTTCCGCATCAACACGGAGAACATGGGCCAGTTCGAGCGGACCCTGATCATCGTCGACGAGGGCGCCTACGTGCACTACGTCGAGGGCTGCACGGCGCCGATCTACAAGTCGGACTCGCTGCACTCCGCGGTCGTCGAGATCATCGTCAAGAAGAACGCCCGCTGCCGTTACACGACCATCCAGAACTGGTCGAACAACGTCTACAACCTGGTCACCAAGCGCGCCGTCGCCTACGAGGGCGCGACCATGGAGTGGATCGACGGCAACATCGGTTCCAAGGTGACGATGAAGTACCCGGCCGTCTACCTGATGGGCGAGCACGCCAAGGGCGAGACCCTGTCCATCGCCTTCGCGGGCGAGGGCCAGCACCAGGACGCCGGCTCCAAGATGGTCCACATGGCGCCGAACACCTCCTCCAACATCGTCTCGAAGTCCGTGGCGCGCGGCGGCGGCCGCACCTCCTACCGCGGCCTCGTCGAGATCGGCGAGGGCGCCCACGGCTCCAAGTCCAACGTGCTGTGCGACGCGCTGCTCGTGGACACCATCTCCCGCTCCGACACGTACCCGTACGTGGACGTCCGCGAGGACGACGTGTCCATGGGCCACGAGGCGACCGTCTCCAAGGTCTCCGAGGACCAGCTCTTCTACCTGATGAGCCGTGGTCTGAGCGAGTTCGAGGCGATGGCCATGATCGTGCGCGGCTTCGTCGAGCCCATCGCCAAGGAGCTGCCGATGGAGTACGCGCTGGAGCTCAACCGGCTGATCGAGCTGCAGATGGAGGGCGCGGTCGGTTAGGACCCGCCCACCACCCACAGCCAGCGAAACCTGACGTAGGAAGAGAGCAGACTGACAGCCATGGCTGAGGCCCGAAACATCCCGGTGGGCAGCACGACCGCCGGCCAGATCGCGGTGGCCGCAGAGTCCACCGTCGCCACGCGCATGAGTGCGCCCGCGTCCTTCGACGTGGCGGACTTCCCGGTCCCGCACGGCCGTGAGGAGGAGTGGCGGTTCACCCCGCTGGAGCGGCTGCGCGGCCTGCACGACGGCACCGCGGTCGCCACCGGCGACGGCGTCAAAGTCGACATCGACGCCCCCGAGGGCGTCGTCGTCGAGACCGTCGGCCGCGACGACGCCCGCCTCGGCAGGGCGGGCACCCCCGTGGACCGCGTCGCCGCCCAGGCGTACTCCGCGTTCGAGAAGGCCGGCGTCGTCACCGTCCCCAAGGAGACGGTCCTCACCGAGCCCATCCGCATCAGCGTGCACGGCGAGGGCGGGGTCTCCTTCGGCCACCAGGTGATCGAGCTGGGCGCCTTCGCCGAGGCCGTCGTCGTCATCGACCACACCGGTGACGCCGTGCTGGCCGCCAACGTCGACTACGTCCTCGGCGACGGCGCCAAGCTGACCGTCGTCTCCGTCCAGGACTGGGACGACAAGGCCGTGCACGTGGCCCAGCACAACGCGCTGATCGGCCGGGACGCCACCTTCAAGTCGTTCGTGGTCACCTTCGGCGGCGACCTCGTACGGCTGCACCCGCGCGTCGCCTACGCCGGCACCGGCGGCGAGGCCGAGCTGTTCGGCCTGTACTTCACCGACGCCGGCCAGCACCAGGAGCACCGCCTCCTCGTCGACCACAACACCCCGCACTGCAAGTCGAACGTCGCCTACAAGGGCGCGCTCCAGGGCGACGGCGCCCACGCGGTGTGGATCGGCGACGTCCTCATCGAGGCCAAGGCCGAGGGCACCGACACCTACGAGATGAACCGCAACCTGGTCCTCACCGACGGTGCCCGCGTCGACTCCGTGCCCAACCTGGAGATCGAGACCGGCGAGATCGTCGGCGCCGGCCACGCCTCCGCCACCGGCCGCTTCGACGACGAGCAGCTGTTCTACCTGATGGCCCGCGGCATCCCCGCCGACGACGCCCGCCGTCTGGTGGTCCGCGGCTTCTTCGCCGAGCTGGTGCAGCAGATCGGCGTCGACGACATCCAGGGGCGCCTCCTCACCCGGATCGACGAGGAGCTGGAGGCGTCGGTCTGATGACGTTCGTACGCGCCTGCGGGCTGGGCGAGCTGGAGGAGAACACCCCCAAGCGGGTGGAACTCGACGGTACGCCGGTCTCCGTCGTGAAGACGGAGGGGGAGGTGTTCGCGATCAACGACATCTGCTCCCACGCGAACGTCTCGCTCTCCGAGGGCGAGGTGGAGGACTGCCAGATCGAGTGCTGGCTCCACGGCTCCGCCTTCGACCTGCGCACCGGCAAGCCGTCCGGCCTTCCCGCGACGCGCCCCGTCCCCGTATACCCCGTAAAGATCGATGGGGACGACGTGCTCGTCTCCCTCACCCAGGAGTCCTGAGGCCCCCATGGCAACGCTTGAAATCCGAGACCTGCACGTCACCGTCGAGGCCGACAACGCCACGAAGGAGATCCTCAAGGGCGTCGACCTGACCGTGAAGCAGGGCGAGACGCACGCCATCATGGGCCCCAACGGCTCGGGCAAGTCCACCCTGGCCTACTCGCTCGCCGGTCACCCCAAGTACACGATCACCGGCGGCACCGTCACCCTCGACGGTGAGGACGTCCTGGAGATGTCCGTCGACGAGCGCGCCCGCGCCGGCCTGTTCCTGGCGATGCAGTACCCGGTCGAGGTCCCCGGCGTCTCGGTCTCCAACTTCCTGCGCACCTCCGCCACCGCCGTCCGCGGCGAGGCCCCCAAGCTGCGCACCTGGGTGAAGGAGGTCCGGGAGGCCATGGAGCGCCTCAACATGGACCCGTCCTTCGCCGAGCGCAACGTCAACGAGGGCTTCTCCGGCGGTGAGAAGAAGCGCCACGAGATCCTCCAGCTGGAGCTGCTCAGGCCGAAGGTCGCGATCCTCGACGAGACGGACTCCGGTCTGGACGTCGACGCCCTGCGCATCGTCTCCGAGGGCGTGAACCGCGTCCGCGAGACCGGCGAGGTCGGCACCCTGCTGATCACGCACTACACGCGCATCCTGCGCTACATCAAGCCCGATCACGTCCACGTCTTCTCCGGCGGCCGGATCGTCGAGTCCGGCGGCGCCGAGCTGGCCGACAAGCTGGAGAACGAGGGCTACGAGGTTTACACGAAGGGTGGCGCATCCGAGTGACACAGCTGCCGGGCCTCCTCGACACAGAGGCGATCCGCAAGGACTTCCCGATCCTGGACCGCGTGCTCCACGACGACCGGAAGCTCGTGTACCTGGACAACGCGGCGACCTCGCAGAAGCCGCGCCAGGTGCTGGACGCCCTGAGCGAGTACTACGAGCGTTACAACGCCAACGTCCACCGTGGCGTGCACGTCCTCGCCGAGGAGGCCACGGCACTGTACGAGGGCGCGCGCGACAAGGTCGCGGAGTTCATCAACGCGCCCAGCCGCGACGAGGTGATCTTCACCAAGAACGCCTCGGAATCGCTGAACCTGGTCGCGAACATGCTGGGCTGGGCCGACGAGCCCTACCGCGTGGACTCCGAGACCGAGATCGTCATCACGGAGATGGAGCACCACTCCAACATCGTGCCGTGGCAGCTGCTGGCGCAGCGCACCGGCGCGAAGCTGAAGTGGTTCGGTCTCACCGACGACGGCCGCCTCGACCTGTCCAACATCGACGAGATCATCACGGAGAAGACGAAGATCGTCTCCTTCGTGCTGGTGTCGAACATCCTGGGCACGGTCAACCCGGTCGAGGCGATAGTGCGCCGCGCGCAGGAGGTCGGCGCCCTGGTGTGCGTCGACGCCTCGCAGGCCGCGCCGCACATGCCGATGGACGTGCAGGCCCTCCAGGCCGACTTCGTGGCCTTCACCGGCCACAAGATGTGCGGCCCGACCGGCATCGGCGTCCTGTGGGGCCGCCAGGAGCTGCTCGAGGACCTGCCCCCGTTCCTGGGCGGCGGCGAGATGATCGAGACGGTGTCGATGCACTCCTCGACCTACGCGCCCGCCCCCCACAAGTTCGAGGCGGGCACCCCGCCGATCGCGCAGGCGGTCGGCCTGGGCGCGGCGATCGACTACCTGTCCGCGATCGGCATGGACAAGATCCTCGCCCACGAGCACGCGATCACCGAGTACGCGGTGAAGCGGCTCGGCGAGGTCCCCGACCTGCGGATCATCGGACCCGCCACCGCAGAGGAGCGCGGCGCCGCGATCTCCTTCACGCTCGGCGACATCCACCCGCACGACGTGGGTCAGGTCCTCGACGAGCAGGGCATCGCGGTCCGGGTCGGACACCACTGCGCGCGCCCCGTCTGCCTGCGCTACGGAATTCCCGCGACCACGCGAGCGTCGTTCTACCTGTACTCCACGCCCGCCGAGATCGACGCGTTGGTCGAGGGCCTGGAGCACGTACGGAACTTCTTCGGCTGAGGGGCGTGACGACGACGATGGGACGCGAGGTTAGCTGACGTGAAGCTGGACTCCATGTACCAGGAAGTCATCCTGGACCACTACAAGAACCCGCACGGGCGGGGCTTGCGGGACGGCGACGCCGAAGTGCACCACGTCAACCCGACGTGCGGCGACGAGATCACCCTGCGGGTGAAGTACGACGGCACGACCGTCGAGGACGTCTCGTACGAGGGGCAGGGCTGCTCCATCAGCCAGGCCTCGGCCTCCGTGCTGAACGAGCTCCTCGTCGGCAAGAGCGTCTCCGAGGCGCAGCGGATCCAGGAGACCTTCCTGGAGCTGATGCAGTCCAAGGGCAAGGTCGAACCGGACGACGCGATGGAGGAGGTGCTGGAGGACGCGGTCGCGTTCGCCGGTGTCTCCAAGTACCCGGCACGGGTCAAGTGCGCCCTCCTCAGCTGGATGGCGTGGAAGGACGCGACGGCCCAGGCGCTGGGCGCCGACGCCGACGCCGAAAGGAAGACGGCATGAGCGAGACCGTTGAGATGAAGCCGGCCTCCGAGGAGGAGCTCCGCGAGGCGCTGTACGACGTCGTCGACCCCGAACTGGGCATCGACGTCGTCAACCTCGGGCTGATCTACGGCATCCACGTCGACGACGCGAACATCGCGACGATCGACATGACCCTGACCTCCGCGGCCTGTCCGCTGACGGACGTCATCGAGGACCAGGCGAAGTCCGCCACGGACGGCCTGGTCAACGAGTTGCGCATCAACTGGGTCTGGATGCCGCCGTGGGGCCCGGACAAGATCACGGACGACGGCCGTGAGCAGCTCCGCGCGCTCGGCTTCAACGTCTGAGATCCGCGGTACCTCCGCGGTGCATCCGCAGCACGAAAGAACGGCGACGTCCTCGAGGACGTCGCCGTTCTTTCGTGCGCGGGTCTTTCGTGCGCGGACCCTACGCCAGGCCCTCCACGAGTCGGAAGGCGGAGTCGGCGGCGTACTGACCGCCGTTCTGGTACCGCTGCAGCTTCACCTGGAAGCTCTGGTGGCGCAGGAAGTACCCCGGGAAGTTCACCGACTCCAGCATGACCGCGCCGGAGTCGGCGGCGCGGGCGCAGAAGGTGGCGTCCCGCCGGAACAGCGAGGAGCCGTCGTCGGGTGCCGCGCGCAGCACGAAGTCGCGGTGGCGCAGGTAGGTCCCGTCGGACGCGCGGAACGACAGACACGAGCCGCTCGCCAGACCGCTCACCACGGTGAAGGTGGCGTCCGCACGGAACTCCGCGCCACCGGCCGCTTCGAGCCGCACCTGGCCGCCGCCCACCCGCCAGTAGCGGTCGGGGTAGTTGACGGACCGCACCGACCGCCGCACGGTCACCGGCCGCGGATCGGAACCGCTCCCGCCGACCGAGGCCGACGGGGAGGGCGGGGCCGGCGCGGATGGTGACGAACTGCCGCCGGGCGACGGCGAGGAGGAGGCCGGCGCGGACGGCGAGGCACTCGCCCACGAGGCCGACGCCGAGGGCGAACCGCTCACCGGGGGCGAGGCGAAGGAGATGAGCCCAGGCGACGTCTGCTTGTCGGACACGGTCCGCCCCGCCCGGGCGGCCGACTGCTCGTCGGCCGGCCGGTCGGTGAGCGAGACGGTCGCGACGCAGGCCACGACGGTCGCGACGGCGAGGACGCCGGCCAGCCACAGCCGCCGCGTCCCGGGTGTCCGGGAGGTGTCCGGAGCCCAGCCGTTCTCCCAGTGGTGCCCCGGAGAAGGCCGGGACCTGTTGTCTGGCATGCGCTGTTCCTCCAGCGGCGCCCGAAGGGCGAACACGGCTGCGACGGCCCGGTGTTTGAACGGTGAAACAGTAGCGGAACCGGTGGCTCCCGAGCAGGCGTTTGGGCGAGCGGTTTCCGCTACGGGGCCCGAGTGCCGTGGGGGAACCGAATCGGATGGGCCGGATGGGCCGGATGGGCCGGATGGGCGGGGGCGGCCGGGTGGCCGGGTGGCTGGACCGGCGGGAGTGGCCGGGGGTCGGCAGGAGTGGCCGGGTGCCGGACCGGCGAGGTGGCCGGCGGGATGGTCGGAGGGGCCCGGATCGCCGGGAGCAGGGCCGCGGCGCGCCCCCGTCGGTGGCCCCACGTACCGCGCCGCCCCTTCCCGCCCGCCACCTGAGACACCGCCCCGCGGGTTGGCCTCCACCCGTTCCCGCCGGTTAGGTTTCCCTCATGACCGACACCACTCGCACCACCGGCGCCGCGGCCGCCGGCCTCGCCACCCTCGCCGCCGACGGCACCGTTCTCGACGCCTGGTTCCCCACCCCCCTCCTCACCGACGAGCCCGGCCCGTCCGGCACCGAGCGCCTGTCCGCCGAGAAGGCCGTGGAACTGCTCGGTGAGGGAGCCGCCAGGGCGATCGGCCCGGACGCCCGGCGAGGCGTCGAAGTGGTCGCGGTCCGCACGGTCATCAGCTCCCTCGACGACAAGCCGATCGACACGCACGACGCCTACCTGCGCCTGCACCTGCTCTCCCACCGCCTGGTCAGGCCGCACGGCCAGAGCCTGGACGGCATCTTCGGGCTGCTCGCGAACGTCGCCTGGACGTCCCTCGGCCCGGTCGCCGTGGACGACATCGAGAAGGTCCGGCTGAACGCCCGCGCCGAGGGCCTGCACCTCCAGGTCACGTCGATCGACAAGTTCCCGCGCATGACGGACTACGTGGCCCCGAAGGGCGTCCGCATCGCCGACGCCGACCGCGTCCGCCTGGGCGCGCACCTGGCCGAGGGCACCACGGTCATGCACGAGGGCTTCGTGAACTTCAACGCGGGCACGCTCGGCACCTCGATGGTCGAGGGCCGCATCTCCGCGGGCGTCGTGGTGGGCGACGGCTCGGACATCGGGGGCGGCGCCTCCACGATGGGCACCCTCTCCGGCGGCGGCAACGTGATCATCGCCATCGGCGAGCGCTGCCTGATCGGCGCCGAGGCCGGCGTCGGCATCGCCCTCGGTGACGAGTGCGTGGTGGAGGCCGGTCTGTACGTCACCGCGGGCACCCGCGTGACGATGCCCGACGGCCAGATCGTCAAGGCCCGCGAACTCTCCGGCGCCTCCAACATCCTGTTCCGCCGCAACTCCGTGACCGGCACGGTCGAGGCCCGTCCGAACAACGCGGTGTGGGGCGGCCTGAACGAGATCCTGCACAGCCACAACTGACATCCCGACACCGGGCCGGGGCCCGTACCGCGGACACCCGCGGTACGGGCCCCGGCCTGTGCCTGCGCCTGCGCCTGTGTCGGGGCAGGTGACGACCGGCTGGGGAGGTGCGTACCGCCGGCCGCCTCCCCTACCCGGACACGCAGGCCCGGTACGCCGCCAGCAGTCCGTCGACCGTCTCTCGGTCGGCGGGCCGCAGGGGTGCCCGGACGGGACCGGCCGGCAGGCCGAGCTCGCCCAGCAGGCCCTTCGCGGTGACCGCGCCCGGCAGACCCGAGGCCGTCATCGACTCGACGAGTTCCAGCGCACGTCGCTGGAGGCGCGCCGCCCCGGTCGTGTCACCGGCGTCGAACGCGTCGACGACGGAACGGAGTTGGCGGGGGACGACGTTGGCGACGGTGCTGATGAACCCGGTCGCGCCCACCGCGTACAGCGCGAGGATCTGCTCGTCGCAGCCCGCGTAGCAGGCCAACTCCGTTCGGGAGAGCACCTTCTGGGTGCCGAGGAGGTCGTAGGAGCAGTCCTTGACGCCCACGATCCGGGGGTGCTCCGCGAGGCGGATCAGGGTCTGTGGCTCTATGCGGGTGCCGGTGCGGCCGGGGATGTCGTAGAGCAGGACCGGGAGGCCGGACGCGTCGGCGACCTCGCGGAAGTGCGCCTCCAGCGCGTCCTGCGGAGGGCGGCTGTAGTACGGACTGACCACCAGCACGCCGTCGGCGCCCGCCTTCTCGGCGGCGAGGGCCAGTTCGACGGTGTGCCGGGTGTCGGCGGTGCCCACGCCCGCCACCAGAGCGGTCCGGTCCCCGACCGCCGCCCGCACGGCCCGCACCAGCTCCGCCTTCTCGGCGTCCGACATGGTCGGGGACTCGCCCGTGGTGCCGGACAGGACGAGCCCGTCGCAGCCGTCCGCGACCAGGCGGGCGGCGAGGCACTGGGCACCGTCGAGGTCCAGGGCGCCCGACGCGGTGAAGGGCGTGACCATCGCGCAGAGGGCGCGGCCGAAGGGGGCGCCGGGGAAGGCTGCGTTCGTCATGGAAGCAGTCTCGGCACCGTGATCGTGAAGCTCCACTTAAATCTGCTACGAGGTACGGCTAAGGACTGCTGCGACGTCGACGGCGAGCCTGCCGCACCGCACGGGTAGCCGTCGTTCCTGTGGGTACCCGGAGCGTCACCACCGCGAGAGGAGGCGGAGCACGTGGCAGGTACCACGGAGACCCGGCCCGTCCACGACGGGCACCACACGGTCGGAGAACTCGTCGGACAGGCGAGCGAACAGCTCTCCCGGCTCGTCCGGCAGGAGATGGCACTGGCCAAGGAGGAACTGGCCGAGAAGGGACGCCGCGCCGGCCGAGGCGGCGGTCTGCTGGGGGCCGCGGGCGCGTTCGCGTACGCCGGTCTGCTGGCACTCGCCGGTACGGGCGTCGCCGCCCTCTCACTGGTGCTGCCGGTCTGGGCCGCGGCGCTCATCGTGACGGCGGTGCTGTTCGTGATCGCCGCCGTCCTGGGTGCGACCGGACGCAGTCAGCTGCGTCAGGCCACGCCGCCCACCCCCGAGGCGGCCCTCGGCAGCGTCAAGGCGGACGTCGAGGAAATCAGGGAAAGGGCGCACCGATGACGGACAGGGCAGCCGCGGACGGCGCCGCGGAGCTGCGCAGGCAGATAGCGCAGACCAGGAACCAGCTGGGCGCCACGGTCGAGGAACTGGCGGCGAAGACGGACATCCGCGGGCGGGCCAAGGCCCGCGCGGCCGACCTCAGGGACCGCGCGGGCGCGATGACGGTCCAGCTCCGCAGCACGGCGGCCCAGGCGGGCCACACCGTGCAGGAGAAGGCGAAGGACGCGGGGCACACCGTCCAGGACAAGGCGGGCCGCGTCGGCCACACGGCCCGGAGCAGGGTGAAGGACACGCGGTACGAACTCCGGGCCAGGGCCGCGAAGACGGGCGAGGACCTCCAGGAAACGGGGTCCCACGCGGAACACGCCGCCCCGGCGCCGCTGCGCGCGCCGGTCCGGTTCGCCGCGCGGCACCCGGGGCCGGTGGCGATCGTGGCCGCGGCGGGCGTCGCGCTCGTGGTGGCGGGAGTGCTCGGCCGCCGCCGCTGCGCACGCTGACCCGACCGACGGCGGACGGCTGCCGACGACTGGGTGTCGGCGTTCGACGGCTGACAACCGGCCGCCGACGGCTGACAACCGGCCGCCGACGGCTGACGGCTGACAACCGGCCGCCGACGGCTGACGGCTGACAACCGGCCGCCGACGGCTGACGGCTGACAACCGGCCGCCGACGGCTGACAGCCGACCGTCAGCAGTCAGCAGTCGACGGTATGCCGGACCCGGCTCCCCCTCCGGGGCGCCGGGTCCTTCCCGTCCGGGCACGCCTCGCCCTGACTGCCGGGCCGACGGAACGGCCCGGCGGGGTCGGCTGAAGGACGTGTTCAGCCGGCCCCGGGACGGCCGGTCACGGCTTGAAGCGCAGCACCTGCGGGTCGTGGTCGCTGATCTGGTCGTTGAACTCCGCGTTGATGTGCACGCTGTCGTACGTGAAGTCACAGCCGCGCCGGATCGACGGGCTGACCAGGATCTGGTCGAGGACCTGGCTGTTGCCCTGGTAGACGTACGAGTAACGCTCGCTCCTGGGCAGCGACTTGATCGCCGACCACAGCTCGCCGTCACCCTCGAGGAGCTTCGTGGTGCCGGAGAACTCGAAGTCGTTGATGTCGCCGAGCGCGACGACGTCCGCGTTCTTCTGGGTGTCGAGGATGTTCTTGACGAAGGAGTTGACCAGCGTCGCCTGCTGGTGGCGCTGGGTCTCCGAGCTGCGCGCCGCCGGCTGGTACTGCGAGGTCAGCCCCTGGTCGCCGCCCTTGGAGTTGAAGTGGTTGGCGATCACGAACACCGTGCGGCCACGGAAGGCGAACTCGCCGACCAGCGGCTTGCGGCTGGAGCTCCAGGCCGCGTTCGCCGGGTCGATCCGGCCCGGCGAGACGGTCAGGGCCGCCTTGCCGCGCTCCTTGGTGACGCCGGCCGCGGTGGTGGCGTCGCCGCCCGCGCGGTCGGTGAAGGAGACCCGCTCCGGGTTGAACAGGAACACCTGACGGATGTTCCCGCCCGGCTCACCGCCGTCGGTCCTGTTCACCGGATCGATCGAGCGCCAGTCGTAGCGGGGACCGCCCGCGGCGACGATCGCGTCGATCAGCTCGGTCACCGTCAGGTCGGCGGCCACCGTGCCGTCGTCGGTCGCGCCGTTGTTGTCCTGGATCTCCTCCAGGGACACGATGTCGGGCGACTTCAGGTTGTTCACGATCGCGGAGGCGTGCGCCGCGAACGTGGTGTCGGACGGGTCGAGGTTCTCGACGTTGTACGTCGCGACCGCCAGCTCGCCGTTCTTCTGCCTCTGGGTCGTCTCCCGCTCCACACCGGCGCTCTCGAGCGCGCCGATCCGGTTGGCGGCGACGGTGTAACCGCCGAACTGGTTGTAGTCCAGGGGGCCTTCGGTGACGCCGGTCAGCCGGTCGCCGACGTTCGCCGCGGGGAAGTCGGCGACCTTGCCGAGCGACTGGATCTGGAGCCGGCCGGTGTTCTGGGCGTCGTAGGAGCCGTAGACCGTGCCGCCGCGGCGGTTGCGGTTCTCCCACGGCTTCACCGTGACCCACAGCTCGGTGTACGGGTCGGTGGCGCCGACCACGCGGACGTCGGAGAGCTGGACGTTCATGCCCTCGAGGGACTCGTAGAGGTCGAGGGCGTAGGTGCCGGGCCGCAGGGGCAGGGCGTTGATCGAGTTGTTCGCGGCGGGGTCGCCGGCCGGGGCATAGGCAGCCGGCACCGACTTCGCGTCGACGACCGTCGCGGCCGGGACCGCGTTGCCCCCGGAGACCACGGTCACCGTCGGACGGACGATCTCCGTCACCGCCTGGTTGCCGGACGAGGTGCCGCCCGGGACGTACTCCGAGACCGTGCCGGAGACGCTGACCGCGTCCCCGACGGCGACCTTGGGGGCCGAGCTGGTGAAGACGAAGACGCCCTCGCTGGTGGCCGGGTCGGCGTCCGGGTCCGGGTCCTGGATCCAGAAACCCTTGGAAGAACCGTAGGTGCGCACACCGGTGACGATTCCGGTCACGTCCGTGACCTGCTTGCCGGCGTACGGCGAGACGCGGGTGGTGCCCTGGATGTCGTGGATGCGCACCGAGTCCGGGTCCGCGTGCGCGGGCGCGGCGACGACGACCGCCGACGCGGCGGAGCAGACGGCGGCGACGGTGAGCGCGGCGAGGCGCGTGGAAGACCTGCTAGGCAAGGGGTTCCCTCCGGGGACGTTCATGAGCGCCGGGACGAGGGTGAGACGTGGGGCGCGGATGACGCGCGTAGAAACCAGTGAACACCTGTCCCCCCAACTTCTACGCGCGTCAATCTCCAGCCTGGCCGGTCCAGTTGTCAAGGTTTCGGCCATGTACGAGACCTGACCGGTAGATGAACCGGGCGGCATGGGTCGAAACCCGTCTAGGCTGAGCGGTCGAGTGGCACCACGCGTCCGAGGAGAACAGCCGATGTCAGACAGCTCCCCCCTGCCGCCGGTGCGGCTGCACCCCGAAGCGGAGCTGGCGCGCGACGCGCTGTCCACGCCGTTGCTCTCCCGGGCCGCCCTCCTCGCCCGTTGGGCCGGGCCCGACACCCGTGTCGACGCCGGCGGCGGACTCCTCGACGAGCAGCTCCCGGCCGCCGCCGAAGTGCTCGGACTCGCCGGCGACGACGCCGCCGCCCACGCGAGCGAGGCCTGGCGGGTCGCCGTCGACGCCGGGCTCGTCGAGGTCACCGACGAGGAGGCCGGCACCGTCACCGCGGGCGGGGGGCTCCCCCTGCTCACCGGCGGCGCCCCGCACGACGTGCTCGCCGTCTGGCTCGCCGCCCTGGAGACCGTCCTCGCCGACGCGACCGTGCCCGACCTCGACGAGCTGGTCGACGCCATGGACGAGGGCGGCGAGATCGACTTCTCCCGGCTCGACTGGGATCCCGAGGGCGAGGCCGCCTTCCTCGACGGCGTGCTCGGCAACCTCTACCTGCTCACCGTCACCGAGGACGGCCCCGGCGGCCCCGTCCCGCTGCCCGCCCTCGCCGCCTCCGTGATCGTCCCCGGTGACCTGGGCGAACCCACCAACGACATGCTGGAGCAGATCTCCGACGCGATGATGCGTCTCGACGACCAGTTCCGGCTCCTGGAGCCCATCGGCCTGGTCGCCTACCAGCCCGTCGACGAGGCGCTGATGGGCGACCCCGAGGAGGAGCCCGCCGCCTCCGTCGACGACACCGACGTCTCCCGCTACGGCATGGTCCGCCTCACCCCGCTCGGCCTCTACGGGCTCCGCGCGCGCCTGCTGGAGGCCGGCTTCCAGGCACCCGCCGTCGGAGACCTCGTCGACAAGGGGGCCGACGCACTCCTCGACGGCAGCTCCGGCTACGGACCGCACGCCGCCCGCGCCGAGACCGAACAATGGCTGGACCGGCGCGAACCCCTCGACGCCGCCCGCGAACTGCTCGCCGCCGCCCGTGGCTCGGACGAGGGCGCGCCGCTGCGCCGGCTGCGCTGCCAGCAGGCCCTGTCCCTCGTCGGCGCGCAGGCCGAACCCGCCGTGCGGGAGGTCCTCGACGACCCCGAACTCGGCGGGCTCGCCCGGGTCTGGCTGAGCGAGCTGGGTGCCGCCGACGTACCGCCGCCCTCCGAGGACCTGGTCTACTGGCTCACCATCGACACCCTCGCCGCCCAACTGGCCGCCGAGGGCAACTCCGACGAACTCCAGGGGCTCGTCGAAGGGCTCGCGCAGCAGCACAGCGGCTTCTTCGCGGCGGCCTGGCGGGTCGCGCACCCGGCCACCGCCGACGTCCTGGAAGCCATGGGGCGCCTGCACCCGGACAAGCGGATCGCCAAGGAGGCCCGCAAGGCCGCGTTCAAGGCGCGCTCGCAGCAGGGCGGGTGACCGGGGAGCCGGTGCGGGTGAGCGGAGGCAGGGTGCGGTCGCTCGCGCGCCCCGGGTCCGTGCCGCGGACGCGGGTGTGCAGTTCCCCCGGAGCCTGACCGGGCGCCGCTCCGTGTTCAGCCGGTGTTCAGGGGAGAGGAGGGCGGTGGCGCGGACCGAGGTCCGCCACCCTCCTCGCCCGCAACGACCTGAACGTCGACACCGAAGAGGCCCCCGAGCACAGCGAGTTCACCGGCGTCACCTGCTCCCCCGACGGGAAGACGCTGTTCGCCGGCATCCAGGAGCCGGGCGTCGTGGTGGCGATCACGGGGCCCTGGAAGCGGCAGCAGCGCGACTGAGCGAAATAGGTTCGCATCCCGCGTGCCGCGCCTCCTACAGTGAGGACACGACGACGCACCTCCCGGTGCGAAGGCGGCGGCTACTTCTCTTCCACGGAATCCGGGCCGCAGCCGGTTCGATCTCGGGAGGCGCGGCACGCGGTGGGTGCCCGGTGCGCAGGCAACGGTTACTTCATTGGATCGGACGGTCGCGGGTTCGAGTCCCGTCATCGACTTCGGGTCGGTGTAGCTCAGTCGGTAGAGCATCTGGCTAAGTCCGTCGCCGACCTCTGATCTCGGGCACCCTCCCCCTGCCGTGTCTCCCTCCGCAACACCATGGAATTCGGGGGGATTTCAGCATGGCGCGCTTCAACACCCGGGCCGCGAGGGCGCAGCCCGCCTCGCCCGTGCGCGCGACGGGCCGGACCCTGCGCACCCACCAGGGCGGCCGGGGCCACGAGCGGGACGCACGCTCCGAACTGTTCCTGCTCGCGGTGTCCCACTTCGTGACGCAGAAGACCTTCTACGAGAGCGCCGCCGACCGCGACGACCGGTTCGTGCGGCTCGTGCGCGAGCTGGCCGTCTCCGACCCGTCCTGGACGGCCGGCCTGCTCGGCTGGCTGCGCGGCGAGGGCAACCTGCGCACCGCCGCGGTCGTCGGGGCCGCCGAGTACGTCCACGCGCACCTGAAGGCCGGCGCGACCGACGGACCGACGGGCCGCCAGGTCGTCGACTCCGTCCTCCGGCGCCCGGACGAGCCCGGGGAACTGCTCGCGTACTGGACCGCGACCCACGGCCGCAGCGTCCCCAAGCCGGTCAAGCGCGGCATCGCCGACGCCGTACGGCGCCTCTACAGCGGCAAGTCGCTGCTGAAGTACGACACCGCGTCCAGGGGCTACCGCTTCGGCGACGTCCTGAACCTCGTCCACGCGGCGCCGGACCCGGCCAAGCCGTGGCAGGGCGAGCTGTTCCGGTACGCGCTGGACCGCCGGCACCACCCCGACACCGCCGTGCCGCCCGCCTCGGACCGGGTCCTGACCGCGCACCGTGAGCTGATGGCACTGCCGGTCGAGGAGCGGCGCGCGGTCGTCACCTCCGCGGGCGGCGCCGAACGGCTCGCCGCGGCCGGCATGACCTGGGAGGCGCTCGCGGGCTGGCTCCAGGGGCCGATGGACAAGGCGGCCTGGGAGGCCGTGATCCCGTCCATGGGGTCGATGGCGCTGATCAGGAACCTGCGGAACTTCGACGAGGCAGGCGTCCGCGACGAGGTCGCGGCGCGGGTCGCGGCCCGGATCAGCGACCCGGCCGAGGTCGCGCGCTCACGGCAGTTCCCGTTCCGCTACCTCGCCGCCCACCAGCACGCGCCCTCGCTGCGGTGGGCGTACCCGCTGGAACGGGCGCTCGGGCACGCGCTGGGCAACGTGCCCGCGCTGCCCGGCCGCACGCTGGTGCTCGTCGACCGCTCGGGCTCGATGTTCTTCTCCCGGCTGTCGGACCGTTCCGCCCTCAACCGCGCCGACGCGGCGGCGATCTTCGGCACGGCGCTCGCGCTGCGGGCGGCGGACGCGGACCTGGTCGAGTTCGGCACCACCAGCAGGCGGGTGGAGTTCCGCACGGGCGAGTCGGTACTGAGGCTCCTGGAGCGTTTCGGAGACCTGGGCGGCACCGACACGACCGCCGCGGTGCGCGAGCACTACCGGGGGCACGACCGGGTGCTGATCGTCACCGACGAGCAGTACGGCTTCAGCGGCCACGGCTCGCCGACCGAGCAGGTCCCGGCCGACGTGCCGGTCTACACGTGGAACCTCGCGGGGTACCGGGCGGGCCACGGGCCCTCGGGGGAGCGGAACCGGCACACCTTCGGGGGACTCTCGGACGCGGCCTTCCGCATGGTGCCGCTGCTGGAGGCGGCACGCGACGCGGACTGGCCGTGGGAGGTCTGACCGTCCGTCCCGGAACCCGGAACCCGGAACCCGGAACCCGGAGCCCGGAACCCGGAACCCGGAACCCGGAACCCGGAACTTGAGCCCGGAGCCCCGAGGCCCGCACCACCGGTGCGGGCCTCTTCCCGTACGGCCCTTCTCCTGGAGACCACTGACATCTAACATGTCAGTTCATGGAACCTCTGCGACCCGTGCCCCGCACCCTGCTCAGGGAGCGGGCGTACACAGCGATCCGCGACGCCATCGTCGCCGGGGAGATCGAGCCCGGCGCGGTGGTGCGTGACGCCGACCTCGCGGAGCGGCTCGGGCTGTCCCGGGCGCCGGTCCGGGAGGCGTTCGCGCGGCTCGTGGACGAAGGGCTGCTGGAGAGCAAGCCGCAGAGCTACACGCGGGTGACTCCGGTCGTCGCCGGGGACGTGCGGGACGCGGCGGCCGTGGTCGGCGCGATGCACGAGCTGGTCACGCGCGTGGCGGTGCCCCGGCTGTTCGCGGCGGACGTCGAGGCGATGCGCGCCGCCAACGAGCGGTTCGGCGCCGCAGTGGACGCCGGTGACGTCGAGGGCGCCCTGCGCGCCGACGACGACCTGCACGACGTCCTGGTGCGGGTGAGCGGCAACCGCGCGGCCGCCGCCACCGTCGCCCGCTACACCCCGCTCATCCGGCGGCTGGAGCGACGGCGCTTCGGCGAGGGCGGCACCTGCCGCTCGGCCGGGTTGCACGACCGGCTGATCGCCGCCTGCGCGACCACCGACGTGGACGGGGCGGTCCGCGTCACGGCGGAGATCTGGCGCACCCTCGCGGATCTCGCCGACACCGACACCGACACCGACCCCGATACCGACGACCGACCGTCCCGCTGAAACCGTCCCGCCGAGACCGTGCTGCTGAATCCGCCCCAGGAGGCGACATGTCCCTGTCCTCGTACGAGCGTTACCCGCTGCTGTTCGGCCCGTCGCCCGTGCACCCGCTGCACCGGCTGACGGAACACCTCGGCGGCGCCGCCCTGTGGGCCAAGCGGGAGGACTGCAACTCCGGGGTCGCGTACGGCGGCAACAAGACGCGCAAGCTGGAGTACCTGATCGCCGACGCCCTCGCGCAGGGCTGCGACACCCTGGTGTCGATCGGCGGGGTGCAGTCCAACCACACCCGGCAGGTGGCGGCCTGCGCGGCCCGCGCCGGACTCAAGTGCGTTCTGGTGCAGGAGAGTTGGGTGGAGTGGCCCGACCCGGTGTACGACAAGGTCGGCAACATCCTGATCAGCCGGCTCGCGGGGGCCGACGTCCGGCTGGTGCGGGCCGGGTTCGGGATCGGCTTCAAGGAGAGCTGGGAGCTGGCGCTCCGGGAGGTCGAGGAGTCCGGTGGCAAGCCGTACGCCATCCCCGCCGGTGCCTCCGACCATCCGCTCGGCGGGCTGGGTTTCGCCGGATGGGCGTACGAGGTGGCGGAGCAGGAGCGGGACCTGGGCGTCTTCTTCGACACCGTGGTCGTGTGCTCGGTGACCGGGTCGACGCAGGCCGGCATGGTCGCCGGGTTCGCGGCGCTGGAGGAGGCGGGCGGCCGGCCCCGGCGCGTCCTCGGCGTCGACGCCTCGGCCGAGCCCGCCGGGACCCGGACGCAGATCGCCCGCATCGCCCGGCGCACCGGGCAGCTCATCGGTGTGCGGCGGGAGCTGACCGAGGCGGACGTCGAGCTGGACGAGCGGTACCACGCCGGGGTCTACGGCGTCCCCGACGAGGCCACCCTGGAGGCGATGCGGCTCGCCGCGCGCACCGAGGGCATGGTCACCGACCCCGTCTACGAGGGTAAGTCGATGGCCGGACTCGTCGACCTGGTGGCGCGCGGCGAGATCGGCCGCGACTCCACCGTGCTCTACGCCCACCTGGGCGGCCAGCCGGCGCTCAACGCGTACAGCGCGCTGTTCTGAGCCCGGACGGCGGCACTTCGGTCCTCGCTAAAATCGGGGAGAGTCCCCGGCTTGCGAGGAGTGACTGGATGACGCAGGTCAAGCCCATGCGCGCGGACGCCCGCCGCAACTACGAGCGGTTGCTGACGGTCGCAGCGGAGGCCTTCGCCGAGCACGGGGAGGGCGCGTCCCTCGACGACATCGCCAAGCGGGCGGGGGTCGGCTCCGGCACGCTGTACCGGCACTTCCCCACGCGTCAGGCGCTGCTGGAGGCGGCGTACGTCGACCGGATCGAGGCGTTCGCCGTGCGCGCGGACGAACTCGCCGCGCGCCTGCCGCCGGGCGAGGCGCTGGTGGAGTGGCTGAACGAGGTGTGCGTCGGCACGATCCAGGTGCGCGGCATGAAGGCGCTGCTGGGGTCGGCCGTCACCGACGCCGGCAGCGCCGCGGCCACCGCCTGCGGTACGACCGTGCAGGGCGCGGCGGCCCGGTTGGTGGAGGCGGCGCAGCGGGAGGGGACGCTGCGGGCGGACGTCGAACCCGTGGAGGTGCTGCGGCTGGCGCACGGTGTGGCGACGGCGGCGGAGCTGGCGAACGGGGGCGCGAGCGGCATCCGCCGGTACGTTTCGCTGCTGACGGAAGGGCTGAGCCCCGCGCGGTGATCGGGGCGTGGCGGGGCGCCGGCGACGGGCGCCCCCGCAGAGGGGCGCCCGCGTGCGTCGTCGGGGGCCGGCCGGCCCGGCGGTCAGAGCGCCTGCGCCGCCGGCTTCACCATGTTCCGCACCGTGCGGGCCTTGACGAACTCGCCCATGGCCGTCATCTCCCACTCGCCGGTGAACTGGCGGATCAGCTTGGCCATCATCACGCCCGTCTGCGGTTCGGCAGCGGTCAGGTCGAAGCGGACCAGTTCCTCGCCGGTGGCGGCGTCCAGGAGACGGCAGTAGGCCTTGGCGACCTCGGTGAACTTCTGGCCGGAGAAGGAGTTCACGGTGAAGACCAGACCGGTGACCTCCTGCGGGATGCGGCCCAGGTCGACGACGATCACCTCGTCGTCGCCGCCGCCCTCACCGGTGAGGTTGTCGCCGGAGTGCTTGATCGCGCCGCCCACGATGGACAGCTTGCCGAAGTAGCAGCTGTCGATGTGGTTGCGCTGCGGGCCGTAGGCGATCACCGAGGCGTCCAGGTCGATGTCCCTGCCGCGGTACGCCGGCTCCCAGCCGAGGCCCATCTTGACCTGCGAGAGCAGCGGGCTGCCGCCCTTGACCAGGGACACCGTCTGGTTCTTCTGGAGGCTGACGCGGCCCTTGTCCAGGTTGATCTTCCCGGCGCCGGGGGCGGGCGGGGCCGGGGGAGCGGGCGGGGCCGCCATCGGCGGGGCGGGCGGGGTGACCGGGGGCTGCGCCGCGGGCATGGGCGGGGCGGCCGGCCGGGCCGGGGCGGCCGGGGCGGGCTCCTCCACACTGACGCCGAAGTCGGTGGCGATGCCGGCCAGGCCGTCGGCGTATCCCTGGCCGACGGCGCGGGCCTTCCAGACGCCGTTGCGCAGGTAGATCTCCACGACCACCAGGGCCGTCTCGGCGCCCAGCTGCGGGGGAGTGAAGGTGGCCAGGACGCCGTTGTCGTCGGCGCCGCGGATGGTGGCCGTCGGCTCGATGCCCTGGAAGGTCTGGCCCGCCGCGTCCGGGCTCGCGGTGACGACGATCTTCTCGATGCCCGGGGGCAGTGCGGAGGTGTCGACGACGATCGCGTCGGGGGCCGCGCCGCCGCCGGAGCGGTAGGTCACGCCGGGGCCGGCCGGCTGGTTGTAGAAGATGAAGTCGTCGTCGGAGCGCACCTTGCCGTCGGCGGTGAGCAGCAGGCCCGAAACGTCGAGGCGCACGGGGGCGGCGACGTCCACCGCCACGCGGGTGACGGGGAGAGGGATGTTCGAGCCGGGGGTCATAGCTGTCATGCCTGGATGAACGAGCGAGGGCGTTTTACCGTTCCCTTACCTGTGGTCCGATCGGGGCCGGTGGACCCGGTGGACCCGGAGGGATCTTGCCCGCCGCCCCGCCCCGTCCCCCGGGGGCCCCGGGGGACGGGACGGCGGTGAGGGCCGGGAAACCCCTACGGGACCACCACGATCTTCCGGCCCACGCCTGCGGCGAACTGGTCCAGGGCCTCGGGGTACCGGTCCAGGGGGAGGCGGTCGCTGATGAAGACGTCCGGGTCCAGCACCCCGTTCGCGAACAGCTCCGCCGCGCGTTCGAAGCTGTGCAGGACGGCCATGGAACCGGTGATCGTGATCTCCTGGTTGTAGATCCGGTACGGATCGATCGTCACCCGCGTCGCGTAGTCGGCCACCCCGAACTGGAGGAACGTACCGGCCTTGGCGACCCGCTCCAGCCCGTCCTGGATCGCCGCCGCGTTCCCCGTCGCGTCGATGACGAGGTCCCATCCCCGGGGCCGGTCCAGTTCGTCCGGGGTCGCCGCCGACGCGGAGACCCCCAGCCGCCGCGCCGTCTCCAGCCGCGTCGGGTTCAGGTCCACCACGTCCACGCTCGCCGCCCCGGTCCGCTTGGCCAGTTCCAGCATCATCAGGCCCATGGTCCCGGAGCCGTAGATCAGGACATGGGCACCCAGGCGTGACCGGAGCACGTCGTAGCCGCGCACCGCGCAGGAGAGGGGCTCGATCAGCGCCGCGTCCTCGGTGCGGATGTGTTCGGGCAGCTTCACGCAGTTCGCCACCGGCGCCACCGCGTACTGGGCCGCGCCGCCGGCCGTCGTCACGCCGATCGCCGCCCAGCGCTCGCAGAGGTTGTTGTGGCCGGTGCGGCAGTAGCGGCACTCGTGGCAGTACAGGGACGGGTCGACGGCCACCCGGTCGCCCACCGCCACCTCGGTGACCTGGGCGCCGGTGCCCACCACCGTGCCGGCGAACTCGTGGCCCGGCACGATCGGCAGCTTGGGGGCGAACTCGCCCTGGAGGATGTGCAGATCGGTGCCGCACAGTCCGCAGGCGGCGACCTCGACGACGACGTCGCGCGGCCCCGGCGTCGGGTCCGGGACCTCGGTGACGACGGCGCGGCCGATGGACTCGATGACGGCGGCCTTCATTTCACGGCTCCCAGTGACAGGCCCTGGACCAGCTTGTCCTGGGCGGCGAACCCCGCGGCGAGCACCGGCAGGGAGATGACGAGCGACGCGGCGCACACCTTCGCCAGGAACAGGCCCTGGCTGGTGATGAAGCCGGTCAGGAAGACGGGGGCGGTCTCGGCGACGACGCCCGTGAGGACCCGGGCGAACAGCAGCTCGTTCCAGCTGAAGATGAAGCAGATGAGGGCCGTGGCGGCGATGCCGGGCAGGGCGATCGGGCCCACCACCCGGGTGAGGACGGTGGGCAGGCGGGCCCCGTCCACCCGGGCCGCCTCGATGACGGCCACCGGGACCTCGGCGAGGAACGACTGCATCATCCACACCGCGATCGGCAGGTTCATGCTGGTGTAGAGCACGACCAGCAGCCAGATGTTGTCGAGCAGCCCGGTGTCCCTGGCGAAGAGGTAGATCGGCAGCAGACCCGCGACGGCCGGCAGCATCTTCGTCGACAGGAAGAAGAACAGCACGTCCGTCCACTTGCGCACCGGGCGGATCGAGAGCGCGTAGGCCGCCGGGACGGCCAGCAGCAGCACCAGCAGGGTGGACGCCACCGAGGCCACCGCCGAGTTGGTCAGCGCGGGCCAGGGGCTGGCTCCGCCGTCCGTGCCGAAGAACTCGCGGTAGCCGTCCAGCGTGAGCGGCGCGGTGAAGGAGGGCGGATTGGTCGCCGCGTCCTCCTCGGAGTGGAAGGAGGTCAGCGCCATCCACGCGATGGGCAGGAAGAAGACGATCCCGGCCAGCCAGGCCAGCAGGCCGAGTCCGGCGCCCTTGCGGCGGGCCCGTACGGTCGGTGCGTTCATGCGCGCGACACCTCCTCGCGGAACAGGGACGACACCACGCGCAGCGCGAAGGTGGCGATGACGATCGAGCCGATGACCACCAGGACGCCCGCCGCCGACGCGAGGCCGTTCTCGTGGGCCTGGTAGAAGCTCTGGTAGACGGTGTAGGGCAGGTTGGCGGTGCCCAGGCCGCCGGACGTGATCGTGAAGACCGCGTCGAAGTTCTGCACGATGTAGATCGAGCCCAGCAGGGCGCCCAGCTCCAGGTACCGGCGCAGGTGCGGGAGCGTCAGGTGCCGGAAGATCTGCCAGTCGCTCGCGCCGTCCACCCGCGCGGCCTCCATCTGCTGCTGGTCCCGGCTCTGCAGCCCGGCCAGCAGGATCAGCATCATGAACGGCGTCCACTGCCAGACCAGCGAGGCCTCCACAGCGAGCAGCGGGGTGTCGGATATCCAGTCGGGCTGCGGGCCGCCGACGTAGTGCAACAGGCCGTTCAGCAGGCCGTATTCAGGGTTGTAGAGGACGTGCTTCCACAGCAGGGCCGCCGCCACCGGGACCACCAGGAAGGGGGCGATGAGGAGCGTGCGGACCACGCCCCGGCCGCGGAACCTGCGGTCCAGGAGCAGGGCGAGGCCCAGGCCCAGGACCAGACTGGCCAGCACCACCGAGGCCGTCAGCAGGACCGTCGTCCACACCGAGTGGCGCAGGTCGGCGTCGCTCAGCACCTGCCGGTAGTTGTCGAGGCCGGTGAAGCTGCGGGCGTCGGGGTAGAGGGCGTTCCAGTCGTAGAACGAGATCACCAGCGTGGCCACGAACGGGAGCTGGGTCACGACGATCATGAAGATCAGGGCGGGCAGCAGCGGGGCGCGGGTGGCCCAGGCGCGCAGCCGGGCGGAGGGCCGGTGCCCGGCCGGTACCGGGGTGGTGGCCACGGGGGCCGTCGTCGTGGCGGTCATCGGCCCTCGTACTCCTCGGAGATGCGCTCGGCGAGCTTCTGGGACTTCCTCAGGGCCGACTCGACGGACTGGCGTCCGGCGATGGCCGCGCTGATCTCCTGGGAGACCTTGGTGCCGAGGTCGGTGAACTCGGGGATGCCGACGAACTGGATGCCGGGCGCGGGCCGCGGCTGCACGCCGGGGTCCTTCGGCCGGGCGCCCTCGATGGCGGCCTTCGTCATGTCCTGGAATGCGGACGCCTCGGCCCGGTAGGCGGCGTTGGCGTACGTCGAGGCGCGCTTGCCGGCGGGCACGTTCGACCAGCCGATCCGCTCGCCGACCAGCTGCTCGTACCCCTTGCCGGAGGCCCAGGAGACGAACTGCCAGGCCTTGTCGGTGTTGCGGGAGGCCTTCTGGATGCCCCAGGCCCAGGTGTAGAGCCAGCCCGAGGTCTCCGTCCTCTCGACGGGGGCGGGGGCATAGCCCATCTTGCCCTTGACCGGGGAGTTCGCCGCCTCCAGGGAACCGGCGGCGGAGGTGGCGTCGTACCACATGGCGACCTTGCCCTGGGTCATGTTGTTGAGGCATTCGGCGAAGCCGGACTGGGCGGCGCCGGACTCGCCGTGCTCGCGGACGAGGCCGACGTAGAACTTCGTCGCCTTCTCGAACTCGGGCGAGTCCAGGCGTGCCGTCCAGTCCTCGTCGAACCAGGTCCCGCCGAAGGTGTTCACGACGGTGGTCAGCGGTGCCATCACCTCGCCCCAGCCGGGCAGGCCGCGCAGGCAGATGCCCTTCATGCCGGGTTCGGCCCCGTCGGCCCTCGCGGCCAGGTCGGCCACCTGGGTCCAGGTGGGGCGCTCGGGCATCGTCAGACCGGCCTTCGCGAAGACGTCCTTGCGGTACATCAGGAAGGACGACTCGCCGTAGAACGGCTGACCGTAGAGCTTGCCGTCGTCGGCGGTGAGCGACTCGCGCATCGGGGCGAGGACGTCCTGCTCGTCGTAGGCCGGGTCCCGGGCGACGTAGGAGTCCATCTCGTGCAGCCAGCCGTTGCGGGCGTAGATCGGTATCTCGTAGTTGGACAGGGTGGCCACGTCGTACTGGCCCGCCTGGTTGGCGAAGTCCTGGCTGATCTTGTCGCGGACGTCGTTCTCCGGCAGGACGGTGAAGTTCACCTTGATGCCGGTGTCCCTGGTGAAGTGGGCGGCGGTCAGTTTCTGCAGCTCGGTCATCTGGGGGTTGTTGACCATGAGGACGTTGAGGGAATCGCCGCCCGATCCGGCCCCGCCGGCTCCGGTCCAGCAGCCGGAGAGCAGCGGGGCGAGCAGCGTCCCTGCGGCGGCCAGGGCGAGCGTGGCTCGCGGTGGCCGCCGTCGGCTCGGGGTTCGCATGGATCACTCCTGGACGTATGGGGCGTATGGGACTTATAGGGCGTATTGGAGGGCGTGGGGGCGCGAGGGGGTAGGGGAGTGCCCCTCGATGGGGGAGAGGACGGGTTCTCCGCACGCGCGTCCGGCCGGGTCCGCCGGTCCCTCAGACGCGGACGACCTGGGGGCCCAGCAGGGAGTAGCGGTGGGCTTCGGGAGCCGGCAGCAGCGTGCTCGTCACGATCGCCTCCAGCGAGCCGACCTCGGCGAACCGGCAGAAGCTGGCCGCGCCGAACTTGGTGTGCACGCCCACGAACACCGTGCGGCGGGCGGCCCGTACCGCCTGCGCCTTGACCTCCCCGACGACCGGGTCGGGGGTGGTCAGGCCGTGCTCACGGGAGATGCCGTTGGCGCCGATGTAGGCGAGGTCGACGACGAAGCCCGCGAGCATCTTCGTCGTCCAGTGGTCCACCGTCGCCAGGGTGCCGGCCCGGACCCGGCCGCCCAGCAGCAGGACGGACACGTTGCCGGTCCCGGCGAGGGCGCCCGCGACCGGCAGGGACGCGGTGACCACGGTCAGCGGCCGGTCCCGGGGCAGCGCCTCGGCGATGAGCTGCGGGGTGAAGCCCTCGTCGACGAAGACCGTCTCGGCGTCCCCGAGGAGTCCGGCCGCCGCGGTGGCGATCCGGCGTTTCTCGGGCACGTGGCTGGTGGCGCGGAAGGCGAGGGTCGTCTCGAAGCCGGCGCTCTCCACGGGATACGCGCCGCCGTGGGTGCGGCGCACCAGGCCGTGGTCCTCCAGGGCGCGCAGGTCCCGCCGTACGGTCTCCTTGGCCACGCCCAGTTCGGTGGCGAGCGCGGCGACGTCGACCGAGCCGGTGGCGCGCGCGGCCCGCACGATCTCCCGCTGGCGCTCCTCCGCCGTCCTCGGGGTCACTGCCGTCACCTCGTTCTTCCGCCCGTTTCTGCCCGTTCGGGCCCGGTCGGGCCCATGGGGGAAGTTCTACAACGGGGTGGGGGCGGTGACCAGGCCTGTCGCGGGCCCGATGCGGCCCGTCTGTGCCCGTTCCCCGCGGCCGGTGCCCGCCGCGGACCTGCGCGGTCGTGGCGGCGGGCGGCGGTTCGGGCAGCGCGGATGCCCGAACGCGGCGGCGGGCGGGCCCGTTCGGTGCCCGCCCGCCGCCGTACCGCTCCCGTGGGGGCGTCAGTGCGGCCAGATCGGCGGGTCGTTGACGAAGTGGCCGCCGAGGTGGGCGTGCGCGACGTTCCCGGGGTCCAGCTCGCCCTGCTCGGCGATCAGCTTCCCGGCCCATGGCTCGGAGTCGTCCTGCGGCTCGTAGCCGAGCGCCCGCGCGCTGGTCAGGTCCCACCACAGCCGGGTGTTGGCGGAGGAGCCGTGGACGACGGTGTGTCCGACGCCCTCGGCGGTCAGGGCGGCGTGGAACAGCCGGGCGCCGTCGGCCGGGCTCATCCACACCGACAGCATGCGGACGCTGGTCGGCTCCGGGAAGCAGGAGCCGATGCGCACCGAGACGGTCTCCAGGCCGTGCTTGTCCCAGTAGAACTGGGCGAGGTCCTCGCCGAAGGCCTTGGACAGGCCGTAGAAGGTGTCCGGGCGGTGCGGGGTCTCGACGGGGATGAGGGGGTCGTCGCCCCGGGGGCGCGGGGTGAAGCCCACCGCGTGGTTGGAGGAGGCGAAGACGACGCGCCGCACGCCCTCCTCGCGGGCTGCCTCGTACAGGTGGTGGGTGCCGACGATGTTGGCGTCGAGGATCCTGTCGAAGGGGGCTTCCAGGGAGATGCCCGCCAGGTGGATGATCGCGTCGACGCCCCGCACGGCCTCCCGTACGGCACCGAGGTCGGCGAGGTCGGCGACGATCGCCTCCGGCTCGCCCTCGATCGGGCGCAGGTCCAGAAGGCGCAGCTCGTAGCCGTACGCGGGGAGCAGCTCCCGCATCAGGGTGCCGAGGCCTCCGGCGGCGCCGGTGAGCAGGACGGTGCGCGGAGCGGGCATCCTCGGGTCTCCTTGGGTCGGCGGGTGCGGCGGGTGACGGGCCCGACGGCCGTATGCGTGGACGTCATTCACATGCGTGGACACGCTAAGGATCTCCGGCCCGCCGCGTCAAGTGTCTCGCGGACTCGGGGAATCGGCTCCCGTCTGGTGGTTTGCGCGCTTGACCGGGCGTGGGGGCCTTCATAGGGTGAGTCCGTTCATAGATGTGGACATTAGTCAGAAGAACGCACGCGTCGTCCTAGGGAGAGCCCGTGACGCCAGCCCCGCTCGCCGCACGTCTGCGCGTCCCCAGCGGACCGCTGTTCTTCCCCGTCACCGCCTACGGCCCCGACGGCTCCCTCGACCTCGACACCTACCGCGCGCACGTCCGCCGCGGCATCGAGGCCGGGGCGGCGGCCGTCTTCGCCTGCTGCGGCACCGGGGAGTTCCACGCGCTCACCCCCGAGGAGTTCGAGACGTGCGTGCGCGCGGCCGTGGACGAGACGGCCGGACGCGTGCCCGTCGTCGCCGGCGCCGGCTACGGCACCGCGCTCGCGGTGCGCTACGCGCGCCTGGCGCAGGCCGCCGGCGCGGACGGGCTGCTCGCGATGCCGCCGTACCTCGTGGTCGCCGGCCAGGAAGGGCTGCTGCGGCACTACCGGGAGCTGGCCGCCGCGACCGAGCTCCCGGTGATCGTCTACCAGCGCGACAACGCCGTCCTCACCCCCGAGACGGTCGTCGCACTGGCCCGCACCGACGGGATCATCGGGCTCAAGGACGGGCTCGGCGACCTCGACCTCATGCAGCGCATCGTCAGCGCCGTCCGCACCGAGGCCCCCGGCGACTTCCTCTACTTCAACGGCCTGCCGACCGCCGAGCAGACCCAGCTCGCCTACGCCGCCATCGGCGTCACCCTCTACTCGTCCGCCGTGTTCTGCTTCGCCCCCGAGATCGCCCTCGCCTTCCACCGGGCGCTCGCCACCGGCGACGAGACCACCGCGCACCGCCTCCTCGACGGCTTCTACCGCCCCTTCGTCGAACTGCGCGCCCGGGGCCGCGGCTACGCGGTCTCCCTCGTCAAGGCGGGCGTACGGCTGCGCGGCCTCGACGTGGGCGAGGTGCGGCCCCCGCTGCACGAGCCCGCCGAGGACCACGTCAAACTGCTCGCGCAGCTGATCGACCGCGGGTACGCGCTGCTGGAGGAGGGCAAGTGAAGGCGTCGGCGTTCGTCTACCCCTGGGACGTCAACGGAGACCCGGCCGCGCCGGGCCGGATCGCCGCGCTCGGCGTCCGGCAGGTCACCCTGGCCTCCGCCTACCACTCCACCCGCGCCCTCACCCCCCGCCACCCCCGCCACCGCGTCGTCACCGCCGGACACGCGGCCGTGCTGTACCCGGCCGACGGCCGCTGGCAGGGCCGCGCACTGCGCCCGTACCCGGCCGGGGACTGGGCGCCCGGCGACGCGTACGGCGAGGCGGCCGCCGCGCTCGCACAGGCCGGCCTGGAGGTGCACAGCTGGGTCGTCCTCGCCCACAACTCCCGGCTGGGTGCCGAACATCCGGGGACCTCCGTCGTCAACGCGTACGGCGACCGGTACTCGTGGGCCCCGTGCATCGCGCAGCCCGCCACGCGTGCGTACCTCGTCGACCTGGCCGCCGAGGCCGCCGTACGGCCCGGCGCGGCCGGCACCGAACTGGAGTCCCTCGGCTGGTACGGCCTCCAGCACCTGCACGCCCACGACAAGACCGGCGGGGTCGGGCTCGGCGAGGCCGGCCAGTACCTGATGTCGCTCTGCTTCTGCCCCGCCTGCCGGGCCGGCTACGACGACCTGGGCCTGGACCCCGACGAGCTCGCGGCGGCCGTGCGGACCGCGCTGGAACCGGTGTGGCGGGGGCTGCCGGACGACGAGGGCTGGGCCGGCGTGGAGAAGCTGCTCGGCACGGAGCCGGCGGGGGTCACGCGCGCGTGGCGTGACGCGACCGCCCGCTCGCTCCAGGAAGAGGCCGTCGCGGCCGTCCGCGCGGCGGCACCCGAGGGCTTCCAGGTGCTCCTGCACGCCGACCCGGTGTCCCACCACGTGGGCGCGAACCCGGGCGTCGACCCCGCGCACATCCTGTCGGTCGCCGACGGCGTGGTCGTGCCCTGCACGGGCGGACCCGCACTCCTGGGCCCGTTCGCGCGGCAGCGCCGCGAGAAGGCCGTGATCGCCGCCAACCTCACCGTCGTCTCCGGCATGGGTGGCAACCCCGGCGCGCTCGCCGCGGACGCGGCACACGCGCGTGAGCTGGGCGCCACGGAGCTCAGGCTGTACCACGCGGGACTGGCCTCGGACGCCGACCTGGAGGCGGTCCGCGAGGGACTCGGCGCGCTCTGAGCCGGCGCGGTGGTGAGCGGGCGGGCCGGTGGTGGGCGGGCCGGTAGCGGGCGGGCCGGTGGTGGGCGCGGCGGGTGGCGGACGGGCGGGCGGGCCGGCACGGCGGCGTCGGGCGGGTGCCGCGGCACGGCCGGAGCGGCCCGTCGCCCGGCGACCGCCGGGCGGGGGGCCGGGCGTCGGGCGGACTCCGGCTGAGTCGGGCCGAGCAGGGCCAGGCCGGGCCGTGGCGAAGAGCTGGGCCGAGCCGGGCGAGTCGGTCTGAGCCGGTCCGGGTCGAGCCGGTCCGAGCTGGTCCGGGTCGTGGCGAAAAGGCGGTCCGCTCCGCGATGAGTCCGGGCCGCTCCGCCGGTCTGCCCTGCAGACACCTATCCGGAGGAGCGGCACATGTCCCACATCGACACCGGCACGGACACCGGCACGGACACCGGTACGGTCACCGACATCGGCACGGACACCGGTCCGACGGCCCCCGACCTCGGAGCGCAGGCCGGGATCGTGGCCCGCCTCGCGGCGGGTGTGCGGGACGACCGGCTCGCGGACGGGACGCCCTGCCCCGCGTACGCGGTCCGCAACCTGCTGGGCCACCTCACCGGCCTCGCCGTCGCCTTCCGCGACGCCGCCCGCAAGGACTTCGGCCCGACCACCGACACCCCTCCCGACGGCATCCCCGACGTCGGCCCCGGCTGGCGCGAGGAACTGCCCCGCGTCCTCGACGAACTCGCCGCGGCCTGGAGGGAGCCCGCCGCCCGGACCGGCATGACCCGCGCCGGCGGCGTCGACCTGCCGGCCGAGGTCGCGGCCGCCGTCGCGGTCGACGAACTGGTCGTCCACGGCTGGGACCTCGCCCGCGCCACCGGCCAGGACTACGTCCCCGACCCGGCCGCCCTCCGGGCGTCCCACGCCTTCCTGCTGACGGCCGCCGAGGACCCCACCCGCGGCGGAGGCATCTTCGGCCCCGTCGTACCGGTTCCGCCGGACGCCCCCCTCCTGGACCGCACGATCGGCCTGAGCGGCCGCGACCCGTCCTGGACCGCTGGACGGGCGTGAGGCGGGACGGGACCGCGGACGGGCGTGGCCACCGGGGGAGCGGGGCCGGACGTACGGGCGTGGGCCGGGCGGGGTGCCACGGGCGCGCGTGCCCCGCCGCAGGCGGGCCGAGGCCGGAGACACGGGTGTGACCGGGCCGCGGGGAGGGACCTCGTCACCCGTCGGGCAAGCGGCCCGACCCCGTCCCCCGCCGGGCGGTGGTCCGCCCGGCGGTCGCCCGACACGCAGGCCGCCCGGCCCCATCGTCGTGCCGCGTGCCGCGTGCCGCGTGCCGCGTGCCGCGTGCCGCGTGCCGCGTGCCGCGTGCCGCGTGCCGGGGCCCAGGGGCAGGGCGCCGTCGCCCGCCACCACCCGGCCGCCGCGGAAGCCCCGGCGGCACCGCCGTGGATCCCCGCGCGGCACCGTCGCAGAACCCGCGCGGCACCGCCGTAGCCCCCCGGGGCGGTGCGGTAGACGCATCCGCCGAGGAAACCGTAGACGGACGTGATCCGGGCGCGGTCCGTCGGCGCGGTACGTACTCTCCCCTTCATGCCCCTCAGCCTCACCGTCCTCGGTACCGCCTCCCCGCATCCCGGGCCGGGGCGGCCCTGTTCCGGCTACCTGGTGCGGGGCGGGGGTGCCGAGGTGTGGGTGGACGCCGGGCCGGGGACGTTCGCCGAGTTGCAGAGGCACACGGATCCACGACGGCTCACCGCGATCTGGATCTCGCATCTGCACGCCGATCACAGCGCGGATCTCCTCGCCGCCGTCTACGCCTTCGCGTTCGGCGGCATGACCCCGCCGGCCCCGGTGCCGGTGTACGCGCCGCGCGACTGCGCCCGGCGCCTGGCGGGCTTCCTCGGCCGGCCGGACGTACGGTTCCTGGACGGAATCCTCGACTTCAGGCCGTTGTACGACGGTCACACCGTCCGGCACTGGAACCTTCGCCTCACCTCCCGCGCGGTGCTCCACGACACCGAGGCGTACGGGTTGCGCGCCGAGTGCCAGGGCAGCGTGCTCGCCTACTCGGGGGACAGCGGACCGTGCGACGCGCTCACCGGGCTCGCGGTGGGCGCCGACCTGTTCCTGTGCGAGGCCGACGTCGACGCGCATCGCGAAGGCGAACAGCGGGTGCACCTCACTCCGGAGGACGCGGGGGCCTGCGCGAAGGGCGCGCGGGAACTGCTCGTCACCCACGTGGGACCCACCCTCACCCGCGAGGCCGCGGCCGACCGCGCGGCACGGGTCTTCGGCGGACGGACAACCGCCGCACGCGAGGGCGACACCGTCTCCTTCTGACGGGCGGGCCGGCGGGCGGAAAAAAGCAACCTCGACTTCCTCTGTCAGAAGCATTGACGAAACACAGCGCCCCTCCTACCTTCAACCCGTCGTACTTCGTACGTCATATATGAGACGCGATACGCGAGATCAGATACGCGACACCGAGAGGCGCGCATGACCTCTGTGCCCACGCCGATCCCCTCCCGCACGCAGTACGTGCTGGAGGAGATCAAACGCCGCATCCTCACCGGGCGCTTGACGCCCGGTCAGGCTCTGGTCGAGACCGAGCTGGCCGCGCAGTTCGGGGTCTCCAAGACCCCGGTGCGCGAGGCGCTCAAGACCCTGGCCGGCACCGGACTGGTCGTCATGAGCCAGTACAAGGGCGTCACGGTGCGCATGGTGGACGCGGACATGGCGCGCGAGGTCTACGACGTGCGACTGCTCCTCGAACCCGAGGCGCTGAAGCGGGCCGTGAAGCGCGGCGCCTCCCTGGACGCCGCCCGCGCGGCGCTCACCATGGCCGACGAGGCGACCGACACCGCGGAACGCTCCCTGGCCAACCGGGAGTTCCACCGCGCCCTGTACCTGCCGTGCGGCAACCCGCTGCTCGGCCGGATGCTCGACGAGGTCCGCGACCAGGCCGCCCTGGTCTCGGCCGTCGCCTGGGCCGCCTCCCCCTCCTGGGAGCGGGAGGCGGGCGAGCACCGCGAGATATTGCGGCTCGCCCTGGGCGGCGACGCCGACGGCGCGGCCCGCGCCCTGCACGCCCACATCGCGTCGTTCGTCCGCAGGGCGTTCCCCGACGTCCAGGCAGAGGAAGGTCAGGAATGAGCAGCGTGGTGTTCGAGACCCAACGTGAGGCCCTGGCCGACATCGTGGCCATCCCGGTGACCCCGTTCGCCGAGGACGGCTCCGTCGACCGGGACGTCCACCGGGCCCTGCTGCGCCGTCTGCTCGACGGCGGGATCAGGACCCTCACCCCCAACGGCAACACCGGCGAGTTCTACGCCCTCACCCCCGAGGAGCGCCGTCTCGTCACGGAGCTGACGATCGAGGAGGCCGGGGAGCGCGCGGCGATCCTGGTCGGCGTCGGACACGACGTGCCCACCGCCGTCGCCTCCGCCCGCCACGCCCGTGACCTGGGCGCGGGCATGGTGATGGTCCACCAGCCCGTGCACCCCTACGTCTCGCAGAGCGGCTGGGTCGACTACCACCGCGCCATCGCCGAGTCGGTGCCCGAGCTGGGCGTCGTCCCCTACATCCGCAACGCGCAGCTCGCCGGCGCCCGCCTCGCCGAACTCGCCGACGCCTGCCCGAACGTGATCGGCGTGAAGTACGCCGTCCCGGACGCCTCCCGGTTCGCCGCGTTCGCCCGTGACGCGGGACTCGAGCGGTTCGTCTGGGTGGCCGGCCTCGCCGAGCCGTACGCACCCTCCTACTTCTCCGCCGGCGCCACCGGCTTCACCTCGGGGCTGGTGAACGTCGCCCCGGCCGTCTCGCTCAACATGATCGAGGCGCTGCGCTCCGGCGACTACCCGGCCGCGATGAAGGTCTGGGAGCAGATCCGGCGCTTCGAGGAACTGCGCGCGGCCAACGGCTCCGCCAACAACGTCACCGTCGTCAAGGAGGCCCTCGCCTCCCTCGGCCTGTGCCGCCGCGAGGTCCGCCCGCCGAGCAGGCCGCTGCCCGAGGCGGACCGCGCCGAGGTCGCCGCCATCGCCGCGGGGTGGTCCATATGACCGAGCCCGTCCGCAGGCGCCCCGAGGACCTGCGCAGCCACCAGTGGTACGGCACGGAGGGCCTGCGCTCCTTCAGCCACCGCGCCCGCACCCGCCAGCTCGGCTACCTCCCCGAGGAGCACCTCGGCAAGCCGGTGATCGCGATCCTCAACACCTGGTCGGACATCAACCCCTGCCACGTGCACCTGCGCGACCGGGCGCAGGCCGTCAAGCGGGGCGTGTGGCAGGCGGGCGGCTTCCCGCTGGAGTTCCCGGTCTCCACGCTGAGCGAGACCTTCCAGAAGCCGACCCCCATGCTCTACCGCAACATGCTGGCGATGGAGACCGAGGAACTGCTGCGGTCCTATCCGGTGGACGGCGCCGTCCTGATGGGCGGCTGCGACAAGACCACCCCCGCCCTCCTCATGGGCGCCGCGAGCGTCGACCTGCCGGCCGTCTTCGTGCCCGCCGGCCCGATGCTGCCGGGCCACTGGCGCAACGAGATCCTCGGCTCCGGCACCGACATGTGGAAGTACTGGGACGACAAGCGGGCCGGCCTGATCGGCGACTGCGAGATGGCCGAGCTGGAGAACGGCCTGGCCCGCTCGCCCGGCCACTGCATGACGATGGGGACGGCGTCCACGCTGACGGCGGCCGCCGAGGCGCTCGGCGTCACCGTCCCCGGCGCCTCCAGCATCCCGGCCGTGGACTCCGGACACGACCGGATGGCCGCGAAGGCCGGCATGGCGATCGTCGACCTCGTCCACCGGGACCGCAGGCTGTCGGGCATCCTCACCCGCGACGCCTTCGAGGACGCGGTGACGACCGTCCTCGGCCTCGGCGGCTCCACCAACGCCGTCATCCACCTGATCGCCATGGCCGGGCGGGCGGGCGTGAAGCTCACGCTGGACGACTTCGACCGCATCGCCCGCACGGTCCCGGTGCTCGCCAACGTCCGGCCCGGCGGACAGACGTACCTGATGGAGGACTTCCACTTCGCCGGCGGTCTGCCCGGGTTCCTCTCCCGCATCCCCGACCTGCTCCACCTGGAGCGGCCGACCGTCTCGTACGACACGATGCGCGAGCAGCTCGCCGGCGCGCAGGTGCACAACGACGACGTCATCCGGCCCCGGGACAACCCGGTCGCGTCCGAGGGCGGGGTCGCCGTCCTGCGCGGCAACCTCTGCCCGGACGGCGCGGTCGTCAAGCACATCTCGGCCGAGCCGCACCTGCTCAAGCACACCGGCCCCGCGGTCGTCTTCGACGACTACCGGACCATGCAGCGCACCATCAACGACCCGGACCTCGGCATCACCGCCGACAGCGTGCTGGTCCTGCGCAACGCCGGCCCCAAGGGCGGTCCGGGCATGCCCGAGTACGGCATGCTGCCCATCCCCGACCACCTGCTCCGGCAGGGCGTGCGGGACATGGTCCGGATCTCCGACGCCCGGATGAGCGGGACGAGTTACGGCGCGTGCGTGCTCCACGTGGCGCCCGAGTCCTACGTGGGCGGGCCCCTCGCCCTGGTCCGCACGGGCGACCCGATCACCCTCGACGTCGAGGCCCGCACCCTCCACCTCCACGTGGACGACGACGAGCTGGAGCGGCGCCGGGCCGACTGGACGCCGCCGCCCGACCGCTACGAACGCGGCTACGGCGCGCTCTACAACGAACAGATCACCCAGGCCGACACCGGCTGCGACTTCGAGTTCCTGGCCCGTCCGGGCACCGTGCGGGACCCGTACGCGGGCTGACCCGCCGCACCGCAGCACCGTCCCGCACACCCCTGCCCGGGGAGAAAGCGCTTCCTGCACGACACGAGCACCACCACAGCACGACGTACGACGACGTACCCCAGAAACGGAGAACAGTCATGGCCCAAGCCGCAGCCGTGGCGAAACCGCCCGCGCCAGCCCGGCGGCGCCGTGCCTCCGCCACGCCGCGCAGGCTGCCGTACCTGCTGATCGCGCCGGCGGCCCTGCTCATGCTGGGCTTCATCGCCTACCCGGTCATCAGCGTCTTCTACTACAGCCTGCAGAACTACAATCCCACCAAACCGTGGCGCAACGGCTACGCGGGCCTGGACAACTTCGTCCACGCCTTCACCGAGGACCCGGTGTTCTGGGACACGCTCACCTTCAGCGCCAAGTGGGTGTTCGTCGAGGTCGGGCTCCAGCTGATGTTCGGCCTGGCGCTGGCCCTCATCGTCAACCAGACCTTCGTGGGCCGCTCGCTCGGCCGCGCCCTGGTCTTCTCCCCGTGGGCCGTCTCCGGCGTGCTGACCTCCGCGATCTGGGTGCTGCTCTACAACTCCCAGACCGGCATCACCCGCTACCTCGCGGACATGGGCATCGGCAGCTACGGCACCAGCTGGCTGTCGGACACCTCGACGGTGTTCCCGGCCGCGATCGTCGCCGACCTGTGGCGCGGCGTCCCCTTCTTCGCGATCCTCATCCTCGCCGACCTCCAGTCCGTCTCGAAGGACCTGTACGAGGCCGCCGAGGTCGACGGGGCCAGCCGGCTCAAGCAGTTCTGGCACATCACGCTGCCCCACCTGAAGGACGCGATCGTCCTGTCCACGCTGCTGCGCGCGGTGTGGGAGTTCAACAACGTCGACCTGCTCTACACCCTGACCGGCGGCGGGCCCGCGGGCGAGACGACCACGCTGCCCCTCTACATCGCCAACACCTCCGTGGACGCCCACAACTTCGGCTACGCGTCCGCCCTGACCACCGTCGCGTTCGTGATCCTGCTCTTCTGCTCGATGGTCTACCTGAGGCTGAGCAAGTTCGGAAGTGAGGCCAAGTGATCACCAAGGAGGCCACCGAGGTGGCGCCCACGCCCGTGAGCGTCCCCACCGCGTCCGAGCCGCGCCCGCGCGGCGGCAAGCACCGTGCCTGGGACGAGGCCCCGCGCTGGCAGATCTACCTGCCGCTGTCGGTCTACCTCGTCTTCACGCTGATCCCCTTCTACTGGATCCTGCTGTTCGCGCTGCGCCCGGCGGGTTCCACCTCCCTCCTGCCCTGGCCGGTCACCTTCGACCACTTCGAGAAGGTCTGGACGGACCGAAGCTTCGGCACCTACTTCCAGAACAGCCTGCTCGTCGGCGTCGCCACCCTGCTGATGACGACCCTCGTGGCGCTGGCCGGCGGCTACGCACTCGCCCGCTTCGACTTCAAGGTCAAGCGCGCCTTCATGCTGGCCCTGCTCTGCTCCCAGTTCGTGCCGGGCGCGCTGCTCCTGGTCCCGCTGTTCGAGATCTTCGCCGAACTCCAGATGATCAACTCGCTGACCAGTGTGATCATCGCCGAGACGGTGTTCCAGCTGCCGCTGTCGATGATCCTGATCAGCAACTTCATCAAGAACGTGCCGTACTCGCTGGAGGAGGCGGCCTGGGTCGACGGCTGCAACCGGCTGACGGCCTTCCGCATCGTCGTGCTGCCACTGCTGCGGCCCGGCCTGATCGCCGTCGGTTCCTTCGCCTTCGTGCACTCCTGGAACCACTTCCTGTTCGCCCTGATGTTCCTCAACAACCAGAGCAAGCAGACGATCCCGGTCGGCCTCAACACCCTGATGAGCGCGGACAGCGTCGACCTCGGCGCCCTCGCCGCCGGCGGCATCATCGCCGCCGTCCCGGTGGTGCTCGTGTTCGCCTTCATCCAGAAGTGGCTGATCACCGGCTTCAGCGCGGGGGCGGTGAAGGGATGAGGACCCGTCACCCCGCCGCGGCGACGACCGCGGACCGCCGCACCCCCACCCCGCGCGCGGTGACCGGCCGTGCCGCGGTGACCGACCGCGGGACGGTGATCGACCATGGGCCGGTGGCCGGCCGTGCCACGGTGATCGATCGTGCCGCGGTGACCGACCGCGGGACGGTGATCGACCATGGGCCGGTGGCCGGCCGTGCCACGGTGACCGGCCGTGCCGCGGTGACCGACCACGGACCGGCGGCCGACCACGGACCGGCGGCCGACCACGGACCGGCGGCCGGCCGCGGACCGGCACGCGGTGCGGGCGCGGGGAGGATCCCGTGAACACACCCGAACCCCTGACCACGGGCGCTTCGCCGGGCACGGGCGTCCCCGTCGTCCTCGCCGGTGCGCGCGGCCACGGCCGCTGGCACCTGGAGAACATCCGCCGTCTCCAGGACAAGGGCATCGTCCGCCTCGCGGGCATCTGCGAGCTGACCCCGCTCACCCCCGACGAGATCCCGGAGGGCCTCGGCACGCCCGAGCAGTCCGCCGACTTCGGCGCGCTGCTGGACTCCACAGGCGCCCGGATCGCCGTCGTCTGCACCCCGATCCCCACCCACACCGACCTGGCGCTGACCGCGGCCGGCAAGGGCGTGCACCTGCTGCTGGAGAAGCCGCCGGCACCGTCGTACGCGGAGTTCCGCCGGATGGCCGACGGGGTCGCCGCGGCGGGCGTGGTCTGCCAGGTCGGCTTCCAGTCGTTGGGCTCGCACGCCGTGCCCGCGGTCCGCCGGATGATCGGCGACGGGGTGATCGGCGAGGTCGCCGGGGTCGGCGGGGCCGGCGCCTGGGCCCGCCCGGAGGCCTACTTCCGGCGCGCGCCCTGGGCCGGGAAGCGGCGGCTGAACGGCGTCGACGTGATCGACGGCGCCCTCACCAACCCGCTCGCGCACGCCGTCGCCACCGCCCTCACGCTGGCCGGCGTCACCCGCGCCGAGGACGTCACCGGCATCGAGACCGAGCTGGCGCACGCCAACGCCATCGAGTCCGACGACACCTCCTGCGTCCGGATCACCACCGCCGCCGGACGCCCCGTCGTCGTCGCCGCGACCCTGTGCGCCGAGGACCCCGACGACCCGTACGTCGTCGTCCACGGCAGCCACGGCCGGATCACCTTCTGGTACAAGCAGGACCGCGTCCTGCTCCAGCGCGGCGGCCACGGTCCCGAGGAGTTCGAGTACGGCCGCACCGATCTGCTGGAGAACCTCGTCGACCACCTCACCGACGGCGCCGACCTGCTGGTCCCGCCGGCCGCGACCGAGGCGTTCATGCGGGTCGTCGAGGCGATCCGGACCGCCCCCGACCCGCTCGAACTGCCCGACGACGCCTGGCACCGGCTCCCCGGCGAGGACCGCCGGGTCGTCCCCGGCGTCGACGGGCTGGTCGCCGCCGCCGCCGACACCCTCGCCCTCTTCTCCGAGCTGGGCGCCGCCTGGGCGTCCCCGACCGCGCACCCGAAAGGGGTGGACACCTGATGGCACAGGCCCCCGACGCACCCGTCGTGCTGCGGGTCGCGGGCCGCCCGGTCGGTGCTTACGTCACCCGGCCCGAGCTGCCCGACCGGCTCTCCCCGCGCCCCTTCCTGCATCCGGTCACCACCCTGGCCGGCACGGCCGTCACCGAACTGAGCCCCGCCGACCACACCCACCACCTCGGCGTCGGTGTCGCCGTTCCCGACGTCGAGGGGCACAACTTCTGGGGCGGCCGCACCTACGTCCGCGACCAGGGACCGACCGAACTCGCCAACCACGGCGTCCAGCGGCACACCGGCTTCCCCCTGTGCGACCCCGACGGCTTCGTGGAGGAGCTGCGCTGGACGGCCGCCGGAACCGAGCTGCTGCGCGAACGCCGTACGGTCGCGGCCACCGGACTCACCGACACCGCCTGGGCCCTGGACCTCACCTTCTCCCTCACCAACGCCACCTCGGACCCGGTGACCATCGGCAGTCCGGCGACGAACGGACGCCCCGGCGCGGCCTACGGCGGCTTCTTCTGGCGCGCACGCAAGGAGGACCGGGTCCCCGACGTCCTCGCCGCCACCGGCGAGGGCGAGGCCGAGGTGCACGGCCGGTGCGCCGACTGGGTCGCCCTGGTGGGCACCGACTGGAGCCTGGTGTTCGCGGGCGCCACCGACGCCACCCGCCGCGACCCCTGGTTCGTGCGCACCGCCGAGTACCCGGGCGTCGGCTCCTCCCTCGCCTCCGCCGAACGGCTCGTGATCGGCCCCGGCGACACCGCCGTCCGCCGCGTCGTCACCGTCGTCGCCGACGGCCGCCTCGGCCGCGCCGAGGCGGCCGCCCTCGCGCGGAAGGCGGTCGCCCAGTGACGGACGCGGCCGTGCCCGGCGAGACGTACGAGAACCCGGTCCTGAACGCCGACTGGTCCGACCCGGACGTGGTGTGCGTCGGCGACGACTTCTACCTCACCGCCTCCAGCTTCGGCCGGGCCCCCGGCCTGCCGCTGCTGCACTCCCGCGACCTGGTCAACTGGACGCTGGTGGGGCACGCCCTCGAACGCCTCGAACCGGCGGCCGAGTTCGACTCCCCGCGCCACGACCGCGGGGTCTGGGCACCTTCGCTGCGCCACCACGACGACCGCTTCTGGATCTTCTGGGGCGACCCCGACCAGGGCGTCTTCCAGGTCAACGCCCCCGGGATCAGGGGCCCTTGGACCCGGCCCCACCTGGTGAAGGAGGGCAGGGGCCTGATCGACCCGTGCCCCCTGTGGGACGAGGAGACCGGCGAGGCCTACCTGGTCCACGCCTGGGCGAAGTCCCGCTCCGGGATCAAGAACCGCCTCACCGGCCACCGGATGCACCCCGACGGCACCTCGCTCCTCGACGACGGCAAGGTCATCGTCGACGGGGACCGCATCCCCGGCTGGTTCACCATCGAGGGCCCCAAGCTGTACCGGCACGACGGCTGGTTCTGGATCCTCGCCCCGGCCGGCGGGGTGGAGACCGGCTGGCAGGGCGCCTTCCGCTCCCGGGACTTCTTCGGCCCCTACGAGGAGAGGATCGTCCTGGAGCAGAAGGACACCGACGTCAACGGCCCCCACCAGGGCGGCTGGGTGCGCACCCCGTCCGGCGAGGACTGGTTCCTGCACTTCCAGCAACGCGGGGCGTACGGCAGGGTCGTCCACCTCCAGCCCTTGCGCTGGGACGGTGGCGGCACCTCCGGATCGAGCGGGGCCGGGGGCGGGGGCGGCTGGCCGGTGATCGGGGACCGGGGCGCACCCGTCGCCGTGCACCGCAGGCCCGCTCTGCCGCCGCAGCCCGCCGCCGCGCCCGCCACCGACGACGACTTCCCCGGCGGACGGTTCGGCAGGCAGTGGCAGTGGACGGCCAACCCCCAGGACGGCTGGGCCACCCAGCACTCCGGCGACGGACTGCGCCTGTCCTGCCTCCGCACGGCCGACGCGCACGACCTGCGCAAGCTGCCCCACGTGCTCACCCAGCGGCTGCCCGGCACCCCGTCGGCCGTCGAGGTGGAGCTGGAACTGCACGGCGAGGAACCCGGCACACGGGCCGGACTCGCGGTGCTCGGGGACGCCTTCGCCTGGATCGGGCTGCAACGCGGCGCCGACGGCACGGTCCACCTCGTGCACCGCTTCGCCGAGTCGGCCGCCGAGCGGGAACGGGACGCCGCCCACCCGCGGCCCGCCCCGCACGGCACGGTCCGCCTGCGCATCGAGATCGGCACCGGCGCCCGCTGCCGTTTCGCCTACGACCTCGGCGACGGCCCACGCCGCAGCGGGCCGGTCTTCGCCGCCACCCCCTGGCGCTGGGTGGGCGCCCTGCTCGGCCTGTTCGCCCTGGCACCCGACGGACCGGGCCGCCCCGGGGCCGCCACGTTCACCCGCTTCAGGATCAGCCCCCTCTAACCCACCGCAACGGTCAGCCTGTCGGGAGCCGCAATGACGCACTTCCCCAGCAAGCGCTCGTCGAGACCCGGCGCCGCCCCGGCCGCCGTGGCCGGCCAGGCCTTCCGCACCGCGCACGCCGCGGCCGAGGAGCCGTACGCCACGGCCCGCGCGCCGCGGGCCCTCCCCGCGCACCGGCCGGTCCCGGTGGCGTCCTTGCCGGTCCCGGTAGCGCCCGTGCCGGTCCAGGTCGCCGTCTCGCCGGGCACCCGCCGCGCGGAGGCGCCCGTCCCGGCGGGCGAGCCGAACATCTTGCCGCAGGGGACTGGACAGGACCGCTCCGGCACCGTCATCGTCTACGACACGCCTGTGGCGCACGGGGTTTCGACCGGCAGCGCCACGGTCCGGATCGCGGCCCACGGCGTCACCGCCCGCCACCCCGCCCTCAGCGACGACGTCGACGGGGCCCCGCACGAGCCGAACGGCGAGCAGGCGCCGGCGGTGGGGAGGACCGGCGGCCGGATCGTCCTGGAGGACACCGCCTTCCCGGGCGACCGGGACACCCTGATCACCGACGGCCCCGGGCCGGACGTGACCAGCCGGGGCCGCGTCCGCGACTCCTGCCCCGGGGGCGACGTCGGCCTCCTCCACGGACGGGCGACGACCGCCGTCGAGCGCTCCGCGATCCGGGCGCTCAGCCGCGGACCGGCCACGGACGACGGCCGCAGCACGGCCGCCCGCCCACTGGTCCGCGACACCGGGACACGGACCCGCACCGTCGCCGACCACCTCAGGGGCACCGGCAACCGGGCTCCCCACGCCCGCCGCTGACCCCGCGCGCCCCCCACATGCCCGCACAGCCCGTTGGATCCAGAAGAGAAGAAGAAGAGAGCCGACCAATGAAGATCAGCATCCACAGAAGCAGGCGCGCCGCCACGGCCGTAGCCCTGGGGGCCGCGCTCGCCCTGACCGCCACCGCCTGCGGTGACGACGGCAGCGGAGCCGGCGGGGACAAGGGGTCCGACGGCAGCGGCAAGGGAAAGATCGTCTTCTGGGACAACAACGGCGGTGTCCGCACCGACATCTGGAAGCAGGTCATCGCCGACTTCGAGAAGGCCAACCCCGACATCGACGTCGAGTACGTCGGCATCGCCTCCACCGAGTACCAGTCCAAGGTCGACACCGCCATCCAGGGCGGCGGCCTGCCGGACGTCGGCGGCATCACGGCGTCGATGGCGGCGGCGATCGCGGCGCAGGACGCCCTGGAGCCGCTGGACGACCGCCTCGCCAAGTCCTCCCTCAACGGCGAACTCAACAAGTCCATGATCGAGTCGCTGAAGTCCGCCGGCGGCGGTGACGCGCTGTACTCGATCCCGACCTCCGCCAACAACGGCGTCCTCTACTACCGCACCGACCTGTTCAAGGCGGCGGGGCTGGCCGAGCCGACCACCTGGGACGCGTTCTACACGGCGGCGGAGAAGCTGACGAACGCCGGCAAGAACCAGTTCGGGTACACCATCCGCGGCGGCGCCGGATCCATCGCCCAGGCGCTGGACGCGATGTACGGGCAGAGCGGGATCACCTCGTTCTGGAACGGGGACAAGACCACCGTCAACGACCCGAAGAACATCGCGGCGCTGGAGAAGTACGCGGCCCTCTACAAGAAGGTCACCCCGGCCGCCGACCTCAACAACGACTTCACCAAGATGGTCGCCCAGTGGGACTCGGGCACCATCGGCATGCTGAACCACAACCTGGGCTCGTACCAGGACCACGTGAAGGCGTTCGGCGCCGACAAGTTCCGGGGCATCCCGCAGCCGGTCGGCGCATCCGGCAAGCGGGTGCAGGTGTCCAACCCGGTCGACGGCATCGGCATGTTCAAGAGCTCGAAGAACAAGGACGCCGCCTGGAAGTTCATCGAGTTCGCCACCTCGCAGGCGGAGAACTCGAAGTTCAACGAGTCGGCCGGCCAGGTGCCGTCGAACACCGCGGCGGCGAACGACGCGTGGATCGCCAAGGCCGAGCCGACCAAGCTGGCCGCGCAGGCACTGTCGGACGGGTCCACGACGATCGTGCAGCTGCCGTACTACCTGCCGGACTGGGGCACCATCTCCAAGTCCGACAACGAGCCCAACTTCCAGAAGGTCCTGCTGGGCAAGCTCAGCGCCAAGGAGTTCCTGGACACCCTCGCCGAGCAGCTGAACACGGCGCAGGCGGAGTGGAAGGAACAGAAGGGCTAGGCCTTCCTCCTGCCGCAGCACGGTGGCCGGCCGCGGCGTCCCGCCGGGGCCGGCCGCGATCTCCGCGGCGGAGCCGGCCGTGACTTCCGCGGCGGAGCCGGCCGTGACTTCCGCGGCGGAGCCGGCCGTGACTTCCGCGGCGGAGCCGGCCGTGACTTCCGCGGCGGAGCCGCACACGCGTACCGCCCCGCGCCCCGGCAGGGGCGCGGTCCCCCCTCCCTGTGAGAAATCCCTGTGCGAAAGGCGCACCCCCGTGTCCCTCACCCGCAGACAGGTCACCTCGGCGGCCCTCGCCGCCGTCCCCCTCGCCGCCGCGGCCACCGGCACCGCCCGGGCCGCGGGGCGACCCCGCACCCTCTACATCGCCGGTGACTCCACCGCCGCCCAGAAGTTCGCCGACGCGGCGCCCGAGACCGGGTGGGGGACGGCGCTGCCGTTCTTCCTGCACAAGGACCGGCCGGTCGCCAACCACGCGGTGAACGGCCGCAGTTCCAAGAGCTTCGTCGACGAGGGGCGGCTGGACGTCATCCTCGCGTCGATCCGCCCGGGGGACTTCCTCCTGATCCAGTTCGCGCACAACGACGAGAAGACCGCCGACCCGGCCCGCTACACCGAGCCCTGGACGACGTACCAGGACTATTTGCGGCTGTACGTCGAGGGGGCGCGCTCCCGCGGGGCGCGGCCCGTGCTGGCGACGGCCGTGGAGCGCCGCCGCTTCGACGCGGACGGCGACGCCCTGCCCACGCACGGCGACTATCCGGCGGCGATGCGCGCCCTCGCCGCGGAGGAGGACGTCGCGCTCCTCGACCTCCAGGCCCTGTCGCTCGCACTGTGGCAGAAGCTCGGGGCCGAGGAGACCAAGCGCTACTTCAACTGGACCGACACCGAGCAGGACAACACGCACTTCAATCCGCCGGGTGCGATCGCCGTGGCCCGGCTCGCCGCCGCCGAGCTGCTGCGCCGCCGGGTGCTGACGGCGCGGGACGTGCGCCGGCTGGACACCGAGATCCCGGAGTCGTGGATCACCTGGCCCCCGGCCACCGCCTGACCCCCTACCTTCCGCGAAAGAGAGCCGCATAGTGAGCACACAGAAATGGCATGGGCATGCCACAAAGACCGCCGTCGTGGTCGGCTGCACCGCCCTCGCCCTGACGGTCACCGGCACTCCCGCCCAGGCCCACTCCACCCGTGACGTCGCCCGGCAGACCCTGCCGGCGGGCGACGGCTGGGCGGCCTACGGAACCGGCACCACCGGCGGTGCCGCCGCCGACGCCGAGCACGTCTACACCGTCACCACCTGGGCGGAGTTCAAGGCCGCCCTGGAGGCCGGCGGCACCGCGCCGAAGATCATCAAGGTCAAGGGCACGATCGACGCCGTCTCGGAAGGGTGTGACGCCTTCGCCGCGCCCGGCTACGACTTCGACGCCTACCTCGCCGCGTACGCGCCCGAGGTGTGGGGCCTCGACACCGACCTGGGCGCCGAGCCCGCGGACAGCCCCGAGGGCCTGCGGCGCACCTCCGCCGCCAACCAGGACAAGGCGATCAAGGCGAACGTCCCCTCCAACACCACCATCATCGGCGTGGGCAGGAACGCGGGCATCAAGGGCGCCAGCCTCCAGATCAAGGCCGTCGACAACGTGATCATCCGCAACCTCGCCTTCGAGAGCCCCATCGACTGCTTCCCGCAGTGGGACCCCACCGACGGCTCGAAGGGCAACTGGAACTCCGAGTACGACACCGCCGTCGTCTACGGCTCCACGCACGTGTGGCTGGACCACAACACGTTCACCGACGGCTCCCATCCCGACAGCGCCGCGCCGACCCACTTCGGCATGCTCTACCAGCAGCACGACGGCGAACTGGACATCGTGCGCGGCTCGAACTACGTCACCGCCTCCTGGAACGTCTTCACCGAGCACGACAAGACGATCCTCATCGGCAACAGCGACAGCGAGTCCACCGCCGTGGGCGACCGGGGCAAGCTGAAGGTCACCTTCCACCACAACCTGTTCTCGAAGCTAGTGGAGCGCGCGCCCCGCGTCCGCTTCGGGCAGGTCGACTCCTACAACAACCACTTCGTCGCCGACGCCTCCTACTCCTACAGCTTCGGCATCGGCAAGGAGTCCCAGCTCGTCGCCCAGCACAACGCGTTCACGCTGCCCGCCGGCGTGAGCGCCGCGAAGGCGCTGAAGAAGTGGAGCGAGGCGCCGGTCACCGCCGACGGCAACCACGTCAACGGCAAGCCCGTCGACCTGATCGCCGTGCACAACGCGGAGATCCCCGCCGAGACCCTCCAGTCCGGCGCGGGCTGGACGCCCACCCTGCGCACCAGGGTCGACCCCGCGAAGGCTGTCCCCGGCATCGTCAACAGCCGGGCCGGCGCCGGAAGGATCTGCTGACCCGCACCACCCGCACCACCCGCACCGTGCGGGCCGGGGGGCCGGGGACCCGCCCCCCGGCCCGCACATCCCCCCCACGCCCGAGGTCCGCATCCCACGAGCCGCACGAGCCGCACGAGCCGCACCCCGAAGGAGCACCCGCATGCCCTCGCACCACGTCCAGCTCCCCCTGTCCAGAAGGGGTTTCCTCCTGGCGAGCGCCGGTGCGGGCGCCGCCCTCGGCCTGTCGGCCGCACCCGTCCGGGCCGGCACCCGCAGGCCCTTCGGCCGTTTCGGTTCCCCGTCCGCCCGCCTCACCCCGGGGACCCTGTACGTCGACGCGCGCGGACGCGGTGACCACACCTCGGTCCGGGACGCCGTGGCCGCCGCCACCGGAACCGGCCGCACCCTCGTCATCGCCCCCGGCACCTACCGGGAGACCCTCGCGGTCGACGTCACCCGCACCGGGGCGACCTGGATCGGCGCCTCGGAGAACCCCCGCGACGTCGTGATCGTGTACGACAACGCGGCCGGCACCCCGAAGCCCGGCGGCGGCACCTACGGCACCACCGGCTCGGCCACCACGACCGTGCAGGCCGACGGCTTCACCGCCCGTTGGATCACCTTCGCCAACGACTGGCTGCGCGCCGACCACCCCGGCGTCACCGGCACCCAGGCCGTCGCGATCAAGGTCCAGGGCGACCGCTCCGCCTTCCACCACTGCCGCTTCCTCGGCCACCAGGACACCCTCTACGCCGACTCGACGGCCCTGGGCACCTTCGCCCGCCAGTACTTCTCCCACTGCTACGCCGAGGGGGACGTCGACTTCGTCTTCGGCCGGGCCACCGCCGTCTTCGAGCGCTGCCACTTCCGCACCCTGAACCGCCCGGACCTCACCACCGCCCCCCACGGCTTCGTCTTCGCGCCCTCCACGGCCGGCGCCAACCCGCGCGGCTACCTGGTGACCGGCAGCCGGGTCACGAGCGAGGCCCCGGACGCCTTCTACAAGCTGGCCCGCCCCTGGGTGCCCAGCTCCGACACCACCGCCCGCCCCATGCTCACCGTCCGCGACACCCACCTCGGCCCCGGCATCGACGCGGTCGCGCCCTACGCGAACATGTCGGCCGCCTTCCCCTGGCAGGACCAGCGGTTCGCCGAGTACCGCAACTCCGGACCCGGCGCGGTCGTCACCGTCCCCGAGAACCGGCCCCAACTCACCCCCGAGCAGGCCGCGTCCGCGACCCGGTCGGCCCACCTCGGAGACTGGACACCCTGGAAGGAGACCTGCTGACATGCGCAGGCGCTCCCTCCTGACCGGCCTCACCGCCGGTCTGGCCGCCACCGCCACCCCCGCCCTCGCGGCCGGCACGGGCGCAGGGGGCCGCCGGGTCCTGCACGTCCGCCCCGGCGACTCCGTCCAGGCCGCGGTGGACGCCGTCACCGGGCCCGGCTGGACGATCGTCGTGCACCCCGGCACCTACCGCGAGGTGGTCACCGTCCCCGCAGGCGCGGCCGAGCTGACCCTGCGCGGCGCCTCCCGCGACCCGCGCGCCGCCGTCGTCGTGTACGACAACGCGAACGGCACGAAGAAGCCCGACGGCACCACCCACGGCACCGCCGGCTCCGCCACCTTCAGCTCCGCCGCCCCCGGCCTGACCGTCCGCGACCTCACCCTCGCCAACGACTGGCTGCGCGCCGACCACCCCGACATCACCGGCACCCAGGCGGTCGCCGCCCACGTCACCGGCGACCGCTCCCGCTTCGACAACGTGCGCTTCCTCGCCCATCAGGACACCCTCTTCGCGGACACCACCGCCCTGGACGCCTTCGACCGGCAGTACTACCACCGCTGCCACATCGAGGGCGACGTCGACTTCGTCTTCGGACGGGCACGCGCCGTCTTCGACGCCTGCCGCTTCCACACCCTCCGGCGGGACGTCGCCTTCACCCCGAAGGGCATGGTCTTCGCCCCGGCCACCGCCCGCGCCAACCCCTACGGCTTCCTCGCCGTCCGCGGCCGCGTCACCTCCGGTGCCGAGGACGCGGCCTACAAACTGGCCCGGCCCTGGGTACCGTCGTACGAGACGACCGCCTGGCCCTCCCTCGTCGTACGGGACACCTGGATCGGCCCCGGCATCGACGCGGCCGCCCCGTACACGAACATGCGCGAGGCCCACCCCTGGCAGACCATGCGCTTTCGCGAGTACGGCAACTCGGGGCCCGGCGCGGTGATCTCCGCACCGCAGGAGCGGCCGCAGCTGACGCCCGCGGAGGCGGCCGTCCACACCCGGCGCACCTACCTCGGGGACTGGAGGCCGTATGAGCGTCCGTGAAACGGTGGGCCGGCGGGCGTTCGTGGTCGGGACGGGGGCGGCCCTGCTGGCCGGGGGAACCGCCGGCGGCGCGCGGGCGGCGGTCGTCGACGGTCCGCTGCCCGACTTCCACCCCGCCCTCAAGGAGGCCCTCACCTTCCCGCTGGCGTGGGGGAACTCGCCGATCCGCGACTTCCGAGCCTGGCGCCGGGCGGCCCGCGCCAAGGTCGAGGAGACGCTGCTCGTCGACCGCGAGGACGGCACGCCGTACGCCCCCGAATTCCACGGGCGTGCCGAACAGGACGGCTACACGGCCGAGTTGGTGACGCTCTCCCTCACCCGCCACGAACGCGTCCGGGCCGCCCTGCTCACCCCGCACGGGCCCGGCCCCTTCCCGGCCGTGCTCCTGCTGCACGACCACGGGGCGAAGTTCGACATCGGCAAGGAGAAACTGGTCCGGCCCTGGTACGACGCCGGCCGGCTCACCTCCGCGCAGGCCTGGACCCAGAAGTACTTCAGCGGCCGCTTCGTCGGCGACGAACTGGCCCGGCGCGGATACGTCGTGCTGGCCGCCGACGCGCTCGGCTGGGGCGACCGCGGCCCCCTCGCCTACGACCAGCAGCAGGCACTGGCGAGCACCTTCTACCACCTGGGGTCCTCCCTGGCCGGGCTCATGGCCCGCGAGGACGCCCGTGCCGCCGGCTTCCTCGCCCGGCTGGAGCGCGTGGACCGGCGGCGGATCGCGGCCGTCGGCTTCTCCATGGGCGCCTTCCGCGCCTGGCAGGCCGCGGCGCTCACCGACGACCTCGCCGCCGCGGCCGCCGTCTGCTGGATGACCGGACTCAAGGAGATGATGGTCCCCGGCAACAACACCCTGCGCGGCCAGTCCTCCTACTACATGCTCCACCCCGGACTGCCCCGCCACCTCGACTTCCCCGACGTGGCGAGCATCGCCGCACCCAGGCCGATGCTCTTCCTCGACGGCGGCCTCGACCCGCTGTTCCCCGCCGACGGCGTCCGCACGGCCCACGAGAAGCTGCGCGCCGTCTGGCGGTCCCGCCACGCCGGGGAGCGGTTGCACCTGAAGACCTGGCCCGACCTCGGCCACGTCTTCGTCGACCGCATGCAGGACGAGGTCTTCACCTGGCTGGACCGCGTCCTCTGATCCCCGCGCCCCACCGGGATCCGCCCCCTCCCCCCCACCCACCCCCACGAGCGAAGGACTCCGGCATCGCCACCCCCGCCTTCCGCTCCACGGACGCGTCCAGCACGTACAACGCCCGCCGGTCCGGCGCGCACTGCCCGTGACCACCTTCCCGACCACGGGCAGCACCACCATCGGGGCGACCACGGACTGACCGCGGCGAAAGTTCCGGCATCTTTCGCACGGTCCGGCAACCCTTTCCGGCCACGGCGGCGACTGGTGTGGGGAAACGGGCCGGGGCGGCCCCTCCGGCCCGTTTCCTCTCCATCCCCCTCAGGAAAGGAACGCCCCGTGCGTTTGAGCACCGGACGCCACCGCAGGACGCGCACCCTCTCGATCGCCGCCGCGGTGGCCGTCGCCTCGGGGGCGGGCGGCGTCTACCTCGGCCTGACGAACGACGGCGCCCAGGCCGCGACGACCACGGTCACCGTGTCGACCACCGCGCAACTGGAAACGGCCGTGAAGAACGCCGCCGCCGGCACCGTCATCCAGGTCCGCGGCGGCACCTACTACCCGACGGCCACCCTGAAGTCCACGGCGAGCGGCACCTCCACCAACCGGATCACCCTCCAGGCGTACGGCGCCGAGAAGGTGAAGATCGACGGCTCGAAGCTCCCGGCCGGCTCCTGGCTCGCCGGGATCTACGGCAGCTACTGGACTGTGCAGAACCTGACCTTCCAGAAGTCCCCGGCGCAGGGCTTCGTCGTGACCTCCTCCACCGGCGGCGTCTTCAGGAACCTGGTCACCGCCGGCAACGGCGACACCGGCTTCACCCTGCGCGGCGACAACACCGTCGGCAACCTCGTGCAGAACCTGGACAGCCACAGCAACTACGACCCCGCGGGGCACGGGCAGAACGCGGACGGCATCGCCGTGAAGTTCGGCTCGGGCAGCGGCAACCGGATCACCGGCGCCCGCCTCTACAACAACTCCGACGACGGCCTCGACCTCTGGCAGTTCTCCACGGCGGTCACCATCGAGCACTCGTGGGCCTTCGGCAACGGCAAGAACCGGTGGGGCGACGCCGCCTTCGAGGGCAACGGCAACGGGTTCAAGCTGGGCGGCGGAGGCGTCGTCGTCGCGCACGTCGTGAACGGCAACGCGGCCTGGGACAACACGCTGAACGGGTTCACCGAGAACTCCAACCCCGGCGCGATCGTCCTGAACCGCAACACCGCGTACGCCAACGCGCAGGCCGGCTTCTACTTCGCGACCGGCAAGGCCCGGCTGGCCCGCAACCTCGCCGTGGGCAACAAGGGCGGTCTCGCGAAGCTGGGCTCCGCCACGGTGACCGCCGCGAACAACTGGGACGGCGGCGTCGGCACCCCGGCGTTCCGCTCGACGGACGCGACGACGGCGTACGGTGCCCGCGCCGCGGACGGGTCGCTGCCGGCGACGACGTTCCTGACCACCGGGTCCACCACGATCGGCGCCACCATGGACTGAACCGGACAGCCGAACGCCCCCGCCGGTGACCGCCGGCGGGGGCGTTCTCGTGCCGGCCCGAGAGGGGCTCGGGCCGGCGGGCCGACAGGCCTACTTGTAGGTGATGTCGGACGAGGAGAACTTGCAGGTCTTGCCGTCGGCGCCGGTGCCCAGCTCGGTGGGCTCCTTGCCGGTGTTGTTGCCCTTGAAGCGGACGCAGGTCTTCGTCTTCTTCTTGGCGTCGCCCTGGATGCGGATCTTCGACAGGGTCGCGGTGTCGCCGTAGTTGGCGTTGACGCCGACGATGGCCTTCAGGGGCGCCACGATGTCGATGTCGCTCAGCACGACCGTGCGCTTGTACTGCGTCTTGCAGTTGCCGCACGAGCGGACCAGCTTGCCGGAGTTCTCCACCCGGAAGCCGGACACGTTCAGCGTGCCGGCGCCGTTGAACTGCAGCACCTTGTCGGCACCGTTCTTCGCGCCGCCGCCGATGACCTTGTAGACCGACGAGGCGGACTTGCCCTTGAAGCTGGCGGCGTCCTCGCCGACGTCCAGCCACCACACGTTCTGGAGCGTGCAGGAGCCCTTGCAGTGGACGCCGTCGGCGGCCGGGGTACCGATGATCACGTTCTTCAGGACGGCGCCGTCGGCCAGTTCGAAGATCGGGTCCTGGCCCTCGTCCTGGCCGCTGCCGCCCAGGGCGCCGGAGCCGACGAACTTCGTCAGCTTGCCGTCGTAGGTCCCCGACACCTTGATCGTCGACGAGACGGACTTGCTGCCGGTGGCGGTCGGCCAGGTCGACGCCGCGCCCGCGGACGAGAGCATCGTCGTGGTGACGATCGCCGCGCCCGAGACCGCGAAGGCGGCGGAGCCGGCGATCAGCGCCCGCCGCTTGGTGACCTTGCGGCGGTGCCGGACGCGGGGCTGTGCTGGTGCAGTCATGTACCGGTTCCTCAAGTGGGTGGTGACTCTTGCGCCTTGTGGTCGTCACCGGTGAGGAAAGGGTTGCCGCTTCGTCGAAAGTTTTTTTCCCCGGGATCCCCGCGGCCGCTACGAGTCGCCCTCGTCGTCGTCCCGGGCCGCGAAGTCGCCGCCCACGGAGCTCTCCTGGCCGCCCGATGCGCCGGCCACCACGTAGCTGTCGTCCTTGGCGTCCCGGCCGCCGCGGTCGTGGTCGTACTGCCCGGCGAACACCCACTCGCCCTCGGGGACCGTACGGCCCTCCTTGAGCACCCAGGTGTAGACGAGGAAGCCGTCCCTCTCCTCGGCCGTGAACGTGAAGTCGCCCTCGGGCAGGGAGCGCCAGGAGCCCGCGGCGGACACCCCGCCGGTCTGTGCGACCTTCAGCTGCACGGTCAGCTCGGTGAGCTGCTCGGAGGTCTTGAACGTCACGTTGCTCTGGGCCCAGAAGTCGTTGCTGTGCGGGTCCACCGAGCCGTCCGACCACAGCGGGCCGTCCTCGGTGTCGTCGACGGCCGGCAGCAGGTCCACAGGGGACGCGGACGGCGTCGCCTGCGCCGACTTCGTCGGTGAGGCGCTCGGCTCGGCCTCGCCCTGTCCGCCGCCGCCCTGACCGGGCGTCGGCTCCGGCGAGGCCGGCGGGCGGCTCGTCGCGTCCGGGGACTCCACCGGCGGCGGCGAGACGGCGACCGTCTGCTGCCGCGGCGGGTCGTCCTTCACCGCCGACGCCACCGCGTAGCCGCCGACCGCGAGCATGCCCGCGACCGCGGCCGTGGCGCTCACGATCCGTGCCCAGCCCCACAGGGCCGGCCGGGTCGCCCGGTGACCGCCGGGCCGTTCCTGCTGCACCATGCCGCGCTCGATCCGGGCGAGGATCCGCTCGCGGTTCGGCTCGTACGCCCCGGCCGCCTCATGCAGCCGGGCGCGCAGCTCGCCGTGCCCGTCCCGCTGCGTCGTCATCGGTTTCTTCCTCCGGCCTCACCCGTGCGCGCCGCCATGACGGCGGGCGCCTTCCGCGGACCCGCTGTGGCGCCGAGCAGCTTCTGCAACTCGGCCATCCCCTTCGAGGTCTGGCTCTTCACCGTACCCACCGAGACGCCCAGGGCGAGCGCGGTGTCCTTCTCCGAGAGGTCGAAGGCGTGCCGGAGCACCACGCAGGCCCGTTTGCGGAACGGGAGTCTACGCAGTGCCGACTGGACGTCCACCACGCCCGCGACGTCCGGATTCTCCGTCTTCTCCTCGCGCTGCGACCAGAACAGGGCGATCCTGCGGCGTTCGCGGACCGCGCTGCGGATCCGGGTGCGGGCCAGATTGGCCACGACACCCCGCGCGTACGCCACCGGGTGATCGGCCGCGCGGACCCGGTCCCAGCGGTGCCAGAGCGCGAGCAGCGCGTCCGCCGCCAGATCGTCGGCGGCGTCCGCCTCGCCGGTCAGCAGATGGGCGAGCCTGGCCAGTTCGGCATGGTGGCGTTCGAAGAAGGCATGGAACTCCACGGAGGCGGCGTCGTCGACGACTGTGCCCACGAGTGACCTCTTCTCGGTGCGGAATCTGCACCCCGGCGGGGGTGGCTGCTGTGCGTGTCATGTGAATGACATGGGGATGCCCCGAGAAGGTGGCCGGGGCGAGATCCGGAAGCGTAGCAGTGGTCAACCGCCTGGTCGGTACAGGGGTTCGAACAACGTATGGCCGACCGAACCCCGATTCCGTAACACGTCGAAAACCTGAACGCGGTTCAACGAGGGAACAATCCAGCCGGCATCCGCACGCAGATCACCAGGTCACGAGGAGTGCCCGTCATGTCCGAAACGCAGCAGGCGGCCGACCGGCCGACGTCCCCGCCCCCGGCGGTGAACGGGGTCGACCGGTTCTTCAGGATCTCCGAACGGGGGTCGACCCTCGGCCGGGAGATACGCGGCGGCTTCGCCACGTTCTTCACGATGGCCTACATCCTCGTCCTGAATCCCCTCATCCTGGCCAGCGCCGAGGACAAGTTCGGGCACCGGCTCGACACCGTCCAACTCACCACCGCCACCGCCCTGGTGGCCGCCGTCATGACCGTCGTCATGGGCATCGGCGGCAACCTCCCCCTCGCCCTCGCCGCCGGCCTCGGCCTCAACGCCGTCGTCGCCTTCCAGATCGCCCCGCTGATGAGCTGGGACGACGCGATGGGCCTGGTCGTCCTCGAAGGCCTGCTGATCTGCGTGCTGGTGGTCACCGGCCTGCGCGAGGCCGTCATGCACGCCATCCCGCAACCGCTGAAGCAGGCGATCAGCGTCGGCATCGGCCTGTTCATCGCCTTCATCGGCTTCGTCGACGCCGGCTTCGTCAGCCGCGTCCCCGACGCCGCGGGCACCACCGTGCCGGTCCGGCTCGGCGCCACCGGCACCCTCGGCGGATGGCCGGTCCTCGTCTTCTGCCTCGGCGTGCTGCTGACCGTCGGACTGCTCGCCCGCAAGGTCAAGGGCGCCATCCTCATCAGCATCGTGACGATGACCCTCGTCGCGATCGTCATCGACTCCCTCGCCGACATCACGTCCTGGGGCCTGACCACACCGGCGTGGCCCGACAAGCTCGTCGACACCCCCGACTTCGGACTCGTCGGGCACTTCAGCCTGCTCGGCGCGTTCGGCGAGACCACCGCCGTCACGGTCGTCCTGCTCGTCTTCACCCTGGTCCTGTCCGACTTCTTCGACACCATGGGCACCGTCGTCGGCATCAGCGCCGAGGCGAACCTCCTCGACGACGAGGGCAAGGTGCCGCACCTCGGCCGCGTGCTGCTCATCGACGGCGCGGCGGCGGTCGCGGGCGGCGCGGCCTCCTCGTCCTCCGCCACCTCCTACATCGAGTCGGCGGCCGGCGTCGGCGAGGGCGCGCGCACCGGCTTCTCCAACCTGGTCACCGGCGGCCTGTTCGCCCTCGCCCTGTTCCTCACCCCGCTGCTCACCATCGTCCCGCTCCAGGCGGCGGCACCGGCGCTGGTCGTGGTCGGCTTCCTGATGATGACCCAGGTCAAGTCCATCGACTGGGACCGGTACGAGATCGCCGTCCCCGCCTTCCTGACCATCGCCGTGATGCCGTTCACCTACTCGATCACCAACGGCATCGGCGCGGGGTTCATCGCGTTCGTCCTGATCAAGACGGTGCTGGGCAAGGCGCGCGAGGTGCACTGGCTCATGTGGGGGGCCTCGGCCCTGTTCGTCGTGTACTTCGCGATCGACCCCATCGAGCAGGCGCTGGGCGTCGGGTGAGGTGAGGCGAGCGGGCGCCTCCCCCGTGGAGGCGCCCCGACCCGGGCGCCGCCCGCCCACTCGTGGGCCGGGCCGACGTCCGCGGAGGTCAGCCCTCCAGCACCAGGACGACCTCGTCGACCTGGGCACCGCGCGCGTGGGCGTACCCCGTGGCCCGCGCGGTCACCCGGAAGCCGCACTTCTCCAGGACCCGCCGGGAGCCGGCGTTGTCCTCGGCCGCGCGCGCGTACAGCGGGCGTTCGGGGACCTCGGCGAGGAGCGCCCGCAGTGCGGCCGTGGCGATGCCGCGCCCCCAGTGGGAGCGGTCCACCCAGTACGTGACCTCGCGCTCGCCCGGTTCGCCGTAGACCGCCGCGCTGCCCACCACGTCGCCGTCGGCCAGGACGGCGCGCACCACGGCGGCGGAGGCGCGGATCCGTCTCCAGCGGGCGTCGAAGGCGTCCCGGTCGGCCGGGTCCTCCGGGGTGAACGCGGCCATCCGCAGGGACTCGGGGTCGTTCATCTGCCGGTAGAACACCGGCAGATCGCTGTCGTGGACCGGGCGCAGGGCGATCTGCATGCCTCAGAGCCTACGGGTGGCCAGGGTCAGCCGGTCGCGCGCGTCGAACAGCGCGTCCTTCACCAGCTGCTCGTGCGCGGGCGTCAGCCGGGCCACCGGCACCGAGCAGCTGATCGCGTCGCGCGCGGGGGTGCGGTACGGGATCGCGACGCCGAAGCAGCGCAGCCCCAGGGTGTTCTCCTCCCGGTCCACGGCGAAGCCCTGCTCGCGGACCTGGTGCAGCTCCTCGATGAGCTTCTCGCGGTCGGTGATGGTGTGCTCGGTCAGCGCGGGCAGCGTCTCAGGGAGCAGCTTGCGGACCTGTTCGTCGGTGTACGTGCTCAGCAGGGCCTTGCCGAGGGAGGTGGAGTGGGCGGGCAGCCGGCGCCCGACCCGGGTGAAGGGGCGCAGGTAGTGCTGCGACTGGCGGGTGGCCAGGTACACCACGTTGGTGCCGTCCAGCCGTGCCAGGTGGATCGTCTCGGTGGTGTCGTCCGAGAGCCGGTCCAGCGTGGGGCGGGCGGCCGCGACCACCTCGTCGCCGTCGATGTAGGAGGTGCCGACCAGCAGCGCCCGTACGCCGATGCCGTACCGCGTGCCCGTCGCGTCCGTCTCCACCCAGCCCAGCTCCACCAGCGTGCGGAGCAGCATGTAGAGGCTGGACTTGGGATAACCGACGGCCTCCTGGACCGACGCGAGGGAGTGCATTCCGGGGCGGCCGGCGAAGTACTCGAGCAGTTCAACCGTCCGCACCGCGGACTTGACCTGCGCCCCGCCCCCCGTCTCGCCAGCCGACATCGCCCTTGACCCCTTCGTTCGACGGGAAATAGTCTCCGACAGCATATTCATCATCAGAGACAGCGTTCAGTATATCGAACGTCCCTGGTGGTGAGGTAAGGACAGCGGCATTGCGATGCGGCGACGAACGTGGAGGGACCCGCGGTGGCAGCAGCACCAGTCTGGAGTGTCGACCCCCGAACCGGGAAGCAGCGTGAACAGGTTGCGGTGGAGGCCACGGCCCAGGAGGTGGACTCCGTCGTCCGCGCCGCGCACGGCACGCGCGCGGCCCTCGCCGACCGCACCGTCCGCACGGCCTTCCTGCGCACCGCCGCGGACCGGCTGGAGGCGGCCAGGGACCAGCTCGTCGAGGTGGCCGACGCCGAGACCGCCCTCGGCCCGGTCCGGCTGACCGGCGAACTCGCCCGCACCTGCTACCAGCTGCGCGCCTTCGCCGACATCGTCGAAGAGGGCGCCTTCCTCGACGTCGTCGTCAACCACCCCGACGACACCGCGACCCCGCCCGTGCCCGACCTGCGCCGCTACAAGGTGCCGCTGGGTGTCGTCGCCGTGTACTCGGCGTCCAACTTCCCCTTCGCGTTCTCCGTCGCCGGCGGCGACACCGCGAGCGCGCTGGCCGCGGGCAACCCGGTCGTCGTCAAGTCCCACCCCGACCACCCGGGCCTTTCCGAGCTGGTCGCCAAGGTGGTCCGCCGGGCCGCCGCCGAGCACGGCATCCCCGGCGACGTGCTCGGCCTCGTGCACGGCTTCGAGGCGGGCGTCGAGCTGATCAAGCACCCGCTGATCGCCGCCGCCGGCTTCACCGGGTCCATCCGGGGCGGCCGCGCGCTGTTCGACGCGGCGGCCGCACGGCCCGTGCCGATCCCCTTCCACGGCGAGCTGGGCTCGCTCAACCCGGTCGTCGTGACCGAGGCCGCCGCCGCCGAGCGCGCGGAGGCCATCGGGACCGGCCTCGCCGGCTCCATGACGCTGGGCGTCGGGCAGTTCTGCGTGAAGCCGGGCCTGGTCCTCGTGCCGTCCGGCGCGGCCGGTGACGGCCTCGTCAAGTCCCTGACCGACGCGGTCAGCGACACCGACGCGGGCGTCCTGCTCGACCACCGCATGCGCGACAACTTCCTCGCCGGCGTCACCGAGCGGGCGCAGCTGCCCGCGGTCGAGACGCCGGTCACCCCCGGCGCGGGCGGCGAGCACACCGTGAGCGCGGGCTTCCTGACGGTTCCGGCCGGGAAGCTCACCGAGGAGGGGGCCCACGACCTGCTCCTGGAGGAGTGCTTCGGCCCGGTGACCGTGGTGGCGCGCTACGACGACGACGACCAGGCGCGGTCCGTCCTCTCGCGGCTCCCCGGCAACCTCACCGCCACCGTGCACCTGTCGACGCAGGAGGCCGCCGGTGAGGGCCGCGGCGCCGAGATCCTCGCCGAACTCACCCCGCTCGCCGGCCGTGTGCTCGTGAACGGCTGGCCGACCGGTGTCGCGGTGGCCCCCGCGCAGCACCACGGCGGTCCCTACCCGGCGACCACCTCCACCTCCACCTCCGTGGGCGGCACGGCCATCGAGCGCTGGCTGCGCCCGGTCGTCTACCAGAACACCCCCGAGGCCCTGCTGCCGCCCGAGCTGCGCGACGACAACCCGCTCGGACTGCCGCGGCGCTTCAACAACCACCTCGAACGCTGACCGGCACCGGGCGAGAGCCCGGCTGACAGAAGGATCTGGAAGACTCGGCGCATGGACCTCGAACTTCCCCAACTTCCCTTCCCGTTGCGCACCTACGGGCCCGACGGGCACTGGAGCCACGAGGACGGGGTCCTCACCGCGTGGGCCGGTCCCCGCCAGGACCGGTTCGTGCCGCCCACCGCGGAGGCGCTGGACCCGGCCGCCGACGCACCCCGGCTGCTGGGGGCGCCCGAGGGCGACTTCCAGCTCATCGCCCGGGTGACCGTCGGCTTCAACGGCGCCTTCGACGCCGGGGTGCTCTACGTCCACGTCGGCGAACGGGCCTGGGCCAAGCTCTGCCTGGAGTACTCCCCGGACGTGCCCACCGTCTGCACGGTGGTCACCCGCGGCCACTCCGACGACGCCAACTCCTTCACCGTGGAAGGCAGTTCGGTCTGGCTCCGGGTGAGCAGGACCGGCCGGGCGTTCGCCTTCCACGCCTCCCGCGACGGCAAGCGGTGGATCTTCGTCCGGCTGTTCACGCTGGGCGACGAGACGCAGACGGGCGCGGCCCTGGTCGGCTTCATGGCACAGGCGCCGATGGGGCAGGGGTGCGTCGTCACCTACGACCACCTGGAGTTCCGGCCGAAGTGGCCGGACGACCTCCGCGACGGCAGCTGACCGGGGCAAGACGGGGTCCCCCTCCCGGGAGGGGGACCCCGCCGCTCCGGAACCGGAACGGCGGACGGCACGTCCTCCGTGGCGTGATCAGCGACCGAGTGACCGCAGCACGAGTGATCCGCACCGCTGTGCCCGCCGAGGCGCCGGCCCTCGCCGCCCTGCACGCGCGCGCCCGTGCCACCTACTACCCGGACGGGCTGCCGCAGGACGGCACCGACTGGCCCGCCGTCTGGCACGCGGCCGTCGAACGGCCGGACGGGCACGTGCTGTGCGTCGTCGAAGCGGGACGGATCATCGGCGTCGCCTCGTTCCGCACCCCCGAGGACGCACCGGTGGACACGGTCAAGCTGTTCCAGTTCCACGTCGACCCCGACCGGTGGCGGGCCGGCGTCGGCACGGCCCTGCACGCCGCGTGCGTACGGCAGTGGCGCGCCGACGGCAAGGACACGGCACTGCTGGACGTGCACGTCGGCAACCTGCGCGCCCAGGACTTCTACGCGCGTCAGGGCTGGTTCCCGGACCCGGCGAACCCGCCCGCTGAGGGCGATCACCACCTCTTCCTGCGGTTCCCGGTGAACGGGGAATGAGCCGAACCGTTTGAACGTTCACCTACGCGCCGGAGGGAGTCTCCGCACCCGCACGACCTGGAGAGAGCCGAGACATGCGCGTCGAGATCTGGAGCGACATCGCCTGCCCGTGGTGCTACGTGGGCAAGGCCCGCTTCGAGAAGGCGCTCGCCGCCTTCCCGCACCGTGACCAGGTCGAGGTCGTGCACCGTTCCTTCGAGCTGGACCCCGGCCGCGCGAAGGGCGACATCCAGCCCGTGTCGGCCATGCTCACCAAGAAGTACGGCATGAGCGAGGCCCAGGCCCAGGCCGGTGAGGACAACCTCGGCGCCCAGGCCGCCGCCGAGGGCCTCGACTACCGCACCCGCGGGCGCGACCACGGCAACACCTTCGACATGCACCGGCTGCTGCACCTGGCCAAGGAGCGGGGCCGCCAGGACGAGCTGATCCAGCTCCTGTACCGGGCCAACTTCGCCGAGGAGCGGTCCCTGTTCGGCGAGGGCGACGAGCGGCTCGTGGAACTGGCCGTCGAGGCCGGCCTCGACGCCGACGAGGCGCGCGCGGTCCTCGCCGACCCGTCCGCCTACGCCGACGAGGTCCGCGCCGACGAACGCGAGGCCGCCCGGCTCGGCGCGAACGGCGTCCCCTTCTTCGTCCTCGACCGCGCCTACGGCGTCTCCGGCGCCCAGCCCGCCGAGGTCTTCGCCCAGGCCCTCACCCGGGCCTGGGGCGAGCGCTCCCCGCTCCGGCTCCTCGACCAGGACGGAGCCGGCGCCTGCGGCCCGGACGGATGCGCGGTACCGCAGCACTGAGACGGGCGGTGCCGGAACCGAAGGGGCTGCTCACGGCCGGTGTATAAGCCCCCCTTGGGGGATCGGACGAAAATTCGCCATGGGCTTCTGCTTCACGGCACCGCAGAGTGGAGTCATGGAGACCTCCGAGACCCTCGTCCGCACCGAGTTCGCCCCGAAGAACACCTACCTCGACACCGCGAGCAACGGCCTGCTGCCGGCCCGCACCGCCACCGCCCTGCACGAGGCGGCGCTGCTGCGGGCCGGTCACCGAACTCGCCCACTCGGCACGCCGGTTCGACCTGAGCCCCGCCCTGTTCACCTACGCGGGGCCGCGCCGGTCCCTCGACCTGATCGAGGAACTCGGCGTCGCCGCCGTACAGGCCCACGACCTGGCCCCCGCCGACCGGTTCCGGGCCGGGCTCGCGACACTCGGCCACGAGCCCGTGCCCGCACCCGGCCCGGCGATCGTCTCGGTGCCCGGCCTCGGCGCCCGGCAGCCGGAGCTGAGCCGCGCGGGCATCGAGGTCTCCGACCGGGCCGGCAACCTGCGCGCGGCCTTCCACCTGTTCAACACGGCGGCGGCGGACGTGGACCGGCTGCTGGACGTGCTGTCGGGCTGAGCACCCCCGGGCACCCCGGCGGGTGGGTTCAGCGCACCGGCGTGAAGTCGCGGGCGCCGATGAACTCGGGCCGCCGCACCGGCGCCGCGAACGGCTCCACCGCGGCGTTCTCCACGCTGTTGAACACGATGAAGACGTTGCTGCGCGGGAACGGCGTGATGTTGTCGCCCGACCCGTGCATGCAGTTGCAGTCGAACCAGGTCGCCGAACCGGCGCGCCCCGTGAACAGCCTGATGCCGTGCGCGGACGCCATCTCGGTCAGCGCCTCGTCGGAGGGCGTGCCCGCGTCCTGCATCTGGAGCGACTGCTTGTAGTTGTCCTTCGGCGTGGCACCGGCGCAGCCCAGGAACGTCTTGTGCGAACCCGGCATGATCATCAGGCCGCCGTTGGTGTCGTGGTTCTCGGTCAGCGCGATCGAGACGGACACCGTCCGCATCCGGGGCAGGCCGTCCTCGGCGTGCCAGGTCTCGAAGTCGGAGTGCCAGTAGAAGCCGGAGGCGCCGAAGCCGGGCTTGACGTTGATGCGCGACTGGTGGACGTACACGTCCGAGCCGAGGAGCTGGCGGGCCCGCCCGACGACCCGCTCGTCGCGCACCAGGCGGGCGAAGACCTCGCTGATCCGGTGCACCTCGAAGACGGACCGGATCTCCTTCGACTTCGGCTCGACGATCGACCGCTCGTCGGCCCGGACCGCCGGGTCGCCCACCAGCCGGTCCAGTTCGCGCTTGTAGACGGCGACCTCGTCGTCGGTGAGGAGCCGGTCGACGGTGGCGAAGCCGTCCCGCTCGAACGACTGGAGGTCGAGCGGCTCGAACGGGCCGGGCGCGTCCGGGGCGCCCCAGACGACCGGGTCCTGGCGGGGGACGGTCACCTCGGTGGTGCCGCGGCTGGGGTAGAGATCGGTGACGGTGGTGCCGGTGGCAGTGGTCATGGGGATGTCAGACCTCCTCGGGCTCGGTCAGCAGCGGGTAGACGCCGTTCTCGTCGTGGTCCTCCCGTCCGGTGACGGGCGGGTTGAACACGCAGATGCAGCGGAAGTCCTCCTTGACGCGGAGCGTGTGCCGCTCGTGCCCGTCGAGGAGGTACATGGTCCCGGGCGTGACGGTGTGCGTCACCCCGGTCTCGTGGTCGGTGAGTTCGGCCTCGCCCTCCACGCAGACGACGGCCTCGACGTGGTTCGCGTACCACATCGACGTCTCCGTGCCGGCGTACAGGATCGTCTCGTGCAGCGAGAAGCCGACCCTCTCCTTGGCGAGGACGATGCGCTTGCTCTCCCAGGTGCCGGACGCCGCCTTCACATGCCGGTCGGTGCCTTCGAGTTCCTTGAACGAACGGACGATCACGGTGGTGCGATGCCTCCTGGATAGGGGTCGGTGCCGGCCTGCCAGACGGTCTGTCAGACGGTTTCGCGTACGGCGCGGGCGAGGACGCTCATGCCCTCGTCCAGCTCCTCGGGTGTGACGGTGAGTGCCGGCAGCAGCTTGACGACCTCGCTCTCGGGCCCGGACGTCTCGATCAGCAGCCCCAGCTCGAAGGCGCGGGCCGCGACCCGTCCGGCGCGGGACTTGTCGTGGAACTCCAGGCCCCACACCAGGCCGCGGCCCCGGTACTCCTTGATGTCGGCGAGGTTCTCCTCGGTGATCGAGACCAGCCCCTGCTCGACCTGCTCGCCGCGCTGACGGGTCTGCTTCTCCATCGCGGATCCGTCGGCCCAGTAGGTCTCGAGCGCGGCGGTGGCGGTGACGAAGGCCGGGTTGTTGCCGCGGAAGGTGCCGTTGTGCTCGCCCGGCTCCCACACGTCCAGTTCGGGCTTGAACAGGCACAGCGACATGGGCAGGCCGTAGCCGCTGATCGACTTGGACACGGTGACGATGTCGGGGGTGATGCCCGCCTCCTCGAACGAGAAGAAGGCACCGGTGCGGCCGCACCCCATCTGGATGTCGTCGACGATCAGCAGCATGTCCTGCCGCTCGCACAGCTCGGCCAGCGCCCGCAGCCACTCCGGGCGCGCCACGTTGATGCCGCCCTCGCCCTGCACCGTCTCGACGATCACGGCGGCCGGCTTGTTGAGTCCGGAGCCCTGGTCCTCCAGGAGCCGCTCGAACCACAGGAAGTCCGGGACCTGGCCGTCGAAGTAGTTGTCGAACGGCATCGGCGTGCCGTGCACCAGCGGAACGCCCGCCCCGGCCCGCTTGAAGGCGTTCCCGGTGACCGCCAACGACCCCAGCGACATGCCGTGGAAGGCGTTGGTGAACGACACGATCGCCTCGCGGCCCTTCACCTTCCGCGCCAGCTTCAGCGCCGACTCCACGGCGTTGGTGCCCGTCGGGCCCGGGAACATGACCTTGTACGGCAGGTCGCGCGGCCGCAGCACCAGGTCCTGGAAGGTCTGCAGGAAGGTCCGCTTGGCGACGGTGGACATGTCGAGGCCGTGGGTGACGCCGTCGCGCATCAGGTAGTCGATCAGCGCCCGTTTCAGCACCGGGTTGTTGTGCCCGTAGTTGAGCGACCCGGCGCCGGCGAAGAAGTCGAGGTAGGAGTGGCCGTCCTCGTCGTGCATACGGCTGCCCTGCGCCCGGTCGAAGACGACGGGCCAGCCGCGGCAGTAGCTGCGCACCTCGGACTCGAGGGTCTCGAACACGCTGAGGTCGGGCTGGGTGATGGTCACGGCGAAACGCTCCTCGATGCGGTGGGAGTCGTGCGGAGGGGGAGTCGTGCGGAGGCCGGCGACGCGGGTTCGCGTGCGGCCCGGGGTCTCGTGCGGCCGGGGAGGTGACTCAGGCGGAGGTCAACGGGCCGATGCGGTAAAGCACTTCGGGGTCGTGGGGGCCGTCCGGGAACAGGTCGGTGCCGAACAGGACCTCCCGGGTGACGTCCGCGCCGTGCCGGGCGGCGTAGGAGGTGAACAGCCGCTCCGAGGCGGTGTTGCCCGGGGTGATCGTGGTCTCGACGGTGGCGAGGGGGCGTTCGGCGGCCACCCGGGCGGTCAGTGCGTCGAGCAGCGCGGCGGCCAGGCCGCGGCCGCGGTACGCGTCGGCGACCGCCACCTGCCAGACGAGCAGCGTCCGCGGCGCCTCGGGGCGGACGTATCCGGTGACGAATCCGACCGGTTCGCCGCCCTCGTCGCGCGCCACCGCGGAGGTGTCGGCGAAGTCCCGGCACCACAGCAGATAGCTGTAGGAGGAGTTCAGGTCGAGGTTTCCGGATTCCTTCGCGATACGCCAGAGAGCGGCCCCGTCCGCCACTGAAGGGCGGTCGATCCGCAGGTCTGCTTGTGTGGCAGTCATGCGGATGGAACTTACCGAGGGAGATTAAAAAATGCATGGAGAGGTGGCGATGGTTTAGTGATGTCCCCGTGGTCGCCTTCCGATCTGTCCCATTGTGTACCGTGAATAACGGGACATAAGGTCGCCTCTGTGCAATGCGTCACGCGTCCGTAATGTGCTCGAAAAATCCCTGCGTTTAAGTCTTGGGGATTCGGGCAGAAGAACCTCGGAAAGCTATCTGGAGAAAGGGCGGGGAAAGGGCTCGGGGAAAGCGAGAGGAAAAGGACCGTAATTCCGGGTGTTCAGGCTCCGGTGACTCCGTCGATCCGCTCCCGCAGAATGTCCGCGTGGCCGTTGTGCCGCGCGTACTCCTCGATGAGGTGGATCAGCACCCAGCGCAGACTGACCTCCGCGCCCGCCGCCGGCCCGTCGGCGATCCGCCCGGTGTCGTCCAGCGAGCGTCCGGCGGTCAGCTCGCGCCCCCGCGCGATCTCCCGCCGCCACACCGCCAGCGCCTCACCGAGCCCCCGCTCCGGGCTGAGGGTGTACCCCGTCTCCTCCTCGAACACGGGCGGTGCGTCCAGGCCCGCGAAAACCCGCTGGAACCAGTTCCGTTCGACCTCGGCGAGGTGCTGCACCAGGCCGAGCAGGGTGAGGGAGGAGGGCTCGGCCGAGGCCTGCCTGACCTGGGTGTCGTCCAGGCCCGCGCACTTGAGTTCCAGGGTCGCGCGGTGGAAGTCGATCCAGCTGTCGAGCATGGCCCGCTCGTCACCGGTCATCAGGGGGACGGGGCGGCCGTCGGGAAGGGTGGTCATGCCGCGAGCATGGCAGGCACCACCGACAGGCCGGTCACGACCGACAGCCCGTCACGACCCGCACCCCGGTCGTGACCCGCACCCTGGTCGTGACCCGCACCCCGGTCGCGACCGACGGCCCGGTCGCGGACGCGACCCGGCCGTCCCCTCCCGGCCGTCCCCTCCCGGTCACCCCGCTCCGACGGCACTCCCACCGCCGGTACCGCGGCGCGGACCTCACCGCCAGGCCTGCTCCGCCGCTCGCAGCGCGCCCGTCAGGTCCACGTCCAGGCCCCTCTCCGCGAGGGCCGCGCCCAGGGCCGTGAGGCTGCCGCGGACCGCGCCCGGCGTCGCGTCCGCCCCGTAGTGGTTGACCCGGATCATCTCCTTGGCCAGCGCGCCCCCGCCCGCGGCCAGCGGCACCGCGGGGTCGCTCGCCAGCGCCCGCGTCACCAGCTCCGAGGCCACGACGCCCGACGGCGCCCTGAGCGTCGTGGCCACGGGCGCCGCCTCACGGGCCTCGTGCACGTACGGCTCCAGGCCGCCCCCCAGCGCCAGCGCCCCCGCGCGGGTCGCGGCGGCGGCGGACGCGTGCCGGGCCATCACGGTCCGCAGCCCCACCGCCTCGATCCGCTCCACGCACGCCTCGAGCGCCAGCATCTCCAACTGCGCCGGCGCGTGCAGCAGGGCCTTGCGGCCGCCGTCGATCCACCGCTCCTTCCAGTCCAGCAGCGACAGGTAGGAACGGCGCGGCGCCCGCGGGTTGGCGGCCATCCGGGCCCACGCGCGCCCGCTCACCGACACCGCCGACACGCCCGCCGGGCCGCCCATCGCCTTCTGCGCGCCGATCACACACAGGTCCACGCCCCAGGCGTCCGGCAGCACCGGCTCGGCGCCCACGGAGGCCACGGCGTCCAGGTAGAACAGCGCGCCGTGCTCCTTGACCACCTCGCCGATCTCCGCGACCGGGTTGGTGTTGCCGGTGGCCGCCTCGGCGTGCACCAGCGACACGAAGTCGATCCCGGGGTGCTCGGCGAAGGCCGCGCGGATCTGCTCGGCGGTGACCGCCGTGTGGAAGGGCACCGCGAGATCGATCACGGTGGCGCCGCAGTCGCGCAGCCAGTCCCCGAAGGTCTGCCCGTACGGGCCGGTGATCACGTTCAGCGCGGTCGTGCCCGGCCCGGCCGTCCCGCGGATCGCGCCCTCCAGCGGCAGCAGCGCCTCGCCCTGTGTGATCACGACGTCCTGCCGGGTGTCCAGCAGCCGGGCCACCCGGTCCTCGACGGAGGCGAACCGGGCGGCGGTCAGCGGAGCGAGATCCAGGAAGGGGTGCGTCACGGCGGTGCTCTCTTCACTCGCGGGGTAGTCGTGACGAGAGTAACCAATGTGACCTCCACCCCTCCGGACCGGCGACTTCTTAGGCGGAGGAACCCGGCTGTCAAGGGTTTGATTTGAGAGCCTCAAACTTCTCCTTATAATCGGAAGCTACCGTTCTCCCACAGGAAGGCCCGCCGTGAACACGCTCCTCGGGCGTCGCACCCGTGTCCTGGCCGCCACCACCGCTACGGCCGGGCTCATGCTCGTGGCCGCCTGTACCTCCAGCGACGACGGCGGCAGCGGCTCCAAGACCGCCGCGGGCGGTGTGGAGCTGGTCAAGGCGGGGCAGCTCACCACCTGCACCCACCTGCCCTATCCGCCGTTCCAGTCGGAGATCGACGGCAAGGTGCAGGGCTTCGACGTCTCCCTCATCGACCTGGTGGCCAAGGACCTGGGCGTCGAGCAGGACATCCTCGACACGCCGTTCGAGAACTTCAAGACCGGCGCCTTCCTCAACTCCGGCGAGTGCGACCTGGCCGCGGCCGGCATGACCATCACCGAGGAACGCAAGAAGAACGTCGACTTCTCCGACCCCTACTTCGACGCCACGCAGGCCGTCCTGGTCGACAAGGACGCCGGGGTGGACTCCCTCGCCGAGATCAAGTCCAAGAACGTCAAGCTCGGCGCGCAGGCGCAGACCACCGGCGAGGACTACGTGACGAAGCAGGGCTTCGACCCGGTCTCCTTCGAGTCCTCCGACGCCGTCCTCAACGGCCTGCGCACCGGCCAGGTCAAGGCCGTCGTCATCGACTACCCGGTCGTCCAGGGCTGGCTGAAGGACAAGGCCAACGCGGACGCCTTCGAGGTCGTCGACAACCTCAACACCGGCGAGCAGTACGGCTTCACGGTGAAGAAGGGCAACACGAAGCTGGCCGAGGCCATCAACAAGGCGATCGCCGACGCCAGGGCCGACGGCACGTACAAGAAGCTCTACGAGCAGTGGATCGGCCCGTACGACGCCGCCGCGGCCTCCCCGTCCGCCTCATGAGCGACGCCACCAAGCTCGAAGTCCCGCCCCGGCGCAAGGGGCTGACGCGGACCCAGAAGCGCAGGCTGTCGCGCGGTGTCCAGTACGTCGTCTTCGTCGCCGCCCTGGTCGCGTTCGCGTTCTCGGCGGACTGGGACCGGCTGCAGAACCAGTTCGCGCAGGCGGACATCGCCCGGCAGATGTTCCCGGACGTCATCACGCTGGCGCTGAAGAACACCGTGCTGTACACCGTGACCGGCTTCGCCGTCGGGCTGGCCCTCGGCATGGTCATCGCGCTGATGCGGCTGTCGTCCGTCGGCCCCTACCGCTGGCTCGCCGGCGTCTACATCGAGATCTTCCGCGGTCTGCCCGCCCTGCTGATCTTCATCTTCATCGGCGTGGCGGTGCCCCTGGCCTTCCCCGGCACGGAGATCGTCGGCGGCACGTACGGCAAGGTCGCCCTGGCCCTCGGCCTGGTCGCGGCGGCGTACATGGCCGAGACCATCCGCGCGGGCATCCAGGCGGTGCCCAAGGGGCAGATGGAGGCGGCCCGTTCCCTGGGCTTCTCACCCGCCCGCGCGATGGTCTCGATCATCATCCCGCAGGCCTTCCGCATCATCCTCCCGCCGCTCACCAACGAGCTGGTCCTGCTGTTCAAGGACTCCTCGCTGGTGCTGTTCCTCGGCGTCACCCTGGAGGAGCGCGAACTGTCCAAGTACGGCCGCGACCTGGCCAGCACCACCGCCAACTCCACCCCCATCCTCGTCGCCGGCCTGTGCTACCTGCTGGTGACGATCCCGCTCGGCTTCGTCGTGCGCCGTATGGAGGCCAAGGCCCAGGAGGCCGTGAAATGAGCCGACCGGAGATCGAGGTCCGCGCCCTGCACAAGTCGTTCGGCGACAACGAGGTGCTGCGCGGCATCGACCTGGAGATCGGCCAGGGCGAGGTCGTGTGCGTCATCGGCCCGTCCGGCTCGGGCAAGTCGACCCTGCTGCGCTGCGTGAACCTCCTGGAGGAGCCCAGCAAGGGCCAGGTGGTCGTCGGCGGCGTCGAACTGACCGACCCCGACGTCGACATCGACGCCGCCCGACGCCGCATCGGCATGGTCTTCCAGCAGTTCAACCTCTTCCCGCACCTGACGGTGACCGAGAACCTGACGCTGCCGCAGCGCCGGGTCCTTCGGCGCGGCAAGGCGGAGGCGGCCGCGGTCGCCGCCGAGAACCTGGAGCGGGTCGGCCTGTCGGAGAAGGCGACCGCCTACCCGTCGTCCCTCTCCGGAGGCCAGCAGCAGCGCGTCGCCATCGCCCGCGCGCTGGCGATGGGCCCCCAGGTGATGCTGTTCGACGAGCCCACGTCGGCACTCGATCCCGAACTGGTCGGCGACGTCCTCGCGGTCATGCGCATGCTCGCCAACGAGGGCATGACCATGATGGTCGTCACCCACGAGATGACCTTCGCCCGCGAGGTCGCCGACCGGGTCGTCTTCATGGACGGCGGCGTGATCGTCGAGGACGGCACCCCCGCGCAGGTCATCGGCGCCCCCCGCCACGAACGCACCCGCCACTTCCTCTCCCGCCTCCTCGACCCGGCGATGGCCGACGTGGAGGAGGAGACCTCGGACCAGGTGGGCGGCGACGCCTGACCGGGACGCCTGACTAAGGTGCCGTGCATGAGCGACGACACGGTGCTGCACGTGAAGGGCAGGGTCCTCGCCGGACCGGGCGAGGACCAGGTCCGCGACGAACTGTGGGTGATCGACGGCAGGGTCTCCTACGACCGCCCCGCCGGCGCCCGTGACATCCGCACGGTGACCGGCTGGGCCCTGCCCGGCCTGGTCGACGCCCACTGCCACGTCGGCCTCGGCGCCCACGGGCCGGTCGACGCCGACGCCGCCGAGAAGCAGGCGCTCACCGACCGCGACGCCGGGACCCTGCTGATCCGCGACGCCGGCTCACCCTCCGACACCCGCTGGGTCGACGACCGCGAGGACCTCCCGAAGATCATCAGGGCGGGCCGGCACATCGCCAGGACCCGCCGCTACATCCGCGGCTACGCCCACGAGATCGAGCCGGCCGACCTCGTCGCGTACGTCGGCCGGGAGGCCCGGCGCGGCGACGGCTGGGTGAAACTGGTCGGCGACTGGATCGATCGCGGGACGGGCGACCTGGCGGCCTGCTGGCCACGGGACGCCGTGGCGGCGGCGATCGGCGAGGCACACCGCCTGGGCGCCCGGGTGACGGCGCACTGCTTCGCCGAGTCGTCCCTGCGCGACCTGGTCGAAGCGGGCATCGACTGCGTCGAACACGCCACGGGCCTCACCGACGACCTCGTCCCCCTGTTCGCCTCCCGCGGCGTCGCGATCGTCCCGACCCTGGTCAACATCGCGACGTTCCCGCAGCTCGCGGCCGGCGGCGAGACCAAGTACCCCACCTGGTCCGCCCACATGCGCCGCCTCCACGCCCGCCGCTACGACACCGTCCGCAACGCCTACGACGCCGGCATCCCGGTCTTCGTCGGCACCGACGCGGGCGGCTCCCTGCCGCACGGCCTGGTCGCCGCCGAGGTGGCGGAACTGGTGAAGGCGGGCATCCCCCCGGTGGCGGCCCTGGCCGCGGCGACCTGGTCCGCCCGCAGCTGGCTCGGCCGCCCCGCGCTGACCGAGGGCGCCCCGGCCGACCTGGTCGTCTACGAACAGGACCCGCGCACGGACGTACGCGTGCTCGGGACGCCGGCACGGGTGGTGCTGAACGGACGGATCGTGGGCTGAAACGGTCGAAGGCGTGTACGGGTGTGCCACGTTGGGGTGAACCCGCGCCGGGGCGCTGTCGAACGGGCGGCGGTGCGACGTCCTTTCGAGGTCCCAAGCTTTCTCTCCGGGGGTCCCACACCTTGAACGGCTACCACTTCCGCATGCCCGCACGCCGTTGCGCCACCGCCCTCGCCGCCGGTCCCGCGGCGCTGGCCGGCGCACCCGCCGCCCACGCGAGCGAGCAGGGGAGCGCGAGCGCCGTGGTGCTGCGCACCGGCCTCGACGTGGCCCTGCTCGACAAGACCGTCGACGTGCCCCTCACCGTCTCCCTCAACGAGGTCCGGGCGCCGCAGAGCGCCCGGAAGACCGCGCTGACGGCCGAACTCGACGGCGTCGACGGCGGCCGTCCCTTCAGCGTGCTGCGCGCGGACGTGGCCGAGGCGAGGGCGACGGTCGACAAGGGCAGGGCCGAGGCCTCCACCCGCCTCGCCCACGCCAGGCTGCACGTCCCCGGGCTGCCGCTGCTCTCCCTGGTCGAGATCGAGGCCGTCTCCTCCCGGGCCGTCTGCGAGGCGGGGAAAACGCCGGTCGCCACCTCCCGGCCGGTCGGCGCGGTGACCGTCCTCGGCAAGCGGGTGACGGTGTCGGCGGGCGGTCCCACCGACGTGAAGGTGCCGGGGGTGGGAGAGGTCCGGCTGGACCTCGCGCGGCACGAGACGACGTCGCGCACGGCCGCCGCGACGGCGCTGCGACTCACCGTCTCCGTCGACCCGTTGAACCTCAACGTCGCCGAGGTCACGGGCACGGTGACGCTGGCCGAGGCCACCTGCGAGACGCCCGCGGCGCCGCGCGGGGAGGCTCCGGCGAGCGCCGAGCCCGCCGAGCCCGCCGAGTCCGTCGAGCGCGTCGAGTCCGTCGAGCGCGTCGAGTCCGTCGAGCGCGTCGAGCCCGTCGAGCGCGTCGAGCCCGTCGAGCGCGTCGAGCGCGTCGAGCCCGCCGAGTCCGCCGAGCGAGTCGAGTCCGCCGAGCCCGTCGGGGACGTCGAGGCACAGGGTGCGCGCGCGGAGGCAGGCCTCGCCGAGACGGGCGGCGGCTCGATGACGCCGTACCTCGCGGGCGGCGCGGTCGCCCTGCTGGTGGCGGGCGGGGGAGCGGTGGCCCTGGCGCGGCGCCGCGGCTGAGGACCGGACGCCGCCGCCTCTTCCCGACCCGACCCCGGGGGACCCGCCCCCGGACCCCGGCCTGTGCCCACCCACCACCCGACTCGGTGGACCGAATGGCGACGGTCGGGCATCTCAGCCCGTCCGGCGCTCGAGGACGAGGCGCGAAGCACCGACAGGGGGTCTGGGGGCGCAGTCCCCAGGGACGGGTCGGGAAGGGGCGGCGGGGGCGGAACACCCCCTCGGCGTCACCCCGCCGCCCCCACCACCGTCCCCACCGCCCGCAGGAACCCGTCCACCGTCCCGCGGTCCCGCACCGCGACCCGCAGCCACTCCTCACCCAGCCCGGGAAACGTGTCCCCGCGCCGCACCGCGTACCCGAGGGCACGCAGCTCCCGCCGCACGGCCGCCGCCGAGGGCACCCGCACCAGCACGAACGGCCCCTCCGCGGGTCCCGCCACCCGCACCCCGGCGCCCGCGAACCCCGCGAGCCCGGCCACGAGATGCGCCCGGTCGGCAGCCACCCGGCGCGCCGCGTCCGCCGCCTCGGACAGCGCCCGCGGCGACACGCAGGCCTCGGCCGCCGCCAGCGCGGGCGTGGACACCGGCCACAGCGGCTGGGCCCGTTCCAGCTCGCCGACGGTGTCCGGCGCGGCGAGGACGTACCCGATGCGCAGCCCCGCCAGCCCCCACGTCTTCGTCAGGCTGCGCAGCACCACCAGACCGGGTACGTCCGTCCGCCCGGCCAGGGCCTCGCGCTCGCCCGGCACCGCGTCCATGAACGCCTCGTCGACGACCAGTGTCCGCCCGGGCCGGGCGAGCCCGGCGAGAGCGGCGGCGGGGTGCAGCACCGACGTCGGGTTCGTGGGGTTGCCGATCACCACCAGATCGGCGTCCTCGGGGACGGCCGCCGGATCGAGCCGGAAGCCGTCCTCCTCCCGCAGCAGCAGCCGGTCGACGCTGTGCCCCGCGTCCCGCAGCGCGGCCTCCGGCTCGGTGAACTGGGGGTGCACCACGACCGGCCGGCGGACCTTCAGGGCGCGGGCCAGCAGCACGAACGCCTCCGCCGCACCCGCAGTCAGCAGCACCCGCTCGGCCGGCAGCCCGTGCCGCGCCGCCACCGCCGCCCGCGCGGCCCGCCCGTCGGGGTAGGCCGCGAGCCCGGTCAGGGACGCGGCGACGTGCTCGCGCAGCCACGCCGGGGGCGTGTCCGCGCGGACGTTGACGGCGAGGTCGACCAGCGCCGAGCCGTCGTCGCGCACCTCCGCGTCCCCGTGGTGGCGCAGGTCGTGCCCGTCAGTGTGCATGGGAATGCGTGTGCCCTCCGTGATGGTGGTGACCGTGGCCATGACCGTGCCCGTGGTCGTGGCCCTCGTCGTCGGGGTGGAAGTGCGGCTGCTGCGGTTGCCCCACCTTGTCCTCGAAGCCGGGCAGCGCGATCCGGTACACGCACGAGTCGCAGTTCATCCGCAGATCACCCTTGACGGCCTCCGCGTACCGTTCCATCACCAGGTCCAGCAGCTCCGGCTCGGGCCCGATGACGTCCGCCGACCGCACCTCGACCTCCGGGTGCGCGGCCGCCCACTCCTCGGTCTGGTGCCGCACCCGGTCCGGCAGGATCCCGGTGAACAGGAAGTACGGCAGGACGACGATCCGCCGCGCGCCGAGCTTCACGCACCGGTCGAGCCCGCTCGGCACGTCCGGCGCCGCCAGCGACACGAACGCGGTCTCGACACCGGCGTACCCGCGCCCCTCCCACAGCAGGCGGGCCGCCTTGTGCACCTCGGCGTTGGCGTCCGGGTCGGTCGAGCCGCGCCCGACGAGCAGGACGGTCACGTCGGCCAGGTCCCCGGGCGTGTGCCCGGCGCCCAGCGCCTCGTCCAGCCGCCGCTCCAGCACGTTCAGCAGCGCCGGGTGCGGGCCCAGCGGGCGGCCGTACGTGTAGGAGATCCCCGGGTGGCGCTCCTTCTCCCGGGCCAGCGCCGCCGGGATGTCCCCCTTGGCGTGACCGGCGGACACCAGCATCAGCGGGACGGCCGCGAACCGCCGCACGCCGCGCTCCACCAGCTCCGTCACCGCCTCGCCCAGCGGCGGCGGGGACAGCTCGATGAAGCCGCCCGCGACGGGCAGTTCGGGGTGGCGGCGGCCCAACTCCCGGACGAAGTCACGGAACGCCTCGGCTCCGGCCTCGTCCCGGGTGCCATGGCCGGCGATGAGCAGGGCGGGCGGCGGCGTGGTCACGGTTTCTCCTCGGAGTGCGAAAGGGGGGTGTACAGCAGGGCGTTGAGCGCGGCGGCGGCGACCGCCGAGCCGCCCTTCTCGGACACGTTGCTCACGGCGGGCAGACCGCTCTCGCGCAACGCGGCCTTGGACTCGGCCGCACCGACGAAACCGACGGGCAGGCCGATGACGAGCGCGGGGGAGGCGTCGAGGGCGAGCAGTTCCTCCAGTGCGGTCGGCGCGCAGCCGATCACCCAGAGGGCGCCGGGCCCGACCTGCTCGTACGCCAGCCGGACCGCGTGCGCCGAACGCGTCAGCCCGGGACCGGCCACGGCGTCCCGGAGCCGGCAGACCGTCTCGCGCCGGGTGATGCCGGCGGCGACCATCTCCACGTCCACGACCACCGGCGCCCCGGCGTGCAGCGCGGCGTGCGCCTTCTCCAGGGCGCCCTCGTCCATGACGAGATCGCCCGCGTACTCCAGGTCGGCGGCGGAGTGGATCACCCGCTCCACCACCGCCCGGGTCAGCGGCGGGAAGTGCGAGGTGTCCAGGCGGGCGCGCAGCCGCCGGAAGGACTCCTGCTCGATCGGGTGGACCACACGGTTCACTTGGGTTCCTCCTGCCAGCGGTAGCCGCGCGGCGTCACCATGCGGCCGGCGATGTCCCGGGTCGCCGTGTTGCCCACCGTCACGACCGTCATCATGTCCACCGTCGCCGGGTCGAGCAGCGCGAGCGTCGTCACCCGCGCCGTGCCGTCCGGCCGCGAGGCGTTGCGCACGACGCCCACCGGGGTCGTCGGCTCCCGGTGCCCGGCGAGGATCGCGAGCGCCTTCGGCAGCTGCCAGTGCCGGCCCCGGCTGCGCGGGTTGTAGAACGTCACCACGAGGTCCGCCTCGGCCGCCGCCCGCACCCGCCGCTCGATGACCTCCCACGGCGTGTGCAGGTCGGACAGGCTGATCGACACGTGGTCGTGGCCCAGCGGTGCGCCCAGGAGCGCGGCGGCGGCCAGCGCGGCGGTCACCCCCGGCACGCCGACCACGTCGATGTCGTCGGACGCCTCGGCGAGCGCGGGGGAGGCCATGGCGTACACACCGGCGTCCCCGCTGCCGATCAGCGCGACGGCGTGCCCGCGCCGGGCCTCGGCGACGGCCGTGCGGGCCCGCTCCTCCTCCGCGCCGAGCCCGGACTCCAGCACCCGGGTGCCGGGCCGCAGCAGGTCACGGATCTGGTCGACGTACTGGTCGAGGCCGACGAGCACCGAGGCGCGCCGCAGCTCGGCCTTCGCGCGCGGGGTCAGCAGGTCGCGGGCGCCGGGCCCGAGCCCGACCACCGCCAGCCGGCCGCGGCCGGGCCGCCGTACGACGGCACAGGTCGCCGTCGCCGGGACACCGGCCGACTTGCGCTTGGGCACCAGGAGTTCGCCGCCGCCGACCAGGGCGGCGGCCTCGGCGACGGACGGGGTGCCCACGGCGGCGAGGGGCGCGTCGGAGGGGTTCGGCACCGGCACCGCCGCCAGCTCCCCGGCCGGGTACGCCACCACCGGCACGCCGAGCCGCTCGGCCGCCCCCACGATGCCCGGCTCCTCGCGCTTGGCGTCCACGGTGGCCAGCTCGGCGACGCTGCGCGCGGACAGACCCGCGTCCCGCAGGGCGGACTCGATCACGTCGAGTACTTCACCCACCGGAGCGCCCTTGGACGCACCGACCCCCACCACCAGTGACGGCGGACGCAGCAGCACCTCGCGCCCGGCGGGTTCGACGGCCCGGTCCGTGAGGCGCACGGTCCAGGCGCCCCGCTCGGCGAACGGCACCGGCGGCAGCGGCCACGCCACCTCCGCGCGCAGCGCGACCGGCTCCCCGTCCAGCAGGGCCCGCGTCACGCCCGCGACATCGCCCTCCACGGGCATGCCGAGGGTGTCGAGACCGGGGATGCCGACGGCGTCCGTCGCCGTGGTCACCACGGGCACCGCACCCAGCGATTCGCCCACCTCGCGGGCCAGGCCGTTGGCGCCGCCCGCGTGCCCGCCGACCAGCGGCACCGCGAACCGGACCGCCTCGTCGACGCACACCACACCCGGGTCGGACGCCTTGTCGGACAGCAGGGGCGCGACGAGCCGTACCACCGCGCCCGTCGCCAGGAAGCACACGAGCTGCTCGCACTCCGCGAACGCCCGCCGGACGGCGTCCCCGACGGGCCCGTCGTACACGCGCGTGCGGTCCGGCCACGCCGCGGCCAGCCGGTCGCGTGCCGCCGCCCCCGCCGCGGTGGCGGAAATGAGGCCGATCACTTGGCAACTCCTTCTTCGGGGACCGCTGCGGGGACTTCCGCAGAGTCTTCTCCAGGGACTTCTTCGGGAACTTCCTCGGGAACTTCCTCGGGGACGGGGGGCCTCGACCCCCACAGCAGGAAGACGGGATTGGTCGCCGCCAGCCGGGTCACGTCCCCCGGCAGCGGGGCCAGCCGCGAGGACTGCAGCAGAACCCCGTCGACGGCGAACCCGGCCTCCGTGAGCGCGGCCCGCGCCGCGGGCACCCGGTCCAGCGCGGCCATCGCCACGACCACGGTCCGCCGGGCCCGGCGCGCGCACGCCCCGACGATGCCGGGCAGCTCCCGCCCGCCGCCGCCGACGAACACCGCGTCCGGATCGTCGAGCCCGTCCAGCGCCTGCGGCGCGCTGCCGTGCACCACGTGCACGTCGACGCCGTGCGCGGCCGCGTTGGCCCGGATCCGTCCGACGCCGTCCCCGGACCTCTCCACGGCGCTGACCGCGGCGCCCAGCCGCGCGCACTCCACGGCCACCGACCCCGAACCGGACCCCACGTCCCAGACCAGGTCGCCGGGGCGCGGCCCGAGCCGGGCCAGGGCCAGCGCCCGCACCTCGAACTTGGTGATCATCGAGTCGCGGTGCGCGAAGTCGCCCTCGTCCAGCGCCCACCCGGCGGGCCGGCGCACCGGCCCCGCCAGCGTCCGCACGGGACCGGACGCCCGCGCCTGGTCCAGGCACAGCACGACGCTCACCGCCGTTCCCCAGTCGCGGGCCGCCGCCTCGGCGGGCGTGACCCGCTCCACGCGCTCGCGCGCCGGGTCGCCCAGCGCCGAGGCGACGACGAGGACCCGGCCGGGAGCGGTCCGGGCCAGCGCGGCGCCCAGCTCGGCGGGACCGGCACCGGGCCCGGTCAGCACGGCCACCTTCGGATGTGCCCGGCACACCTGGACCGCCGTCCGCGGATCCCGCCCGTGCGCGCTGACGACGACGGCGTCCTCCCACGTCAGCCCGAGCCGCGCGAACGCGGTGGCGACCGAGGACACCCCCGGCACCACCTCCAGCCGGTCCGCGCCGAACCGCTCGGCGAGCGCCCGCACGATCCCGAAGAACCCCGGGTCCCCGGACGCCAGCACCACCACCCGCCGCTCCTCGGCGAGGTGCTTGCCGATGCCGTCGAGCGCGGGTGCCAGCGGGCCCAGCACGATCCGCTCGGCGCCCTCCGGCAGCTCCGCGGCGTCCAGGTGGCGGCGTCCGCCGACGACGAGGTCCGCGCCCGCCGTCACCGTCGCGGGGACGGGCGCCCCGGTCCCCGTGCCGACGACGGTGATCGGACGGCTCACGTACGGGCACCCCGTTCGCGCAGGGCCCTGCGGGCCTCGGGGTCGGCCTTGCGGTAGCCGTGGAAGTGACCGGGGTGGTACAGGTGCGAGCGGGTGCCGTGCGCGGCGAGCGCCGGGCCGACCAGGAACAGCGTGTGCTTCCACAGCTTGTGCTCCTTGACCGTCTCCTCCAGCGTGCCGATCGTGCACCGCACGACCAGCTCCTCCGGCCAGGTGGCCTGGTAGGCGACGACGACGGGCGTCTCGGTCGGGTAGCCGCCCTCCAGCAGCTCCCGCACCAGCTGTCCGCTGCGCGCGGCCGACAGGAAGAGCGCCATGGTCGTGCCGTGCCGGGCGAACTCCCGCACCTCCTCACCGGGCGGCATGGGCGTCTTGCCGCCGCCGAGCCGGGTGAGGATCACCGACTGCGCCACCTCCGGAATCGTCAGCTCGCGGCGGGCCAGCGCGGCGACGGCGGAGAAGGAGGACACCCCGGGCACGATCTCGGTGTCGATGCCGATCTCGTCGCAGCGGTCGACCTGCTCCTGCGTGCCGCCCCACAGGGCGGGGTCGCCGGAGTGGATCCGGGCGACCCTGACGCCGTCCCGGTGCGCCCGTTCGTAGACCGCGACGACGTCCTCCAGGGACATGGTCGCCGAGTCGAGGATCTCCGCGTCCTCACGCGCGTGCTCCAGCACCTCGGCCTGGACCAGGCTCGCGGCCCAGATCACGACATCGGCCTCGGCGATGGCACGGGCGGCACGGAAGGTCAGCAGGTCGGCGGCGCCGGGACCGGCGCCGACGAAGGTCACCTTGCCGGTGGGGGCGTCGGCCATGGGTTCGGGTCCTCTCATCACGGGGTGGGGTGCGGGGCGGGAAACGGGCGGTGGCGAAGGTGCGTGGCCGGGGCCCGATCGGATACGAAGGGCACATGGCGGTGTTCGTCGCGCTCGGCGCGTTCCTGATGACGTTGGCCGGCGGCTGGACCGCACAGCGCGTGACCGACCGCCGCCACCTGGTGCTGGGCCTGGCCGGGGGCCTGATGCTCGGCGTGGTCGGCCTGGACCTGCTGCCGGAGGCCCTGGAGGCGGCCGGCACGGAGGTCTTCGGCGTGCCCGCCGCGCTGCTGCTGTTCGTGGCGGGCTTCCTGCTGGCCCATCTGGTGGAACGTCTGCTGGCCCACCGGCAGGCCGCGCACGGCGCCGGCGAACACGACGGCCGCAGCCCCCGGGTGGGCCTCACCGCGGCCGCGGCGATGGTCGGTCACAGCGCGATGGACGGCGTCGCCATCGGCGCGGCCTTCCAGGTCGGCGGCGGCATGGGCACGTCCGTCGCGCTGGCCGTCGTCGCCCACGACTTCGCGGACGGCTTCAACACCTACACCCTCACCAGCCTGTACGGGAACGCCCGTCACAGAGCCCTCACCATGCTGGTCGCGGACGCCGCGGCACCGGTCGTCGGCGCCGCCTGCACCACGTTCGTCACCATCCCCGAGCCACTGCTCGGCGGCTACCTGGGCTTCTTCGCCGGCGGACTGCTCTACCTGGCGGCGGCCGAGATCCTCCCCGAGGCCCACCACGAACACCCCGCCCGCTCGACGGTGCTGTGCACGATCGCGGGCGCGGCCTTCATCTGGCTGGTGGTCGGCCTGGCGCAGTGAACCCCCCGCCGGGCGACGGCCCACGCCGGCGGCGGCACCGGCGCCCGGTGCGCCCGTGGCCGACGGGCTCGCGGCCGGCGGGCCCGCGGCCGGCGGGCAGCCCGCGTCGGCCGGCGAGCCCATGACCGACCGGCACCGGGACCGCGGCGCCGGGCCGACGGCCCGCACGGGGCGAGCACCGTCGGGCGAGGCCGCAGGCGGCTCGGGCGCGGTCGACTCGGGTGCGTACCGGGAGAGCAGAAGGGGCAGGGAGAGCACAGAGGGCCGGGCGGGCGGGGCCGGGGACGGCCGGCGGACCGCCCCGGCGGCCACCTCCGGTACGGGGCGTCTCACAGTTTGCCGCCCCGTCCGCCCTCGCGCCGGGCGGGTGCGATGAGCGTCGAGAGGTAGGGGAGGGGCTCCCCGGCCAGCTCGGCGGCGGGCCGGATCGACTCCTCGGCCAGCCCGAGCGCCGACCCCCACACCGCGTCCTCGAGCCGCCCGGTCTCGCGCAGCGCCTCCGCCACCTCGGCGGCCTGCCGGCCGAACTTGTAGGCGACGACGGTGCCGGGACCGGCCAGGGCGTCCTTGAGCACGGCCGACCCCGCCGTCACGGGCACCAGCGTCAACGGCTCGGTCCCCTCGGTCAGCACGGCCCCCGACCGCGCCGCGAGATCCTGCATGGCGGTGATCCCGGGCACCGTCTCCACGACCGTGCCCGGCACCAGCTCCCCTACGGTCTGGGCGAGATACGTGAACGTCGAGTACACGTTCGGGTCGCCGATGGTGGCGAAGGCGACGGTGTCGTACCGCGTGAGCAGCTGCGCCACCCGCTCCCCGGCGACGTCCCAGGCGGCCTCCCGCCGGCCCCGGTCGGTCCGCTCGTTCAGCGCGAACGCCACCCGGACCACCCTCTCCGCGGGCACGTAGTGGAGCACGGTGGCCTCGGCGCGCCCCCGCTCCCCGCCCGCCGTTCCGTCGGGCGCGGCCATCACGGGAACCACGACCACGTCGGCGGCCCGCAGGGCGTTGACGCCCTTCACGGTCACCAGCTCAGGATCCCCGGGACCGACCCCGACTCCGATCAGCCTGCTGCTCATGACGTCCGGCACCTCTCCACGAACCGACGGGCCGCACCGGGCGACGACGCCCAGTGCGTGTGCAGGTAACTCGCGTGCACACCGCGCTCCACAAAACCCTCGACCCGCTTCACGGGAGCGAGGACCCCCCACGCGGGAGCCGCCCCGGCGCCCGGCTCGACGACGGTCCGGTGGAACTCGTGTCCCCGCATCCGCGTCCCCGCCCCGGCGAGCACGCTGTCGCCCACCGCGACGGCGTCCCGGTAGCCGAGGGTGAGCCGCTCGGTCATCCGGGCCGTGGCGTCGAGCACCCCGCACATGGGCCGCCCGTCCAGCTCCCGGCACAGGTACAGCAGCCCGGCGCACTCGGCGGCCACCGGCGCCCCGCTCTCCGCGAGCGCGGCGACCTCCTTGCGGAGCCCCTCGTTCGCGGACAACTCGGCGGCGTACACCTCGGGGAACCCGCCCCCCACCACCAACCCTGCTGTATCCGGAGGCAGTTGCTCGTCCCGCAGCGGATCGAAGGTCACGACGTCGGCCCCGGCGGCGCTGAGCAGCTCGGTGTGCTCGGCGTAGGAGAAGGTGAACGCGGCCCCGCCGGCGACGGCGATCGTGGGCACCGGCCCCTCGGCGGACCGGGCGCACCGGGCGGACCGGGCCGGACGGTCATGGCCGGGCCGGGCCGTGATCCCGACCTCGGCATCACTCCCGCTCCCGGTCACGGCCTCGGCCGGGTCCCAGGCCGCACCCGGCAGCGCCCCCGCACCACGCGCCAGCGCGGCCAGCGCCTCCAGATCGCACCCGGCCGAGACCTGCGCCGCCATGGCGGCCACCGCCTCCACCGCCAGCGTCCCGCGCTCGGCCACCGGCACCAGCCCCAGGTGCCGCGACGGCGTCTCCACCTGCGCGGCCCGCCGCAGCGCGCCCAGCACCGGCACCCCCACCGACTCCAGCGCCTCCCGCAGCAACGCCTCGTGCCGGTCGGAGGCGACCTTGTTCAGGATCACGCCCCCGACGCGCACCTGCGGGTCCCACGACACGAACCCGTGCACCAGCGCCGCCACCGACCGCGACTGCGACGACGCGTCCACCACCAGCACCACCGGCGCCCGCAGCAACTTCGCCACCTGCGCCGTGGACGCCAGCTCACCCTGTCCCGCGGCCCCGTCGTACAGCCCCATCACGCCCTCGACGACGGCGATGTCACACCCGCGCGCCCCGTGCAGGAACAGCGGAGCCACCAGCTCCGGCCCGCACAGGTACGCGTCGAGGTTGCGCCCCACCCGCCCGGTGGCGAGCGCGTGGTACCCGGGATCGATGTAGTCCGGTCCCACCTTGTGCGGGGACACGGCGAGCCCCCGCGCGGCGAACGCGGCCATCAGCCCCGTGGCGACGGTGGTCTTGCCGCTGCCCGACGAGGGCGCGGCGACGACCAGCCGCGGGACGGCGGACGTCACCACTCGATGCCCCTCTGCCCCTTCTGCCCCACGTCCATGGGGTGTTTGATCTTGGACATGTCGGTCACCAGGTCCGCGAACCCCACCAGCTTCTCCGGCGCGTTCCGCCCGGTGATCACCACGTGCTGGTTCCCCGGCCGCTCCCGCAGCACGGACACCACCTCGTCGGTGTCGATCCACCCCCAGTGCATCGGGTACGCGAACTCGTCCAGCACGTACAGCCGGTACGTCTCGGCGGCCAGGTCGCGCTTGACCTGCTCCCAGCCCTCGCGGGCCTTCTCCTCGTTGTCCATCTGCGCGTCCCGCTGGACCCAGGACCAGCCCTCGCCCATCTTGTGCCAGGCGACCGACCCGCCCTCGCCGGAGGCGCCGAGCACGCGCAGCGCGTTCTCCTCGCCGACCTTCCACTTCGCCGACTTGACGAACTGGAACACCCCGATGGGCCACCCCTGGTTCCAGGCGCGCAGCGCCAGCCCGAACGCGGCCGTCGACTTGCCCTTGCCGATCCCGGTGTGCACGACGACCAGCGGCCGGTTGCGCCGCTGACGGGTCGTCAGTCCGTCGTCCGGTACGACACTCGGCTGTCCCTGCGGCATTACGCGGCCCTCCTCGAAGTCCCCTGCACGTCCCTGACCAGCCCGGCGATCGCGTCCGCCCGCAACTCGTCGAGCGTGACGGCGCTGCCGCCCAGCTCGGCCGCGAGCCGCCCGGCGAGCCCCAGCCGAACCGGCCCCGACTCGCAGTCCACGACCACGGACGCGACCGAGTCGGCCGCGAACAGCCGGGCCGCCCGCGCGGCGAGGGCCACGGGCTCGGGACCACCGGTCGCCCGCCCGTCCGTCACCACGACCACCAGCGGCCGCCGGACGGAGTCCCGCAACCGCTCCACCCGCAGCACGTCGTGCGCCCTGAGCAGCCCGGCCGCCAGCGGCGTACGCCCCCCGGTCGGCAACGACTCCAGCCGCACCGCCGCCGCGTCCACGGACGAGGTCGGCGGCAGCGCCACCTCGGCGGCCGACCCCCGGAACGTCACCAGCCCCACCTTGTCCCGCCGCTGGTAGGCGTCGAGCAGCAGCGACAGCACGGCGCCCTTGACGGCGCCCATCCGCTGCCGCGCCGCCATCGAACCGGACGCGTCGACCACGAACAGCACGAGGTTGCCCTCGCGCCCCTCCCGCACCGCCTGCCGCAGATCGTCACGGCGCACGACGAGACCGCGCCCCGCGCGCCCGCGCGCCCGCTGGTGGGGGGCGGCGGCCTGCACGGTCGCCGCCAGGTGCAGCTTGGTCAGCGCCCCCCGGGGCCGCCGGGACCCGGTGGTCCGCCCCTGCTCGGTCCGCGCCCGCGACCGCCGTCCGGCGGTGCCCTCCCCGATCCCCGGCACGCTCAGCGCCCTGGTCCGGAAGGGCTCGCCGGCACGCGCCGGCTGCTGCTCACCGGAACCGGCTCCCGAGGGCTGCGGCTCACCGCTCTCCCCGGCCTCGGGCCGCGCCCCGGCGTCACCGCCCTCGGGCCCCTCCGACGGCGGCTGCCCGCCGCCCCCGCCGGGCCCGTCCGGACCGGGATCGGGGTCGGGGTCCTCGTCGTCGGACCCGCCGAACTCCTCCAGCGTCTCGTCGAGCTTGTCCTCGTCGAGCCCGGGCGCGTCGAAGGGATTGCGGCGCCGCCGGTGCGGCAGCGCGAGCAGCGCGGCCTGCCGGACGTCCTCCGCGAGCACCTCGGTCCGCCCGGCCCACGCCGCCAGCGCCGTGGCCGTCCGCGCCATCACGATGTCGGCCCGCATCCCGTCGACCTCGAAGGCTGCGCAGGTCGCCGCGATCTGCCGCAGCGCCCCGTCGCCCAGCCGCACCGACGGCAGCAGCTTGCGCGCCGCCACGATCCGCGCCCGTACGGCCGCCTCCTCGTCCGCCCACCGCGCGGTGAAGCCGGCCGGGTCGTCGTCGTGGGCGAGCCGCCGCCGGACCACCTCCACCCGCTGGTCGGGCTCCCGGGAGGCGGCGACCTCCACGGTCAGCCCGAACCGGTCGAGCAGCTGCGGCCGCAGCTCGCCCTCCTCCGGGTTCATGGTCCCGACCAGCAGGAACCGCGCCGCGTGCCGTACGGAGACGCCCTCGCGCTCGACGTAGGAGGCTCCCATGGCGGCGGCATCCAGCAGAACGTCGATGAGGTGGTCATGGAGCAGGTTGACCTCGTCGACGTAGAGGATGCCCCGGTTCGACGCGGCGAGCAGACCTGGCTCGAACGCCTTCACGCCTTCTGTCAGCGCCCGCTCGATGTCGAGCGCGCCGACCAGCCGGTCCTCGGAGGCGCCGACCGGCAACTCGACCATCCGCGCCGGGCGTTCGGCCCCGGGCCCCGGCTCGTGCGGCCCGTCCGGGCACGCGGGGTCCGCGGCGGCGGGGTCACAGGAGAAACGGCACCCGGGGACGACCTCCACCGGTGGTAGCAACGCCGACAGCGCACGCACCGCGGTGCTCTTCGCAGTGCCTTTCTCACCCCGAACGAGAACCCCGCCCACCGCAGGGCTCACCGCGTTGAGCAGGAGCGCCAGTCGAAGATCGTCCTGTCCGACGATGGCGGTGAACGGATAAGGCGTGCTCACGCGGCGATCACTCCTTGGTGTGAGTCGGACTCAGACGGTGCGAAATCCGCATGCCGTTCTGCGAATGTCGAAGCGTGCTCCCCGCCCGCGCGGGGAGGGTCCACTGCTCCACGAACATCTCGTCGAGCTGTTCCTGTGCTCCCCGCCCGCGCGGGGACACCGAGGGAGCTCACGCGTCCCCCTCCAGATCTCCCTCAAGTTCGAGGTAGGTCGCCCGGAGCCGGTCCAGGGTCTCCTGGTCCGGCTCCGCCCACAGCCCGCGTTCGGCCGCCTCCAGCAGCCGCTCGGTGATGCCGCGCAGCGCCCACGGGTTGGACTTCCTCATGAAGTCCCGGTTCTCCGGGTCGAAGACGTACTCGGCGCTGAGCTTCTCGTACATCCAGTCGTCGACCACGCCCGCCGTGGCGTCGTAGCCGAAGAGGTAGTCCACGGTCGCCGCCATCTCGAAGGCGCCCTTGTAGCCGTGGCGCCGCATCGCCGCCATCCAGCGGGGGTTGACCACCCGGGCCCGGAACACCCGGTGCGTCTCCTCGCCCAGCGTGCGGGTCTTCACCTGGTCCGGAGTGGCCGAGTCGCCGACGTACGCCTCGGGGGAGGCGCCCGTCAGATGGCGCACCATGGCGACCATGCCGCCGTGGTACTGGAAGTAGTCGTCCGCATCCGCGATGTCATGTTCACGTGTGTCCACGTTCTTCGCGGCGACCGCGATCCGCCGGAACGCCGTCTCCATGTCCCCGCGCGCCGCCCGCCCGTCGAGCCCGCGGCCGTAGGCGTAGCCGCCCCACACCGCGTACACCTCGGCGAGGTCCGCGTCCGAGCGCCAGTTGCGGGCGTCGATCAGCGGCAGCAGCCCGGCGCCGTACGCGCCCGGCTTGGAGCCGAAGACGCGGGCCGTCGCCCGGCGCCGGTCGCCGTGCTCGGCGGTGTCCTCGTCGGCGTGCGCCTTCACGTAGTTGACGTCGGCCGGCTCGTCCAGCTCGGCCACCGCCCGCACCGCGTCGTCGATCAGCCCGACGACGTGCGGGAACGCGTCGCGGAAGAACCCGGAGATGCGGACCGTGACGTCGATGCGGGGACGGCCCAGTTCCGCCGCTGGCACGATCTCGAAGCCGGTCACCCGGCGCGAGGCGTCGTCCCACACCGGGCGGCAGCCCAGCAGTGCGAGGATCTCGGCGATGTCGTCGCCCTGGGTGCGCATGGCCGAGGTGCCCCAGACCGTCAGGCCGACCGACTTCGGGTAGGCGCCGGTGTCCGTCAGGTACCGCTGCACGAGCGAGTCGGCGAGGGACTGGCCGACCTCCCAACTCAGGCGGGACGGGATGGCCTTGGGGTCGACCGAGTAGAAGTTGCGGCCGGTCGGCAGGACGTTGACCAGCCCGCGCGTCGGCGAGCCGGACGGACCGGCCGGGACGTAACCGCCGTTCAGGGCCTTGAGGATGTGCCCGATCTCGTCCGTGGTCCGCTCCAGCCGGGGCACGACCTCCGTGCAGGCGAACTCCACCACCGCGACGGCGTCGGGGAGTTCGGTGCCCAGCACCTCCGCGACGAGCGCGCGGCCCTCACCGGCCGCCCACCCCCGCGCCTCCATGCCCTCCGCGATCCGCCGGCACAGCTGCTCCAGCAGGTCGATCGCGTCGGCGGCGCTGCGCGAGGGGCCCGGCACCAGGTCCGTCAGCTCCACCGGGACCTTGACCGGCGCCCCCGGCTCGGCGAGCAGCTCCTTCTCGGCCAGCCCGAAGTGCTCCGCCAGGCAGGCCCGCAGCCCCGGCAGCGCGTTCGCCCGCCCGCCCCACACCTGCGAGGCCCGCAGCACGGCCAGCACCAGGTTCACGCGGGGCTCGCCCACCGGCCCGCCACCGAGGATGTGCAGGCCGTCGCGGATCTGCACGTCCTTGATCTCGCACAGGTAGCCGTCGATGTGCATGACGAACTCGTCGAACGCCTCGTCGTCCGGCTGGTCGTCGACGTGCAGGTCGTGGTGGAGCTCGGCCGCCTTCACCAGCGTCCAGATCTGCGCCCGCACGGCCGGCGCCTTCGCCGGGTCCAGGTCGGAGACGAGCGCGTACTCGTCGAGGAGCTGCTCCAGCTTGGCCAGGTCGCCGTAGGTGTCGGCGCGCGCCATCGGCGGCACCAGGTGGTCGACGACGGTGGCGTGCCCGCGCCGCTTGGCCTGCGTGCCCTCGCCGGGGTCGTTGACGATGAACGGGTAGATCAGCGGGAGTTCACCGAGGACGGCGTCGGGGGCGCAGCCCCCGCTCAGGCCCAGCCCCTTGCCCGGCAGCCACTCCATCGTGCCGTGCTTGCCCATGTGGACGATCGCGTCGGCGCCGAAACTGTTCTCCAGCCAGCGGTAGGCGGCCATGTAGTGGTGCGACGGCGGCATGTCGGGGTCGTGGTAGATCGCGATCGGGTTCTCGCCGAAGCCGCGCGGCGGCTGGATCATCACGACGACGTTCCCGAACCGGAGCGAGGCCAGCACGATGTCGTCGCCGTCGACGTACAGGCCGCCCGGCGGCTCGCCCCAGGCGTCGAGCATGCCCTGCCTGAGGTCCGGGTCGAGCTCGTCGAACCAGGCCCGGTAGTCGGCCAGCGGCACCCGCGCGGGCGCGGCGGCGAGCTGCTCCTCGGTCAGCCACTCGACGTCGTGGCCACCGGCCTCGATCAGCCGGTGGATCAGCTCGTCGCCGTTGTCGGGGTATTCGGTGAGGGAGTAGCCGGCCGCCCTGAGGGCGTCCAGCACCCGGACGGCGGAGGCGGGGGTGTCGAGGCCGACCGCGTTGCCGACCCGCGAGTGCTTGGTGGGGTAGGCGGTGAAGACGAGCGCGAGCTTCTTGTCGGCGTTCGCCTTGTGCTTGAGCCGGGCGTGCCGTACGGCGATCCCGGCGACGCGCGCGGCCCGCTCGGGGTCGGCGACGTACACCGGGACGTCGTCCGGGCCCTGCTCCTTGAAGGAGAAGGGGACGGTGATCAGCCGCCCGTCGAACTCGGGGATCGCGACCTGCATCGCCGCGTCCATGGGGGACAGGGCGGCGTCGGAGGCGTCCCAGGCGGCCCTCGAGGAGGTGAGGCAGAGCCCCTGCAGCACCGGCACGTCGAGATCGGCGAGGGCCCCGATGTCCCAGGCCTCCTCGTCGCCGCCGGCCGACGCCTGCGAGGCGTGGGTGCCGCCCGCGGCCAGCACGGTGGCGACCAGGGTGTCCGCCGTGCCGAGGATCCCGTACAGGCCGGGGTCGGCGTCGCGCAACGAACCGCAGTACACCGCGAGGGCGTTGGCGCCCCTCGCCTCGATCGCGTCGCACAGCGTGTCCACGAAGGCGGTGTTGCCGCTCAGCTCGTGGGCGCGGTAGAAGAGCACGCCGACGGTCGGCCGGCCCTCCTGGCGCACCCGGTCGCCGTGGACGCCGTACGCGGGCATCCGCCGCGGCTCCTCGAACCCCTCGCCCGTCAGCAGGACGGTGTCGGAGAGGAACCGCGCCAGCTCGGTGAGGTTGGCGGGGCCGCCCTCGACGAGGTACCTGAGGGCTTCGGCCACCACGCCGGCCGGCACGGACGACTCGGCCATCAGCTCCGCGTCCGGCACGGCCTCCCCGCCCAGCAGGACGGTGGGGATGCCGGACGCCTTCAGCGCGGCGAGCCCGTCCTCCCAGGCCCGCTTCCCGCCGAGCAGCCGTACGACGGCGACGTCCGAGCCCTCGACCAGGGCGGGGAGGTCCTCCGCGACGTCCACGCGGGTCGGATTGCCGATCCGGTACGAGGCACCGGCGGCGGCCCGGGCCGCCAGCAGATCGGTGTCGGCGGTGGACAACAACAACACTGTGCTCATGCGGGCGCTCCCGGTGGAATGAAAGGCAGTCCTTGCGGCGCGCCCGACTCGATGAGCCGCCACAGCGCGTCCGTGTCCGCGTGCTGTTCGATCAGGTCGCCGAGCCGGTCGAGCTGCTCCTCGCGCAGCGCGGCGAAGGAGGTGTCGGCGGCCGGCACGAAACGGCGGCCCGCGGCGGCCGCCACCTCCCGCAGGAACGCCCGTCGGAAACCGTCCGACTCCAGTGAGCCGTGCCAGTGGGTGCCCCAGGTCTGGCCGACCCGGCAGCCGTCCAGGCTGTTCCCCTCGTCATCGCGGATGAATGCCGCACCCCCGGTGACGTCGGCGACCCCGTGATGGATCTCGTACCCCTCGACCCGCTCGCCGAGGGCTTCCCCCACCGGCCGGGTGAGGGTCTTCTCGCGGGCGAACCGCACCCGGACGGGCAGGACGCCGAGCCCCGCGACCTCGCCGGCGCGCGACTCGACCTCGTCCTCGATGTGCTCGCCGAGGATCTGGAAGCCGCCGCAGACGCCCAGCACGGGCCGCTGCTCGGCGACCCGGCGCAGGATCGCGTCCGCCAGCCCGCGCTCGCGCAGCCACGCGAGCGCCCGGACCGTCCCCCGGGTCCCGGGGAGCACCACGAGGTCGGCGTCGGCCAGTTCCTCCGGCCGGTCCACGAACCGCACGACGACGCCCGGTTCGGCGGCCAGCGCGTCCACGTCGGTGAAGTTGGACATCAGCGGGACCGCGCAGACGGCGACCCGCAGCACGTCCTCGCCGACGGGCGGGGAGACGGCCGACTCCCGGACGGCGCCCCGCAGGGAGACCGCCATCCCGTCCTCCTCGTCGATCCCGAGTCCGTGCCGGAACGGCAGCACCCCGTACGTCCGCCGCCCGGTCAGCCCGCGCAGCATGTCCAGGCCCGGCTCCAGCAGCGAGACGTCACCGCGGAACTTGTTGACGAGGAACCCGGCGACCAGTTCCTGGTCCTGCGGCGAGAGCAGCGCGACGGTCCCGAAGAAGGAGGCGAAGACGCCGCCGCGGTCGATGTCGCCGACGACGAGCACGGGGAGCCGCGCGTTGCGGGCGATCCCCATGTTCACGATGTCGGTCCGCCGCAGGTTGATCTCGGCGGGACTGCCCGCTCCCTCACAGATCACCGCGTCATACGTGCCCCGCAACTCGGCGAGACAGTCGAGAACGGTCCCGAGGAGTTCCTCCTGCCGTCCGCCGCGCAGCCTGCTCCCGGGGGACGATTCCCCGGATTCCCCGGATTCCCCGGATCCTCCGGTCCCCCCGAAGAACCCGCGCGCGCTCATCTCGCCGACCGGCTTGCCGAGCAGCACGACCTGACTGCTGCGCTCGCCGCCCGGCTTGAGCAGCACCGGATTCATCAGCGCCGTCGGCTCGATGCGGCAGGCCTGCGCCTGCATGGCCTGCGCGCGCCCGATCTCGGCGCCCTCGCGGGTCACGAACGAGTTGAGGGACATGTTCTGCGCCTTGAAGGGCGCCACCTTGACCCCCTGCCGCACCAGCCACCGGCAGATCCCCGCCGTGACGACGCTCTTGCCGGCGTCCGAGGTGGTGCCGGCGACGAGGAGACCCCCGCTCATGACGTACGCCCCTTCGCTCTCGCCGCGAGGACCCTCGCGGAGACGACGCGCGCGGCGACGGTGACGCCGAGCGCGAGCAGGCCGACGCGGCGGGAGAGCCGCGCGGCACGTTCGATGTCGTGGGCCACGACGGGCCGCCCCCGCTCCCCGTTCAGCACGGGCCGGTGTTCGACGCGCCCGCCGTACGACAGCGTCCCGCCGAGCCGCACCCCGAGGGCACCGGCGAACGACGCCTCCACGGGACCGGCGTTGGGGCTGGGATGCCTGCGCGCGTCGGCCCGCCAGGCCCGCACCGCCCCGCGCGGATCGTCACCGGCGGCGGCGGCCAGGACGGCGGTCAGCCGTGCCCCCGGCCATCCGGCGACGTCGTCCAGCCGGGCCGAGGCCCACCCGAAGCGCAGGTGGCGCGGCGAGCGGTGGCCGACCATGGCGTCCAGGGTGTTGACGGCCCGGAACCCGAGCAGTCCCGGCACGCCGCCGACGGCCCCCCACACCAGGGCGCCCACGACCGCGTCGGAGGTGTTCTCGGCGACGGACTCGACGACCGCGCGGGCGATCCCGTCGGCGTCCAGGGCCTGCGGGTCCCGTCCGCACAGGTGCGGCAGCCGCGCCCGCGCGCCCTCGACGTCCCCCGCTTCCAGGGCCCGCCCGATGGTCCGGGCCTCCCGTACCAGCGAGGTCCCGCCGACGACGGCCCACGCGGCGGCGCCGGTCAACGCGACGGAGGCGGCGGGGGAGCGGCGTACGGCACGGGAGGCGAGGGCCCCGAGGGCCACGGTGCCGCCGGCGCACACGGCGGTGTGCAGCGCGCCCCACCCGCGGTGGTCCCGCCACAGAGCCCGTTCCACGCCGGCCGCGGCCCGCCCGAACACGGCGACCGGATGCCCCCGGCGCGGATCGCCGAGGATCAGGTCCCCCAGGAGGCCGGCGGCGGCACCGTACGCGTAGAGGCGATCGGTACCCATCGGCTCAGCCGGCCGACGGGCCGGGCAGCGACCTGGTGCTGTACCTCGAACGGCAGCCGAGCATGGCGTTATGTCCTCACTCAGGGTGTCCACGCCCTGGTTCGACGAGACCGGCGACGAGAGTTCCTGGCTCCCGGGGGTGTCTACCCCGGTGACAGTGGCGGGACCGCGCCGGATTCACACCGGCTTCCTCTTCTGTCGCCGTACATGGCCCCGGCAGTCCACCACGGGCCCGGAACGGCCGTCAACTCGCTGTTGACCTGCGACGGGACAGTGTGCAGAACCCCACACACCGCCGGTCACGGCCTACGCGCACGCGTGGGGCGCGGGACGGTGATCCGTCCCGCGCCCCACGCGCGTGTGTGCGTGCCGTCCGTCAGGTGACGATCAGCGAGATCCCGTAGGCCACCGCCCCGGCGCACGCCGCGAAGCACGCGTACGCGCCGGTGACGGCCAGGGTGGCGGAGCCGCCCTGGGCCGCGGCCCGCTCGCGGCGGGAGAGGCCCATGATGCCGAGGGTGAAGAGGGCCACGAGGGCCACGGTGACGACGAGACTGACGCCGAAGACGGAGCCGAGAGCCGCCCAGTCGATCTTCATGCTGCTTCTTCCTTCGTACCGGTGGGGGCGGGACTCAGACGGTGGTGACGGTGGGAGCGGCCGGCGGAGCCGACTCCGCCGCCGGGGCGGGGATGGTGGCCGTGAGGTCCTCGGCGACCGTGCCCGCCGGGGGCGGGGTCACGGCGGCGATCGCGGTGGTGACCACGCCGGCCGGCTCCTCGTCCCCGTCGACGACGTTCGTGTGGTCGATGATCTCGCGCCGCGAGATCTTCCAGATCGCCGCGCTGGAGGCGATGAGGAACACCGCGACGAGCGCCGTGCCCCAGTCGCCGAGGCCGGTCACGTACTCGGCGAGGGCGCCGACCAGGGCCGCGGCCGGCAGCGTCAGGCCCCAGGCCACGAACATCCGGGTGGCGGTCGACCAGCGGACGACGCCGCCCTTGCGGCCGAGGCCCGCACCCATCACCGCGCCGGAGACCGAGTGCGTGGTGGAGAGCGAGAAACCGAGGTGGGAGGAGGCCAGGATGACGGTGGCCGCGCTGGTCTGGGCGGCGAAGCCCTGCTGCGGCTGGAGGTCGGTCAGGCCCTTGCCCATGGTGCGGATGATGCGCCAGCCGCCGAGGTAGGTGCCGAGCGCGATCGCCAGGCCCGCGGACAGGATGACCCACAGCGGCGGGTCGGAGTCGGGGGCGACGGCGCCGCCGGCGACCAGGGCGAGGGTGATGATGCCCATCGTCTTCTGCGCGTCGTTGGTGCCGTGGGCGAGCGAGACCAGGCCGGCGGAGGCGATCTGGCCGGTTCGGTATCCCTTGGCGGCGGCCTTGCCGTCGGCCTTCTTGCCCAGCGAGTACGACAGCCGGGTCGCGAGCATCGCCGCGACGCCCGCGACGATCGGCGCGGCGATGGCCGGGATCAGGACCTTGGTGACGAGCACGTCACCGTGGACCGCGCCGGCACCGGCCGAGGCGATGGTGGCGCCGATCAGGCCGCCCATCAGGGCGTGCGAGGAGCTGGACGGCAGTCCGACCAGCCAGGTCAGGAGGTTCCAGAGGATCGCGCCGACCAGGGCGGCGAAGATGACCTCGGGACGGATGCCGGTCTCGTCGACGAGACCCTTGGAGATCGTGTTGGCGACCTCCACGGAGAGGAAGGCGCCTACAAGGTTCAGAACGGCGGACATGGCCACCGCGACCTTGGGCTTGAGGGCACCGGTCGAGATGGTGGTGGCCATCGCGTTGGCGGTGTCGTGGAAACCGTTCGTGAAATCGAACGCGAGTGCGGTTACTACCACAATCGCGAGGATCAGCGAGAAGCTTTCCATTTACCCAGGCAATCGTTCGAGGTCATTGGCTGGATGAACGTAGGTAACCTGAGTGAACGGAAGGTGAACTGGGGCGGGCTTCGTGGTGTCCACAATCGGCGGGACTCATTCCGCTCGGCCGTGACACCCCGGACGCCGCACGGGCCCGGGTTCCGCGCCCCCTTCCCCGAGGGTCCTGGAAGGCCGCGAAAGAGACGTTCGTCACCTGGCAGGATCGCCGTATGGCAGAGCAGCGACGCGACACCGGTGACGGCATCCACGACCCCCGCGACCTTCACGGCCTCCGCGACGGGGAGGTCGCACACGCCTGGGAACAGCTCGTGGCGACGGCCCGCCGCACCGTCACCGACCGGCTCGTCGTCGGCACCTCCGGCAACGTCTCGGTCCGCGTCGGGGACCTCGTCCTGGTCACCCCCTCGGGTGTCCCCTACGACCGCCTCACCCCGGACGACCTCACCGGCGTCGACCTCGACGGCCGGCAGGTCCTCGGCACCCTCACCCCGACCAGCGAGCTGCCCATGCACCTCGCCGTCCACCGCACCACCGACGCCCGCGCCGTCGTCCACACCCACGCCGTGCACGCCACCGCCGTCTCGACCCTCGTGACCGAACTCCCGTCCGTCCACTACATGACGGCCGCCCTCGGCGGCCCCGTCCGCGTCGCCCCCTACGCGACCTACGGCACCGAGGAACTCGCCCGCAGCCTCCTGCACGCCCTCACCGACCGCACCGCCTGCCTCCTCCAGAACCACGGCACCCTCACCTACGGCGCCACCCTCGACCAGGCCTACGACCGCACGGCCCAGCTGGAGTGGATGTGCCACCTGTGGCTGACCGCCTCGTCCGTCCCGGGCCGCACCCCGAACCTGCTGACCGACGACCAACTGGGGGAGGTGGCGGAACGCCTGCGGGGCTACGGGCAGAACCGCTGAGGCGACGTACCGGGGCCGCCGACGGAACCCCGAAGCCCGCGGCGCCCGATCCCGGGGCGGGGGCGGGGGCGGGGGCGATCCCCGGCTCCGCCGTGCGGCCTGGGCGAGTGGCTCCGCCGTGCGGCCCGGACGCGGCTTAGCCGTCCGGGCCGAGCACGCGGCTTCGCCGTCCGGCCGACGGCGTGGCTCCGCCGTGCGTGCGGGCCGCGCGGCTCCGCTTCCCGGGCCGATGTACGGCCCGAGCACGTGGCTCCGCCCGCACGGCCCGGCGCATGGCTCCGCCGTGCGGACCGGCGCGTGGCTCCGCCGTGCGGACCGGCGCGTGGCTTCGCCGTGCGGGCGGGTCGCGCGGCTCCGTTTCCCGGGCTGATGTGCGGCCTGGACGAGTGGCTCCGCCGTGCGGCCCGGACGCGGCTTAGCCGTCCGGGCCGAGCACGCGGCTTCGCCGTCCGGCCGACGGCGTGGCTCCGCCGTCGGGGCCGATCGCGCGGCCGATGTACGGCCCGGCGCGTGGCTCCGCCCGCACGGCCCGGCGCGTGGCTCCGCCCGCACGGCCCGGCGCGTGGCTCCGCCCGCACGGCCCGGCGCGTGGCTCCGCCGTGCGGGCGGGCCGCGTGCTCCGCCGTGCGAGCCCCTCCGGTCGCAGTGACGGCGGGCTCGCCGCGGGCCGCCCGCCGCCCGCCGCCCGCCGCGGGCCGCCCGCCGCCCGCCGCGGGCCGCCCGTCGGGGGCGCGCAGGCCGCCGGGGGCCCGGCCACAGCCACCCGCCCGCACCCCCGGTCCCCTCCACCACTGGCCCTCGGCAGGATCGGCCAGGACACTGGAGGAGTGCGCACCGTCACGGCAACCGCCGTCACCGCAGCCGCGGCCCTGGCCGCCGGCGCCGCAAGCGTGGCCGCAGGCCGCCTCGCCAGCGACGCGGCGCTGAAGGCGTCACCCGGCCGCCCCCTGCCCACCGAACCCCGGCTCACCGTGCACGGCACGGCCGACGGCCGGGTGACCCTCACCCGCGACCTCGCCGCCCTGCGGCCCGGCACCTACGGACTCGCGGGCGACGGCTCCCACGCGGTCGTCGGCCCCGTCCTGGACAGCGTCCCGCACCCCGCCGACACGGTCGTACGGCGTCTGGAGCGGGTCACCCACGGCACCCTCGAGGCGGGCGACGCGGTGTGGCTCACCCCGAACCTGTACGTGGGCAACCCGAGTACCGCGCTCGGCCTCGACCACGCCGACATCGACGTGCCCGGCGAACTGGGGCCGCTGCCCGCGTGGTTCGTCCCCGGCGCCCGCCGCACCTGGGTGATCGCCGTGCACGGCCTGGGCACCACCCGGGAACACGCCCTGAACCTGACCGGCTTCCTGCACCGCCGCCGCTTCCCGGTCCTCGCCCTGTCCTACCGCGGCGACCTGGGCGCCCCACGCCCCCCGGACGGCCTCCACCACCTCGGCGAGACCGAGTGGCGCGACCTGGACGCGGCGATGCGCTACGCCGTCCGCTACGGCGCCGAACGTCTCGTGCTGCTCGGCTGGTCCACCGGCGCCACCATGGCCCTGCGCGCCGCCGCCCGCTCGGGGCTCCGCAACCTCGTCTCGGGGCTCGTGCTGGACTCCCCGGTCCTCGACTGGCAGGCCACCCTGCGGGCCCTCGCCTCCGCCCGCCACACCCCGGGCGCGCTGCTGCCGCTGGCCGTCCGCGCCGCCGAGGGCCGCGCCGGCCTGAGCGCCGACACCGCCGACGGGGCCGCCGACCCGGCCGCCCTCGCCGTACCGACCCTGGTCGTCCACGGCCCCGGGGACACCGTGGCCCCGTGGGCGGCCTCCCGCCGCTTCGCCGACCGCCACCCCGGCCCGGTCACCCTCCGCTCCGTCCCGCACGCCCCGCACGCCGCCATGTGGAACCCCGACCCGGCCGCCTACGAGGAAGTGCTGCGCCGCTTCCTGACCCCCTTGATGTGACGTGCCGCGGCGGCACGCGCCGGAGCGGTGCCACAGGTTCCGTTTAAGGTCGAACCGCTGGCCTGAACAAGCCTCCTCACCCCTCCCCGCACCCCGCGCGTTGGCCAGTCCCGTAGCCTGCCGTGACATTCCGTTTGGGATTTCGGACCGTCAACCGGAAGACTGCACCCGTGACGTCCCGTATCCCGCGCGACTCCAGGCTTCGACTCGTCCGCCCACGACCCCTGGCCGCCGCCCCCTCAGCTGTGAACCAGCGGCGCCAGCGCCGCCCCGCGCCCCGCCCGCCGGAGGGCACCCCCGCCCCGGCGGAGCTGGCCAGAATGGCGCGCTCCGGCCTGGCGGCCGCGGCCCGCGTCGCCCGCTGGGCCGACAACGCCCTCGGTCCCGGCCGGGACGCGGCCACCGACGACGGCAAGGCCACCCTCTCGGAGGCGACCGCCGAACGCGCGGCGGCCGACCTGGGCCTGACCGCGGCTCAGGTCCGCGCCGACTGGGACACCGCCCGCCTCGCCGGCCTCGTCGAGGTGCACGGCGACAGCGCCCGCTCCGGCTGGCGGCTGCGCGCCTGGAACCGCGACGACAGCGCCGTCCTGCGCGGCTGGGTCGCCCTCTTCGACGCCTGGTCGCTGGCCACCCCGGAACCCGCCGGCCAGGAGCCCGGCGCCGTCGCCGAGGTCGTCTCCGCCATGCCGCAGGTGCTCTCCTTCCTCCAGCTGTCCGCCGGCCCCGTCCCCGTGGACCAGCTCCTCGACCTGCTGCGCCAGCGCGTCACCGAACTGCGCACCGAACGCTGCGAGGTCTCCTACGGCCCCGAGGACGCCGACGCCTCGAGCCCCCGTCGGCCCGCCCCCGCCCCCTCCGCCGACGCCGACCCGGCGGAACCGGCCCGCGCCGCCGAACTCGCCCCCCTCCTCGACTGGGCCCTGCACGCCCTCGCCTCGGTGGGCGCGCTCACCCACGCCGACGGCCAGGCCACCCTGACCCCGCTCGGCAACTGGGCGGTCTGGGTCAAGCTGGAGCAGATCTGCGTCGCCGCGCAGAGCCCCGCCGGCAACATCGAGGTCGCGGCCGAGGAGATGCTCCGCGGCTGCGCCCAGCTCCGCCCGAACGCCGCCCGCGCCGAGTACCGCGCCTGGCTCGCCGCCCGCACCGTCGGCAGCGCCGTCGGCGAACTCCTCACCGCCGCCCGCGGTGAGGACGCCCTGCTGCGCGGCCTCGCCTTCGAGGCGCTGCGCGTCGTCGGCGCCCCCGCGGAGCCCGACGTGCGCGCCGTCGTCGAGGAGCCGGCCCTGCGGCCGTACGCCCTGCTGTGGCTGGCCGAGCACGACGGGGTGGACCCCGAGGACGCCCACGAGGTGCTCACCCGCGAGGAGGCCACCTGGCTGTGGGTGGACACCGCCGCGGCCGTCGCCGACCACGGCGAGGCGCCGATGCTGGTGCGCCACCTGGAGTCCGCGCTCCAGCCGACCGTGCCGGCGCTGCTGGCGGAGGTCCGCTCCGTCGGGCACCCGCGCACCGTGCAGGTCCTGGTGGCGCTCGCCGCCGCACACCCCGACCCGGCGCTGGCCAAGGCCGTGCGCAGGGCCGCCTTCCAGGTCCACACCGGGGGCTGAGCCCGGCGCCGGACGTCGGTCCTGTGTCCGGGCGTCAGCCCTGTATCTCGGGTGCGTACGTGCCGAAGCTCCAGATGTTGCCCTCGGCGTCCCGGGCCGTGTAGTCCCGCGAGCCGTACTCCTGGTCCGTCGGGGGCATCAGGATCTCCGCGCCGTGCTCCACGGCCCGCCGGTGGTGGGCGTCGACGTCGTCCACCACGACGTAAACGCCCGCCGGACCGGCGTCCTTCATCGCCGCGTCGAAGAGACCGCCGCGGCCCTTCGAGCCGAGCATCACCGCGCCGTTGCCCTGCACCAGCTCGGCGTGCAGCACGGAGCCGTCCTCGCCCTCGAACACCGACAGCTCGGAGAAGCCGAAGGCCTCCGTGAGCTGCCGGATCGCCGCCGCGGCGTCCCGGTAGAGCACCGTCGGGTAGATGCTCGGGCGCCCACCGCTCGTGCCTGCCATGCCGACCACTCCCTCGTGACCCCGCGCCGTCCCTGCCGGAAACCCCGCTCACGACCCAGTCTGGCAGCGCCCACCGACAATGCCCCGGGGGCGGACACCGCGCGGTCAGCGGAAGGTGTCGCACCGCGCCATGTCCCCGCTCCGGTACCCCACGTCGAACCACTGCTGCCGCTGCGCCGCCGACCCGTGCGTCCACGTCTCGGGCGTCACCCGTCCCTGGAACCGCTCCTGGATCCGGTCGTCGCCCACGGCCGCCGCGGCGTCCAGCCCGTCGGCGATGTCCGCGGCCGTGAGGCTGGTGATCAGCGGCCGTCCGGTCGACTCGTCCGGCGTCGTGGTCGCGTGCCGGGCCCACACGCCCGCGTAGCAGTCGGCCTGCAGCTCCACGCCCACCGCGGCGCTCCCGGCGCCGGCCGGCCCGTCCTGCGAGCGGCTCAGCGTGCCCATGAGGTCCTGCACGTGGTGCCCGTACTCGTGCGCCACGACGTACGCCTGCGCGAAGGGGCCGCCGCTCGCGCCGAACTTCGACCGCAGTTCGTCGAAGAACCCCAGGTCCAGGTAGACCTTCCGGTCGCCCGGGCAGTAGAACGGCCCGACCGCCGAGGTCGCCGTCCCGCACGCCGTCCCCACCCGCTGGGCGAAGAACACGGTGGGCGAGCGCGTGTACGCGCCGTCCCGCCGCCGGAACTCCTCGTCCCAGAAGTCCTGCACGCTGTTGACCACCGCCACCGTCCGGCAGTCGTCCCGCGTGTTCGCGTCCTGCCCGGTACGGCAGTCGCGCTGCACCTGCGCGAGCCCCGACGAGGTCGCCGCGGGCTCGTCGCCGCCCGAGGAGAGCCCGAGCTGGTCCGGCCCGACCCCGAGGAACAGCGCCAGCAGCAGCGCGACCAGCCCGGCGATCCCGCCGCCCACGGTCGCCCGCCCGCCCGGGACCCGGCTCCCGCGCACGTCCCGCACCTCGGACGTGTCCAGCCTGGCGTCGTCGTCGAACTGCACGGGCCACCTCCGTCTGCGCCACCCTCGGCCGCCGTCCTCACCCTCGACCCACCCCCACGCGCGCGGAGCCGAGGAGGCGGGTCGGCAACCAGGTACCCGCGCTTCCCGCCGTTGCACACGCCGCCCCGCCCGCCGCCCGCCGGACCATCACCGGCACGCGGAACCGCGCGCGAAAACCGGACGGCGTCCCTCACCGGGGTCCCGCGCGCGCCCGCGCGCGGAGCCCGCGCGGTCCGGCCCGCGCGCCGGACCAGGCGCGCGACCCGCGCGGAGATCGCACACACGCACCCAGGAAAAGTGCTTGCACGGCCCCGTTAGAATGGCTTCATGGCCATTCTCCTCGCGCATTAGACGGCGGGAACGTCCTCAGCCGCCCATCCCGCCCCCACCCGCTCTGGAGTCTGTCCGTGATCTCCGCCTCCGGCATCGAGCTGCGCGCCGGTGCCCGCATCCTCATCGAGAACGCCTCCTTCCGCATCGCCAAGGGCGACCGCATCGGCCTGGTCGGGCGCAACGGCGCCGGCAAGACCACGCTGACGAAGGTCCTCGCCGGTGAGGGCATCCCCGCCGCGGGCCAGGTCACCCGGTCCGGCGAGGTCGGCTACCTCCCCCAGGACCCCCGCACCGGAGACCTCGACGTCCTCGCGCGCGACCGCATCCTCTCCGCCCGTGGTCTCGACGTACTGATCCGCAAGATGCGCGACAACGAGCAGCGCATCGCCAACGGTCAGGGCTCCACCCGCGACAAGGCCATGCGGCAGTACGAGCGCCAGGAGACGGAGTTCCTCACCAAGGGCGGGTACGCCGCCGAGGCCGAGGCCGCCACCATCGCCGCCGCGCTCAACCTGCCCGACCGCGTGCTCGGACAGCCCCTGCACACGCTGTCCGGCGGTCAGCGCCGCCGGGTCGAGCTGGCCCGGATCCTGTTCTCCGACGCCGACACCCTGCTCCTCGACGAGCCGACGAACCACCTGGACGCCGACTCGATCGTCTGGCTGCGGGACTACCTCAAGACCTACCGCGGCGGCTTCATCGTCATCTCCCACGACGTCGACCTGGTCGAGACGGTCGTCAACAAGGTGTTCTACCTGGACGCCAACCGCTCCCAGATCGACGTCTACAACATGGGCTGGAAGCTCTACCAGCAGCAGCGCGAGGCCGACGAGAAGCGCCGCAAGCGCGAGCGGCAGAACGCCGAGAAGAAGGCCGCCGCCCTGCACTCGCAGGCCGACAAGATGCGCGCCAAGGCCACCAAGACGGTCGCCGCCCAGAACATGGCCAAGCGGGCCGACCGGCTGCTCGCCGGACTCGAGGCCGTACGGGCCTCCGACAAGGTCGCCAAGCTGCGCTTCCCGGAGCCGGCGCCCTGCGGGAAGACCCCGCTGATGGCCGAGGGCCTGTCGAAGTCGTACGGCTCGCTGGAGATCTTCACCGACGTCGACCTGGCCATCGACAAGGGGTCCCGCGTCGTCATCCTCGGCCTCAACGGCGCCGGCAAGACCACGCTGCTGCGCCTGCTCGGGGGTGTGGAGACGCCCGACACCGGCGAGGTGCGCCCCGGCCACGGACTCAAGCTCGGCTACTACGCCCAGGAGCACGAGACCCTCGACCCCGAGCGCTCGGTCCTGGAGAACATGCGCTCCGCGGCCCCCGACCTGGACCTCGTCGAGGTCCGCAAGGTGCTCGGCTCGTTCCTGTTCTCCGGCGACGACGTCGACAAGCCGGCCGGTGTCCTGTCCGGCGGTGAGAAGACCCGGCTGGCCCTGGCCACCCTCGTGGTCTCCTCGGCCAACGTGCTGCTCCTCGACGAGCCCACCAACAACCTCGACCCGGCCAGCCGCGAGGAGATCCTCGGCGCGCTGCGCACCTACAAGGGCGCGGTCGTCCTCGTCACCCACGACGAGGGCGCCGTGCAGGCGCTCCAGCCCGAGCGGATCATCCTGCTGCCCGACGGAGTCGAGGACCTGTGGGGCTCCGACTACGCGGACCTCGTCGCCCTGGCTTGACCGAACGCTTGATCCACGGCGTATGGATCATTCGGCCCACCGGTGATCCACCATCTGTGTGAGATCTCCTCGTACCGAGGTGTGTCCTACATCCATTTCACGGCCGACCCCCGCGTCGTCAGGGGTCGGCCGTCGTGCGTCCCTGACCTGGTATTTCGTGAAAGAACCCGTTCGGCCGTACGAACACCCGTCGCCGGAATCATCGGTTCCGTTCGTGGGGACGTGCTCCTGTCGTCACAACCCTGTCGCACGGACCTTGCCGAATGGGTGGCCATCGGGCCCCGGAGGGGTGATCATGAGGGGACCAGAGCGCACTTCCCATGAGGAGGCACGGGTGGCCGAGACTCTGAAGAAGGGCAGCCGGGTGACCGGCGCCGCGCGCGACAAGCTCGCGGCAGACCTGAAGAAGAAGTACGACTCCGGTGCGAGCATCCGGGCACTGGCCGAGGAGACCGGTCGCTCGTATGGCTTCGTGCACCGGATGCTCAGCGAGTCGGGCGTCACGCTCCGTGGGCGTGGCGGAGCGACACGCGGCAAGAAGGCCGCCTCGTCCTGATCCGGGCGGCCCATCGGCTCCGATGGTGGCCACCCGGTCGGTCTTCCGATCGACCGGGTGGTTACTGTGCAGTCACTTAGCTGACCGCTAGCTGACCGCACTCATCGGAGGCGCCCCATGGCCACGTCCGGCCAGGAACTCGTTCCCCTGCTCGACAAGGACGGCGTACGGCTCACCGTCGACGACGCACTCGCCACGGTGACGCTGACCCATCCGGCCAAGCGCAACGCGCAGAGCCCCGCGATGTGGCGCGCGCTGGCCGAAGCGGGCCGGCAACTGCCGGGCTCCGTCCGCGTGGTCGTGCTGCGCGGCGAGGGCAAGTCCTTCTCCGCCGGCCTCGACCGGCAGATGTTCACGCCCGAGGGGATCGAGGGCGAGCCGTCCTTCGTCGATCTCGCGCGCAGTGGCGACGCCGAACTCGACACCGCCATCGCCGAGTTCCAGGAGGGCTTCACCTGGTGGCGGCGCAACGACCTCGTGTCGATCGCCGCCGTCCAGGGCCACGCCATCGGCGCGGGCTTCCAGCTCGCCCTCGCCTGTGACCTGCGCGTCGTCGCCGACGACGTGCAGTTCGCCATGCGCGAGACCGGCCTCGGCCTGGTACCGGACCTCACCGGCACGCACCCCCTCGTCTCCCTCGTGGGATACGGACGCGCCGTCGAGATCTGCCTGACCGGCCGCTTCGTGCACGCCGAGGAGGCGGTCGCCACCGGCCTCGCCAACGTCGCCGTGCCCGTCGCCGAACTCGACGCGGCGGTCCGCGAGCTGGCCGCGGCGGTCCTGGCCGCGCCGCGCGACGCGGTCGTCGAGACGAAGACGCTGCTGCGCGGCGCCGGCGACAGGACGTACGACGAGCAGCGGGCGGCCGAACGCGCCTCCCAGGCCCGCCGCCTGCGGGACCTGGCCGGCCTCGGAGAGTGACCCCGCCGGGGCCGGCGGGTGCGGTGGGCGTTCAGCCCGCCGCCGTCACCAGCACCGCCACCGTCGGCTGATCCGTCAGCGCTTCCGCCACCGCCGCGCGGACCCCCCGGGCCACTTCCAGCGCCCGGTGGTCCGCGCGCACCGCGATCTCCACGCACACGTGCCGCCGCGGCAGGGCGGCCGTCGTCTCCCGCCGCTCCTCCAGGCGCACCGCGCGCCCGAGCACGTCCGTCAGCGCGGACACCCCGGGCACCGACAGGGCGGCCTCGGCGACGCGCGCCTCGTCGCCCTCCCGCGCCGCCCCGGCCGACCGGGGCGGCCGCTGGGACTGCGGCCCGGACCCCGGCCGTTCCTCCTCACCGTCGAGCAGCGCCGTCACCCGCAGGTCCACCTCGGCCACCACCAGCCCGAGCCGCTCCACCGCCGCCAGCGCCAGCGCGGTGCGCAGCCGGGACGCGGTCGTGGGCAGCGGTTCGGAGGCCGCCGCCGCGAACTCCGCCGTCACCCGCAACGGACCCGGCGGCAGCGCGCTCGGCGGCGCCGGCACCACCGGCTCGTACACCGCGTCGGGATCCGCCACCGCGATCCGCAACGCACCCAGGCGCACGCCGGGCAGCTCCCTCACCGCCCGCCGCAGCACCGCCTCCGCCGCGTCCTCCGCGATCCACGCCCCGTCCCGCGGCCCGCCCAAAGGGAGCAACCGGCCCATTGCGAGTTGTTCGCGCACCACGCGCGTCCATCTGTCCGACGTCATTCCTCCAGCCTGCCGCATCCCTGGGGCGAGGACGGCTCACCGCGCTTACGGTGGCAGAAGGACGACGACCGAAAAGGACGTGCGGCGATGAGTGAGACGACCGAACAGAGCAGGACACAACTCCCGGACGGCGGCATCGAGCCGGTGTCGACCCGCAAGGCGGCGAGGCGCGGCGGCGACGACCCGGGATCGCGCGGACGCACCACCATCGCCGACGGCGTCGTGGAGAAGATCGCCGGACTGGCGGCCCGCGACGTGGTCGGCGTGCACGCGATGGGCAGCGGCATCAGCCGTACCTTCGGCGCGGTGCGCGACCGGGTGCCCGGCGGCACGAAGTCCGTCACCCGCGGCGTCAAGGCCGAGGTCGGCGAGGTGCAGACGGCACTCGACCTGGAGATCGTGGTCGACTACGGCGTGTCCATCACCGAGGTCTCCCGGGACGTGCGCGAGAACGTCATCGCGGCCGTCGAGCGGATGACCGGCCTCGAGGTGGTCGAGGTCAACATCGCGGTCAGCGACGTCAAGCTGCCCGAGGAAGAGGACGAGGAGCCGGAGTCCCGGCTCCAGTGACACACCGGCCACGGGCGACCGGGCCGCTGAGGGGAGTGCACCGTGAACAACATGGCCGTGGTGGGCATGATCGCCGGCATGGCACTGGGCTTCGCCGGATACTTCGGCGGGTTCGGGGCCTTCCTGCTGGTGGCGGCGCTGGGCGCCGTCGGGTTCGTCGCCGGCCGGTTCCTGGAAGGGGACCTGGAACTCGGTGACTTCTTCCGCGCGCGTGACGACCGGCGCCGGTGACGTCCGTGAGCGAGGGACCCGGCGCACCCGGCACCCGCCCGGCCGCGGTCCCGCCCAGGGAGCGGGGCGCCACCCGGATCGCCGACCGGGTGGTGGCGAAGGTCGCCGCGCAGGCCGCGCGCGAGGCGGTGGGCGCGCTGCCGGCCGACGCCGCCCGCCCGCACGCCACCGTGGTCGTCCACCACGACGCCGCGCACATCCGCGTCCACCTCGAACTCGGCTATCCGACCGACATCGGCCCCCGCTGCCACGCGGTGCGTCGTCATGTCACCGAGCGCGTAGGCGCGTTGGTGGGAATGGAGGTGCCGGAGGTCGCCGTCCAGGTCGAACGCCTGCATCTGGCGGCGGAACACGGCGTGGCACACGGGAGGACGTCATGAGCGAGTCCCTGGGCCCCGAGGGCACCACACGACGACCGCCGGTCCTCGAGAAGGCGGCCGAGGACGGCACACCCCCGCCCGGACCCGCCCCCGCGCCGAGCAGCGGACGCTTCTGGTCGGCCCGCCGGATCCCGGCGGCCGTCGTCGCGTTGCTGCTCGCCGCCCTCACGGGCGTGCTCCTGTACGACGTCGCCGCGGTGCGGTCCGACCGGCCGGCCCTGCACGTACGCCGGGAGCTGGCACGGCAGCTCGCCGAACGGCCCCTGGACGACACCTGGGTCCTCGTCGGCGCGGGTGTCGCCGCCGCCCTCGGCCTGTGGCTGGTCCTCCTCGCCGTCACGCCCGGGCTGCGCGACCTGCTGCCCATGCGGCGCCCCCACCCCGACGTCCGCGCCGGACTGCACCGGGGTGCCGCCGGGCTGGTGCTGCGCGACCGGGCCATGGAGGTCGCCGGCGTGCAGTCGGTCCACGTCCGCTCCGGGCGCCGCCGGGCCGACGTCCGGGCGGTCTCGCACTTCCGCGACCTGGACGAGGTGCGCGCGGACCTGGAGGACGTGCTCGGCGACGCCGTCCGCGGCCTGGGGCTCGCCCGGCCGCCCGCGCTGTCCGTGCACGTGCGCCGGCCCGGGAAGAAGGGATGACGACGATGCTCAGGACCGTCAACCGCGTGGCCCTGGGACTGGTGGGCCTCGTCCTGCTCGTCGTCGGCGGCGCCGTGCTCGCCGTCGGCCTGGGCGCGGACCCGCCCTCCTGGTGGATCCACGACGACCGGCACGACGTCCTGCTCAGCACCGCCGAGCGCACCCGCTGGCGGGACGAGGGCTGGTGGTGGCCGACCGTCCTCGCCGTGCTGGCGGTGCTCGTCCTGCTCGCCCTGTGGTGGCTGGTCGCGGTCCTGCGCCGGCGCCGCCTCGGCGAGGTCCTCGTCGACACCGGCGACGGCGCGGGCGCCGTGCTGCGCGGCCGTGCCCTGGAGAACGCCCTGGCCGGCGACGCGGCCCGGCTGGACGGCGTGTCCCACAGCCGCGCCCACCTCACGGGCCGCCAGAACGCCCCCGAGGCCCGCGTACGACTCCTGCTGGAACCGCACGTGGACCCGGCCGTGGCGCTCGACCGGCTGACGAACGAGTGCCTGTCCCACGCGCGGGACTCGGCGGCGCTGCCGTCGCTCCCGGCGGAGGTCCGCCTCAGGACGCACAAGCACAAGGCGGAACGGGTCGGTTGACGCCGGCCCGGATCGGCCCGGACTGTCCCGGGCCGGGCGGCGGGCGGTCCCTCAGAACCCGTGCCGCATCCCGCCGTCCACCGGGACCATGACGCCGGTCAGGTAGGAGGCGGCCGGCGACAACAGGAAGGCCGCCACCCGCCCGAACTCCTCCGGCGTCCCGTACCGCCGCAGCGGGATCCGGGACTGGTTCGCGGCCCGGGTCGCCTCCGGATCGGCCGACAGCGCGTCCAGCTCGCGCACCCGGTCGGTGTCGATCCGCGCCGGCAGCAGCCCCACGACCCGGATCCCGCGCGGCCCCAGTTCGTCGGAGAGCGACTTCGCGAACCCGGCCAGTCCCGGCCGCAGCCCGTTGGAGATCGTCAGCCCCGGAATCGGTTCGTGCACCGACCCCGACAGCACGAACCCGACGACACCCCCGGCCTCCAGCTCGGCGGCGGCCGCCCGCGCCAGCCGCACTGCGCCCAGGAACACCGACTCGAACGCCGCCATCCACTGCTCGTCCGTGTTGTCCGCGACGAACCCGGGCGGCGGCCCGCCCACGCTCACCAGCACACCGTCGAAACGGCCGAACGCCTCCCGCGCGGCCGCGATCAGCCGCGCGGGCGCCTCGGGGTCGGCGTTGTCGACGCCGACCCCGACCGCGTCCGGCCCCAGCGCCCTCGCCGCCTCGACGGCCCGCTCCCCGTCCCGCCCCGTGACGACCACCTTCGCGCCGTCCGCGACCAGCTCGCGCGCGGCGGCGTTGCCGAGGCCGCGGGTGGCCCCGGTGACGACGTACACCCGGTCCTTCAGTCCAAGATCCATGGTCCCTATCCTGCCTGCCCGCCGCCGTACAGCGTGAGGGCGGTGTTGACCAGCCCGATGTGGCTGAACGCCTGCGGGAAGTTCCCCAGGTGGCGGCCGGCCTTCGGGTCGTACTCCTCGGCCAGCAGTCCCACGTCGTTGGCCAGGGCCACCAGGCGGTCGAACAGCTCGCGCGCCTCCTGGGACCGGCCCGTCATGTGCAGGGCGTCCGCGAGCCAGAAGGAGCACGCCAGGAAGGTGCCCTCGTCGCCGGGCAGACCGTCGACGGCCTGCCCGGCGGTGCTGTAGCGGCGCAGCAGACCGTCGTGCCCGAGTTCCTCGCGGACGGCGTCGACGGTGCCGGTCACCCGCGGGTCCGAGGGGGGCAGGAAGCCGACGCGCGGGATGAGCAGCAGGGCGGCGTCCAGCTCGCGCGAACCGTAGTACTGCGTGAAGGTGTTGCGCTCGGGGTCGTAGCCCTTCTCGCACACCTCACGGTGCACCTCGTCGCGCAGCGCCCGCCACCTCTCGAGGTCGCCGCTGAGCCGCGGGTGGCGCTCCAGCGCCCGGACGGCACGGTCGGCGGCCACCCACACCATCACCTTGGAGTGCACGAACTGGCGGCGGCCGCCGCGCACCTCCCAGAGCCCCTCGTCGGGCTGCCGCCAGTTCTCGCACAGCCAGTTCATCAGCGCGCACTGGAGCGACCACACGTGCGGCTTGGGCGACATCCCCGCGGTGCGGGCCAGTGACAGCGAGTCCATCACCTCGCCGTACACGTCGAGCTGGAGCTGGCTCACGGCGCCGTTGCCGATGCGCACCGGACGGGAACCCGCGTAGCCGGACAGCCACGGCAGCTCGAACTCGGGCAGCCGGCGCTCGCCCGCCAGCCCGTACATGATCTGGAGGTCCGCCGGGTCGCCCGCGACGGCACGCAGCAGCCAGTCGCGCCAGGCCTCGGCCTCGTCCTCGTGGCCGGCCGCCAGCAGGGCGCCGAGGGTCAGGGTGGAGTCGCGCAGCCAGCAGTAGCGGTAGTCCCAGTTGCGGACCCCGCCCAGCTCCTCGGGCAGGGACGTGGTGAGTGCGGCGACGATGCCGCCCGTCGGTACGTAGGTGAGGGCCTTCAGGGTGATGAGGGAGCGGATCACGGCGTCCCGGTGGGGTCCGTCGTAGCGGCAGCGCGCCGACCACGCCCGCCAGTCCGCGACGCTGGCCCGCAGCGCCTCGTAAGGGTCGACGAGCGGCGGGCGCGCGTGGTGCGAGGGGTGCCAGGTCAGCACGAACGCGACCGTCTCGCCCGCGGCGACGGTGAACTCCGCGTGGGTGCTGAAGTTCTCGCCCCAGGTGCGCACCTCCGGCTCGCTGCGCAACCACACCGCGTCCGGCCCGGCGACCGCCACCCGGTGGCCGTCGACCCGGCGCATCCACGGGACGACCCAGCCGTAGTCGAAGCGCAGCCGCAGCGCGCTGTGGACGGTGACCCGCCCGCGCAGTCCCTCGACGATCCGTACGACGTCGGGGGCCCGGTCGCGCTGCGGCATCAGGTCGGTGACGCGGATCGCGCCCTCGTCGGTCTCCCACTCGGTGTCCAGGACGAGCGTGTCCGGGCGGTAGGCGCGGCGGGTGCAGTACTTCCCGTCGGCGCCCTCGGGGGCGATGCGCCAGTGGCCGTTGTCCTCGTCGCCCAGGAGGCGCGCGAAGCAGGCCCCGGAGTCGAAGCGGGGCAGGCACAGCCAGTCGATCGAGCCGTCCATGCCGACCAGGGCCGCGGTCTGTTCGTCGCCGATGACGGCGTAGTCCTCGATATGGGGGTGCACGGGGGTGCGGGTTCCCGGCAGTGCGGCAGGGCAATCCGGGCGGAAGCCGGGCGGGTGACACGGTGCCGGTGCTTTCGGCCGGCTTCCGGCCGCGGGATCGGGCGGTGCGCTCGGGTTCGGGCACGGGTTCGGGTTCGGCGGCGAGGCCGGCCGCGGCTCGGCGGTGCGGCCCGGCGCGGCCCCGGGAGGCAGGGCCGGGCGCGGCCCCCGGGGTACGGCCCGGCGGGCCTCAGACCGCCGCGGGCTGTGCCTCCGCCGGCTTCTGCGCGGCGGCTGCCTCCCTGCGGTCGCGCAGCTCCCGCCGGACCAGGATCACCCAGCCGACCGGTACGCCCGCGGAGAACAGCCACCACTGGATCGCGTAGGCGTAGTTGAGCGCGGCGTCCTCGTCGCCGGGCCTGCCGATCAGTTCGGGGGTGCCGTTCGCGGGCTCGGGTTCCGTCTGCGCGATGTAGCCGCCGAGGACCCGGGCGCCGAGGCGCCGCGCCTCCTGCGCGCTGTTGATCAGCATGACCTGCCGGTCCGGCAGCCCCCGGAGGTTCTTGATGCCGCTCGCCGCGGTCGTCTCGTCGGGCATCAGCCGCCCGGTCACGGTGACCTGGCCGGCGGGCGGCGCCGGGACCTCGGGGAACGTCGTCTGGCTGGGGGCGTCGGCGGGGATCCAGCCGCGGTTGACCAGCAGCACCCTCCCGTCCTTCAGGACGAACGGGGTGACGACGTGGAAGCCGACCTCCTCGTCGCCGTTGACGCGCCGCCGGACCACGATCTCCCGCTCGGGGTCGAAACGGCCCACGGCGGTCACGGAGCGGTACCGCTGGCCGGTGCCGACGGTGTGGCCCGGGGAGGTCAGCCTCTCCACCGGTACGGGGTCGGCGGAGAGCGCCTGGGAGACCAGCCGGTTGCGGGCGGTGCGCTCGTCGTAGCGGTGCATCTGCCAGATGCCCAGTTCGATCATCGTGGGGATCAGGAGGAGGGCGACGAGCGTGATGATCACCCACTGCCGGGACAACAGGAAGCGGTACACCCCACGACGGTACCTCCCGGCCGTGGGGTGTTTTCGGGTGGGGCCGCTTCAGACCCGGTCGACGATGCCCGCCTTTCCCTCCGCGCGGGCGCAGTGGGCGCCGCAGTACCAGCGCCCCTCGGCCTCCACGCCCTGGCCGATGATCTGCACCCGGCAGTGCTCGCAGATCGGGGCCATGCGGTGGATCGCACAGGAGAAGCAGTCGAAGACGTGCACCGCGCCCTGCGCGTGCACCTCGAAGGTCATTCCGTAGTTGTTGCCGCAGACTTCACATGTCGCCATGGGCCACAGGGTGGGCCGTCGGCGCGGCGCGGGCGAGACGGTGCCGGGCGAGTCGCGCGGCAATCACCCGTCCGTACGGTCACCGCGGAGCGGCCGGCTCGACGTCGCGCAGCAGCTGGCCGAACGCCGCCTCGTCCACCACCGGCGTCCCGAACTGGCGGGCCTTGACCACCTTGGAGGTGCCCGAGTCGGGGTCGTTGGTGACGAGCAGGCTGGTCAGCCGGGAGATCGACGTGGCGACGTGCAGTCCGGCCTCGGTCGCGCGGTCCTCCAGCAGCTCGCGCTCGACCGAGGTGTCCCCGGAGAACGCGATGCGCATGCCCTGTCTGAGGCGTTTGCCGTCTTCGTACCGCCCCGGGTTGGGGTACGGGCACGCGGGCCGCTTCCGGGCCGGACGCCAACCCGTCGGCCGGTGGCCGCCGCCCGCCTGCTGCCCGACCCGCGGCGCGGGACGGTCCTGCCACTCCGTCAGCGGCCGGCACTCGTGCAGCGGCAGCCGCACACCCCCCGCCGCCGCGGCCCGCAGACTCGGCCGGAACGCCTCCGCCAGCACGCGCGCGTCGTCCAGGGCGTGGTGCGCCCGCCGCTGGACGACACCGAAGTGGGCGGCCAGCGACTCCAGCTTGTGGTTGGGCAGCGGCAGGGCCAGCTCCTTGGCGAGCGCGATGGTGCACAACCGCTGCCTCACCGGGGCCTCGCGCTTCGCGCGCGCGTACTCGCGGGCGATCATCTGCCAGTCGAACACCGCGTTGTGCGCGACCAGCACCCGGCCGTCGAGCCGGTCCGCGAACTCCTGCGCCACGTCCCGGAAGAGCGGCGCGCCCTCCAGCACCTCGCTCGTCAGACCGTGGATCCACACCGGACCCGGGTCGCGCTCCGGGTTGACCAGCGTGTACCAGTGGTCCTCGACCTCACCGCGCGCGTCCAGCCGGTACACGGCTGCGGAGATGATCCGGTCGTCGCGGGCCAGGCCGGTGGTCTCCACGTCGACGACCGCGTATCCCCGGGGGTAGGCGGCCGGCCACTCCGTGGGGGAGGACGCTGCGGGCGTGCGGTCTTCGAGCATGGTCAATGAGGATACGGGCCGCCACCGACAGCCCACGCACGCCTCCCACTCCGCGGCCGGACACACCCGCACGCGCGTGCGGGACGAAGCCGGACGGAGGGCGCGGCGGACGTGCGGAGGTTCGATGCCGGGCCGGCCGTACTGGCGCGCCGCGCGATGCCGGGGACGTGAGCGGCCGGCTCACCGCCGGGTGCGGCGGGGGTCCGGGCGGGGCGGCGGAGGCGAGGGCCGGGCCCGAGGGGCGCGGTCCCTGCCGTCCCCGGCTGTTTCCTGTCCGCACCGGCCCCGGACCGCGCCGGCGACCGCCGAAGACGCCGGAAGGCCGGGCGGATGCGCTCCGCCCGGCCTTCCGCGGGGCGTCCCGGCTACTTCACCGCACGCAGCGCGTTCACCACGCCGAAGCCGTAGAAGCCGTTGACGCGCTTGCCGCCCTCACAGGTCGCGTCCACCACACCGTCACCGTTGCCGTCGTACGGCTCGGTGGGGCAGCCCGGGTTGTCGGCCTGCGCCTTGAGCAGCGCCTGCAGCGTCGCCGGGGAGGCCCACGGGTGGGTCGACTTCAGCAGCGCGGCCACACCGGCGACGTGCGGGGACGCCATCGAGGTGCCCTGGAGGAAGCCGTACGCGTTGTTCGGCATCGTCGACAGGATGCGGCCGTTGGCCGACGGGGTCTCCGGGATCTGGTACCGGTCGCCGCCCGGCGCCGCCACGTCGACGACGCCCTGACCGTACGTGGAGTAGTACGACTTGGTGCCCTTGACGCCCGTCGCGCTCACCGTGACGACCCCCGGCAGCTGGGTCGGCACGTCGAAGCACTCGTGCGGGTCGATCGTCCGCGTCACCGGAGTGGAGTCGTCCGGGCTGGTGGAGTCGACGATCGCGTCGGAGTCCAGGTCGTGGTTGGAGTTGCCGGCCGAGGCGACGTTGAGCGTGCCCTTCTTCTGGGCGTACAGCTGCGCCCTGTTGACCGCGTCGACGATGGCCTTCTGGTCGGGGTCGTCCATGCAGTTGTACAGCCACGGGTCCACGTAGTAGCTGTTGTTCGTGATCTCGACCCCGTGGTCGGCGGCGAACACGAAGGCGCAGACCACGTTCTCCGGGTAGAAGAGGCCGTCCTTCGGGTCGCTCACCTTGATGCCGGCGACCTTCACGCCGGGCGCGACACCGGCCACGCCGATGCCGTTGCGGGCCGCCGCGATCTCACCGGCGACGTGCGTGCCGTGGTAGTCCTCGACGGTGTACGGGCGCCAGGCGCCCTCGGAGGTGTCCGCGACGCCGCCGACGCAGTTGGCCGACTGGGCGGCGGAGAAGTTCGGCGCGAGGTCCGGGTGGGTGTCGTCCACACCGGTGTCGATGACGGCGACGGTCACCTTGCTGCTGCCCGGGTTGATCTCGGCGGCCTTGTCGGCGCCGATGGCACGCAGGTCCCACTGGTCGGCCTCGAGCGGCTCGCTCGCGCCCGCCGCGGCGGACGCGCTCGCCGTCTTCGCGGCCTGGGCCGCCGACATCAGCTCGGCGGCGCCCTCGTCGGTGGTCCCGGCGGGGCTCAGCGGCGCCGTGCGGGTCGCGCCCGCCGACTGCACCCCGCGCACCGCGCGTATCTGCGCGCCGAAGTCGGGGTTCGCCGAGTGCACGACGATGACGCCGATCTTCGCGTAGGTCGCGACGACGGTGCCGTCGGCCGCGACGATCGCCTTCTTCACCGACTCGATCGTGCGGTGGTCCACCTTGGTGTTGACGACGTACGCCAGCGTTCCGGCGTCGGCCGTCAGGGTGGCCGCAGCCGTGACCGGAGCCGCCGAGGCCGCCGTCGGCAGGAAGCCGAGGGAGGCGGTCAGCGACAGCACGACGGGCACCGCGAGGGCGAGGCGGCGTCTGGAAGGCAGATGAGCCATGGGGTCTCCACATCATCCGGAAGCGAGACCTGCCCGGACACGGGTCGTGCCTGGGCAGGTACATGACGGGGTGGTGCTCGCCCGAAGCTATCTCCCCGACTCGCCGCCCAGCAATGACCTTCGGGAGGTCAGTTCACCCGGCCATGACCTTCGCCGGGCGCCGCTCGTTGGCCAGGAGGCGCCGAGGCCACTTCGGAAACCGGTGCGAGGTGTTGAACCCGTCGTCGTGCGCCGCCGTGACCTTGGGCAGGGACGGCGAGGCCCCTCGCCCGCCCTTTACCCACCGCACCCGCAACGCGAGGAGACTCCGTGGCCACCGAGACACCGCCCCCCTCGAAGACCCCAGCCCGACTTCCCTCCGCCGAGGAGTTCGTCGCGGTGCAGGAGAGCGCGGAGTTCGGTGAACTGCGCCGCTCCTACCGCGGCTTCGCCTTCCCACTGACCTTCGCCTTCATCGCCTGGTACCTGCTGTACGTCCTGCTGTCCAACTACGCGGGCGACTTCATGGGCACCAAGCTGTTCGGCAACATCAACGTCGCCATGGTCCTGGGGCTCGCCCAGTTCCTCACCACGTTCCTCATCGCCTGGTGGTACGCGCGGCACGCCGCCACGAAGCTCGACCCCAAGGCCGAGGCGATCAAGTCCCGGATGGAGGACGCCGCATGAGCCCCGCACACACGCTTCTCGCCGCCGACCTCGCGGCCAACGAGGCCAGCGAGCACCGGACGCTCATCATCACGCTGTTCGCCCTGTTCGTCGTCGCGACGCTCGCCATCACGGTCTGGGCGGGCCGCCAGACCAAGGACGCGGCCGACTTCTACGCGGGCGGGCGCCAGTTCAGCGCCTTCCAGAACGGCCTCGCCGTCTCCGGCGACTACATGTCGGCCGCCTCCTTCCTGGGCATCGCCGGCGCCATCGCCCTCTTCGGCTACGACGGCTTCCTCTACTCCATCGGCTTCCTGGTCGCCTGGCTGGTCGCGCTGCTCTTGGTGGCCGAGCCGCTGAGGAACTCCGGCCGCTACACCATGGGCGACGTCCTGGCCTACCGCATGCGCCAGCGCCCGGTCCGCACGGCGGCCGGCACCTCCACGATCGTCGTCTCGATCTTCTACCTGCTGGCCCAGATGGCGGGCGCGGGCGTCCTGGTCTCCCTGCTGCTCGGCATCACCTCCGACGCGGGCAAGATCGCCATCGTCGCCCTGGTCGGCCTGCTGATGATCGTGTACGTCTCCATCGGTGGCATGAAGGGCACCACCTGGGTGCAGATGGTCAAGGCCGTGCTGCTCATCGGCGGCACCCTCCTGATCACCTTCCTGGTGCTGCTGAAGTTCGACTTCAACATCTCCGACCTGCTCGGCAGCGCCGCCGAGAACAGCGGCAAGGGCGCCGCCTTCCTGGAACCCGGCCTCCAGTACGGCGCCACCGGCACCACCAAGCTGGACTTCCTCTCCCTCGGCATCGCCCTGGTCCTGGGCACCGCCGGCCTGCCGCACATCCTGATCCGCTTCTACACGGTCCCCAACGCCAAGGCCGCCCGGAAGTCCGTGAACTGGGCCATCGGCATCATCGGCGGCTTCTACCTGATGACCATCGCGCTCGGCTTCGGCGCCGCCGCCCTGATCTCCCAGGACGAGATCATCGCCTCCAACCCGTCCGGCAACACGGCGGCGCCGCTGCTCGCCCTGCACCTGGGCGGCGTCGACTCGGCCTGGGGCGCGATCCTGCTCGCCACGATCTCGGCGGTCGCCTTCGCGACGATCCTCGCCGTGGTCGCCGGCCTCACCCTCGCCTCCTCCTCGTCCTTCGCGCACGACATCTACGCCAACGTCATCCGCAAGGGGCAGGCCACGGAGAAGGAGGAGATGAGGGCGGCCCGCTGGGCGACCGTCCTCATCGGCGTCGTCTCCATCGCCCTCGGCGCCCTCGCCCGCGACCTCAACGTGGCCGGCCTCGTCGCGCTGGCCTTCGCGGTCGCCGCCTCCGCCAACCTGCCGACCATCCTCTACAGCCTGTTCTGGAAGCGGTTCACCACCCGGGGCGCCCTGTGGTCGATCTACGGCGGCCTGATCGTGGCGGTCGGCCTGGTGCTGTTCTCGCCCGTCGTCTCCGGCGACCCCAAGGCGATGTTCCCCGACGTGGACTTCGCCTGGTTCCCGCTGAAGAACCCCGGCATCATCTCCATCCCCTTCGGCTTCCTGATGGGCTTCCTCGGCACGGTCCTGTCCAAGGAGGGGCCGGACACCGCCAAGTACGCCGAGCTGGAGGTGCGGTCCCTGACCGGCACCGGCGCACACTGACCCACCCCGTCGAAGGGGCCGCGTCGCGGGCGATCCACGGATCCCCACGACGCGGCCCCTCGCGCCTCCCGGAGATCGCGCCCTCCTCGTTGTCGGTGGCGTCGCGTAGGCTCACAGAAGACGGAACAACTGCGAACACCTGTGATCCGCTACGAGGGAGGGGGCCCGCGTGCTCATCGACACCTACGGCCGGGTGGCCACCGACCTGCGCGTCTCACTGACCGACCGCTGCAATCTCCGGTGCACGTACTGCATGCCCGAAGAGGGCCTGCAGTGGCTGGCCAAGCCGGATCTGCTCACGGACGACGAGATCGTCCGCCTGATCGACATCGCCGTCACCTCCCTCGGCATCGAGGAGGTCCGCTTCACCGGCGGCGAACCCCTGCTGCGCCCCGGCCTGGTCGGCATCGTCGAGCGGGTCGCGGCCCTGGGCCCGCGCCCCCGGATGTCGCTGACCACCAACGGCATCGGCCTCAGGCGCACGGCCCCGGCCCTCAAGGCCGCGGGCCTGGACCGGGTCAACGTCTCCCTCGACACGCTCCGCCCGGACGTCTTCAAGACCCTCACCCGCCGCGACCGCCACAAGGACGTCCTCGAAGGCCTCAGGGCCGCCCGGGACGCGGGCCTGACCCCGGTCAAGGTGAACGCGGTCCTGATGCCCGGCCTCAACGCCGACGAGGCCCCCGACCTCCTCGCCTGGGCCGTCGAGCACGACTACGAGCTGCGGTTCATCGAACAGATGCCCCTGGACGCCCAGCACGGCTGGAAGCGCGAGGGCATGGTCACGGCGGGCGACATCCTCGCCTCCCTGCGCACCCGCTTCGACCTCACCGAGGAGGGCTCGCAGGAGCGCGGTTCGGCCCCGGCCGAACGCTGGATCGTCGACGGCGGCCCGCATCGGGTTGGCGTCATCGCCTCCGTCACCCGCCCGTTCTGCGCGGCCTGCGACCGTACCCGCCTCACGGCGGACGGTCAGGTCCGCACCTGTCTCTTCGCCCGCGAGGAGACCGACCTGCGTGCCGCCCTGCGCTCCGACGCCCCCGACGAGGAGATCGCGCGCATCTGGCGCCTGGCGATGTGGGGCAAGAAGGCGGGCGCGGGCCTGGACGACCCGGCCTTCGTCCAGCCGGACCGCCCGATGTCGGCGATCGGCGGTTAGGACGCTCCGGGCGCCCGGGGCGTCCCGGGAACCGGACCCTGAGGAACCTCGGGCGACTCCCACTCCTCCAGCAGGACGACGTCCTTCAGGAAGCCGCGCACTCCGAGGAACTGCGACAGGTGCTCCCGGTGCTCCTCGCACGCCAGCCACGTCTTGCGGCGCTCCGGCGTGTGGATCTTCGGGTTGTTCCACGCCAGTACCCACACGGCGTCGGCACGGCAGCCCTTCGCGGAGCAGATCGGGGTCTCGTCACTCACAGGTTCGTCTCACAGATGCGCGGAAAAGGCGACGCCGAGCAGCCACGGGGGGAGCTGCCCGGCGTCGGTCCGTCGCTCCGACGGGGGATGCGGAGCGCGTACGAAGTATGTCACGGCGACCCGGCGCCACGGCACTGGAACAACAGCTTTTATTGGCCTCGGCGTACGGCGGGCTCATGGCCGCCGCTCTGCCGGACCGGCCTCCACGTGCCCCGACCGGGGCCCGGGTTCCTCGCGCGGGGACTCCGGTTCCTCCCGCGGGGATTCCGCGGAGGGCTCCTCTTGCGCCGTTCGTTCCTCCGCGTGCCCGGCGGTGATCATCGGCGGCGGGGGAGTGGTCACGAACGTCGACGGCAGCCCCGGCGCGTTCTCCCGTCCGGCATTGGCGATCACCACCGCGATGTACGGCAGGACCAGACCCAGGACCAGCGCCACCACCGCGACATGCCGTTCCACGTTCCACAGCGTCGCTCCCAGGATCACCGCCACGGTACGGACCGACATCGAGATCACGTACCGCCGCTGCCGGCCCCGGACGTCCTCCTGGAGCCCCTGGCGTGCCCCGGTGATCCGGAACACCTGGGCGTCGCCGCCGCCGCGCTGCTTCCGCATCGCATTCCACCATCCGCGCGCTCGAACTCTCCCCGCTTGTCAACGGTACGCCGCGACCCGGCCGCCCTCGAGACCGGGTCACCGCCGGCCGGGCGAACGCGCTGCGCCGTACCACGTACGGCGGCGCCCGACATGCGGCGTAAGCAGGCCGGGCCGACACTGGGGGCAATGCTCGTGTAGAGCCGTACGAGGAGGCAGTCATGGGCTGGTTGTGGGCGATCATCGTGGGATTCGTGCTGGGACTGATCGCCAAGGCGATCATCCCGGGCAAGCAGCACAGCCCACTGTGGCTGACCACCATCTTCGGCATCCTGGGCGCGATCGTCGGCAACGCCGTCGCCCGGGGCTTCGGCGTCGAGGAGACCTCGGGCATCGACTGGAGCCGGCACATCTTCCAGCTGGTCGCCGCCGTCATCATCGTCGCCGTCGGCGACATGCTGTACGTCCGGACGCTGGGCAGGCGCAGGCACCACGCCTGAGCGCACGAAGAGGCGCGGGGGGGGGGCCGCGCGCCCCCCCCCCCCCCCGCCCCCCCCCCCCCCGGCCCCCCCCCCCCCGGGGCGGGGGCCCCCCCCCCCCCCCCCCCCCCCCCCCCCCCCCC
>NZ_JBICUZ010000017.1:131117-141285 GCF_043198675.1 Streptomyces sp. NPDC048734 | reverse complement strand
CGGCCGTCCTCGCCTTCCTGCGCGAGTACGAGGACGACCTCGTCCTGTGCGTCCACAACTTCTCCCGCTTCGCCCAGCCCACCGAACTGGACCTGCGTCGCTTCGACGGCCGCCACCCCGTCGAGCTGTTCGGCGGGGTCCGCTTCCCCGCGATCGGTGAACTGCCTTACCTGCTCACCCTCGCAGGACACGGTTTCTACTGGTTCCGGCTCATCCGAGCCGCATCCCGCGTCGGCCGGCGCCTGTGAGCGTGCGCCGAGGGAAGGACGCGTCACCATGCAGAAGACCGCATCTCTGAGCCCGGGCAGTGCCGTCGGCGTCCGCTCCACGGGGACGCTCGGGGCACTGCTGCGCGAGTGGCTGCCCCGGCAGCGCTGGTTCGCCGGCAAGGACAGGCCCCTCAACGACCTGCGTCTGCTGTCCATGACGGAGCTGTATCCGGGCTGTCTGCACCTCCTGGTGCAGACCGGCCAGTCGGGGGTGCCCTCACCGGGCGGCACTCCCCCGCCCGGTGACTGCTACCAGCTGCTCCTGGGCATCCAGGAGCACCTGTCCCCCCGACTCGGCCGGGCCCTGATCGGCAAGGTCGAGGAGGGGGCGCTGGCCGGGCTCACCGTGCACGACGCGTTGCAGGACCCGCGGTCGGCGCATCTGCTGCTGGAGCGGCTGCGGCATCCGGGGCCGCTGGGCCCGCTGTCCTTCGAGTCCGACCCGTCGGCCCACGTGCCGGCGGGACTGGCGCCCCGGCTGCTGGAGGCCGAGCAGTCGAACACGTCACTGGTCTACGGCGACGCCTTCATCCTCAAGGTGTTCCGGCGGATCCAGCCCGGGGTGAACCCGGACCTGGAGGTGCCGGTCGCGCTGGCGGGGCAGGGGTGCGGCCGGGTGCCGGCGCCGGTGGCCTGGTACCGCACGACCCATCCGCAGGAGGCGACGCTCGGTGTCCTGCAGCCGTTCCTGCCCGACGCCTCCGACGGCTGGACACTGGCCCTGGACGCGCTGGCCCGCGGTGAGGACTTCACCCGGCAGGCCCACGTGCTGGGCGGGGCCACCGCCGAGGTGCACCTCGCGCTGGCCGCGGCCTTCCCCGCCGGACCGCTCGGCGACAACGCGCGGACGGCGGCCGGGATGACCGAGCGGCTGGAGGCCGCCGCCCACCACGTGCCGGCCCTGCGCCCCTACGTCCCCGGACTCACCAGCGCCTTCGGCGCACTCGCCTCCTGCGATCCGGGCCCGCCGGCCCAGCGCATCCACGGCGACCTGCACCTGGGTCAGGTGCTGCGTGCCGGACGCGAGTGGTTCGTCATCGACTTCGAGGGCGAACCCTCCCGGCCGCTCGCCGAGCGGCGCAGCGCGCACTCCCCGGTCCGGGACATCGCGGGCATGCTGCGCTCGTTCGACTACGCCGCCCGGCAGCGCCGTCCCTGGCGCCCCGAGTGGGCCCGCCGCTGCCGGGAGGCGTTCTGCGCCGGGTACGCGGAACGCGCGGGCTGGGACCCCCGCAAGAAGCACGCCCTGCTGCGTGCCTACGAAACCGACCGTGCCGTGTACGAGGTGCTGTACGAGGCACGGCACCGTCCTGACTGGCTACCCGTACCCATGGCGGCGATCGAACGACTCGCCGTCCGAGGAGGCTGACCGATGGCTCTGCGTGACTCTTCCCTGCCCGAGTCGGCCGGTCCCCGCCCGCCGGTGGCACCCGCGCTCGACCCCGCCGACCGGGGTCGTCTGCTGGCGGGCGCGCACCACGACCCGCACGCCCTGCTGGGCGCCCACCCGGTTCCCGGCGGCATCCTGTTCCGGGCACTGCGCCCCTTCGCGCGCTCGGTCGCCGTCCTGGTGGACGGCGAGCGCACCCCGCTGCTGTCGGAGGGCGACGGTCTCTTCGCCGCCGTGCTGCCGCTGAAGAAGATCCCCGCGTACACGCTGCTGGTGGCGTACGAGGGTGACGAGTGCGAGGTGCACGATCCCTACCGGTTCCTGCCGGCGCTGGGCGACCTCGATCTGCACCTCGTCCGGGAGGGCCGGCACGAGCAGCTGTGGAAGGCGCTGGGTGCCGAGCCGATGACCCACCAGGGTGTCGCCGGCACCCGGTTCACCGTGTGGGCGCCGAACGCCCGGGGGGTGCGGGTCGCCGCGGACTTCACGTACTGGGACGGCACCGCCTTCCCGATGCGTTCGCTCGGGGCGTCCGGGGTGTGGGAGCTGTTCCTGCCCGGCGTCGGCGAGGGCACCCGGTACAAGTTCGAGATCACCTCGCGCCACGGGCACCGCTTCCTCAAGGCCGACCCCATGGCCCGGTGCGCGGAGGTCCCGCCGGACACCGCGTCGATCGTGCACGCCTCGCACCACGAGTGGGACGACGCCGAGTGGATGGCGCACCGGGGGGACGTGCCCGTGCACGTGGCGCCGTTCTCGGTGTACGAGGTGCATCTTCCCTCCTGGCGGCCTGGACTGACCTACCGTCAGCTGGCCGAGGAGCTGCCGGCGTACGTCAACGACCTGGGTTTCACGCACGTGGAGTTCATGCCGGTCGCCCAGCACCCGTTCTCCGGTTCCTGGGGTTACCAGATCACCGGCTTCTACGCCCCGGCCTCGCGGCTCGGGTCGCCCGACGACTTCAAGCACCTGGTCGACGCGCTGCACCGGGCCGGCATCGGCGTGATCGTGGACTGGGTGCCGGCGCACTTCCCCAAGGACGACTGGGCGCTGGCCCGCTTCGACGGGGACCCGCTGTACGAGCCCGGAAACGCGCAGCGGGCCGAGCACCCGGACTGGGGGACGTTCGAGTTCGACTTCGGGCGCACCGAGGTGCGCAACTTCCTGGTCGCCAACGCCGTCTACTGGTGCGAGGAGTTCCACATCGACGGGCTCCGGGTGGACGCCGTCGCCTCCATGCTCTACCTCGACTACTCGCGGGACTCCGGGCAGTGGACGCCGAACGTGTTCGGCGGCCGGGAGGACCTGGACGCGAAGGCGTTCCTCCAGGAGATGAACGCGACGGTCTACCGCCGCAACCCGGGTGTCGTGACCATCGCGGAGGAGTCCACGGCCTGGGAGGGCGTGACCCGGCCCACCGACAGCGGCGGCCTCGGGTTCGGGCTGAAGTGGAACATGGGGTGGATGCACGACTCGCTGGAGTACATCGCCAAGGAGCCGGTGCACCGCAAGTACCACCACCACGAGATGACCTTCTCGATGGTGTACGCCTACAGCGAGAACTACGTGCTGCCCGTCTCGCACGACGAGGTCGTGCACGGCAAGCAGGCGCTGGTGTCGAAGATGCCCGGTGACTGGTGGCAGCGGCGGGCCAACCACCGCGCCTACCTCGCCTTCATGTGGGCCCATCCGGGCAAGCAACTCCTCTTCATGGGGCAGGAGTTCGCCCAGGGCGCGGAGTGGTCCGAGCGCCACGGCCCGGAGTGGTGGCTGCTCGACGAGGACTACGGCCCCTCGGCCGACCACCGCGGGGTCCGGGACCTGGTCCGCGACCTGAACACGCACTACCGGGCCACCCCGGCGCTGTGGCAGCGGGACACCGACCCGGGCGGCTTCCGCTGGGTCCTCTGCGACGCGGCCGAGGACAACGTCTTCGCGTTCCTGCGCTACGACGCCGAGGGCGTCCCCCTCCTCGCAGTCAGCAACTTCTCCCCCGTGGTGCGCCACGACTACCGGCTGGCCGTGCCGGACGACGTCCCCGTCTGGTACGAGGCCCTCAACACCGACGACATGCGGTACGGCGGCAGCGACGTGCGTCTGCTCGACGGAGCGAAGCCGGAGAACGGGGAGATCACCCTCACCCTGCCGCCCCTGGCGACGATGTGGCTGACGCCCACGGCGGTGTGAACCGGGTCCGGCGGGGCAGTCGGGTGCGTACCACCGGCCAGAGAGGGGCTGCATCACGTGCGCACCGTCGGAGTCGAGGAGGAACTCCTCCTCGTCGACCCGGAGACAGGAGAGCCGCGGGCGCTCTCCGCCGCCGTCCTCGCCCGTGCCACCCGGGACCGGGCGCAGCAGGACGTCTTCGAGAAGGAACTCCACAACCAGATGCTGGAGTTCGCCACCCACCCGCAGTCGGCCATGGACGAACTCGGTGAGGAGATCGTCCGCATACGCGCGGAGGCGGCCCGGCACGCCGGGGAGATCGGGTGCACCGTGGCGGCGCTGGCGACGTCGCCGCTGCCGGTGCGCCCCTCCGTCGGCATGAACCGGCGCTACAGGTGGATGGCGGAGCAGTACGGCATCGCCACCCGTGAGCAGCTCGTCTGCGGCTGCCACGTCCACGTGTCGGTGGAGTCGGACGAGGAGGGCGTCGCGGTCGTCGACCGGATCCGGCCGTGGCTGTCGGTGCTGCCGGCGCTGAGCGCCAACTCGCCGTTCTGGCAGGGCAACGAGACGGGGTACAGCAGCTATCGCAGCCGGGTGTGGCAGCGCTGGCCGTCGGCCGGTCCGACCGAGCTGTTCGGTTCGGCGGAGCGCTACCACCAGCGGGTGGCGGACATGGTGGCCACCGGCACCGTCCTCGACGAGGCGATGGTCTACTTCGACGCCCGGCTGTCGGCCCGCTATCCGACGGTGGAGGTCCGGGTCTCGGACGTCTGCCTGCGCGCGGACACCGCCGTGCTCGTCGCCGCCCTGGTGCGCGGGCTCGTCGAGACGGCGGCCCGCGAGTGGAGGGCCGGCGGGGAGCCGGTGGACCACAGTGTGAGTCTGCTCCGGCTGGCAGGCTGGCAGGCCGCGAAGTCGGGTCTCACCGGCGATCTGCTGCATCCCGCGACCATGCGGCCCGCGCCTCCCGAGACGGTGGTACGGGCCCTCGTCGATCACGTGTCGGAGGCACTGGCCGACCACGGGGACCTGCAGCGGGTCCGCGCGGCCTGCGCCGACCTGCTGCGGCACGGCAACGGCGCGATGGTGCAGCGCGAGCTGTGGGAGCGCACGGGCAGCCTGCGCGAGGTCGTCACCGGCTGCGTGCGGCACACCCAGAGCTGACCCGCGCGGTGGTGCGGCCCGCGCGGTCGCGGTCCCGCGGCCGCGCGGTCAGAAGATGAGGATCAGGGCGTAGGCCAGGAAGAACGCCGCGACCAGCACGGCGACGACGATGATCAGGGTGAGCGGGCCCCTGGCCCAGCCCGTGGGGGGATTGTGGGTCTCCCGGGGCCCGGCCCCGGGCATGCTGCTCTCCGCCGGCGGGGTCTCGCCCGGCGGCACGCCGCCACCCGGTTCGAGTCCGGTGCTGCGTTCCGGGTCGGGATCGGGGTTGCTGTAGGTCATGTGTCCCGAGTCCCCGGACCAGCGGCCCGCCAACAGTCCGCCGCCGAGATCATCCGCGCGGAATAGTTGTGCGTTCCCGGCCACAACCGCCCCTGCCTGAGCTACATTCGACCACCGTCGATGACAGTCCTCGTCGACAAGGTCACAGCCCGTACCTGTCAGGAGCAGCGCATGCGCGACGTCGCCCTCGCTCCCCCCGCCGCCTCGCCCCTGACCGGAGGGCTCGCCGACAGCGTTTTCGAGACAGCCACCCGTACCCCGGCCCTGCCGGTGCTCGCGCGCCGGTCCGCCCCCTCCGGGCCGTGGCAGGAGGTGACGGCCGTGGAGCTGCGGGACGAGGTCGTGGATCTGGCCAAGGGGCTCGTCGCCTCGGGGATGTCACCGGGCCACCGGGTGGCGGTCATGGCGCGCACCCGCTACGAGTGGACGGTGCTCAGCCACGCCCTGTGGGCGGTGGGCGCCGAGGTCGTCCCCATCCATCCGACGTCCTCGCGCGACCAGGTCGAGTGGATCCTGCGGGACGCGGGCTGCGTGGGAGTGGTCGTCGAGGACGAGCAGAGCGTCATGACGGTCGGCTCGGTGTGCGCGGCGCTGCCGACCCTGCGGCACGTCTGGCAGCTCGACGCCGGGGCGTTCGAGGAGCTCACGCGGCGCGGCGAGGTGATCCCGCAGACCACCGTGGACTCGCTGCGCCGGATCGTGCTGCCGGACTCCACCGCGGTGATCGCGTACACCTCCGGCACCTCGGGCCGCCCCCTGGGCTGCGCGCTCACCCACCGCAGCCTGGCCTCGCCCTGCGACACCCTGCTGACCGGCTGGGGGGACACCGCGGGACCGTCCGGACAGCAGCCGTCCGTCCTCGCCTTCCTGCCGTTCTCCCACGTGTACGGGCTGATGATCCAGGGGCTGTGCCTGCGCGGCGGGATCCTGATGGGCCACGAACCGGACCTGAGCGGGGAGGCCCTCTCCGAGGCTCTCCACTCGTTCCGTCCGACCTACCTGTACGGGGTGCCGTCGGTCTTCGAGAAGATCTACAAGAACTTCCTGCGGGCGGCCCAGGAGGCGGGCCGCGGCGCGCTGTTCGAGCGGGCCGCGGGCACCGCCCGGGCCTTCGCGGCGGCCGTCGAACGGCAGCGGCTCGGCCGGGGCTCGGGCCCCGGCCTCGACCTGCGGCTCCAGCACGCCCTGTACGAACGGACGGTGTACCGCAGACTCCGCGCCGCCCTGGGCGGCCGCGTGCACCGGGCGACGTCGGGCGGCTCGCCGCTCCACCGCGACCTGTCCCTCTTCTACGAGGGCATCGGCATCTACGTCCACGACGGGTACGGTCTGACGGAGACCAGCGGCGGGATCACCATGCAGCCGCTCGGCCGGGAGAAGTCGGGGACGGTCGGGCAGGCCCTGCCGGGCACGGAGATCCAGGTGGCCGACGACGGGGAGATCCTGGTGCGCGGCCCGTCGCTGTTCCAGGGCTACGTCAACGACGACGCCTCCACCCGGGCCGCGTTCCGGGGCGGCTGGCTGGCCACCGGGGACCTCGGTCACCTGGACGCGGACGGCTATCTGACCATCACCGGCCGCAAGAAGGACGTCATCATCACCAGCGGCGGCAAGAGCGTGGCCCCGGCCGCGCTGGAGCAGCGGCTGCGGTTGCACCCGCTCGTCCACCAGGCGGTGGTCGTCGGCGACAACCGGCCCTGCGTGGGCGCGCTGGTCACGCTGGACCCGGAGTTCCTGGCGCACTGGCGCCGCAACCTGCCGCCGTACGGGGGTGACAGGTCCAGCCGGGAGGCACGGGAGGAGAACGCGCTGCGGGAGGAGGTCGCGCGGGCGGTGGCCGCGGCCAACAACGCGGTGTCCCGGTCGGAGTCGATCCGGGTCTTCCGGGTCCTGCCGGAGCCGTTCGACCAGGCCAACGGATTGCTGACGCCGTCGATGAAGCTGCGCCGTGACTCGATCGTGCAGCACTACGCGGCCGAGATCGAGGCGATGTACCAGGCCCGCGCGCGGGTGCCCCGGGAGAGCACTCCGGCGGAGGTGCTGAGCTGGGACGACGCCGACGACGTGTTCCGCTGACGTGCCGCGCGCCCCTGACGCGCGCCCGACGTGCCGAGGGGATCGCGGCACACGCCCTGCGGCCGTCCGGTCGCCGTACGCGGTCGGTCGCCGCCGCCGGGCGCGGCACGCGTAGGCCGCGCCGCCCAGGGAACCCTGTGCAGTGGCGACGAGAGAGCCGCACGAGAAAGGACGACGGTCCCGGACAGAGGGCCGCACGACGACATGGCAACCGAGCCCCGTGGTAACGACTCACCGGCCTCCTGGACGATTCCGGGCCGCACCGCCCGTTTCGAGGGTGCCCCGCAGGACGTGACGGGTGCGCGCCTGGCCGCGGAGGAGTTCCTCCGCACACTGGCCCGCGCGGCCCCGCCCGCGGCACCCGAGTGCTGGCACGACATCGTGCTGATCGTCACGGAGCTGGCCTCCAACGCCGTCCAGTACGCGCCGGGTCCCTTCTCGCTGCACCTGCGGCCCACCTTCGACGGGGTGCACGTGACGCTGCACGACACCAACCCCACGGCGCCGGCCCCGCGGCCCTTCCACCCCGACGCCGGGGGCGGCGGCATCGGCTGGCACCTGATCCACACACTGTGCAGCCAGGTGAGCGTGGTGTCCGCGGACGAGGGAAAGGACGTACACGTCTTCCTGCCGTGGTGACCGGGGCGGGGCCGAGGGCGCGGATCCGGCCACGGGCCGGCGACCCGTCGGTCAGGGGTCCGTCGGCCAGGGGGCCTCGGTTCTGATCGGCACGAAGACGGTGATCGTCTTCCCGCCGGAGGGGCGGGGACGGATGCTGACCTCGCGGGCCAGCCGGAGGATCAGCGGCCAGCCGTAGCCGCTGCCGTGGTGGCCGACGGGAAGGGCGCCGGGGCCGTACGCCGCCTCGGGTACGACGTCGCTGTGGTCGTGGACGGACAGCCGTACCCCGTCCCGCCCCGGGGTCGCCTCGAAGCCGGCCAGGCCGCCGCCGTGCCGGACGGCGTTGGCGACCAGCTCCGAGACGACGAGCAGCAGGTCGATGAGGTCGCGTTCCGCGGCCGGCCGGGTCACCGCGTCCCAGCCGGCGTCGACCAGGCCGCGGACGTGGGCCCGTGCGGACGCGGCGGTCGTCACCCGGGCGGTCTCCGCCGCCCGGGTGGGCAGGAGTTCTTCTCCCCTCACGGCACGAACCTCACGACACGACCCTCATGGAAACCGTGGCACGGTCACGCGGTCGTCGTCCCGTGCGGCATCAGCCGTCGATAGTAGTCGGCGACGGCCGTCAGATAGTCGGGGTCCATGGTCTCGCTGTCGGTCCGGAAGCGCGGCGCCTCCTTGACCTCTTCCACGGTGCAGGCGACCGAGATCTTCCGTTCGGCCTCGTCGACGGACGTGACGAGGCCCACCGGGACGACCGCGCTCCTCCCGAACAGCCAGACGCCCGTGTCGACGACCAGGTGCCACATGCCGTGGTGGCCGTCCTCCCGTTCGACGTGCCCGAGGGTGCCGTCGGTCCCGGCCACCCCGTACCCCGTGAGGTCCTGTCCTTCGGCGTGCCCGCTGTCCGACGGGTAGGACCAGATGCTGTCGATGGTCACGCTGCTCCCTTCTCGCGTTCCACAGCCCTGATACCCGGTCGTCGCGGCCGCATTCGGAGGGCTTCGCGCCGTCCCGGCCCCCGGCTCGTCCACGCCGCGATGGACGCCCGTGACCGGCGGATCCCGCGCCTGCGGTTCGTCGAGGAGCGGACGCAGGCCGAGATCGGCAGGGAACCGGGCATCTCGCAGATGCCCGTCTCACGCCTGATCAGCCGCATGGTGGTGCGGCTGCGGCTCGGCCTGCCGGGTTCCGAGGCGGCCTGACGAGCCGCGTCCGCGCGGCGAAAGTCCATATGGGTACCCCGTTTCCGGTGGTGCATGCATCGTGCGCACCTGGTGAATCTTCTGTGCGCCCCCGGTGACGCGACACTTTGTTCCGCCGCAGGCGGATGGGTTAGCCTGCGGCGTATTTATCTCTTCGCGTACATCCGTGAACTGCGGAAATGCACGCACGACCGGAGGGCGCCGTCTCCTTGGGACGGCCCGGTTCCGAGCCCCCCGCCGGGGGGCTCCTGGGGAGCGGAACGAGGGTACGCATGACCAGCAACGCCACCGAGGCCGCCGAGGCACCGGGCGACCAGGAGCTGAGGCGCCTCCTGGCCGGCTTGACCGCCGTACGGGACGGAGACTTCGGCACCCGGCTGCCCGCCGACGGCGAAGGCCTCATGGGCGACATCGCCACCGTGTTCAACGGCATGGTCGACCAGCTGTCCGTCTTCACGTCCGAGGTCACGCGCGTGGCCCGCGAGGTCGGCACCGAGGGAACCCTCGGCGGCCAGGCCGAGGTGCCGGGGGTGTCGGGCACGTGGGCCGACCTCACGGACTCCGTGAACGCCATGGCGGGCAACCTGACGACCCAGGTCCGCGACATCGCCCAGGTGGCGACGGCGGTCGCCAAGGGCGATCTCTCGCAGAAGATCGACGTGCCCGCGCGCGGCGAGATCCTCGAACTCAAGAACACCATCAACACGATGGTCGACCAGCTCTCCGCCTTCGCCGACGAGGTCACCCGCGTCGCCCGCGAGGTCGGCACCGAAGGACGCCTCGGCGGCCAGGCGCAGGTGCCCGGCGTGGCCGGTGTCTGGCGCGACCTCACGGATTCGGTCAACTTCATGGCCGGGAACCTGACCGCCCAGGTGCGCAACATCGCCCAGGTGACCACGGCGGTCGCCAAGGGCGACCTGTCGAAGAAGATCGACGTCGACGCGCGCGGCGAGATCCTCGAACTCAAGAACACCATCAACACGATGGTCGACCAG
>NZ_JBICUZ010000017.1:0-131019 GCF_043198675.1 Streptomyces sp. NPDC048734 | reverse complement strand
AGATCCTCGAACTCAAGAACACCATCAACACGATGGTCGACCAGCTCTCCGCCTTCGCCGACGAGGTCACCCGCGTCGCCCGCGAGGTCGGCACCGCGGGCAACCTCGGCGGGCAGGCGACGGTCCGGGGCGTCTCCGGCACCTGGAAGGACCTGACCGACAACGTCAACGTGATGGCGTCGAACCTGACGGGCCAGGTGCGGTCCATCGCGCAGGTGGCCACGGCGGTGGCGCGCGGCGACCTGTCGCAGAAGATCACCGTGGAGGCCAAGGGCGAGGTCGCCGCACTGGCCGACGTCATCAACACCATGGTGGACACGCTGTCGGCCTTCGCCGACGAGGTCACCCGCGTCGCCCGCGAGGTCGGCACCGAAGGACGCCTCGGCGGCCAGGCGCACGTGCCGAACGTGGCGGGCACCTGGAAGGACCTCACCGACAACGTCAACTCCATGGCCAACAACCTCACCGGCCAGGTGCGCAACATCGCGCTGGTGACGACGGCGGTGGCCAAGGGCGACCTGTCGAAGAAGATCGACGTCGACGCGCGCGGCGAGATCCTCGAGCTCAAGACGACCATCAACACGATGGTCGACCAGCTCTCCGCCTTCGCCGACGAGGTCACCCGCGTCGCCCGCGAGGTCGGCACCGAGGGGCGCCTCGGCGGCCAGGCCGAGGTGGAGGGTGTCTCGGGCACCTGGAAGCGCCTCACCGAGAACGTCAACGAGCTGGCCGGCAACCTCACCCGCCAGGTGCGGGCGATCGCCGAGGTGACGAGCGCCGTCGCCGAGGGCGACCTGACCCGCTCGATCACGGTCGAGGCCTCCGGCGAGGTCGCCGAGCTCAAGGACAACATCAACTCGATGGTGGGGTCCCTGCGCGAGACGACGCTCGCCAACCAGGAGCAGGACTGGCTCAAGACCAACCTCGCCCGGGTCTCCGGGCTCATGCAGGGGCACCGCGAGCTGCCCGTGGTGGCCGAGCTGATCATGGACGAGCTGGTGCCGCTGGTCGCGGCCCAGTACGGGGCGTTCTACCTCGCCGAGGAGGGGGCCAAGGGTCCGGAGCTGCGTCTGGTGGGCGCCTACGGCTACCCCGACGACGACTCCCGCCCGACCCGGATCCCGTTCGGCCGCTCGCTCGTCGGCCAGGCCGCGCGCAGCCGCCGTACGATCATGGTCGACGACCTGCCCGCCGGGTACGTCGTCGTCTCCTCGGGGCTCGGCAGCGTGGAGCCCAGCGCGCTGGTGCTGCTGCCGATCCTGTTCGAGGGGCAGGTGCTCGGGGTCATCGAACTGGCGTCGGTCACCGCGTTCAAGGAGATCCACCGGGACTTCCTGGAGCAGCTCAGGGAGACCATCGGGGTCAACGTCAACACGATCGTGGCCAACGCCCGCACCGACGAGCTGCTCGGCGAGTCCCAGCGGCTGACCGCCGAACTCCAGACACGGTCCGCGGAGTTGCAGTCCCAGCAGGAGGAACTGCAGCGCTCCAACGCCGAGCTGGAGGAGAAGGCCTCGCTGCTCGTGGCGCAGAACCGGGACATCGAGGCGAAGAACCTCCAGATCGAGCAGGCGCGGCAGGAGCTGGAGGCGCGCGCGCAGCAGCTGTCGCTGGCGTCGAAGTACAAGTCCGAGTTCCTGGCCAACATGAGCCACGAGCTGCGCACGCCGCTCAACAGCCTGCTGATCCTGGCCCAGTTGCTCGCGCAGAACCCCTCCCGCAACCTGACGCCGAAGCAGGTGGAGTACGCGGGCATCATCCACTCCGCGGGCTCGGACCTGCTCCAGCTGATCAACGACATCCTGGACCTGTCGAAGGTCGAGGCGGGCAAGATGGACGTGTCCCCGGAGCGGGTGCCGCTGCGGCAGCTCATCGAGTACGTCGAGGCGACGTTCCGGCCGATGACGACGCAGAAGAGCCTCGACTTCTCGATCAGCACGGCCGCCGGCGCTCCGGCGGACCTGCTGACGGACGACTCCCGGCTGCGCCAGGTGCTGCGCAACCTGCTGTCCAACGCGGTGAAGTTCACCGAGCAGGGCCGCGTGGAGCTGCGCATCGAGCCGGTGGCCGCGGAGGAGGTGCCCGCGGGCGTGGTCCGCGGGGGCACGGTGGTGGCCTTCCGGGTGAAGGACACCGGCATCGGCATCCCCGAGCAGCAGCTCGAGACCATCTTCGGGGCCTTCCAGCAGGCCGACGGCACCACGAGCCGCAAGTACGGCGGCACCGGCCTCGGACTGTCCATCACCCGGGAGATCGCCCATCTGCTCGGCGGTGCCGTGACGGTGGACAGCGCGCCCGGCAAGGGCAGCACGTTCACGCTGTACCTGCCGGTCGCCCGCGGGGACTTCGAGGAGGTGCTCGCCGGCGGCCGGCCGGTGGAGCGCGATGGCGACGGCGACGGCGGGACCTCTGCGGACACCGCGCACCCGCTGGGCCTGCCCGCGCCCTCGGGGGCGGCCCGGCGTCCGCGCCGGCTGCTGGTGGTGGAGGAGCGGCCGCGCGGGCTGCTGACGCTGGTCGCCGAGAGCGTGGTGGCCGACGTCGCGGGCGGCCGGGAGGACGGTGCCCCGCCGCCGGTGGACGTCGTCACCGCGGTGGGCGCGCAGGAGGCGGCGGGGGCGCTGGCCGCCGAGCCGTGCCACTGCGTGGTCCTGGAGCTGGGGATGCCCGACGCGGAGGCGTCCCGCTTCCTGGAGGCCCTGCAGGGCGATTCGGCGCTGACCAACGTGCCGGTGCTCGTGCACAGCGGTCACCGCGCGGACCTCGCCCAGGAGGAGGCGCTGCGGTCCTGGTCCGCGGGCCGGCCGCTGGAGTTCCTGTCGAGCCTCGACGAACTGCGGGAACGCATCACGCTGCATCTGTCCGCCGAGGAGCCGGGCGACGTCCTCGCCCTGGTCCGCCAGGACGAGCCGCAGCCCGTGGCGCCGCAGCCCGTCGACGACGCCGTCGTGGGCCGGACGGTCCTCGTCGTCGACGACGACGCGCGCAACCTGTTCGCGCTCAGCGGGATCCTGGAGCTGCACGGCATCCGGGTGCTGCACGCGGAGAACGGCCGCGAGGGCATCGAGGCGTTGCGCGCCAATCCGGACATCGCACTGGTGCTGATGGACGTGATGATGCCGGAGATGGACGGGTACACGGCCACTGCGGAGATCCGCACCATGCCGCAGTACGCCGACCTGCCCATCATCGCGGTGACCGCGAAGGCGATGCCGGGCGACCGGGAGAAGAGTCTCGCCTCCGGGGCCAGCGACTACGTCACCAAGCCCGTGGACACGCACGACCTGATGTCCTGCGTCCGCCGCTGGCTGACCGCCTGAGAGCGGCCCGCCCGTCCGAGCACCAGGCGCACCGGCCGAGGAGTCATCGCACCGTGAACATGTCCGAAGAGCAGCCCGAGCGGGCCGGGGGCCCGGCGGGGCCGGCCGAGCCCGCCTCCCCGGCGGCGCCCGCCGCCGCGGCGAGCGTCGCGCACCCCGTCGCGCCGGCCCGCGGCCCGACCGCGTCACCCGCATCGCCCGGTGCGGCACAGGACCTCGCCGGCGAGCCCGGACCGGCCGACAAGGAGCCGGCCGGCGCGCCGCTCCCGGAGGCGGCCGCGGGCACCGGCGGCACGGCGGGCGGGCACGCCCCCGCGGCGGCCGGCCGGAAGGAGGAGTCCTCCCCCGTCGGACGTCTGGCCGCCACCGTGAAGCGGCTGCAGCGCGAGGTGCGGGCGGCGCAGGCCGAGGCCGAGGGGCGGGCACTGGTCGAGCTGGCCAAGGGGATCCTCGTGGAGCGGCTCGGCTGCGGGCCCGCGGAGGCGGCCCGGCAGCTCACCGAGCTGGCCGGGCAGGCGGGGACGACACCGCTGGAGTTCGCGGTGGACGTCATCAACCAGGCCGCCAGGGACCGGGTCTCCGAGGTCACCGACGCCTTCCTGGCGGCCGTCACGGGGCACGTGGCGGCCGACGAGTCCGCGGCCGTGCGGCTGCGGGCGGCCGAGAGCGGGGCACTGGCGGCCCAGGACACGCAGGCCGTCGCCGACTCGCTGCTCCAGCACGCGCTGGAACCACTGGGCGCGGTGGCGGTGGCGATCTGGGCGGCGGGCTCCGACGGTTCGCTGACCCTCGCGGGCAGCGCCGGCTTCGCCCCCGTCGAGGCCGCCCGCTGGCACTACGTCCCGCCGGACGTCGCCACGGTGGGCCGGCTCGGCCTCACCGAGCACGCGGGCCAGTGGATCGGCTCGCTCGCGCAGACCGGGCTGCCCACCATCGGCCGCCAGGCCCATCCGGAGGGCGGCCGGGTGGCCGTTCCCGCCGGGACCGGCGGCCGGATCCACGGTGTCCTGGAGATCGCCTGGCCGTCGTTCCTGGAGCCGCAGTCGCCCCAGGTGGTGCGCCAGGTGGAGGCGCTCGCGGAGCTGTGCGCGCACACGCTGCAGGCATATCCCCACGCCCGGGCCGCCGACCGGGAGCCCCGGGTGCTGCCGGACGCCGCCGAGCTGATGGACCTCGCGGACGGACTGCACGACCCGGCGCTGGTGCTCGTGCCGGTCGTCGACGCGGCCGGGCGGCTGGTGGACTTCCGTATCCAGCACGTCAACGACCACTTCCTCGACCCGGCGGGCCGGCCGCGGGCCGTGGTCAACGGCGCCCTGTTGCTGGAGGCCTACCCGATGGCGGCCGGCGACAGCGACCTCTTCCAGCGCATCGAGCGGGTCCACGCGACGGGCGAACCGTTCCGGGCCCGCCGCATGAGCCTGACCGCGCTCGTCGACGAGGTGCCGCTGTCGGCGGTGGCGGACCTGAGCATCAGCCGGCACGGCACCTGCGTGCTGCTCATCTGGCGCATCGAGGACGAGACCGCACGGCTGGCGAGCCTGTTGCAGCACGCCCAGCGCCTCGGCCGGATCGGCGGCTTCGAGGAGAACGTCCTCACGGGCGAGACGACGTGGAACGGGCAGCTGTACGCGCTGTACGGGCGGGAACCGTCGAGCCCCCCGGTGCGGCTCGAGGAGCTGGGGGCCCACGCCCACGCGGACGACGCGGTCCCCATCGGCCGCTTCCTGCGCACCCTGCTGCACCACCTGCGTCCGGCGTCCGCCGCCTTCCGGCTCCAGCGGCCGGACGGGGTGACCCGGCACGTGCGCATCGTCGCCGAGCCGGTCCTGGACACCGACGGCCAGCTGGTGTCCGTACGCGGCGCGTACCAGGACATCTCCTCCCAGCACTGGACGGAGGTGGCGCTCGCCGCCACCCGCGACCAGCTCGTCCAGACCGAGCAGCAGGCCAGTGAGCGCAGCCGGCTGGCGCTCCAGCTGCAGAACGCGATCATGCCGCCCACGCGGGCGCCGCTGGACATGGCGGGCCTCCAGGTGGCGGTCCGCTACCGGCCGGCCGAGGAGGAGCACCTCGTGGGCGGCGACTGGTACGACGCCGTCGTGCTGCCGTCCCGGCTGGTGCTGCTGTGCGTCGGCGACGTGGCCGGGCACGGCATCGAGGCGGCGACCAGCATGGTCGTCCTGCGCAACGCGCTGCGCGGTCTCGCCGTGACCGGCGCGGGCCCGGGCCAGCTGCTGTCGTGGCTGAACATCGTCGCCCACCATCTGACGGGCGCGGTCACGGCGACGGCGGTGTGCGGGCTGTACGACCCGGTGCGGCGCACCCTGCGGTGGGCCAGGGCGGGCCATCTGCCGCCGGTGCTGGTGCGCGGCTCGGGTGCCGCCCCGCTGCCCCTGCTGAGCGGGATGCTGCTGGGCGCCGTGCCGGAGACGTCGTACGAGGAGGCGGAGATCGAGCTGGCGGCGGACGACACGCTGCTGATGTACACCGACGGTCTCATAGAGCGGCGGGACCGGTCGGTGGAGGAGTCGCTGACGCAGCTGCTGCGCCAGGCGCGCTCGGCGCTGCCGTCGCTGGACCAGCAGCTGGACCGGCTGCTCACCCACAGCAGGTCCGACACGGACGACGACACCTGCATCGTGGGCATCAGGCTCGGTTAGGCCTGTCCGGCGGAGCACGCCGGGCAGGCCCTGGACGGTTCACCCGGCCGGGGAGGCATGCCCGTCCCGTTCGGGGGTATCCGCCGGTGCGCGGCGTGAGGCCGGGATCCGCAGGTGGTGGGTGCGGTGCACGGGCCGGGGCCGGTGCGCCGCCGGTCCGCCGGCGTTCCGGCCGCGCGGCGCAGCCGTCCGCCGGTGCGCAGAGCCCGGACCGTAAGTTTTCGGAGGTACTCGTGTCCATTGCCCAGAACCCGCTGTCCGTCGAGGTCACCCTGCCCCGCGAGGACGTGGCCCTGGTCACGGTCGAGGGCCATCTGGACCTCGACACCGCGACCGAGTTCCAGGCCCACCTGGCGAACCAGCTCCATCACGGCCGGCGCCACTTCCTGCTGGACCTGTCGGCGGTCCCCTTCATGGACTCCTCCGGCATGAACATCATCCTGCGGGTGTACCAGGAGGCGCGGGAACTGCCCGGCAGCGTACATGTGATCGATCCGACACCCGCCGTGCGCCGGGTCCTGGATCTCACCGGTGTCAGCATCACCGTCCCCATCTCCGACAAGGTGGACGACGCCCTGGCGCTCATCGACCGTACGCAGTCGTCGCCCGAGACCCCGTAGGACCCGGCCGGCCGGCTCGGCCGCACCCCGCGCGGACCCGCGGGGACGCGGCCGACGGCCGGCCGACACTTGCCATTTGACAACTATGTGGGGCGGGCAAGAGAGTGAGCGAGGCCGACGGCGGGCGCCGCGGTGTCGCGGCGCGCGTCCGGCCGCCACGGACGAACGCCCGTCGCGCACCGGCCGGTTTCCGACGCGCGACGGCAGGAGACGGAGAGGAGTGACGCAGTGCCGGAGCAAGAAGCGGCCGCACCGCAGGAGACACCGACGAAGGAGGTCGGGGCCTTTTTGAGCCGCCGCCGGGAGCAGATCGCCCAGCGCTGGGCCGACGAACCCCTGTTCCGCGCCGTGTTCACCGTGTCGCGCGACGAGGCGGTGGAGGCGGGCCGAAGCGTCGTGGACGCCCTGGCCCAGGTCACCGCCTCCGGGCGGGTGGAGGACTCCGACAGCGCCGGCTTCACCCTCGTGCGCGAGCAGCTGGCGCGGATGTCCGCCTCCCGTTCCCGGTCCGGGATGAGCACGGCACAGGTCTCCGGCGAGGTGGACGCCCTGCGGGCACCGGTCGTGAACCTGCTCGTCGCCGATCTGCCGGACGCCCCGGCGGACCACGTCCGGGAGTGCGCGGAGATCCTGACGGTCCTGATGGGCACCCTGCGGCTCGTCGTCATGGAGACCGCGCTGACGGAGGTCCAGTCCCTCATCGACCGGCAGCAGATGCAGCTGTTGGAGGTCGCCACGCCGGTCATCAGGCTCTGGGACGGCATCGTCGCCGTCCCGCTCATCGGCACGCTCGACAGCGCGCGCAGCCAGGTCGTGATGGAGACCCTGCTGGAGGCGGTCGTCGACCAGCAGGCCCGGTACGCGATCCTCGACATCACCGGGGTGCCGACGGTCGACTCGCTGGTCGCGCAGCACCTCATGAAGACCGTCGCGGCGGTACGGCTGATGGGCGCGGAGTGCGTCGTCTCGGGCATCCGGCCCGCGATCGCGCAGACCATGGTGCACCTCGGACTCGACCTCGGCACCGTCATCACGCGGGCCGGTCTCGCCGACGCCCTGGCCTACGCCCTGCACGGACTGGGCGCCGACATCGTGCAGGCGGCACCCGGCGGTGCGGGCCCACGGTGAACGACGACTTCTCCCGCGTCGGCGGGGCCCCCGTGCCGGTGCTCAGGCTGGGCGACGTCCTGCTGGTCACCCTCCAGGGAGACCTCTACGACGGCACGGCGGAGCAGCTCAGGCAGGACATCGTGGAGTCGATCGCCCGCAGCCGGGTGACCGGTGTGGTCATCGACATCTCCGGCGTCGAGATCGTCGACTCCTTCCTCGGGCGGGTGCTGGCCGAGATCGCGGCCAACGCCCGGCTGCTGGCCGCGCAGACCGTGGTGGCCGGGATGCGGCCCGCGGTCGCGCTCACCCTGGTGGAACTCGGGTTGACGCTGCCGGGCCTGCGGACCGCGCTGAGCACGGAGGTGGCCCTGGAACTCCTCGGGCGGGCGGACGCCACGACGGCCGACGGTCCACGCCGGGAGCGTCGGTGAGCGGGACGGCCGCGGGCGTCGAGACCCGCCTGCCGATCCGCTCCGACCTGGACCTGGTGTGGGTGCGGCAGCATGTGCGGCAGGCCGCCGCCGCGCTCGGCTTCGGCCTGGTGGAACAGACCAAGCTGGTCACGGCCGCCAGTGAACTGGCCCGCAACACGCTGGTGTACGGCGGGGGCGGAGAGGTGCGGACGGTGCCGCTCACCGACGGCCGGTCTCAGGGGTTGCGGCTGGTGTTCTCCGACTCCGGTCCCGGTATCCCGGACGTGGAACAGGCCCTGCGGGACGGCTTCACCTCCGGCGGCGGGCTGGGCATGGGGCTGGGCGGCGCCCGGCGGCTGGTGCACGAGTTCGCCATCGACAGCGCCCCCGGCGCCGGTACGACGATCACCGTGGTCTCCTGGGCGGCCCGGACGCCCCGGCCGCGCGAGGAGCCCTGATGCCCCGGGTGTGGGACGTGCCGGTGCACGACTCGACGCGCGTGCGGGACGCGCGGGTGGCCGCCGAGGAGGCCGCGGCGCTCGTCGGCCTCGACGACAAGCGCACGGCGGCGGCCGCGCTGGTGGCCACGGAGCTGGCCACCAACCTGCTCAAGCACGCCCGCGGCGGCCAGCTGCTCGTCGACCTGGTCCCCCCGCCGGCCGGGCGGGGCGGGGTCGTGGTGCAGATAACCGCCGTGGACCACGGTCCGGGCATGGCCGACGTACCGGCCGCGTTCGGCGACGGATTCTCCACGGCCGGTTCCCTCGGCGCCGGGCTGGGGACGTGCCGGCGGGTCTGTGACGGCTTCGACCTGCACAGCGTGCCGGGGCGCGGCACGGTCGCGCTGGCCCGGCTCGGCGCCGCCGCGCGGACCGATCCGGACGATCCGGCGCCCGCCCGGGCCGGCGGGGTGAACATCCCCCTGGCCCGCGCCGCGTACTCGGGGGACGCCTGGACCTGGGTGCGGGCCGGCGACCTGCTGACCCTGATGCTCGCCGACGGGCTGGGCCACGGCCCGGAGGCGGCCCGCGCCTCCACGGCGGCCGTGGACGAGCTGCACCGCAGTGTCCGTCTCCCGCCCGCCGAGATCCTGCACCGCCTGGACGCCGCGCTGCGCGGCACGCGGGGTGCCGCCGTCGCGGTGGCGCAGCTAGACGTGCCGTCCGAGCGGCTGCGGTTCGCCGGGATCGGCAACGTGGGGGCGCGGCTGCGCGAGGGCGACTCCTGGCGTCATCTGCTCTCCCGGCCCGGCATCGTGGGCGTGCACCGCCCCACGAGGCTGCCGGAGACCGTGGTGCCCTGGGCCGCCGACCGGCTGCTGGTCCTGCACAGCGACGGGCTGCCCAGCCGCTGGGTGCCGCCCGCCCACCCCCGGCCGGCGGAGGCCGATCCCGCGGTGGTGGCGGCGGTGATCGTGCGCGACACCAGCAGTTCCGCCCGCCCGGTGCGTGACGACACCGCCGTGGCCGTCCTGTCCCCGACCCCGCCGGACCGCCCATGATGCGCACCTGGGAGATCACCACCGTCACCGACGCGGCGCGCGCCCGGATCGCCGCGGCACGGCTGGCCGAGGCGTACGGCGTCGTACCGCTGGAGCGGACCCGGCTGGCGGCCGCGCTCAGCGGGCGGCTGCGCCAGTGTCTGACCAAGGGTGGCAGCTGGCGGCTCGGCCTGGAGTCGGGCGAGGGCCTGCTGCGCGTCGAGGTCGCCCCGCTGCCCGCCGCCGCGGAGCCGCCGTGGCGCTTCTGCGTGCCCTGTACCACCCCGGCCGACCCCTCGGTGTCCGCCGGGGTGGCGGACGACCCCGGCGTGCTCGCGGAAGCCCTGCTCGGCGCCGACGAGGACACCGCCCTGGTGCTGGACCGGCTCGCCGAGCAGGAGGAGCTGGTCGCCTTCCACCGCGACGAGCTGCACCAGACCAACCAGGGCGTCCTGGCGCTGCACGCCGAGCTGGACGCGTCCGGGCGGGCCCAGCGCGAGGCGTTCGCCGCCGAGCGCGCGGCCCGCCAGGAGGCGGAGCGGGCCCGGCGCAGGCTGACGTTCCTCGCGGACGCCAGCGCGGTGCTGACGGCGTCCCTGAACCACGAGGAGATCGTGCGCCGGCTGCCCGAGCTGCTGGTGCCCGAGTACGCGCGCGCGGTCGACGTCTGGCTCTTCGACACGGAGGACGACCGGCAGCCCCCCGCCCCGCGGCCGGCGGCCGCGGTGGTCGCCGCCCGGACCGGCCGGCCCCAGTACGCCGCCGGACATCCCGGCGGGCTGCCCGGCGTCGACGACCAGCCGCCGTCGGCGCTGCACCCCGACCGGCCGCTGCTGTGCGTTCCGCTGCCGACCCGCAGCGCGCCCCTGGGCGTGCTGACGCTGACGCCGCCGGGCGAGCGCTGGGACCCCGACGACGCCGTCATGCTGATCGAGCTGACCAGGCGGGCCAGCATCGCGCTGGACAACGCGCGCCGCTTCGAGCACAACCGGGACATCGCCGAGACCCTCCAGCGGGCCCTGCTCACCGATCTGCCGACCACTCCCGGCCTGCGCCTGGCGGCCCGCTACCTGCCGGCGACGTACGGGCTGAACATCGGCGGCGACTGGTACGACGCGTTCCGGCAGCCCGACGGCAGCATCATCACCGTCATCGGCGACGTCACCGGGCACGGACTGCACGCGGCCGTCATGATGAGCCAGCTGCGCACCGCGCTGCGCGCCTACGCCGTCGACGGCGGCAGCCCCGGTGTGCTGCTGACCCGGCTGCACACCTTCCTGCACCACCTCCAGCCCGACCTGTACGCCACCGCCGTCATCGCCCGCTTCCAGCCCGGGGAGCCGGTGCTGACGTGGGCGGCCGCGGGGCATCCGCCGCCCGTGCTGCGCGAGCCGGACGGGCGGGTGCGCACGCTGGACGCCAAGCCGGGGGCGATGCTGGGCATCCCGCTGCACCAGGAGATCGCCGACCACACGGTGCCCCTGGTGCCCGGGTCGACGCTGGCGCTCTACACCGACGGGCTGGTGGAGCGGCGCGCGCAGGGCATAGACCCGGGCATCGAACGGCTCGCGACGGCCCTCGGCTCCTTCCGCACCGGTGAGCTGGACGCGGACCTCGACGGCGCGGCCGACCGCATCCTGGACCCGATGCTGAGCGACTCCGAGCGGGACGACGACGTGTGCCTGCTGCTGTGCCACATCGACAGCGTCGACGGCGCGGCGGTGCGGGCGGGCTGACGGCGGCGGGTCCGCCGATCGCCGGCCCCCGTCGGCGCCTCAGCTCCCGTGGTCGTCGCACCACCCCGGTTCAAGGGGTCCGACGGGGCGGTGTCACGAGGACGAGCAGCGCTGCCGGACGGCTCCCTCCGGCAGCCCGGCCGCCTCCGGCCGGGCGCGGGGGCGGCTCGCGGTGGGCGGTCCCACGCCGGGGCGGTCGGGCCGGGTGCGGGGGTGCGGCGCGCCGTCCCCGGGGCGGGCGACTGCCGGGCGGGCAGCCGGAGCGCGGCCGCCTCCCCCGTGACGAGCCGGCCGGCCACCGGGCTCCCGGCCGTGTCGACCCTCCTCGCCCGCGCCACCCGGTTGTCCCGCCCGGCCTTCGCCGGAGCCCTCCGCGCCGCCTTCGCCGGAGCCCTCCGCGCACTCCACGCCTCCGCCCTGTCGCACCCGCGCTCGTCGTGCGCGTCGGCCCGCCCGGAGGGCCGGGGCGTACACGGGCCGTGCGCGGGTACCACGGGGCACCGGGAGAAACGTTCGTCTGCATGCTCCGTCCGGCTGGCGCAACCGCTTCGGTCGCGGTGGGATCGGCGATGTGCGAAGAGGCAGCCCGGCGGGCACCCGCACAACGTCGAGGCAGACCGCCCGGAGCCGCAGAAAGGGATGGACATCGTGACACGACCCAGGATCCTGGTGGTGGGCGCGGGCTTCGCGGGAGTGGGGTGCGTTCGACGCCTGGAACGCGAACTCGCCGCCGCGGAAGCCGACGTCACCCTGGTGACACCGTTCGCCTACCAGCTCTATCTGCCGCTGCTGCCGCAGGTCGCCTCCGGGGTGCTGACCCCCCAGTCGATCGCGCTGTCGCTGCGCCGCAGCAGGAAGTACCGCACCCGGATCATCCCGGGCGGAGCCATCGGCGTGGACCTGCGGTCGAAGGTCTGCGTCATCCGGACCATCACCGACGAGATCGTCAACGAGCCGTACGACTACATCGTTCTCGCACCCGGCAGCGTCACCCGCACCTTCGACATCCCGGGGCTGACCGACCACGCCTTCGGCCTGAAGACGCTCGCGGAGGCGGCCTACATCCGCGACCACGTCATCAGCCAGCTCGACCTCGCCGACGCCAGCAACGACCCCGCCGAGCGGGCCGCACGGCTGCAGTTCGTGGTGGTCGGCGGCGGCTACGCCGGCACCGAGACCGCCGCCTGCCTCCAGCTGCTCACCCACAACGCGGTCAAGCGCTACCCCAGGCTGGACCCGAGCCTGATCAAGTGGCACCTGATCGACATCGCGCCCAGGCTGATGCCGGAACTCGGCGACAAGCTCGGGCGCAGCGCGCAGGAGGTGCTGCGCAGGCGGGGCATCGAGGTGTCGCTGGGGGTGTCCATCGCCAAGGCCGGGCCCGAGGAGGTCACCTTCACCGACGGCCGCGTGGTGCCGACCCACACGCTGATCTGGACCGCCGGTGTCGTGGCGAGCCCGCTGATCGCCACGCTCGGCGCGGAGACGGTCCGCGGACGGCTCGCGGTCACCTCGCGCATGGACCTGCCCGGCCACGACGGGGTGTTCGCGCTCGGCGACGCCGCGGCCGTCCCCGACGAGGCCAAGGGCGAGGAGGGCGCCGTCTGCCCGCCGACCGCCCAGCACGCGATGCGGCAGGCCAAGGTCGCCGCCGACAACGTCATCGCGCACCTGCGCGGCCGGGCGATGCGGCCGTACGCGCACAAGGACCTCGGGCTGGTGGTCGATCTCGGCGGCACCGACGCCGTCTCCAAGCCGCTCGGCATCGAACTGCACGGGCTGCCCGCGCAGGTGGTGGCCCGCGGGTACCACTGGTGGGCGCTGCGCACCGGAGTGGCCAAGGCGCGCGTGCTGACGAACTGGACGCTGAACGCCGTCGCGGGCGACGATTTCGTCCGCACCGGCTTCCAGGCCCGGCGGCCCGCCAAGCTGAAGGACTTCGAGTACACCGACACCTATCTGACGCCCGAGCAGGTGCGGGCCCAGGTGGAGAGCGGACGCCCCGAGGCCGGCTGAGACGGGCGGGAGGGGACGGCGGCGTGAAGGCGGCGGCACCGGCGTGGGCGGCGGACGTGCGGGACCGGGTCATGGCATCCGATCCCGGGCTGCTGCGGCTCGCCGCCGGCCTGCGCACGGTCGGCGCGATCACCCTCACGCTGGCCGTGCTGTCCCTGCTGGACGCGGACGTCACGCACCTGGTCGCGGGGGCCATCGCGGCGATGGTCGCCACGTTCGCCGTCCGGGAGAAACAGCGGGGGCCGCAGGCGGTGACCCTGGCACTGGGGCTGCCGGTCGCGCTGGCCTCGGTGTCCCTGGCGGCGCTGCTGAGTTCGCACGTGGTGGCCGGTGACGTCTTCTTCGTCGTGCTCATCTTCTGCGCGGTGTACGGACGCCGGTTCGGCGACCGGGGCACCGCGCTCGGGCTGATCGGCTTCCAGGTCTACTTCCTGTCCCTGTTCGTGGGCGCCACCCCGCAGCTGCTGCCGGGGCTCTGGGGGGTCCTCGTCCTCGCCTTCGCGGGCAGCGCGCTGGCCCGGTTCGTGCTGGTGCCGCAGACGTCGGCGGGGATCCTGCTGCGGCTGCGGCACGCCTTCCGGGCGCAGCTCGCGCAGTTGCTCGACGCCCAGGTGGAACTGCTCAACGCCGGTCCGGACGGCGTGGAGAAGGCACTGGCGCACGTGCGCACGGGCACCGCCCGGCTGCACGAGACGGCGATGATGATCCAGGGCCGGCTGGAGGAGGGCACACCCGACGAGGCGACGGCCCGGCTGGTGCAGCGCCGGATCGCCGACGCGGAGATCACCGCCGAGCGGCTCGGGCTGCTCCTGCTGACGGCACGCGGCGCCGAGCGCGCGAGCACCCTGACCCTGCACCTGCCGGGCGCGCCCCTCCCCGAGCGCGGGCGACTGCCGATTCCGGAGGAGGAGGCGACGGACGTGCTCCGCCGCGATCTGCGGGCCCTGCGCCTGCTGGTCCGGCGTCCCGTCGCCGACGGCACCGGACTCGCGCAGGTCCGCAACCGTCTGCTGGGCTACCGCGACGAGGAGAACCTGCCGTCCGCTCCCCCGGCCGTGCGGGACGTCTTCCGGGGCGTCGGGGAGAGCGCCCGCGCGGTGCTCGGGCTGCGCCTCGCGCTCGACGGGCCGCAGGACGAGTCCGACGACAGCCCCGAGACGGCCCGCTCCCGGGAGGAGCTGGACGCGGAGGACGCGGCGATCGGCGGGGAGGAGGCTGCGGAGAAGCCCACGGGGCTGCAGCGCCCCACCACCCGCGCGGCCGTCCAGGTCTCCGTCGGCTCGGCGCTGGCCATCGTCGGTGGCGAACTGCTGTCCACCCAGCGCTGGTACTGGGCGGTCCTCACCTGCTGGATCGTCTTCATCAACACCGCGTCCACCGGGGAGATCCTGGTCAAGGGCTACCGGCGGCTGCTGGGCACCGCCCTCGGCGTGGTCGCGGGGATCGGCCTGGCGGGACTGGTCGGCCACCACACGGGGACGGCGTTCGCGGTGGTGCTGCTGTGCGTGTTCGCGATGTTCTACACGGCGCCCCTGTCGTACACCCTGATGTCGTTCTTCGTCACCGCGGCGCTGGGCGTGCTGTACACGCTGCTGCACACCTACAGCCTGGACGTGCTGGTCCTGCGCGTGGAGGAGACGGCGCTCGGGGTGGCCAGCGGGGTGGTCGCGGCGGCGCTGGTGCTGCCCGTGCGCACGGACCGGCGGACGGACGAACTGCTCACGACCGTCCTCCAGCGGCTGACCGACGTCACCGGGGCCGCCGTGGAACAGCTCAGCGGCGGACCGCCGGCCGAGCTGCTGGACCGGGCGCGGGAACTGGACCAGGCCCTGTCCGACCTGCGCTCCGCGACCCAGCCGCTGACCCACCCGGTCACCCCGCTGCGGACCCGGCGGGACACCGCCCAGTACGTCGTGGCCCTGCTGGAGACCTGCGCCTACCACGCCCGGTCGCTGGCGGCCACGGCCGAGCTGCTGCCCACCCACCCCTCGATCGCGGCGGACCCCCGGTTGCGCGGCGCCGGCCGGCGCATCCTGCGCAACATCGACGCCATCGCCGCACGCGTCGCCGACGAGCGCAGCACCGCCGAGGTCCGCACCGGCCCCAGCGTCGCCTCCCTCCTCGGCCCGGGCGCCTACGGCACCCCCCGCTACGGCCGCGTCACCGACCGCGTCCTGCGCCACCTGCAACGCCTGGACGAAGCGGTGGCGGGCCTGGCGCGGCCGCTGGGGGTCCCGGTGACGTCACCGGCGAGGTGAGGCGTGAGGCCGGGCCCGCGCCCGGCGGCGGCCGAGGGCACGAGCCCCGGCGCCGAGCAAGGGGGACGGGGGAGGGCCGGGCAAGAGGTGGCTCGGGCGAGACGGGCGAGGCCGATCAAGGCGGGGAGGATCCCCGAGGTTGGCCGACGGCAAGATCCCACGGACCGGCCGGCGGCGGGCTCTCGAAGACCGGTCCGGTCCTCACCCGGCCACGCCGCGTTGCCCCGCACCCGCCGACCGGGCGGGCGCCCGCACCGGGCAGGTCGGGCCCAGCCCCGTACAGGCCGCCGCCGCGGCTCCCCCTCCCCCGCACACAAGACACGGGTGCCCGCACCGGCGCCGGTCGGCGTCGGTGCGGGCACCCGGACGGGGCCGCTCGGAGGCGGGGTCAGAAGTCCGTCGGCAGGCCGCTCGCCGCCGCGATTCCCCGGAGCGCTTCGGTGTCGTTCTGGCGCTGTTGGATGCAGCCGGCGATCTCGGCCAGGCGGCCCGGGTCGGAGGCGGTCTCCGCGTCGGTGACCACGCGGACCGGGCCGGTTCCGTCGACCTGGATCTCGACAAGCTGGTTGTCCAGCCGGCCGGTGACGGCCGTGGCGATGACCAGGGCGGCCTCGTCACGGATCTCCTGGGGCAGCTCCTCGGTCTCCTTCGGATCGAGCGCGAAGTCGAGGGTCTCGGCGGATTGTTCGTCCAGGGCGCGCAGGGCGGGTGAGACGACCTTGAGCAGCATCGCGAAGTCCTCGCTGTCCATGCGGACGCGCAGGAGGTCGAGGTACATGTCCACGGGCCGTCCGTCCGGCGGGAACTCGGATTCGTTCATTTCCCCCGAGTTCCCGCCGACGGCGCGTTCAGACCTTCCGCCAGCGGGCCATCGCGAAGGAGAACAGCCCGAACAGCACCAGGCCGGCCGCCACGCAGGCCAGCAGCCACGGCCCGGCGGGCGTGTCGGCGAAGGAGCGCAGGGTGTCGTCGAGCCCCTTGGCCTTGTCGGGCTCGTAGTCGACGGCCGCGCGGACGGCGAAGGCGCCGGCCGCCGCGAACACCAGGCCGCGCGCCGCGCCGCCGCCCACACCGGTGACGTCCACGAGGCGGCGTGTCCGCGCGGACATCTGGCCGAGCCGCAGGTGCTTGTGGTACTTGCGCAGGACGGCCCGGACGCCTATCCAGATGCCGCCGACGATGATCCCGGCACCGACTGCGCCGACGATCCACCGGCCCCCGGGAAGCTCGAGCACGCGGGCGGTGACGTCACGCGACTGCTCGTCGCTCGACCCGCCCCCGCTGCCCGATCCGGCGGCGAAGGCGAGCACGGAGTAGGCGACGAAGGAGTAGAAGACGCAGCGGACGAACGCCAGCAGACGCTTCTTTGTCTTGCGGCCGTCCGGTCCTGCCGAGCCGAAGACCGCCTCCGACAGCCGCCACAGCGCCATGCCGACCAGCCCGATCCCGAGGGCCCACAGCAGGACGGAGCCGAAGGAGTGCTCCGCGATCTCGGCGAGGGCGCCCTGCCGGTCGGCCTGCTGCTTCTTGTCCTCACCGAAGGCGATCTGGAGGGCCAGCGCCCCGACGAGCAGGTAGATCACTCCGCGCGCGGCCAGTCCGGCCCGCGCGGCCCCCCGCGTGACCGAACCCCGCGCGGCGCGCTCGGCCTCCATACGGCCGTTGCGCGCCAGGGCACTCGCGTTCATGTCAACCTCCTGGAAGAGTCCCGGACACCCGGATGCCCCGGCTTCGGCGCCGCACACACGGGCCGCACACACGGGCCTCACACGGCTCGTACGCAGGCCGCACACCCGGGTCACACCTGCGGGCACCGCCCACCCGGACGCCGTGCGCGCGGGCCGTGCGCACGGGCCGTGCGCTCAGGCGCCGCGCTCCCGGGCGCCGTACACACGGGCGCCCCGCCGCGGGCGGGCCGCGGCGGGGCGTCGGAGCGCCGACCGGTCAGGCGTACACGTGCGGCCCGTCGTCGGTGCTGCGGCCGGCGGTGGTGTCGCTGGCCGCGGCGAGCCAGCTCCGGGCCACTTCCAGGGCCCGGGTGACCTCGCGGGTCCCGGTGGAGACGCACAGCGTGTAAGCAAGGTCCTGCGTCCGCGTGTCGACCGCGGCGGATCCGCTCGCCGTGGCGGCCTCGTACTCGGCCACGAGGGTGCGCAGGACGGCGGGGTGAGGCATCAGCATCAACGTTTTCTCCTGGTCCGGAACGGGTGGGACACGTACGGCCCTCGGGCCGGTTCAGCGGTGGTCGCCCGGTCGCCCCAGGGCTTCCTGGCGCACCTGGGCGCAGCTGCGGCTGATGAGCCGCGAGACGTGCATCTGGGAGATGCCGAGCCGGTCGGCGATGCGGCTCTGGGTCATGTCCTCGAAGAAGCGCATGTAGAGAATGGCCCGCTCGCGTTCCGGCAGCCGGCGCAGGCTCTCCTTGGCGGACTCGCGGTCGACCACGATGTCGTAGGAGGCGTCGGGCCCGCCGAGGGTGTCCGCGAGGCTGTAGCCGTCGTCCCCGGCGGGGAGTTCGGCGTCCAGCGACAGGGTGCTGAAGCTCTCCAGGGCCTCGAGGCCCGCGGCGACCTCGTCCTCGGTGAGTCCGGTGTGGGCGGCGAGGTCGGCGGTCGACGGCTCGGGGGCGCCGGGCGTCTGGGCCAGCTCGCGCCGGGCGACGCGCACCTTGTTGCGCAGTTCCTGCACCCGGCGGGGGACCCGCAGGGCCCACATCCGGTCCCGGAAGTGCCGCTTGATCTCCCCGGTGATGGTGGGGACGGCGTAGCTCTCGAAGGCCCCGCGTTCCGGGTCGAAGCGGTCGACGGCCTTCACCAGGCCGAGTGCGGCCACCTGCCGGAGGTCCTCGACGGCCTCACCGCGGTCGCGGAAGCGGCCGGCGATCCGGTGGGCCATGGGCAGCCAGGCGGTGACGATCCGGTCGCGTACGGCGTCCCGCTCGGGACCCTCCTCCATCGTGGTCAGCCGGATGAAGAGGGCGGTGGTGTCGGGAGCGTCGTCGTGGGTGCGACGGGAGGGAGCGGTGGGGTTCGGGGCTGATGCGGCGGGACGGCTTGTCGCCATGTCGATGAGCATGCGGAATCGCTCCTGAACGGTGGAGTCAGGGGGAATGACCAGGGGAAGGGCCGCTGCCGTCCGGGGCGCCTGGAGCGCCCCGGAGCGGTCGTACCGCTCCCCTGGGCGCGCCTCCGGTCCGAAGCACGAACCTCCTTCTGCCCTGGGTCCGGAGGAACAAACTCCGGTGGCGGGAAACCTGTTCGCACGGCCGGTACGGCCGTGACGGCGGGTGCGGACACGGGCCTCGGCGGTGATCGGCGGCGGTCGGGGCCGGGCGGTCGTGGGAGGGGTCGGCGGGTCAGGACACGGGAACGACGGCGGTGATGCGCTTGCCGCCGGACGGCAGGCCGGACACCCGGACGTCGCAGGCCAGCCTGCAGACGATCGGCCAGCCCCGGCCGCCGGGCCGGCGCCGTCCCTGGTCGTCGAGCGGGTCGGCGACGACGGGCAGCCGGTCGCTGCGGTCGCTCACGGAGACCCGCACGGCCCACCCGTCGATGTCCACGTCGAAGTCGGTGATGCCGCCCCCGTGGAGGATGGCGTTGGAGGTGAGTTCCGAGGCGACGAGCAGCGCGTCGGAGACGGCCTCCTCGTCGTAGGGGCTGCCGGTCGCCCCGCCCCGTCCGTCGAGTGCGCGCCGTATGGCGCTGCGGACGTCGGACGGGCGGCAGGGCCCGTCGCCGTGGCAGTGCACCGGGGGCGGCGCGCCGATGCCGTGCGCGCCGTCGGTGCGCTCGGGCCGGTACGCGCGGTCCGGCCGGTCGGTCCCGCCGGTCTGGCCGGTCCCGTCGGTCCTGCTGGTTCGGTCGGTCCTGCTGGTTCGGTCGGTCCTGCTGGTTCGGTCGGTGCGGTGGTTCGCGCTCGCACGCATCCTTTCGCTCTCCTGACGTCCTCGACTGGTCTGGTGGACCCTCTCCCCCGTCGGCCGGGCACGGCCCTCTCACTCCGGCTGGCCCCCGAAAGCCCGGCCAAACCTTCCTTTCCGGGCATTCGGCGGAATCCGGCAGGTCGTCGACGGCGGCCGGGGGCGGTCATCCGGGGGAACGGGGTCATCGACGGGCCTGCCGGGGGTAGGCGGAGTGCATGACGGATGTCGTGGACTCGGACGAACTGCTGAGGCGCATCCAGCGCGCAAGGGCCTGCGCGCGGGAGGAGCTGCGGAACCTGCGGTCGCGGAGCGAGGATCTGGGGCGCACCGACCCGGACGCGGCGCGCGAGGCGCACCTGCGGAGCCTGGCGTACGAGGCGGTCCTGGACGTGCTGGACGAGATCGTGACCCCGGGGCATCACGCGGGCGCCGGCTGACCGGCGGTTTCCGCGGGCGCCCGATTGGCGGGCGACAGTGCGGGCACCCTGCTCCGCATGTCGGTCGATCACACACGCGCACCCGTACTGGAAGCCCTCGTCGAGTACCACCGCCAGGGGCGGCTGGCGTTCTCGCCGCCCGGACACAAGCAGGCACGCGGCGCCGACCCCGACGTGCGGGCGGTGCTGGGCGACGCGGTGTTCCTCGGTGACGTCCTGGCGTCGGGCGGACTCGACGACCGGCTGACCCGGGGCCGGGTCCTCGAACGCGCCGAGGAGCTGATGGCGGACGCCGTCCACGCCGAGCACACCTTCTTCACGACGTGCGGGAGTTCCCTGTCGGTCAAGGCCGCGATGCTGTCGGTGGCCGGACCGCACGAGAAACTGCTGATCGGGCGGGACGCGCACAAGTCGGTGGTGTCGGGCCTGATCCTCGCCGGGATCGAACCGGTGTGGGTGGAGCCCCAGTGGGACGGCGAGCGGCATCTGGCGCATCCGCCGTCCGCCGCGGGTTTCGAGAAGGCCTTCGAGGTCCATCCCGACGCGAAGGGCGCCCTGGTCACCAGTCCGACGCCGTACGGCGCCTGCGCGGACCTGCGGGCGATCGCCGAGGTCTGTCACCGCCGCTCGCTGCCGCTGGTCGTGGACGAGGCGTGGGGTGCGCACCTGCCCTTCCATCCGGAGCTGCCGTCCTGGGCGATGGACGCGGGTGCCGACATCTGTGTCACCAGCGTCCACAAGATGGGCAGCGGCCTGGAGCAGGGCTCGCTCTTCCACCTCCAGGGCGATCGCGTCCCGGCGGAGCTGCTGAAGACGCGGGCGGATCTGCTGGGCACCACCAGTCCGTCGGTGCTGCTGTACGCCGGGATGGACGGCTGGCGGCGGCAGATGCGCCTGCACGGCGAGGAGTTGACGGGCACCGCCCTGGAGCTGGCGGCCGAGGTGCGGGCGGCCGTCGAGCAGATCGACGGCATGCACGTCGACGACCGGGCGGACTACTGCGGTCCGGACCTGGCCGACGACTTCGACCCGCTGCCCGTCGTGATCGACCTCGAAGGGCTGGGCGTCTCGGGTTTCCAGGCGGCCGACTGGCTGCACGAGCACCGGTCGGTCGACGTCCACCTGTCCGACCACCGGCGGATCGGCACCCAGATCACCCACGGCGACGACCGGGCGACGACCGGGGAGCTGCTCGCGGCCCTCAAGGACCTCGCGCGCGCCGCGCCGGACCTGCGGCCGGCGCCCCGCACCGAGGTGCCGCCCCCCGCCGAACTCCGTCTGGCACAGGCGCTGTTGCCGCGGGACGCGTTCTTCGGTCCGGCCGAGCACGTCCCGTTGTCGAAGGCGGCCGGCCGGGTCGCCGCGGAGATGATCACGCCGTATCCGCCCGGCATCCCCGCCGTCCTGCCCGGTGAGCGGCTCACCGAGCCGGTGCTGCGCTATCTGCGCTCGGGGCTGGAGGCGGGCATGAACCTGCCCGACCCGACGGACCGGCGGCTCGACACGATCAGAGTGGTCGCGCGGGACGCGGGGTGAGCGGAGCGAGGGTGACGGCCACGGAAGTGAAACAGGTCACGCGACCGGGTTATGGTTGCGCGAAAAGCGTCAGAGTGGTTTACGGTTCATCCAGTGGTCGCGGAGTCGAGTTCTTCTCCTCCGCATACCGCATGCGACGGCCCTGGCTGGCTTCCCCCGTCCAGCCAGGGCTTTCGCATGCCCGCCGACGAAACCTCCCACCGCCGAGGTGCCCGGGGCGCCCGCAGCGGCTGAAATGGGCTTAGGGGCCCGAGGCCCCAGGGAACACCCCGGAACCATCGCCGGCGAGGAGCCCCGTGCCATGACCAGAGCGACGAAGCTGCTGACCGCCCTCCCCCCGCCCCAGCGCCAGCGTCTGATGACCCTCGCCCGCGAGGTGTCCTTCCCGGAGGACACCAGGATCTTCGAGGCGGGCGGCACGGCCGACCGCTTCTGGGTCATCCGCTCCGGGGCGGTCTCCCTGGACCAGCAGGTGACGTCCATACAACGGGTCACCGTCGCCAGTCTCGGCGCCGGCGACCTGCTCGGCTGGTCCTGGCTGTTCCCGCCGTACCGGTGGGACTTCGGCGCGGAGGCGTTCAGCCCGGTCCGCGCCTACGAGTTCGAGGCCCGGGCGGTGCTCAAGCTGTGCGAGGAGGACCCCGCACTCGGCCTCTCCCTGGTCCGCATCGTGGCCGAGATCCTCGCCCACCGCCTGGAGACCACCCGGGGCAGACTGATGGAGCAGTACGGCATGCACCGCCGCAGGATCATCTGATCCGAACGGGAGGCCCTGGACGCGGTAGCGCCGCAGAGCCGGTACCGCGCAGGCCAGGCCCAGCACGGCGGCGACGACCGGCCGGCCGCCGCCCGTCAGGGCCGCGCGCGGGCCGAAGGCCGCGCCCGCCGCGCCGTGGAGGACGTCCACCGCGTCGTGGAGGACGTCCACCGGGCCCTGGAGGACGTCCACCGGGCGCGGGCCGCCCGCGACGACGTCCGCTCCGGGGGCCACCACCGCAGCTCGGGCTGCGGCGGCGCGGACGCTCAGGCTCCGGCGATCAGGGTGGCACCGAGGGTGATCATCGTGGCGGCGACGAGTCCGTCCAGGACGCGCCAGGCCTGGGGGCGGGCCAGGAAGCGGCCGAGCAGCCGCGCCCCGAAGCCCAACGCGGCGAACCAGCACAGGCTGGCCGCCGCCGCCCCCAGGCCGAAGGTCCAGCGCAGCGGGCCGCGGTCGGCGGCGACGGTGCCGAGCAGGAAGACGGTGTCGAGGTAGACGTGCGGGTTGAGCCAGGTCATCGCGAGGCAGGTGAGCACCGCCCGCCGCCGGGAGCCGGCGGCCTCCCCCTTCGTCTCCAGGGCGCCGCCCGGCTTGAGCACCCGGCGGGCGGCGAGGGCGCCGTAGCAGAGCAGGAAGGCGCCGCCGAGCCAGGCGACGGCGGTGAGGGCGCCGGGCCAGGCCACCACCAGCGCGCCCACCCCGGCCACCCCGAGGGTGATGAGGACGGCGTCGGACAGCGCGCAGATCGCGACGACGGCGAGGACTGCGTCCCGGCGGATGCCCTGGCGCAGGACGAAGGCGTTCTGGGCGCCGATGGCGACGATGAGGGAGAGACCGGTGCCGAAGCCGGCCGCCGCGGCGGCGAGGGAGGTGGACATGGCGTCCACGCTAGGGAGTGAATCACTGCGGGACCAGCTAAAGATTCTTACGTATCATTAGCGATCGTGATGACAGATCTTCCCCTCGACCAGGTGCGCACCCTGCTCGCCGTGGTCGACGAGGGCACCTTCGACGCCGCGGCCGCCGCCCTGCACGTGACGCCGTCGGCGGTCAGCCAGCGGGTGAAGGCGCTGGAGCAGCGCACCGGCCGGGTCCTGCTGCTGCGCACCAAGCCGGTGCGGCCGACGGAGTCCGGGGAGATCGTCGTACGGTTCGCCAGGCAGCTGGCCCGGCTGGAGCGCGACACGCGGTCCGAGCTGGGCATGAGTGGTGCCGGGGAGCCGACGCGCGTGACGGTGGCGGTCAACGCGGACTCGCTCGCCACCTGGTTCCTGCCCGCCCTCACCCGCGTACCGCGCGAGCCGCCGTTCTGCTTCGAACTGCACCGGGAGGACGAGACGCGGACGGCGGAGCTGCTGCGGGAGGGCCTGGTGATGGCCGCGGTGACCTCCTTGCCGGACGCCGTCACCGGTTGCTCGGTCAGGTCGCTGGGCTCGATGCGCTACTTCGCGGCCGCGAGTCCCGACTTCGCCGCCGCGTTCCTCGACGGCGTGCCGCCGGGCGAGGGGCTCGCGCGGGCGCCCGTGGTCACCTTCGACCGCCGCGACGACCTCCAGGACGCGTTCGTACGGCGGCTGCGGCGCGGCCCCGACGGCGCGAGCCGGCTGCGGCACGCCGTGCCGACCTCGGAGGGTTTCCTCGACGCGGTGGTGGCCGGGCTCGGCTGGGGCATGGTGCCCGAGTTGCAGGCCCGGGAGCTGCTGGCGGCCGGGAGTCTGGTCTCCCTCGCGCCGCAACGTCCCCTCGACGTCCCCTTGTTCTGGCAGCAGTGGAAGCTCGACTCCCCCGCCCTGGCCGCCGTGACGACCGCCGTCGTGGAGACGGCGAAGAAGACCCTGCGGGGCTGAGCGGGCGGCCGGGCCGCGGCCACCGGTTCGTGCGGCGCGGTTTCACTTCGGCCCTGCCGGTGACCCGATCAGGAGCAAGCATCCGGAACCGCACACGACTTCGATCGCAGGTGACTTCGATGGACGACTGGCGACAGAGCGCCGCGTGCCGCCATGAGGACCCGGAACTCTTCTTCCCGATCGGCACCTCGGGTCCGGCACTCCTGCAGACCGAGCAGGCGAAGGCCGTCTGCCGGGGCTGCCCGGTGCGGGACCAGTGCCTGGAATGGGCGATGGAGACCGATCAGGGCCTCGGCGTCTGGGGCGGCACGAGCGAGACCGAACGGCGCGCCCTCAAGCGGCGCATCAAGGCACGCCGCAGTTCGTGATCCCCGCGGAGGGCGGGCCGGTTCCCACCGGCCCGCCCTCCGCGGCGTGCCCTGCCGCGCCTCCTGCCGGACCGTCTCCTCGCGCGCCGCGCCGGTCACCGCCGGCCGCGCCACGGGGCCTCCGCCGGCTCAGCCGTCCCGCGGTGCCGTGGCGGCGGCGGGCAGCCGCAGGGTGCACACGCTTCCGGCGCCCGGCGTGCTCGGCGCCCGTGCCGTGCCGCCGCGGGCGGCGGTCAGGTGGCGGACGACCGGCAGACCGAGGTGGAGGAACTCCCGCGTGATGTCAGGGAGTCGGCGGCTTCGGGGCCGGTGACCCTGCTCACTGCGGTGGAGGAGCCGGAGCACAGCCACGCGGCGGTCCCGGCCCGTCTCCTCGGCTGAGGACGGGCGCCCGCCCGGCCGCGGGGCCGCACCACGTCCCCGGCCCCGGAACCCGCCACCTGGCGAGGAGCGCTCCACCTCGCCGACGAGGAGCACGCCCACGGCCCAGGCGCATTCCGCGGTGGGGCCCGGCCCGGTCCCCGGCCGGTTCCGGGAGGCGGCGTGATCGCCGGCCGGGGAAGGGGTCCGCAGCCTCCGCCGGGACCGGGACCGGCCTCACCCCGTCTGCCGTGCCGCCGCCCGTCCCGCCGCGCGCCCCGAGAAGAGGCAGCCGCCGAGGAAGGTGCCCTCCAGGGCGTTGTAGCCGTGGACGCCGCCGCCGCCGAACCCGGCGACCTCGCCCGCCGCGTACAGGCCCTCGACCGGGCTGCCGTCGGCGCCGAGGGCGCGCGAGTCCAGGTCGGTCTGGATGCCGCCGAGGGTCTTGCGGGTGAGGACGTGCAGCTTGACGGCGACGAGGGGGCCGGCCTCGGGGTCGAGGAGGCGGTGCGGGGTCGCGACGCGGCCGAGGCGGTCGCCGATGTAGCGGCGGGCGTTGCGGATGCCCTGCACCTGGGCGTCCTTGGCGTACGGGTTGGCCATCTGGAGGTCTCGGGCGCGGATCTGGCGGCGCAGGCCGTCGGCGTCGAGCAGCGCCTGGTCCGTCAGGCCGTTCATCTTCTCGACCAGCCGGTCCAGGGTGTCGGCGACGACGAAGTCCGCGCCGCGGTCGAGGAAGGCCTGCACGGGGGCCGGCGCGCCCTTGCCGAGGATGCGGTCGCGCAGGACGGCCTTGCGGTCCTTGGCGGTGATGTCGGGGTTCTGCTCGGAGCCCGACAGCGCGAACTCCTTCTCGACGATTCTGCGGGTGAGGACGAACCAGGAGTGGTCGTACCCGGCGATGTCCTCGGTGGTGCGCAGGTGCCGGAGGGTGCCGAGGGTGTCGTAGCCCGGCAGGCAGGGGTCGGGCAGGCGGCGGCCGAGGGCGTCGAACCACATCGAGGACGGGCCGGGCAGGATGCGGATGCCGTGGCCGGGCCAGACGGGGTCCCAGTTGCGGACGCCCTCCGTGTAGTGCCACATGCGGTCACGGTTGACGAGCCGGACACCGGCCTCGGCACTGATGTCGAGCATGCGGCCGTCGACGTAGGCGGGGACGCCGGTGACCATCTCGGCGGGCGGGGTGCCGAGGCGTTCGGGCCAGTGGCGGCGGACCATGTCGTGGTTGGCGCCGATGCCGCCGCTGGTGACGACGACGGCCTGGGCGGTCAGTTCGAAGTCACCGACGCGCTCGCGGTTGGAGGAGACGCCGCGCGGTGCGTCGTCGGGCGCGAGGACCGTGCCGCGTACGCCCCGCGCGGCGCCGCCCTCGATCACCAGCTCGTCGACGCGGTGGCGGTGGTGGAAGGTGAGCAGCCCGTCCCGGGCGGCCTGGCGGGCGTAGCGCACGAACGGCTCGACGACGCCCGTGCCGGTCCCCCACGCGACGTGGAAGCGGGGCACGGAGTTGCCGTGCCCGTCGGCGCGCAGGTCGCCGCGCTCGGCCCAGCCGACGGTCGGCACGAAGGAGATGCCGTGCCCGGCGAGCCAGGTCCGCTTCTCCCCCGCCGCGAACTCGACGTAGGCGCGCGCCCAGCGCACCGCCCAGGAGTCCTCGTCGTCGGTGCGGTCGAACTGCGCGCTGCCCTGCCAGTCGCTCCAGGCGAGGTCGAAGGAGTCCTTGACGCCGAGGCGCCGCTGTTCGGGCGAGTCGACGAGGAACAGCCCGCCGAAGGACCAGAACGCCTGGCCGCCGAGGTTGGCGGCGTTCTCCTGGTCGACCAGGGCGACCCGCCTGCCCCTGCTGGTGAGTTCGTGCGCCGCGACCAGGCCGGCGAGACCCGCTCCGACGACGATGACGTCCGCGTCCATGGCGACCGTTGCCTTTCTCATTCGGGGTGCTTCCCGGGGTGCTTCTCGGGGGCTTTTGCGGGGTGACGCCCGGGGTGCCGGCTCCCGGAGGCTTTTGCGGGGTGGTGCTCCGGGCGGCTCCCGGGCCGGGCGCCGCCTTCGGTCAGCAGCGCGGTGAGGAGCTGCTTGAGCCAGGCGCGGGCACCGTCCACATCCTTGTCGAGCAGCAGTTGGGTGGTGACGCCGTCGTAGGCGGCGACCACCGCGCGGGCGGCGGCGTCGGCGTCGCCGAGGACGGCGGGCAGTGCGTCGGGACCGCGGTCGCGGCCGAGCCGGTCGGCGATGGCGCCGCGGAGCGTCGCGCGGTGTTCGAGCAGGGACCGGGCGACGGCCGGGTCGCGGGCGGCGTGCACGAGGAAGTCCGTCTTCACCAGCAGCCAGTCGTGGTCGAGGAGCAGTACCTCGGTGACGCGGTCCACGGACGCGGGCACGTCGAGGCCGGGTCCGTCCCCGGCGAGCGCGTCGGCGACCTGCCGGGCGATGAGGTCGGCGCGCTGCCGGTAGAGGGCGAAGAAGAGTTCGTCCAGGCTGGCGAAGTTGGAGTAGAAGGCGCCCCGGCTGTAGCCGGCGGCCTCGCAGACCTCCTCGATGGAGACCCGCCCGAAGCCCTTGGCGGCGAACACCTCGAAGGCGGCGTCGAGGAGGTTGGCCCGGGTGCGCACCCGGCGCCGGGTGACACGCCTCGTCGTCTGTTCCGCCGCCATGTCGGCCTCCGTTCGATACGGGAATGTATCCGATGCGTTCATGTATCGAAAGGCTCTCGACAGCGACAGCGACAGCGACAGCAGCAGCGACAGCCGCGGTCACGGCCACGGCGATCTGCTTTGCTGTCCTCGTCGGGCACGGACCTCACCCCACGGGACGATCATGCGGGCAGACGTACGGCAGGTCGCGGACGGCACCTACCTGGTGCACGGCAGCAACACCAACTGGGTGATCCTCACCGAGGGCGACGCCGTCACCCTGATCGACACCGGCTACCCGGCGGACCGGCAGCGACTGCTGGACTCCCTCGCCGCGGTGGGCGGTTCACCGCGGGCGGTCACCGCCGTCCTCGTCACCCACGCGCACAACGACCACCTCGGGTCCGCCGAACACCTGCGCACCGCTCACGGCACGCCCGTCCTCCTGCATCCGGCCGAAGTCCCGCACGCCCGGAGGGACTTCCTCCAGCAGGTGAGCGTCGGCACGGTGCTGCGCAACGCCTGGCGGCCCGGCGTCCTGCCGTGGATGGTGCACGCGCTGCGCTCCGGCGGCACCGAACAGCATCCGGTCACCGCCCCGGAGCCGTTCCCCGCCGCCACCGGCACCACCGGCGCGCTGGACCTGCCGGGCCGGCCCGTACCCGTGCACACCCCCGGCCACACGGACGGCCACACCGTCTTCCACCTCCCGCAGGCCGGGATCCTCGTCTCCGGTGACGCGCTGGTCAGCGGGCACGCCACCTCGCGGATCCGGGGGCCGCAGCTGCTGCCCGGAATGTTCCACCACGAACGGGCCCGCGCGCTGGCCTCGCTGGACGTGATCGGGTCCCTGGCGGCCGACACCCTGCTGCCCGGCCACGGGCCGGTGCACCGGGGGTCCGTGCGGGAGGCTGCCCAGCGAGCCCGGGAACACGCCGTCTAAGGTCGGGCCATGGCTTTGCAGATCAGCGCCACCAACCCGGAGCACCCGGCCCTCCTGCTGGAGCTGCCCTGGCAGCTTCCGCTGGAGGAGTGGCCCGAGGACATTCTCGTACCGCTGCCGCGCGGCATCTCCCGGCACGTGGTGCGCTACGCCCGCGCCGGCGACGAGGTGATCGCCGTCAAGGAACTGGCCGAGCGCCCGGCGCTGCGCGAGTACGAACTGCTGCGCGACCTGGACCGGCTGGGCATCCCGGCCGTCGACCCGCTGGCCGTGATCACCGGGCGCGCCGACCCGGCGGGCGACCCGCTGGAGCCGGTCCTGGTCACCCGGCACCTGGGCGGGTCGATGCCGTACCGGTCGATGTTCGAGACGACCATGCGGCCGGCGACCATGCACCGGCTGATGGACGCCCTGGCTGTGCTGCTGGTGCGGCTGCACCTGGCCGGGTTCGCGTGGGGCGACTGCTCGCTGTCCAACACCCTGTTCCGGCGCGACGCGGGCGCCTACGCCGCCTACCTGGTCGACGCCGAGACCGGTGACCTGCATCCGCAGCTGAGCCCCGGACAGCGCGACTACGACCTGGACCTGGCCCGCGTGAACATCAGCGGTGAACTGCTCGACCTGGAGGCCTCCGGCGCCCTGCACCCGTCGGTGGACCCGGTCGAGTTCGGCATGGAGATCTGCTCCCGCTACCAGGGGCTGTGGCAGGAGCTGACCCGCACCTCCGTCTACCCGGCGGGCAAGTACCACTACATCGAGCGCCGCATCCGCCGGCTCCACGAGCTGGGCTTCGACGTCGCGGAGATGCAGATCGAGCACTCCACCAACGGCGACACGGTCACCTTCGTGCCGAAGGTCGTCGACGCGGGCCACCACCAGCGGCAGTTGCTGCGGCTGACCGGCCTGGACACCGAGGAGAACCAGGCCAGGCGGCTGCTGAACGACCTGGAGAGCTGGATGGCCACCCAGGACGACTACGCCCCGGGCGACCCCCTCGCCGCCCGCCCCGAGGTGCTGGCGCACCGCTGGGTGCGGGACGTGTTCCGGCCGACCGTGCGGGCCGTGCCGCTCGAACTGCGCGGCTCCATGGATCCGGCGGAGATCTACCACGAACTCCTCGAACACCGCTGGTACCTGTCGGAGCGCGCACAGCACGACATCGGCCTCGACACGGCCGTACAGGACTACATCGCCAGGATCCTGCCCCGCGCGCGGGAGACCCTGGAGCCGACGACGCCGGAGTGAGCCGGACGCCCGGGGAGCCGGGCCCCGGCCCGCGTCACTCGTGCGGGACGACGGCCACGGGGCAGTCCGCGTGGTGCAGCACGCCGTGCGCCACCGAGCCGATCCGGGCGCCGACCGCGGTACGGCGGGCCCGCCGGCCGACCACCACCAGCTGGGCCCGCCCGGACACCGACAACAGCACCTGGCCGGCGCTGCCGATCTCCACGTGCTCCACCACCGGTACGTCCGGGAAGCGCTCGCGCCACGGGGCGAGGGCGTCGGCCAGCGCCTTCTTCTCGTACGGTTCCAGGCCGCCCGCGTCGTCGAGCAGCTTGAGCGAGGCGGGGCTGTAGGAGAACACCGGGGGCAGGGTCCAGGCCCGTACCGCGCGGACGGAGGCGCCGCGGGCCGCCGCCGTCTCGAACGCGAACCGCAGCGTGGGCGCGCTGTCCTCGGGCGAGCCGTGCTGGCCGACCACGATCTCGTGCCCGGCCACCTCGGAGCTGGCCTTGTCCCCGGCCCGCACCAGGACGACCGGACGGCGGGCCTCGGCGATCACCTGCTGGCCGACCGAACCGAGCAGGAAGCCGACGACCGCGCCGTGCCCGCGCGAGCCCAGCACCAGCAGTTCCGCCTCCGCCGCGGCGGCGAGCAGCGTGTCCGCCGGCTCGCCCTCCAGGACGTCGCCGGTCACCCGCAGTCCCGGGTGGCGTGCCGCGACCTCCGCGACGGCCTCCCGGGCGGCGGCCCCCACCCAGTCCCGCTGGGCGTCCCGGTCCGCCACCTCGGCCGCCGCGTCCGGCTGGAACCGCCAGGCGTGCACCACCCGCAGCGCCAGATCCCGCCGGACGGCCTCCCTGGCCGCCCAGGCCAGTGCCGCCAGGCTCTCTTCCGTTCCGTCGACCCCTGCCGTGATCGGGCCCGTCATCCCGTCGCCTCCCCGCTTCTGTTCACCGAATCGATTCGATTCGTCGGGTCCAGTCTTCACCACTGGCCTTCCGGTCATGACCTTGGAGTGGGAACAGGTGATCGTCGACGCTGCCGGTCCGGTCGCGCTGGGGCGCTGGTGGGCCGAGGCCCTCGGCCGAGTCGTGGTCGACGGCGCCGCCGACGAGTTCGGGATCGGGCCGGCCCCGGACCGGCTGCCGGGCCTGCTGTTCGTGTCGGTGCCCGAGGCCAAGACGGTCAAGAACCGGCTGCACCTGGACTTCCGGCCCGGGGACCAGCGCGCGGAGGTCGACCGTCTGCTGTCCCTGGGGGCGCGCCCCGCCGACGTGGGGCAGGGCGAGCAGACCTGGGTGGTGCTGGAGGATCCCGAGGGCAACGAGTTCTGCGTGCTGAGCGCCCGCAAGGGCTGAGACCCGTCCCGGTCCGGCCGCGGGTGCCCGTCCCGGTCCGGCCGCGGGTGCCGTCCGTCCCCGGCCGGCGGGCCCCGTGCCGTGCCGTGTCTGTCGTGTCGACCGACGGTGCCCCGTCCTGTACCGGGAGCGCACGGCCCCACCGGCTCCGGAGCGGACGCGGGCGATCGACCATACGATGGGCGGGAACCGGCGCGGGGCCCGCCGTGCCGCGAGTCCTGAACCCCCGGGGTGGGAGACGTATGGCACAGGCCACCGAGACCGCGCGGACCGTCATTCTGACCGTGGACGACGATCCGGGGGTCTCCCGCGCCGTCGCCCGCGATCTGCGGCGCCGCTACGGCGCCGCGTACCGGATCGTGCGCGCCGAGTCCGGCGAGTCCGCGCTGGAGGCCCTGCGCGAGCTGAAGCTGCGGGGCGACCTGGTGGCCGTGATCCTCGCGGACTACCGCATGCCGCAGATGAACGGCATCGAGTTCCTCGAACAAGCACTGGACGTGTACCCCGGCGCGCGGCGCGTGCTGCTGACCGCGTACGCCGACACCAACGCGGCGATCGACGCGATCAACGTGGTCGACCTCGACCACTACCTCCTCAAGCCGTGGGACCCGCCGGAGGAGAAGCTCTACCCGGTCCTGGACGACCTGCTCGCGGCCTGGCGCGCCGGCGACCACCGGCCCGTGCCGGCCACCAAGGTCGTCGGGCACCGCTGGTCGGCGCGCTCCTCCGACGTGCGGGAGTTCCTGGCCCGCAACCAGGTCCCCTACCGCTGGTACTCCTGCGACGAGCCGGAGGGGCGGCGGCTGCTGGCCGCGGCCGGCGCCGACGGCCGGCGACTGCCGCTGGTGATCACCCCCGACGGCACCCCGCTGACCGAGCCGGACGCCCCCGAGCTGGCCGCCCGCGTGGGACTGGCGACGACCCCGGAGGCGGAGTTCTACGACCTGGTGGTGATCGGCGGCGGCCCGGCCGGGCTCGGCGCGGCCGTCTACGGCGCCTCGGAGGGGCTGCGGACCGTACTGGTGGAGCGGTCGGCGACCGGCGGGCAGGCCGGGCAGAGCTCCCGCATCGAGAACTACCTCGGCTTCCCCGACGGCGTGTCCGGCGCGCAGCTCACCGACCGGGCCCGCCGCCAGGCCACCCGGTTCGGCGCCGAGATCCTCACCGCGCGCGAGGTGACGGGACTGGAGGTCAACGGCGCCGCCCGCGTCGTACGGTTCTCCGACGGCTCGGCGGTCGCCGCGCACAGCGTGATCCTGGCGACCGGTGTGTCGTACCGGCAGCTGCCGGCGCCGGGCTGCGACGACCTGACCGGCTGCGGGGTGTACTACGGCTCGGCGCTGACCGAGGCGGCCTCCTGCCAGGGGCAGGACGTGTACATCGTGGGCGGCGCCAACTCGGCGGGCCAGGCGGCGATGTACCTGGCGCGGGGCGCCAAGTCGGTGACGCTGCTGGTGCGCGGCGAGTCCCTGGCGGCGTCGATGTCGTACTACCTGATCCAGCAGATCGAGGAGGCGCCGAACATCTCGGTGCGCACCCGTACCGTCGTGGAGGCCGCGCACGGGGCGGAGCACCTGGAGCAGCTCACGCTGCGGGACGTGGACAGCGGGGCGAGCGAACTCGTCGACGCGCAGTGGATGTTCGTGTTCATCGGCGCGGCCCCGCTGACCGACTGGCTGGACGGCACCGTGCTGCGCGACGAGCGCGGGTTCATCCTGGCCGGGCCGGACCTCACCCCGGACGGGCGGCCGCCGGCGGAATGGGAGCTGGACCGGCCGCCGTACCACCTGGAGACCAACATCCCCGGCGTGTTCGTGGCGGGCGACGCGCGCGCCGAGTCCGCCAAGCGCGTCGCGTCCGCCGTCGGAGAGGGAGCCATGGCCGTCATGCTCGTCCACCGTTATCTGGAGCAGTCGTGAGCGGGCGGCCGATGCCCTGCGACACGGCCGAGGTCGGCACGCTGTTCCTGTTCGAGAAGCTCTCCCCCGAGCAGCTCGGACGGCTGTGCGCCGAGGGGCGGGTGGAGCGGTTCGAGCCCGGTCCGGTCTACACCGAGGGCGACCCGGCGACCTGCTTCTACGTGATGATCGAGGGCACGGTGGTGCTGTACCGCCGGGTCGGGGGCGACGACGTCGAGGTCAGCCGCACCTCGCAGCGCGGCGTGTACGGGGGCGCGATGCAGGCCTACCTCGGGGACCGGGTGCCTCAGGTCTACAACAACTCGATGCGGGTGACCGAACCGACCCGTTTCTTCGTGCTGCCCGCCCAGTCGTTCTCGGACGTCATGCAGGAGTGGTTCCCGATGGCCGCGCACCTGCTGGAGGGACTGTTCTTCGGCTCGAAGAGCACCCAGCGGGCCGTCGGCCAGCGCGAACGGCTGCTGGCGCTCGGCTCGTTGTCGGCCGGGCTCACGCACGAGCTGAACAACCCGGCCGCCGCGGCCGTGCGGGCCACGGCGACGCTGCGGGAGCGGGTGGCGAAGATGCGGCACAAGCTCGCCGTCATCTCGCAGGGCGCCTACTCCCGCGAGGTGCTCGCCAAACTGATCGAGATCCAGGAGCGCACCGCCGAACGGGTCGCCAAGGCCCCGGTGCTGAGCCCCCTGGAGGCCTCCGACCGGGAGGACGAGCTGACCGACTGGCTCGACGACCACGGCATCCCGGAGGGCTGGCGGATCGCGCCGACGTTCGTGCAGGCCGGACTCGACGCGGACTGGCTGGATCAGGTCGCGGCGGCCGTGGCGGCCGACATCCTGCCCAACGCGATCGGCTGGCTCAACTACACCGTCGAGACCGAGCTGTTGATGGACGAGATCGACGACTCCACCAACCGGATCTCCCAGCTCGTCGACGCGGCCAAGCAGTACTCGCAGCTCGACCGCGCCCCCCACCGGGTCGTCGACGTCCACGAACTCCTCGACAGCACCCTGCTGATGCTGTCCGGGAAGATCGGCCCGCGCATCGAGGTCGTCAAGGACTACGACCGCGCCGTGCCGGACGTCCCCGCGTACCCGGCGGAGCTGAACCAGGTGTGGACGAACCTCGTCGACAACGCGGTCTTCGCCATCAACAGCGCCGGCGGGGAAGGCACGTTGACCGTGCGGACCGCGCGCGAGGGCGACCGGCTGCTGGTCGAGTTCGGCGACACCGGGCCCGGCATCCCGGCGGACGTCCGCAGCCGGATCTTCGACCCCTTCTTCACCACCAAACCGGTCGGCGAGGGCACCGGCCTGGGCCTGGAGATCTCCTGGCGGATCGTCGTGAACAAGCACCACGGCAGCCTCCAGGTCGAGTCCGCGCCGGGCGACACCCGCTTCCAGGTACTGCTGCCGCTGACCGCGCCGAACACCACGACCGGTGCCGGCGCCGGCAGCGACGCCGACGCCGAAAACACTTCCGACACCGCCGAGGAGCCCGTATGACCGACGCCCACGACCTCGACCCGAGCGTCCCGCCGAGCGGCACCGGCTGCGTCGAGTGCGACGCGAGCGGCGGCTGGTGGTTCCACCTGCGGCGCTGCGCCCGGTGCGGACACGTCGGCTGCTGCGACTCCTCCCCCGCCCAGCACGCCACCGCGCACTGGAAGTCCACCGGGCACCCCCTGGTGCAGAGCTTCGAGCCGGGCGAGGACTGGTTCTGGGACTACGACGGCGACGAGCTGTACGAGTCCGGCCCGGAGCTGGCGGAGCCGTCCTCCCACCCCCTTGGCCAGCCCGTGCCCGGCCCGGCGGGGCGGGTGCCGGACGACTGGGCGCGGTCGCTGAACCGCTGACGCCCGGCAGCCCGTTCCCCCGTGGCCGGCGGAGGCCCTCTGGCCGCCGGCCGGCGCGAGGAGTGGGCCGGCGTGGCCCGCGTCCCCCGGGGGACGGCCGTAGGACTGCGGACGGCGCCGCTGCCGGCGCGGGCGGACGCCCTCGTCCGGCGGGACCGCCTGGCGCCCGTCACGTCCGGCCGGCAGGGGCCGGCCGTACGGAGGCGGTGGCGATCGCCCATCGGGAGGGACTGCTGGAGCCGGAGACGGACGCGCCGGGCTGAGCGCGGGCGCGGCACTCCTCCTCCCCCCACCGCCCGCCCGCCCGCGACACCCTTCCCCCACCGCCCGTCCGCGGCGCCGCGGCGGCCCGCCGCACCGCGGCCCGTCGAGTGATCTGCGCCTCACAGGCAACCCGGCCCGCCGCACACACGTCTTGACCGGCAACGACACGCGGCATCCGGTGACACCGCCCCGGCCGTCTCCTCGGCCGGGGCGTTTTCCGGACGCGCTATACACACCATGTATACACACAGTGCATACATGGTGGCCGAAAGGAATCGATGTACGGCAAGGCTTTCGCCCCGGAGTACCAGGGCGCCCTCACCACCCTGTCCGTGAACTCCTCCCTGGTCGACGTACTGACCGCCGGCACCCAGCAGTTGGCGGCGGCCGAGCGGGCCGGCGAGCGGGCCGAGGCGGCGCGCTCCGGGCTCGCGGTCGCCGAGGCGCACCGCAGGCTGGGCCAGGTGCGCGAGGCCGACCGGGCCTGGAAGGCGAGCTACCGCGCGGCCCGGGACGCGGGCGACGTGGCGGCGATGGCGTGGGCCCTGTGGAGCGGCGGCACCCTGGCCCGGCAGCGGGGCGCCTTCCCGCTGGCCCGGCGGCTGCTGGCGCTGGCGGCCGACCTCGGGGAGCGCGGCGGGGACGTCGTCGTCCGGGGTTACTCGCTGGCCGGGCTCGCGGAGACCGGCCGCATCCAGGGCGACTACGAGGCCGTCGGCAGGCTGCACGAGCAGCTCCTGGCCGAGGCCCGCCGGCGCGGCGAGGCACGGCACACGGTGTGGGCACTGGAGGGCATCGCGCAGATGCACCGCAACTCCGGGGACTTCGACACCGCCTACGCGCTGTTCCAGGAGGCGGCAGAGATCTCCGCGCGCGCCGACGACCGGCGGGGCCACGCCTGGGCGCTGCGCGGCCTCGCGGACGTCGTCTCCGTGCGGGACGGCGACACCGGGCGCGCCCTCGCCCTGCTGGCCGAGGCGGAGACGGCCTGCCGTGCGATGAACCTCACCGGCGCGCTGGCCTACAACCACAAGATGCGCGGCAACGTCCTGTACCGGGCGGCCCGTTACGCCGAGGCACGGGATCTCTACGAGCAGGCCCTCGCGGAGTTCGGCGCGATGGGCGAGCCGCGCGGGACGGCCCTCGCCCGGCTCGGGTTGGCCAAGTCGCTGGCCCGCCTGGGCCGCGACCGCTCCGAGACGGCCAGGGAACTGACGTCACTGGCGGCGGAGTTGGAACGGATCGGACTGCGGCACGCCCGGGAGATGGTGGCGCGGGCCGAGGACGAACTCGGCATCGGGACGGCCGCCGTCCGTCCGGGTGGCCAGACCGCGGAGGCCGTACGGTGACGGCGCTCTCCACGACCACGCTTTCCGCGAATGCGGTTTCCCCGAGTGCGGTTTCCCCCGCGGCGCTCTCCACCACGGTGGTCGCGCCGGCGGCGGGGCCGGCGTCGGCGGCGGGGCCGGCCGCCCCAGCCGTCCTCGAGCGCTGCCGCACGCTGGTGCGACCCGCGCTGGCGGAAGCGGTCGGCCGACTGCACCCGTGGGTGGGCGAGATGGCCGCGTACTCCTTCGGCTGGTGCGAGGTGGGCGGGGCACCCACCGCCGCGTCCGGCGGGAAGGGGCTGCGGCAGGCCCTCGCCGTGCTCGGCGCCGAGGCGGCGGGAGCGCCCGCGCGTGCCGGGGTCGCCGCGGCCGTGTCGGTCGAACTCGTGCACGCCTTCTCCCTGTTGCACGACGACATCATGGACGGCGACCCCGTGCGAAGGCGCCGCCCCACGGTCTGGAAGGCCTACGGCACGGGACCCGCGGTCCTCGCCGGTGACGCCCTGTTCGCCCTGGCCGTAGAGACCCTCGCCGCGGCCCCCGGCGGCGCCGGCGGCGTACGGCTGCTGTCCGGGGCGCTCGCCGGGCTGGTCCACGGGCAGGCCGACGACCTGCTGTTCGCCGTGCGGCCCTGGTCGGGGCCCGAGCGGGTGCGGCCGGACGCCTACCGGGCGATGGCCGAGGGCAAGACCGGCGCGCTGCTGGGCTGCGCGGCCGCGCTGGGCGCCGTGCTCGGCGGGGCGCCCGAGGCGACCGTCACCGCGCTGGACCGGGCCGGACGGCATCTCGGGATCGCCTTCCAGGTGGTCGACGACCTGCTGGGGATCTGGGGCGATCCGGCCGTGACCGGCAAACCCGTCCACGGCGACCTGCGCGGGGGCAAGAAGACCTTTCCGGTGCTGGCGGCCCTGGAGTCACCCCGGCCGGCGGCCCGGCGCCTCGCCCGGCTGCTGGAGGCGGGGGGTGACCCCGTCGAGGCGGCGGCACTCGCCGAGGAGGCCGGGGGCCGGGCGGCGGCACTCGCCGAGGCGCGCCGGCAGGTGTCCGCCGTGGAATCGGCGCTCGCCGGGGTGCCGCTGCGGGCGGGGGCCGCGGACGACCTGCGGTCGCTGCTGGACTTCCTGGTGCGACGCGACCTGTGACCACCGTCCGGACCCCGGTTGACCTGGGCCGCCGCCGCGCGACAGGGTGCGGGGAGCGCGCGGCACAGCGCGCGGGAAAGGTGGTCGTCTTGATCGGCATCACGGACATCGAAGCCGCGGCGGAGCGGATCGCCGGGCACGTCGTCCGCACCCCGACCCTCCCGAGCCCCGGGCTCTCCGGGCTGCTCGGTGTCCCCGTCACCGTCAAGCTGGAGCTGCTCCAGCGCACCGGTTCCTTCAAGGCGCGCGGGGCCACGGCGAAACTGCTGTCGCTCTCCGGGGCGGAGCGGGCGGCGGGGGTGGTCGCGGTGAGCGGCGGCAACCACGGGATCGCGGTGGCGGTCATGGCCGCCGCCCTCGACGTCAAGGCCACGGTCGTCATGCCGCGTTCGGCGCCCGCCCGGGCCGTCGAGATCGTCGAGGAGGCGGGCGCGTCGGTACGGCTGACGGACGGGATGGGCAGCGCCTTCTCGCTCGTGAACGACCTGCGGGACGAGGGCCTGACCCTGGTCCACCCGTTCGACGACCCGGTGGTGGTCGCCGGTCAGGGCACCGTCGGCCTGGAACTCGCGCGGGACGCCGACGAGCTGACGGACGTCCTGGTCAGCGTCGGGGGCGGCGGGCTGATCTCCGGGGTCGCCGCGGCCCTGCGGGCGCTGCGGCCGGGGGTGCGGATCTGGGGGGTGGAGACCGAGGGCGCGGAGGCGATGGCCGAGGCGCTGAAGGCCGGCGGTCCGGTGCCGGTGGAGGTGTCGTCCATCTCCACCACCCTGAGCGCGCCGGCCGTCTCGGCGCTGACGTACGAGCACGTCTCGGTCCTGGTCGGCGAGGTGCTCGTGGTGCCGGACCGGGAGGCCGTACGGGGCTGCCTGGAGCTGGCCGAGCACGCGAAGGTGTGGACCGAGCCGGCCGCCGGATGTCTGCTGCCTGCCGCCCGGCGGGTCGTGGAGCGGGTGGGCCCCGGCGCCCGGTTGGGACTGGTGGTCTGCGGGGGCAACGCGTCGGCAGCGGACATGGCGTCCTGGGTCGCGCGTTTCGACCTGCGCTGAGACCGGAAAGCGTCCGCGGCGGCCGTCCTGCGGGAATGGGCCGGCGGCCACCGCGGCCTTTCCGGCCGACGGCCGCCGCCGGCGTTTCCGCGGGTGGCCCGCGCGGGCGTTTCCCTGACAGCCCGCGCGGGCGTTTCCCGGACGGCCGGCGCGGGTTCACCGCTGGTCGCACGGCCGGACCGTTCGGCGTCATTTCCTTTCCTCGCACAGGCGCACGCCGTTTTTGAATGAAAGACAGAAATCCCGCCCGAGTCGCCCGCTCTTGAACGCGCACCCTCTCGACCGCCGTACCACTGGGAAAGGTGAGCAGCCGGGGTTCAGCGAGGGATGACCATGGTCAAGGCGCACGTCTCCACGCACGAGTTGGTCGCCGGTCGGTACCGGCTCCTCGACGTCGTCCACCGCGAGACGAACCGCGTCAGCTGGTACGGCGAGTACGCCGACGGGCCGGCGGGTTCCCGGCCGTGTCTGGTCACCCGGGTCGGGCTGCCCGCGGACCTCGCCGAGGAGGACGCGCACCGGGCCGCCGAGCGCGTGGTGCGGATGTCCGAGACGATGGCCCGGGTGTGTCCCGGCCGGGTAGCCAGCGTCCTCGACGCCCTCGCGGAGGCGGGCTCCCTGTGGACCGTGACGGAGTGGATCGACGGCCTCCCCCTCGGCCAGCTGATCGAGCAGCGGCGCGTGCTGCGGCCCGCCCGCGCCGCCCGGATCGGGCTGGAACTGCTCGACGTGCTGGAGGCGGCCCACGGCGAGGGCATCACCCACGGCGAACTGAGCCCCGGTCAGGTGTTCGTGCGGGCGCGCGGACCGGTCGTCGTCACCGGCTTCGGCCTCGCGGGCGCGACCCTCGCCCCGCGACTCGCGGCCCCGGCGTACGCCTCCCCCGAGCAGGCACGTGACGAACGCATCGGACCGGCGGCCGACCTGTGGGCGGTGGGCGCGATCCTCTACACGGTCGTCGAGGGCCGGCCGCCCTACCGGGACCGGGACCGGCCGGAGGCCACGCTGAAGGGCGTGGACCGGCTGCCGCTGCGCACCCCCCTGCGGTCCGGCCCGCTCGGTCCCGCCGTCCAGGGCCTGCTGCGCAAGGACTCGCGGGAGCGGACGACCCGGCCGACGGCGCGCCGGAACCTCGTCCGCGCCCTGGACGAGAACGCGCACGCCGTGCCCGCGCCCCGGCCGCGGCGGGCGTACGCCGTCGCACGGGTCGCCGGTCCGCGGTGGAGCGGGCGGGTGGTGGCGGCCGGGACCGCGCTGGCGGTGGTGACGGTGGCGGTCGCCGCGCTGGCCGCGACGGGCCAGCTGCCCGGCGTCGAACAGACGGCGTCGGACAGCGCGCAGTCCCGGCCGCCCTCGCCCGGCGCCCCGCCCGGCGAGGACGGCGCCGACAGAGTCACCGGTGTGCCGGCGCCGAGCCCCAGCCCTTCGGTCCCCTCCTCGCCGCCCGCCACCTCCCCGGACGCGAGCACCGGTCCGGCCCCGGCTCCGACCCCCACGGCCGCGTCCCCGCCGGCCACCGCCGGGACCCCGCCGGCCGGCTTCCGGGTCCTCCGGGCGCCCGAGGGCTTCTCCGTGGCCCTCCCCGCGGGCTGGACCCGGCTGGACACCGCGCGCTCCGGGGACCTCGCCTACCGGGTCACCTTCGGCGCCGAGGGCGACCCGCGCACCCTCGCGGTCACCTACAGCGAGCGGGTCGGCCCGGACCCGGTGGCCGTCTGGCGCGAGGACGTGGAGCCGGGGCTGCGCAAGGCCGGGGGGTTCGAGCGGATCGGGGCGATCGAGGCGACGACGTACCAGGGGTACGAGGCGGCCGACATGGAGTGGCTCGTCGACGTCGACGGCACCCGGGTGCGCACCTTCGGCCGGGGTTTCCTGCTCGGCGGCCACCGCGGCTTCTCCCTGCGCTGGACGACCCCCGCCGCCGACTGGGACGCCACCGCCAACCGGCGGGCCCTGGACGCCTTCCTCACGACCTTCCGGCCCGGTCCGGCCTGATCCGGACGGGGCCCCGGGTTCCGTCGGACGGGACCGGCCCGCGCGGCGCGCGCATCCCGCGCAGCGGGCCGCCGTGCAGCGGCTGGGTGGCCCAGCGGGCGGTGAAGGTGCCGTCCGGGAGGGCGCAGGTCACCCGGAGCCGGTGGGGGGTCTCCAGGAGGGCGAGGTCCGCGGTGAGGGTGTCGCCGTCGCTCCAGCCGCCGCTCACCGCGAGGGGCACGGGTTCCTCGGTCACGGTCCAGGCGCCGGTGCCCGGGCGCGCCGTCAGGCGGTCGTCACCCTCGGCGAGGACCAGCGTCCAGCCGTCGCCGTCCGCCGTGACGGTGACACCGGTGAGGCTCGGCCGGTCGGCGCAGACACCGCCGTACGGGGTGAAGGCGGCGTCCCGCCACTCCCGCGCGTGTTCCGGCGGCGCGGGCTTTCCGGGGGCCGGCGGAAGGGCGAGGCGGGTGAGGCGGTCGGCGAGTGCGGCGTCGGCGTCCCGGGGGCCGGGCAGCGGGGCGGGGCGGAACGCCGGCAGGAGGTGCTTCCAGACGAGGTCGAGCAGGCCCTGCATGTCGGGGGTCGCCGCGGTGGTGGCGACGACGGCGTCGTGCTCGGGCAGGACGAGGCAGAACTGGCCGTAGGCGCCGTCGCCGCGGTAGCCGTGCCGGGACCGCCAGAACTGGAGGCCGTACCCGCGGTCCCAGTCCGGCCGGTCGGCGTCGCCCATGGTTCCCGCGGTCGGCACGTGCTCGCGGGTCGCCTCGGCGGTCCACTTGGGCGGCAGCAGCCGCCGCCCCTCCCAGCGGCCCTCGTCCAGGTACAGCTGCCCCAGTCGGGCGATCGCGTCGGTGGTGCCGTGCAGGCCGCTGAACCCCAGCTCGCGGCCCGTCCGGTCGCTCAGCCAGGCGACCTCGCCGAAGCCGAGCGGGTCCAGCAGCCGGGGCCGCAGGTAGGCGGTGAGCGACTGGCCGGTGACGCGCTGGAGGATCGCGGCGAGGGTGTAGGTGGCGGGCTGGTTGTAGGCGAAGACCGTGCCCGGGTCGCGGTCCGGCGGCAGCAGCAGGAAGCCGCGGACGAGGTCGTCGCGGTCGAGGGCGCGGGCCCGGTCCAGGGTCTCGGCCTCGTGTCCGCTCGCCATCGACGCCACGTGCCGTACCCGCATCGCGCGGCTGCGGGGGTCGGTGACGTCGGCGTCGAACTCGGGGAAGTACGAGATCACCGGGTCGTCGAGCCCGATCAGCCCCTCGGCCACGGCGAACCCGGCGGCCGTGGAGGTGAAGCTCTTGCTCAGCGAGTACAGCAGGTGGAGGCGGTCGGGCGCGTACGGCGCCCACCAGCCGGCGGCGACGACACGGCCGTGCCGCAGGACCATGAGGCTGTGCGGCTCGATGGTTTCGGCCGCCTCGACGGCGTCGAGGAAGGCGAGGACGCCCGAGGCGTCGACGCCCTGGGCGGACGGGGTGCCGGAAGGCAGGGGACGGGCGCTCATGCCCGCATCCTTCCCCGTGCGCCGGGCGGGCACCGGGGGATTTCCCGTCCCGCCCGCGGCCCGTTTCCTCCCCGTCCGCCGGGGGACCCGGCACCCATGGTGCGAATCGGGTACACGATGATGACCGAGCAGGCCGGCCCCCGTGAGCTGGTGGGCCATCTGGTGCGGGCCGAGGAGGTCGGCTTCGACTTCTCGGTGACCTCGGACCACTACTTCCCGTGGCTGCGGTCGCAGGGGCACTCGCCGTACGCGTGGAGCGTGCTGGGCGCCGCCGCCCAGGCCACCTCCCGCATCCCGCTGATGACCTACGTGACCTGTCCCACGGTCCGCTACCACCCGGCGATCGTGGCGCAGAAGGCGGCCACGATGCAGCTGCTGTCCGAGGGCCGCTTCCGACTGGGGCTGGGCTCCGGGGAGAACCTCAACGAGCACGTGGTGGGCGGCGGCTGGCCGCCCGTGAACGTGCGGCACGAGATGCTCGAGGAGGCCGTGGAGATCATCCGCGCGCTCTTCGGGGGCGGCCACGTGACGCGTCACGGCACGCACTTCGACGTCGACTCGGCCCGCCTGTGGGACCTGCCCGACCAGCCGCCGGAGATCGGCATCGCGGTCTCCGGGGAGCAGTCGTGCGCGCTCGCGGGCCGCCTCGCCGACCTGGTGATCGCCACCGAGCCCAAGCCGGGGCTGCTGGAGTCCTTCGACCGGCACGGCGGTGCGGGCAAGCCGCGCGTGGGCCAGCTGCCGGTCTCCTACGACCCCGACCGGGACACGGCGGTGCGGCGGGCGCACGCCCAGTTCCGCTGGTTCGGCAGCGGCTGGAAGGTGAACTCCGAGCTGCCGCACCCGGACTCCTTCGAGGCGGCGACCCAGTTCGTCACCCCGGACGACGTGGCCGCCTCGATCCCCTGCGGCGACGACCCGGACGCCTTCGTCGAAGCGGTCCGCCCCTACGCGGAGGCCGGGTTCACCGAGGTCGCCCTGGTGCAGATCGGGGGTGACGCGCAGCCGGCGTATCTGGACTGGTCGGAGAAGACGCTGCTGCCGGCGCTGCGCGAGGCGTTCGCCTGATTCCGCGCGACCCGCGCCACTGACTGGGCAGCGGACCGGGCCACGGGCGGCGGACGGCGGCACGAGCGGTGGCCGTATGTGCTCCCGGGTCGCTCGTGCCGCCGTCCGGAAGGCCTCTCAGCGGGAGGTGTAGCGGTGCCGGGTCCACATCGGGATGCCGAACCAGAACAGCAGGTACCAGGCGACCACCCCGGTGACCAGGTAGGGCACGTAGGCGTTGTGGGTCGCCACCCGCAGGATCAGCAGCAGGGCGGAGGTCATCGTGGCCAGCAGCAGCACCAGGCCGGTGAAGGTCATCCGGGAGGCCCAGGTGACCGCCTCGGGCTTCACCCGCCGCCCGGAGACCAGGCGGTGCAGGGAGACCGGTCCTATCAGCGCACCCGTCGCGCAGGCGCCCAGGACGACCGTCACGATGTAGATCGCGTGCTCGGTGTCCCCGAGCGTCGCGTAGCGCGGGGTGAAGACGACGGTGAGCAGGAAGCCGAAGAGGATCTGCACGCCCGTCTGTGCGACGCGGACCTCCTGGATCAGCTCCCCCCACTTGCGGTCGGCTCTCTCCTCCTCGGTCTCGTCACGGCCTCTGCGACGCTCGTCCCCCACTGCGGTACCCACGTGTCCTCCCCGGTTCGAGTGAATGTTCTCCCGGCGAGTACCCCCTGATCGGTGTTTTCCTCCTCCCCGGTCGCGGTTCCGGCTACCAGCGGCCCTCGACCTGCCGCTCGATCCGCCGCTCGTACAGGTCCCGGATCGCGGTCAGGGTCTCCTCGGACAGCTCGGGCAGGCGGGCGGCGGCCGCGTTGGCGCGGGCCTGTTCGGGTGAGCGGGCACCCGGGATCACCGTGGTCACGCCGGGCTGCTGGACGATCCAGCGCAGCGCGAGCTGGGCCGGGGTGTACCCCTCGGGGGCGAGGGCGGCGAACTCGGCGGCGGCCTCGACGCCGGTGGCGTAGTCGACGCCGGAGAAGGTCTCGCCCTGGTCGAAGGACTCGCCGTGCCGGTTGTAGGTGCGGTGGTCGTTCGCCGGGAAGACGGTGTCCTTGGTGTACTTGCCTGACAGCAGGCCGGAGGCGAGCGGCACGCGCGCGATGATGCCGACGCCGGCCTCGCGGGCGGCGGGCAGCACCTCCTGCAGCGGCTTCATGCGGAACGGGTTGAGGATGATCTGCACGCTGGCCACGCCGGGCCGGGCGATCGCCGTGAGGGCCTCGGCGCAGGTCTCCACGCTGACGCCGTAGTGGGCGATGCGCTCCTCCGCCACCAGGGTGTCGAGGGCGTCGAAGACCTCGTCCGTGGAGTAGACGGGGGTGGGCGGGCAGTGCAGCTGCACCAGGTCGATGCGGTCGACGCCGAGGTTGCGGCGGGAACGGTCGTTCCAGGCGCGGAAGTTGTCGAGGACGTAGTTCTCGGGGATCTGGTCGACACGGCGGCCCATCTTGGTGGCGACCAGCACGTGCAGGTCGGGCCGTCCGCTCAGGAAGGCGGCGATGGTCTGCTCGCTGCGGCCGTCGCCGTACACGTCGGCGGTGTCGAAGAAGGTGACGCCCGACTCGGCGGCCGCCTCCAGTACCGTCAGGGCCTCCTTGTCGTCGACGTCACCCCAGTCGGCGCCCAGTTGCCAGGTGCCGAGACCGATGACGGATGCGTGCTGACCAGACCTGCCGAATTCGCGCTCGTCCATGGGGGCAGTCTGTCATCCGCGACGGCCGGGTGCGGAACCGACCGGTCCGGTCCGTCACCTGCGGTTCGTCCGTCGGCACGGGCCGGACGGCGGGGGTACCCGGACCGGCGGAGGTACCCGGACCGGCGGGGCGTGGCGGTCGGCGGGGCGTGGCGGTCGGCGGTCTCCTCGGCGGGGCCGTGCTCAGCGCGGTGTGCCCCGGTGCTGCTCGCGGGCGGCCGGGGTCCTGCTCTGCGCGGTCCTGGCGAGCCGGGGGCCGAGCCAGCGCTTGAGGCGGCGCAGGGCTTCCAGCTGCCCGGCGGCCTTGTCGAGCCGGTAGTACAGCTGGGGCGGGACGTAGGGCAGCAGGGGTGAGTGGCGCTGCCCGAGCAGGGCGAACATCTGCTCCGGGGGCAGGCCGATGTAGCGGTCGAGGTTCTCGTACCACTGGGCGCTGTGCCGGGCGGCGCTCTGCGGGGCCAGCAGGGCCGCGGTGCGGTCGCGCTCGTAGCGGGCGAGGGCCTGCGGGAGGCGGGGGCCGTCCCGCAGGGCGTCGGCGAGCGCGAAGGCGTCCTCCAGCGCGAGGGTGGTGCCGGCGCCGATGGAGTAGTGGGTGGTGTGGGCGGCGTCGCCGAGCAGGACGACGTTGTCCCGGTGCCAGGCGCGGTTGGTCAGGGTGCGGAAGGTCAGCCAGGCGGCACCGCCGTCGCCGCGGGCGCGGCCGATCAGGGGGTGGCCGTCGAGGACGTGCGCGAACAGCTTCTCCAGCCGTGCCGTCGCGTCGGCGTCCATCGCCCGGTCGAGGCCGAGTCCGGTCCAGGTCTCGGGGGAGCACTCGATGACGCAGGTGCTCCGTTCGGAGCTGAACGGATAGCCGTAGCACCAGATCCAGCCGTGGCCGGTCTCCACGAAGGCGAAGGTGAAGGAGTCGAAGACCTTGGTGGTGCCGAGCCAGACGTACGGGTTGCGGCCGGGCGTCAGCCGGGCGCCGAAGTGCTGGGCGTGACGGGTGCGCAGGGCGCTGTGCGCGCCGTCGGCCGCGACGACCAGATCCGCGTCGGGCAGGGTGTCGGCAGTGATCTCGCGCTCGAACTCCAGGCGGACGCCGAGTGCGCGGGCGCGGGCGGCGAGGATCTCCAGGAGCTTGTGGCGGCCGATGCCGTGGCCCTCGTCGCCGGGCTGACGGGTCACCAGGTCCCGTACGTGGGCGACGCCCTGGTTCCAGCGGACGGAGTTCTCCTCGACTGCGCGTGCCGACTCGGGGTCGCGGGCGTGGAGTTGGTCGAGGAGCCCTCGCCAGTAGGTGACGCCCCAGCCGTAGGTCGAGCCCTCCGGGTCGCGTTCGTGGACGGTGATGTCGTGGGACGGGTCCTGCCGCTTGAGCAGGATGGCGAGGTACAGGCCGGCGGGCCCGCCACCGACGCAGGCGACCTTCACGCACGCTCCCGGGAATGACGAAATGCGGTCGATTGACGACGCAGAGTAGCAGTTGCCGCGACCGGTCACGGTGGGGCCTTCTTCGTGATTCCGTCACTTTCCCCACGTGAGCCACACCACCGGCGGAGCGGTCGCGCGCGAAGGATCACCGGAAGGGCCCCTCCCGGGGAAAGGAATTGCCCGTTCCACGGTGCGCGGCACCCGGCCGACAGCAAGATCATCTTCATTGAAGATTGCACGTCTTGTTGTCGATCGTCCGGATCGGAGCCAACCCGTCCTGAGGGATTTCTCCCGTTCCCCGGTCGGCAGATAGGCATGCGGGGTCGTCAACCGAACGCACCCCAGGAGGTCCCGCATGCCGGAACTCAGCCGTCGTCGCGCGCTCACCACCGCGGCCGCCCTCGCCGTGACCGCCGGTGTCGCCGGCACAGCCGCCGCGAGCGCGGCGAACGCCGCCCCGGGCGATCACCACGCGGGCTCGCCCGACTCGCCCGCCTCGCCCGCCTCCGCGGCCCCCTCCGGCTTCCCCACCGCCTTCGACGAGGTCTACAAGGGACGCCGGATACAGGGCCGGCCGACCACCGGGGGCGCTCGCCACGGCGGCGGTCACCACGGCGGCGGCTACGCGGTGTTCGTCGACGGCGTGGAGCTGCACGTCATGCGCAACGCCGACGGCAGCTGGATCAGCGTGGTCGGCCACTACGACCCGGTGCCCACGCCACGGGCCGCCGCCCGCACCGCGGTCGACGAGCTGCAGGGCGCCCGGCTGCTGCCGTTCCCGACCAACTGACCTTCCCGCAAGCACACTTGGAGCACCACGCAGATGACCGTCCGTAAGAACCAGGCGTCCCTGACCGCCGACGAGAAGCGCCGCCTCGTCGCCGCCGTCCTCGAACTCAAGCGCAGCGGCCGCTACGACGCCTTCGTCACCACGCACAACGCGTTCATCGTCGGCGACACCGACGACGGCGAGCGCACCGGGCACCGTTCACCGTCCTTCCTGCCCTGGCACCGCAGATTCCTGCTGGAGTTCGAGCGGGCGCTCCAGTCCGTGGACGCGTCGGTGGCACTGCCGTACTGGGACTGGTCCGCCGACCGCTCGACGCGCTCCTCGCTGTGGGCGCCGGACTTCCTCGGCGGCACCGGGCGCAGCCTGGACGGGCGGGTGATGGACGGCCCGTTCGCCGCGTCCGGCGGCAACTGGCCCATCGGGGTGCGGGTCGACGGGCGGAGCTATCTGCGGCGCGCGCTGGGGGCGGGGGTGCGTGAGCTGCCGACGCGGGCCGAGGTCGACTCGGTGCTCGCGATGCCGACGTACGACATGGCGCCCTGGAACAGCGGCTCGGACGGCTTCCGCAACCATCTGGAGGGATGGCGGGGCGTGAACCTGCACAACCGGGTGCACGTCTGGGTCGGCGGCCAGATGGCCACCGGGGTCTCCCCCAACGACCCGGTGTTCTGGCTGCACCACGCCTACATCGACAAGCTGTGGGCCACGTGGCAGCGGCGGCACCCGGGGGCGGGGTACCTCCCGGCGGCGGGGACACCGGACGTGGTGGACCTGCACGAGACCATGAAGCCGTGGAACGACACCACCCCGGCGGACCTGCTCGACCACACCCCGCACTACGCCTTCGACTCCGCCTGACAGAGGCCGGATTGGCCACCGGGGTCACGGGTACCCGGGCGCCACGTACCCGACGAGAGCGAGGAGGAGACGACCGTGACGCAGGTCGAGGAATCCATCGAGGTCAGTGTCCCGGTGCACACGGCCTACAACCAGTGGACGCAGTTCGAGACGTTCCCCGAGTTCATGGGCGGGGTGGAGCGCGTCGAACAGCGCACCGACACGCTCACCCACTGGGTCACGGCGGTGAACGGCGTGCACCGTGAGTTCGACGCCGAGATCACCGAGCAGATCCCGGACGAGCGGGTCGCCTGGACGACGGTGTCCGGACAGGCCCGGCAGGCCGGCGTGGTGACCTTCCACCGCCTCGACGCCGACCACACGAAGGTCATGCTGCAGCTGGACTTCGAACCCGAGGGTCTCGCCGAGACCGTCGGCGACAAGCTCGGCTTCGTGAAGCGGCAGACCAAGGGTGACCTCAAGCGCTTCAAGGAGTTCATCGAGGAGCGCGGTCTCGAGACCGGCGGCTGGCGCGGCGCGGTCGTCTGACCGGTGCCGCCACGGTCACCCGGCGGCCGCCGTGCGGCAGTCCGGGTGGCCCCAGCCCTGATCGTTCTTGGCGATCGGTTCCCCCGCCGTGTAGGGCCGCCCGCACGCGCAGCGGCCGGGGAACTTGGCTTTGATCGTGCGTGCGGACGAACCGCCGGGCCGCCGGGGCGATGTGCCCCCGGCGGCCTTGCGGCGTGCGCCGGACTTCGCCGGGACGTCGGGGGCGGGCGGCGGCTCGGGCGAACCGAGGGCGCTGCCCGCCGGCTCCTGGACGATCGCCGCCTGGCTGGCGGCCCGGTCCGCGAAGTCGTTCAGCTTGTCGCCGTCCACCTGGTGGGCGGGCACGTAACGGAAGTCGACCGTGCGGCCGTCGAGCAGTTCGTCGATGCGCACGACCAGGTCCTGGTTGGCGACCGGCTTGCCCGCGGCGGTCTTCCAGCCGTTGCGCTTCCAGCCGGGCAGCCACGTGGTGACGGCCTTCATGGCGTACTGCGAGTCCATGCGGATCTCCAGCGGTACGTCGGGGTCGACCGCGGCCAGCAGGCGTTCCAGGGCGGTGAGTTCGGCGACGTTGTTGGTGGCCTTGCCGAGCGGGCCGGCCGCCCAGCGGGCCGGGGCCTCGGAGCCGTCGGAGATCACCCAGGCCCAGGCCGCCGGACCGGGGTTTCCCTTCGAGGCCCCGTCGCACGCGGCCACCACTCGTTCACGCATGCGCACGATCATGCCATGCCCCGGCCGGGGCCCGCCGCGGCCGGCCCGGAGCCCGGGAGACGGCCCTGGTCTGCGGCATCCCGCCCGCGGTGGTGGTGACGTCGGTTCCCGGGGAGTTCGCGCCCCGCGGGCCGGTGCGGGCGGCGAACCGGCCGGACGGCGTGCCCGTCGGTGGTGTCGGGTTCCTCACCCCGGTCGTCCGGGTGCCGTCCCGCGCGCCGGATGCCACCCCTGCCCTAGGGTTCGCGGGGCGGATCGTCCTCCGTTCCCTTCTGAAGCCGGCCGTGCGGCGTGTCGCCCGCCGTGAGGTGTTCCACGACCTCGACCAGTTCCTGGCAGGCCTGCTCCACCGAGCGGCGGGTGTTGCGCTGTTCGGTGATGAGGGCCGAGAGCAGCAGGGCGGTCAGGGCCATGGTGCCGTTGAAGGCCTGGAGTTTGCCCATGACCTCCGTCCGCGTCAGGTGCGCGAAGGGGCCGACCCCGTCGGTGGCCGCGACGGTGGCGAGGACCGAGGTGAACAGGGCGCACAGCATGCCGCCAGCGAGCTGGAAGCGCAGGGCCGCCCAGATCAGCAGCGGGTAGACGAGGAAGAGCAGACTGACGGAGCTGTTCGTGGCCAGGGGGATCACCGCGAGGGCGATGACGGCCAGGCCGGTGGCCTCCTTCCAGCGGGTCAGGGGCGGCGGCCGGCGGGCGGCGTGCACAATGAGCAGGACGGGCGTGACGATGAGGACACCCATCGCGTCCCCGACCCACCAGGCCAGCCAGACGGGCCAGAAGGCGTGCGCGGGCAGACGGTCGGTGAGCACGAGGATCCCGACGCCCACGGTCGAGCTGATCAGCATCGCGGTCAGCGCCCCGAGGAACACCAGGGCGAGACCGTCGCGTAAGCGGGAGAGGTCGTTGCGGAAGCCCACCCTGCGCAGCATCAGGTAGGCGCAGACGGGAGCGGCGGTGTTGCCCGCCAGGTTGAAGACGATGGCGAGGTCGGGTGAGGTGAGCGACAGGATGACGAGCAGCGCCCCGAGCGTGATGCCGGCCCAGCAGCGCAGTCCGAGGATCAGCAGGCAGGCCACGGCGACGCCCGAGGGCGGCCAGATGGGGGTGAAGATCGCACCCTCGACGACGAGCTGCCGCAGCAGGCCCAGCTTTCCGGCCGCGTAGTAGCAGGCCGCGACCGCCGCCGTCTCGGCGGCGAGGACGGCCGGCCGACGCAGATCGCTGGTACCCACCACAGCAGCCATCAGACACCGGGCCCGTGCCCACGGCGAGACGGGAGGCGCGGGTACCCGCCCTATGGCTGAACGCGCCGTCCCCGTTCGTCGTCGTCCACACCGTCGCGTCCGACGACCAGGACGGCGGCGTCGTCCTCGTGCCCGACGCGCTCGGCGCCCCTCATCACGGCGGTGGCGAGGGCGGGGGCGTCCAGGCCGGCGCCGGCGGCGACGCCGGCGAGCCGCACGACCTGGTCCAGGCCCTCGTCGACGCTCATCGAGGGCCCCTCCACGACGCCGTCGGTGAGCAGGACGAACACCCCGCCCCGGGTGAGCCGGTGGCGGGTGACCGGGTACGTCATCCCCGCCAGGACGCCGAGGGGCGGGCCGCCCTCGTCCTCGGCGATGCCGGACCTGCCGTCCGCCGTGGCCCACACGCACGGGATGTGACCGGCGCGGGCGCTCTCCAGCACGCCGGTCGCCGGGTCGAGGCGTATGAAGGTGCAGGTGGCGAAGAGGTCGCCGCCGAGGGAGAGCAGCAGGTCGTTGGTGGCGGCGAGGAGTTCGCCGGGCTCGCCGGTGACGGAGGCGAGGGCGCGCAGGCCGACGCGGACCTGGCCCATGAAGGCGGTCGCCTCGATGTTGTGGCCCTGGACGTCGCCGATGGACAGGCCGATGCGGCCGTCGGCCATCCGGAAGGCGTCGTACCAGTCACCGCCCACGTTGAGGCCGTGGTGGGCGGGCGCGTACCGGACGGCGAGCCGGTAGCCGCGTGCGGTGGGCAGGTCCCTGGGGAGCATGCCGCGCTGGAGGGCGACGGCGAGTTCGACGCGGGAGCGTTGCAGCTCCGCGCGTTCGCGCGCCTGGGCGGTGAGCGAACCGAGCCTGGCCAGCAACTCGTCGCCGTCGTCCGTCGGGCGCTTGCGGGACATGGCTCCCTCCGGAGAGGACGGTAGCCCCTTCGGGGCGAAACTCACCTTTTACGTTTACTGGATGATACCGACAGGTCCGCGGTCGGGAGCGGTGGGCCGGGGCGGGCTGTCCGGGAGCGCACGGCCGCCGCCCCCTGGTGCACGGGGCGCCGGGTGCCGCGGGCGGCACCCGGCTTTCGCTCTCGTTCCGCGGTGCGCCCGCTCGGGGCCTCTTTCGGAGCTGCACCGCTGTGCCCCCCGAGCCGGGCCGCACCCGCCCGCCGCCCCGGCTGCGCGCACGTGGCGCTGCGGCTGGTGCGGGAGGACCGACGCGTGTGGCTGACGCCGTGGGCGCGGGCGACGGAGCGTTCCGCTTCACCGTCGCCCGCGGCGCGGCACGGCCCGACGGGGCGCCGGACCGGCCCGACGGGGGGGGCGGCCCGACACGACACGGCGCCGACCAGGCACGGCCTGTGCGGCAGCCGTTACCGTCAGCCGTCAGCCGCCGAGGGCCGCCGTCACCACGTCCTGGGCCTCCTCCTGCACCCGGCGGAGGTGGTCGGGGCCCAGGAACGACTCGCCGTAGATCTTGTACACGTCCTCCGTGCCGGAGGGGCGGGCGGCGAACCAGGCGTTCTCGGTGGTCACCTTGATGCCTCCGATGGCCGCGCCGTTGCCGGGCGCCTCGGTGAGGACGCCGGTGACCGGCTCTCCGGCGAGCGTGTCCGCGGTGACCTGCGCGGGCGAGAGCTTGGCCAGCAGCGCCTTCTCCTCACGGGTCGCGGGGGCGTCGATCCGGGCGTAGGCGGGCTCGCCGAAGCGGGCCGTCAGGGCCGCGTAGTGCTCCGAGGGGGTCTTCCCGGTGACGGCGGTGATCTCGGAGGCGAGCAGCGCCAGGATGATGCCGTCCTTGTCGGTGGTCCACACCGAGCCGTCACGGCGCAGGAAGGACGCGCCGGCCGACTCCTCCCCGCCGAAGCCGAGCGAGCCGTCGACCAGGCCGTCCACGAACCACTTGAAGCCGACGGGCACCTCGACGAGACGGCGGCCGAGGTCGGCGGCCACCCGGTCGATCATGGAGGACGACACCAGGGTCTTGCCGATCCCGGTGTGCTCGGGCCACTGCTCGCGGTGCGCGTAGAGGTAGGCGATGGCGGCGGCCAGGTAGTGGTTGGGGTTCATCAGGCCCGCGTCCGGAGTGACGATGCCGTGCCGGTCGGCGTCGGCGTCGTTGCCGGTGGCGATGTGGAACCGGTCCCGCTGGTCGATGAGCGAGGCCATCGCGTACGGCGACGAGCAGTCCATGCGGATCTTGCCGTCCCAGTCCAGCGTCATGAACCGCCAGGTGGGGTCGGTGAGCGGGTTGACCACGGTCAGGTCGAGCCGGTGCTCCTCGGCGATACGGTCCCAGTAGGCGACGGAGGCCCCGCCGAGCGGGTCGGCGCCGATGCGGACGCCCGCGGCACGGATCGCGTCCAGGTCCAGGACGGCCGGCAGGTCGGCGACGTACGCGCCGAGGAAGTCGTGGCGGCCGGTGCCGGGGGCGGCGAGCGCCCGGCGGTAGGGGACGCGGCGTACGTCCTTCAGGCCGGCCGCGATGATCTCGTTGGCGCGGTCCTGGATCCAGGAGGTCGCGTCCGAGCCGGCCGGGCCGCCGCTGGGCGGGTTGTACTTGAAGCCGCCGTCACCCGGCGGGTTGTGCGAAGGGGTGACGACCACACCGTCCGCGAGGCCCTCCGTACGGCCCCGGTTGTGGGTGAGGATGGCGTGCGAGACGGCCGGGGTGGGTGTGTAGCCGTCGGCGGCGTCGATGAGCACCGTCACGTCGTTGGCGGCGAACACCTCCAGGGCGGTGACCCGGGCGGGCTCGGACAGGGCGTGGCTGTCGGCGCCCAGGAAGAGGGGGCCGTCGGTGCCCTGCGCGGTGCGGTACTCGCAGATGGCCTGGCTCGTCGCGGCGATGTGGTCCTCGTTGAACGCCGTGTTCAGGGAGGAACCGCGGTGCCCGGACGTGCCGAAGGCCACCCGCTGCGCCGGGTCGGCGGGGTCGGGGTGCAGCGCGTAGTACGCGGTGACCAGCCGGGCCACGTCGACGAGGTCCTCGGGGCCGGCCGGCCGACCCGCTCGTTCGTGCTGCATGGTCCGTTCCTCCGCTTGGGTTGATCCGTCGCTCGCCGTCCCATCTTTCCCCGTCAGGGGGCCGGTCCGCGAGAGGGCCCGGCCCGCGGCCGCCCGGCGGGCGGCGCGGATCAGTGTCCTGAACCGTGCCGGCCGCCGAGCTGGTCACGGTGGCGGGGGTCGCCCAGGTACGTGTCCGCGTCGAAGGCGGGCGCCGACCGCACCTCTTCCCTGGTCCGGGAGACCTGCACGATGCGCGCCTTGTGGTCGACGCCCATGACGGCGTCCGCCGGGACCACCACGTCCTTGCCGAGGAGCCAGACGCCGGTGCGCACGACCAGGAACTGCGGACCGAGGTCGGCCGAGTACTTGCTGACCTTGCCCGCGTGGCCGTCCGTGGCGTCCACCTGGTAGCCGGTCAGGTCGTCGTCGGGCGTGTGTCCGGCGGTCGGGACGCTGTGCCCTCGGTATTCGCTCACGCTGTCCTCCCTGTGGTCGTGTCCTGGTTCCTGCGTGTGCCCGGTACGGCTCGCGGCAGACGTTCGGGACACAGGTTCCGGCGTCCCCGCGCGCGGCAGGCCTTCCGGAAGCCCCTTCCCGCCCCCGCTCGCGCGGGGCGGGGCTCGGACGTCGTACCGGCCGCGCTCGCGCGGGGCGGGGCTCAGATGTCGGAGTCGATGCCCGTGACCGCCGCCGGGCCCAGCGGGGCGTCGCTCTCGTCCAGGCCGGACTCGCGCAGCGCCGACTGCGCGAGCAGCCGCGCGCTCTCCTCGGCGTGCGGCGCGCTGTCCGCCTCCACGGTCAGCCGGATGGTGAACGTGTCGTCGTCGTTCAGGGAGAGGGCGTCGAGGTCCTCGGCGTTCCCCATCTGCGTGCGGTGCGGGTCGGTCGGCCTGAGGGAACGGCCGATCCGGGCCCGGGTGTCCGCGTCGACGCCGGTGGTGAAGGTGCCGGGGACGCTGATCACGTAGGTCGTCATGGCGATCCTTTCCTGGGTTTCCTCCCCGGCTACCCCGAGTTCCGCCCGGCCATCAGAACGCTGCCGAACCTGCCCCGATCGGCGGGGTGTCCGGGGAACGGGGACGTGGGGTGTCCCGGAAGCGGAGACGTGGGGCCGCACGGGGCCGCCGCCCGCCCGCACCGTGGCCGGGCCGCCCGACGGGCTCCGCGTACGGCACGGCCACCGGGCCTCCCCTCCTCCCCCTCGCGCACACGTCGGCGGGCCCGCCCCCGAGTCCGGGGGCGGGCCCGCCCGAAGGTGTCTTCAGTGTCTGCGGCCGCGCGCCGACCAGCCCGCGCCGATGCCGCCGACGTGCAGGGCGAGCAGGGTCAGTCCGAGCAGCATGATGTTGGTGGAGGTGAAGGCGTCATTGGTGGAGATCTCCGCCGCGTTGATCAGAAAGGCGATGAAGAACGCCACCGCCGCGATGATGGCCAGCACGAGGTCCGTCCCTTCGGGTAGTGGGTGCCGGTGTCGGCCCGGTCGGGTCCGTCGTTCTGCGGATGCCCCGGACCGGGCCGTGGACACGGCTCAACTCGCAGAAGTCGTACGGGTGTCTGAGTAGCCGTACTCAGGCGCGGTCGCCGCGCCGCCACGAGACTGGGCTCACTCACCCGCCCCCGACCGGAAAGGGCCCGCCGTGCTCGTCCGTGCCGCCTCCGTCCTGGTGCCCTTGTTCGGGCGCCTCACCGTGACCAGTGAACTGCGGATGCGCCTGTCCGCGGGGACCATCTTCGCCGCCAACCACGACTCCCTGGCCGACCCCGCGGTCGTGCTGGCCGCGCTGCGCGGACTCGGCGTGGAGCCCGTGGTGATGGCGACCGCGGGGCTCTGGCGGGTGCCGGTGCTCGGCCGGATGCTGGCCCGCGAGGGGCACATCCCCGTCCACCGCCGCTCCGCACGCGCCGCGCACGCCCTCGACGCCGCCGCCGATGCCCTCGCCGGCGGCCGGCACGTCCTGCTCTACGGCGAGGGCGGGCTGCCGGACCGCAGGGACGCGGCGCCCGGGCCGCCGGAGGCCTTCCGCACCGGACTCGCCCGCCTCGCGCAGGTCTCCGGCGCCCTGGTGGTGCCGGTGGGCCACGTCGGCGCCCGGCGGATCTCCTCGGGTTCGACCGCCAAGCAGATGGCGGGCGCCCTCACGGCACCGCTGCGCCGCCCCCACTGCCACGTCCACGTCGGCGCCCCGACGCGACTCCCCGCGGAGGCCCGCACCGGCACGGCGGCCGCCCGCACCGCCGTCACGGTCGCCTGGCGCACAGCGGCCCGAGCGGCGGGCGAACGGGACTTGGAGCTGGACTTGGTGTAGAGGGCCGGGGCCCGCGTGAACGCCCCGGGCCCTCAGGTGGTGGGCCGGGTCTGCCGGACGGCGGGCAGTGGGGTTGCCGGGCGGGCAGGCGGCAGGGCTGCGGGTCCGCCGGGCAGCGGACGGCGGGCCCCGGTCCGGTCCGCCTCAGTCCTCTCCTGAGCCGGCGGCCGGCGGCAGCCCCCCGGGAACGACGCCCGGCGGTGGTGCCGTGCTCTCGCGCAGGACCAGGCGGGTCGGTACGAGGGTCGTGCCACGCTGGGGGCCGTCGCGGCGCATCTTGCGCAGGACGGCCTGGACGCAGAGCCGGCCGACCTCGGCGAAGTCCTGGTGGAGGGTGGTCAGCGGGGGCAGGAAGGAGGCGGCCTCGGGGATGTCGTCGAAGCCGATCACACTGACGTCCTCGGGGACGCGCCGGCCACGCTCGTGCAGGGCGCGCAGCAGGCCGAGGGCCATCTGGTCGTTGGCGGCGAAGACGGCGGTGCACTCCTCGCGGGCGGCGAGTTCGAGGCCGGCGCGGTAGCCGGACTCCGCCGACCAGTCGCCGCGGACGAGGGGTGGGACGGGGCGGGACGCGTTGGTGAGCGCTCCGCGCCAGGCGTCGGCGCGGCGCTGGGCGGCGAAGGAGTCCGCCGGACCCGCCAGGTGCCACACCGTCAGATGTCCCAGGTCCAGGAGGTGTTGGACGGCCGCGCGGGTGCCGCCCCACTGGTCGGTGTCGACGACGGTGTAGTTGCTGCCGGCGTCGGAGTCGACGACCACGACCTGGACGTGCGGCGGCAGGGTGACGGTGGCCGCGTCCAGCAGATGGACCTCCATGATGACGATGACCGCGTCGACCGCTAGCTCCTCCAGGCGGGAGAACGCGCCGCGCACCTCGTCCTGGGTGGGCACGGCGACCGGCAGCAGCGTCACCGCGTAGCCCTCGGCGGCGGCGGAGGTGGCGATGGCGTCCAGGGTGCGCATGTTGCCGGTCGTGGACAGTGTGAAGGTGATCACGCCTATGGTGCGGAACTCGCCGCGCTTGAGGGCGCGGGCCGCGCTGTTGGGCCGGTAGCCCAGCTCCTTCATCGCGGCGAGGACCTGCTGCCGGGTCTCCTCGTTCACACCGGCGTAACCGTTGGACACCCGGGAGACCGTCTGCGAGGACACACCCGCGAGACGCGCCACGTCCGCCATCGAGGCGGTGGCCCGGCCGCGGCCACGAGCACGTCTTACCACGGCGCCCGGCTCCTGAACGCCCCCGACCGCGCCCATGGCCGTCCCGGCTTCGCCCGCCGGGGCCCTTTCAGCCATCTCCACGCATCGCCCCCTGTTTTCTCTGTCGCAGCTTCCGGGGTCCAGGTGACCCTTGACCATGGTTATCGGGGCAGTGTAGACATGCCGCCATCAGATGTTTACGTAAACATAACAGCCCACCGGCTCTTCCGGATGGCTTGATGTTTGCGTAAACATCGTGGCGGTGCGCACGGTACGTCCGTACGACACCGCCTGTTCCAGGACTGGATGAGCGAGGAACGACATGACGACGCTGCAACCGCCGGTGGCCGCCGAGCCGCGGCCGGCGCCCCCTCCGGCGAAACGGGACCGCCGCTCGTGGACGGGCTGGGGTTTCATCGGTCCCTTCGTGGCCGTGTTCGCCCTGGTCTTCCTGGCGCCGATCGTGTATTCGATCTATCTCAGCCTCTTCCGGGACCAGCTCATCGGCGGCAACCAGTTCGTCGGCTTCGACAACTACACGCAGGCGCTGCAGGACGACCAGTTCTGGGACTCGCTCGTACGGGTGTCGCTGTTCCTGGTCATCCAGGTGCCGATCATGCTGGGCATCGCCCTGCTGGTGGCCCTGGCGCTCGACAGCGGCCGGCTCTACGGCAAGAGCTTCTTCCGCATCACGATCTTCCTGCCGTACGCGGTGCCCGCCGTGGTCGCCACCCTCATGTGGGGCTTCATGTACGGCACCAAGTACGGCCTGGTCGGTGACATCAACGGGGCGTTCGGCGTCTCGCTGCCCGACCCGCTCTCCCCCGACCTGGTGCTGGCCTCGATCGGCAACATCGTCACCTGGGAGTTCGTCGGCTACAACATGCTGATCTTCTACTCGGCGCTGCGCGTCATCCCGAACTCGCTGTACGAGGCGGCGGAGATCGACGGCGCCGGACAGATCCGCGTGATCACCGCGATCAAGCTGCCCGCGATCCGGGGCGCCCTGGTCATCGCGACGATCTTCTCGATCATCGGCAGCTTCCAGCTGTTCAACGAGCCGAACATCCTGCGGCCGCTGGCCCGCAACGCCATCACCACCGACTACACGCCGAACTTCTACACGTACTCGCTGTCCTTCAACGGCCAGCAGCACAACTACTCCGCGACGGTGGCCATCATCATGGGCCTGATCACGATGGTGATCGCCTACGTCGTGCAGCTGCGCGGCATGCGCAAGGGAGCGTGACCCGATGAGCAGCCCTCTCACCACCGCCTCCTCCGCCGCACCCGCCAAGACCTCCGGTCCCGGCCGCAGCGCGCCTCGGCTGCGCAAGACGCGCAGACACTCCCCCGACAAGCCCAAGCGCAGCGTGCTGCTGACGGTGCTGACCTCGCTGATCGTCGTCTACACCGTCGTGCCGCTGATCTGGCTGGCCATCAACGCCACCAAGACGCAGGCGGGTCTGGCCGACTCGTCCGGGATGTGGTTCGCCGACGACTTCGCGCTGTGGGACAACATCCGCGACACGTTCACCTACCACGACGGCGTGTTCGGGCGCTGGCTGCTGAACACCCTGATGTACGTGGTGCTGGGCGCCGGCGGGGCCACCCTCCTCGCGGTCCTCGGCGGTTACGCGCTGGCGAAGTTCGACTTCCCCGGCAAGCGCGGCATCTTCGCCACGGTCATCGGCGCGGTGGCGGTCCCCGGTACGGCCCTCGCGGTGCCCACCTTCCTGATGTTCAGCAAGATGGGCTTGACGGACACACCGTGGGCGGTGATCATCCCTTCACTGGTCTCGCCGTTCGGCCTGTACCTGATGTGGGTGTTCGCCACCGAGGCCATCCCCACCGAACTCCTCGAGGCGGCCCGCATCGACGGGGCCGGCGAGGCGCGGACCTTCTTCACCGTCGCCCTGCCGCTGCTCGCCCCCGGCATCGTGACCGTGCTGCTGTTCACCACGGTCGCCACCTGGAACAACTACTTCCTGCCGCTGATCATGCTCAAGGACGCGGACTGGTACCCGCTGACGCTCGGTCTGAGCGCGTGGAACTCCCAGGCCGAGACCGTCGGCGGCGAGGTCATCTTCAACCTGGTGATCACCGGTTCGCTGCTCACCATCCTGCCGCTCATCGCCGCGTTCCTGCTGCTCCAGAAGTACTGGCAGTCGGGTCTCGCCGCGGGCAGCGTCAAGGAGTGACCCGGCGGCTCCCCGGCCGCCCCCCCAAACCCCACATCACGCACCACCACCCTCACCCCGTCCCACCCACGAAGAAGTGGAAACACCCTCATGCGCAGAAACACCGGCCGCCTGCTGCGCGGCATCGCCCTCCTGTCGGCCGTGGCCATGGGCGCCACCGCCTGCGGCGGCTCGGACGACGACTCCGCCGAGAAGGCGGTCTCCTCCTCGGACGTCCAGGCGGCCCTGAAGAAGGGCGGCACCGTGACGGTGTGGTCCTGGGAGCCCACGCTGAAGACGGTCGCCGCCGACTTCGAGAAGAAGTACCCGAAGGTCAAGATCAACCTCGTCAGCGAGCGGTCGGGCGACAAGCACTACACCGCGCTGTCGAACGCGATCTCGGCCGCGAAGGGCGTCCCGGACGTCGCGCAGGTCGAGTACTTCGCGGTGAACCAGTACGCCCTGGGCAAGGGCCTCACCGACCTGGCCCCCTTCGGCGCCGACAAGCTGGCGTCCAAGTACACGCCCGGTCCGTGGAACGCCGTGAGCGAGGACAAGGCGGTCTACGGCCTGCCGATGGACTCCGGCCCGATGGCGATGTTCTACAACAAGAAGATCTTCGACAAGTACAAGATCGCCGTCCCGACCACCTGGGACGAGTACGTCGACGCCGCGCGCAAGCTGCACAAGGCCGACCCCAAGGTCTTCATCGCCAACGACACCGGCGACGCCGGCTTCACCACCAGCATGCTGTGGCAGGCCGGTTCGCGTCCGTACAAGGTCGACGGCACCAACGTGAAGATCGACTTCAGCGACGACAAGGCCAAGAAGTACGCGGAGACCTGGCAGAAGCTCATCGACGAGAAGCTCCTCGCCCCGGTCACCGGCTGGACCGACGACTGGTACAAGGGCCTGGGCGACGGCAGCATCGCCACCCTGACCACCGGCGCCTGGATGCCCGCCAACTTCGTCACCGGTGTGCCGAACGCGGCCGGCCAGTGGCGCGCGGCCCCGATGCCGGCCTGGACCAAGGGCGACAAGGCCAGCGCGGAGAACGGCGGCAGCTCGCTGACCCTGCCCTCGCTCGGCAAGAACAAGGAACTCGCCTACGCCTTCGTGGAGTACGCGAACTCCGGTGACGGCGTCCAGACCCGCGTCAAGCAGGGTGCCTTCCCCGCCACCAAGGCGGAGCTGGAGTCCGCCGACTTCCAGAGCACCAAGTTCGACTACCTCGGTGGCCAGGAGGCGAACAAGATCTTCGCCGAGTCCGCCGCGAACGTCGCCAGCGACTGGTCGTACCTGCCGTTCCAGCAGTACGCCCACTCGATCTTCAACGACACGGTCGGCAAGGCCTACGTCTCGAACACCAAGCTCGTGGACGGTCTGAAGGCCTGGCAGGACGCCTCGGTGAAGTACGCCGAGGAGCAGGGCTTCACCGTCGAGAAGTAGGACAGCACCAGACGCAGGGCGGCGCGGGCGAAACCCGCGCCGCCCCCGTGCACCACACCCCGGAAGGACCGCCATGATCTCCACCCTCCACTCCCGCCGCCGCGGAGCGGACGGTGACCCCGCCCCCCGACTGGCCTACGGCGCCGACTACAACCCCGAGCAGTGGCCCCGGGACGTGTGGGAGGAGGACGTCCGGCTGATGCGCGAGGCCGGCGTCACCGTGGTGTCCGTGGCGATCTTCTCCTGGGCCCGGATCCAGCCCAGCCACGACACCTGGGACTTCGGCTGGCTCGACGAGGTCATGGACCTCCTGCACGCGAACGGCATCGGTGTCGACCTGGCCACCGCGACCGCCTCCCCGCCGCCGTGGCTGACCACCGCCCACCCGGAGATCCTGCCGGTGACGGCGAACGGCGAGACGGTGTGGCCGGGCGCCCGCCAGCACTGGCGTCCCACCTCCCCCGTCTTCCGCGAGCACGCCCTGCGGCTGGTGCGGGAGCTGGCGACCCGGTACAAGGACCACCCCGCGCTGATCGCCTGGCACATCTCCAACGAGCTGGGCTGCCACAACGTCTACGACTACTCCGACGACGCGGCCCGCGCCTTCCGCAGCTGGCTGCGCGCCCGCTACGGCACGCTGGAGGCCCTCAACCACGCGTGGGGCACGGCGTTCTGGTCGCAGCGCTACAGCGACTGGGAGCAGATCCTGCCGCCGCGGCTGGCCGCCTCGCACCCCAACCCGACGCAGCAGCTGGACTTCAAGCGCTTCTCCTCGGACGCGCTGAAGGACTACCTGCGCGCCGAGCGGGAGATCCTGCGCGAGATCACCCCCGACGTGCCGGCCACCACGAACTTCATGGTGATGGGCAACACCAAGGGCATGAACTACGCGGAGTGGGCCGACGAGATCGACTTCGTCTCCAACGACCACTACGTCCACCCCGGACCGCAGGACCGCGACGAGCTGTCCTTCTCCGCCAACCTGACGAGCGGCATCGCCGCCGGGCGGCCCTGGTTCCTGATGGAGCACTCCACCAGCGCCGTGAACTGGCAGCCGGTCAACGTGGCCAAGCGGCCCGGCGAGCTCGCCCGCGACGCGCTGCTGCACGTGGCGCACGGCGCGGACGCGGTCTGCTACTTCCAGTGGCGGCAGTCGGCGGCCGGCGCCGAGAAGTACCACTCGGCGATGGTCCCGCACGCCGGTGCCGACAGCGACCTGTTCCGCGCGGTGACCGCGCTCGGCGACACCCTGAAGACCCTCGCGCCGGTCGCCGGGACCGAGCGGGAGACCGCCCGGGTCGGCATCCTGTACGACTGGGAGTCGTGGTGGGCCAGCGAGCAGGACTCGCACCCCACCGCCCTGCTCGACTACCGGCAGGAGGCGCTCGACTGGTACTCGGCGCTCCTCGCCCTCGGCGTCCGCGCCGACCTCGTCACCACCCGCTCCGACCTCTCCCGCCACCAGGTGCTGATCGCCCCGGTGCTGCACGTGGTCCCCGCCGAGCTGGCCAAGGAGCTGACCCGGTACGCGGAGCGGGGCGGTCACCTGATCACCACGTACTTCTCCGGTGTCGTCGACGAGAACGACCACGTCTGGCTGGGCGGCTACCCCGGCGCCCTGCGCGAGCTGCTCGGCATCCGCGTGGAGGAGTTCGGGCCGCTGCTGGCCGGCGAGAGCGTCGAGCTGGACGACGGGACCACGGGCACCCTGTGGACCGACCGGATCACCGTCGCCGACACCGACACGCAGGTCCTGGCGGGCTACCGCACCGGCGCGCAGGCCGGACGGCCCGCCGTCACCCGCCGTACCACGGGCGAGGGCTCGGCGTCGTACGTCTCCACCCGCCTCGGCGTCGACGGCCTGGTGTCGCTGCTGCCGCGGCTGCTGGAGCCGGCCGGGGTCGTCAGCGAGCTTCCGGCGGAGGCCCGCGGCCGGGTCGAACTGACCGTCCGGCGCGGGGACGCGGGACGCTTCCTGTTCCTGGTGAACCGCACCGACGACACGGTGCCCGTGACCGGACTGGACGGGGACGTCCTGGTCGGCGCCGGCGGCACCGACGGCGCCCTGGTCCTCGGGCCGCGCGAGGTCGCCGTACTGCGCCAGAGCGCCGGCTGAGACGGGCGCCCCACCCCCGCACGACTCCTCGGCGCGGCACGTACGCGTGCCGCGCCGAGGGCCATGCCCTCCCGCCCCTCGGCGGGAGGGACCCATGCAGCGACCGCACCGCAGTTGGGAGAACAGATGGCACGCCGTACGCGCAACAGACGGACCCTCGGGGCCGCCGCACTGACCGCCCTGGCCACGGGGGCCGCCCTGCTCGCCGTTCCGGCGCAGGCAGAGGCCGCCGCGGCCGTCACCGTGACGCCGGACCCGTCGTACCGGCAGGAGAAGTTCGAGGGGTGGGGCACCAGCCTCGTCTGGTTCGCCAACGCGACCGGCGACTACCCGGCGGAGATACGCGAGAAGCTCGCGAAGCTCCTCTTCGACGACGACGGGCTGGCGCTCAACATCGCCCGGTACAACATCGGCGGCGGCAACGCCCCGGACGTCGAGGACTACCTGCGGGCCGGCGGCGCCGTCGAGGGCTGGTGGAAGGCGCCCGCGGGGACCACGCGCACGGACACCGACTGGTGGAGCGCCGACGACCCGGCCGACTGGAACGAGGACGCCGACGCCACCCAGCGGTGGTGGGTCGACCGGATCAAGAACGACATCGACCACTGGGAGACGTTCAGCAACTCCCCGCCGTGGTTCATGACCGTCAGCGGCTACGTCTCCGGCGGGTTCGACGCCGGCGCCGAGCAGCTCAAGCCGGAGTCGGTCGACGACTTCGCCGCCTATCTCGCGGGCGCGACGAAGCGGCTGGAGAAGGCCGAGGGCATCAAGGTCGACACGATCGACCCGTTCAACGAGCCGAACACCAACTACTGGGGCACCCGTCTCGGCGCGGACGGCCGTCCGGTCGGCGGCCGTCAGGAGGGCGCCCACATCGGCCCCGCGGTCCAGCAGCAGGTCCTCGCCGCCCTGGCGCCGGCGCTGAGGAAGGCGAAGGTCAAGGCGGACATCTCGGCGATGGACGAGACCAACCCGGGCCTCTTCGCCACGAACTGGAACTCCTACTCGCAGGCCTCCCGCGACCTCGTCGACCAGATGAACGTCCACACCTACGGCACCGGGCAGCGCACCACCGTGCGGGACCTGGCCAAGGCGGCGGACAAGCCGCTGTGGATGAGCGAGGTCGAGGGCGACTGGGGCGACGGCCAGAGCTTCACCGACATGCGCCCCGGTCTCGGGCTCGCCCAGCAGATCGTGAACGACCTGCGCGAACTGGAGCCCAGGGCCTGGGTGTTCTGGCAGCCGGTCGAGGATTACGACAACATGAAGCCGGGCGGCGAGTCCGCGAAGGGCGGCAACTGGGGCAGCATCCAGCTCCCGTTCAGCTGCACCTCCGAGGACACGCTGGAGTCCTGCCCGATATACACCAACACCAAGTTCGACACCGCGCGCAACTTCACGCACTTCATCAAGCCCGGCGACCGGCTGATCAAGGTGGACGACACCTCCAGCGCCGCCGCCGTCACCGCGGACGGCAAGGGCGCCTCGCTCGTCCACGTCAACAGCACGGCCGAGGCCCGCACGGTCACCGTCGACCTGTCGAAGTTCCGCAAGGTCGGCGAGGACGCCACCGTCACCCCGGTGGTCACCAGCGCCGACGGCAAGCTCCGGCCGCAGGCGCCGATCGCGGTCACCGACCGCAGGGCCACCTTCACCGTGCCCGCCCAGTCGGTGACCTCCTTCGCCGTCGAGGGCGTCTCCGGCGTCGCGAAGGACGCCCCGCTGATCCGCAAGGGCCGCACCTACACGCTGACCGGCGTGCAGAGCGGCAAGGCGGTCACCGTCGCCGCGAACGGCACCGGCCTGGTCCTCGGCACCGGTGACGGCACCGTCGCCCAGCAGTGGCGGCTCGACGCCCGGTACGGCGAGACCGGCGCCCGCCAGCGCTACGTGTTCGCCAACCCGGCCGAGGGCAAGCGGCTGGCCGTCCGCGGCAACGTGCCCGTGGTGGAGCCCGACACCGGTGAGCGCGACCCCGCCACCGAGTGGGTCATGTCGACCACCGGTGACGGCACCTGGACCCTGGTGAACCCCGCCACCGGCCGGGTCCTCGAGGTCGGCGGCCAGGCCACCCACGAGGGTGCCGCCGTCACGACCTGGCCGCCCAACTCCGGCTCCAACCAGCGCTGGAGGGTGACGGACGTGACCGACGTGACCGACGCGTCGTAGCCTTCCGCCCGCAGTCCGAAGGGCCGTGCCCGCACCGTGCAGTCGACGGTGCGGGCACGGCCCTTCGTGCGTCAGGAGCGGACGCGGCCCTTCGCGCTCCGGGTGCGGAGCGTCAGGAGCGCTTCGCCCTGTGCGGGGTGTCAGGAGCGCTTCGCCTTGCGCGGGCCGCCGCGTTCGGCCGCCCGCCACAGCTTCGGCAGCTCCCGTTCCCGGTCGGCGGCCCCGGCCTGCTCCCTGCCGTACAGCAGTCCCCAGGTGAACCCGGGTTCACCGGCCCGGTGGGCGGCCACGGCCTGGCGGCGCAGGGTCTCGCGGGCCACGACGCTGTCGTGGTGGTCGCCGAGCGTCTGCTGCACGGCCTTGACGCGCTTGCCGAGGCGTTTCGCGGTGCCGCCGAGGGCCGGCCGGGCCGCCTCGGCGGCGTACCGGACCCGCTTGGCCGCCTTGCGGGCCTGGTGCAGGGCGGCGTCACGCTCCGGGCCCGCGGGCGTGCGCAGGGCGCGCTCGACGCGGCGGGCGAGGCGGTCGTGCTCCTTGCCGAGCGCCCCGGGCAGGACCTCGGCCGGCTTGCGGGCCGCCTTCCGGCGCAGCGGCGGGTGGGTGCTCAGCCCGTCCAGCGCCTCCAGGAGGGCCACGTAGCGGGGCGAGGACAGCGCCGCGAGGGTGCGCTCGCGGGCCTCGGCCGAGCGGGCGACGTCCCATGCCTGGAGGCGGGCGGAGACCGGGCCGAGCACCAGTTCGCCGGGCAGTGCGTCGACGCCGCCGCGCAGCCGTTCCAGCAGCACCTCCTGGTCGCGTTCGGCGCCCAGTTCACCGCCGAGCCACTTCAGTTCGGCGCGGACCGGCTCGGTGGCCCCGCGGTCGAGGAGCGGACGGTAGGAGCGCAGGCAGCTGCGCAGCCGGCGGCAGGCGACGCGCATCCGGTGCACCGAGTCGGGCAGGCCGCGCCGTACGGCCGGGTCGAGGTCGACGATCGCCCGGGCCTGCCGGGTCAGGTAGGCGAGCACGTGCTCGCCGGCGGCGCCGGGGGTGCCGGGGGGTGACTGCGGGGCGGGCAGCGCGCCGGGCACGGTCTCGTTCAGGGCGCGGACCGCCTTGGAGGGGGCGTCCGAGCGGGTGAAGCCCTCCTTGCCGAGCGCCTTCTCGACCCGCTTCAGGACGGCGGCGGCGGGTTCCTCGGCGACCGCCTCGACCTCCAGCTCCGTCCAGGCGGTGCGGCCGCGGTCGCCGCGCAGGGAGTCGGCGCGGACCCGGTCGAGCGTCAGCTCGGCGAGGAGGCCGCCGTCGGCGTCGAGCAGTTCGCGCACGGTCCGGTCGGTGCGCAGGCGCAGCACCGGTTCGAGGCGGGCGCCGCGGGTCCGGGAGAGCACCAGGTCCCGCAGGCCGTCGGGGATGTCGTCCGGGTTGCCGTGATCGTTGGTTCCGAGGGGGGCGCGGAGCTCCTCGCGGGTGTCCCCGCCCAGCGGCAGCTTCAGGTGCCAGCCGGCGTCGGAGCCGCCCGTGCGGCGGCGCAGGGTCGCGCGGGCGCGCAGCAGACGCAGGTCGGCGGTGTCGTAGTACACCGCGTCCAGGTCGTGGCGGCCCCCGTCGGCGAGCGACCAGCCGCCGCCCGCGCCGGTCAGCCGGGACAGGCTCGGAAGGTCGCCCGCCGCCGGCACCTCGTACTTTCGTTCGGTCTCCCGCGTCGACTCGGTCATGCCTACCCGGTTGACACGATCCGCCGGATCAAACCTCCGTCGGCCCCGCGGGCGCGGGGGTCGGCAGGCCGACGGCGTGCCGGGAGGGCACCGTGGCCGGAACGCGCTCCAGCACGCCGCCCGCGAAGACGTCGTAGAGGGGCAGCGTCTCCAGGTGGACGTAGCCGATGTGGCAGTCGCAGACGGCCAGCGGGCAGCGGCGGGGGCGCAGGGCGGCGCGGTAGGAGCCGTCGTAGAGGTTGCCGAGGGGGGCGGGGACGAAGTGGCAGCGGCGGACCGTGCCCTCGCCGTCGACGGAGACCACGGACTCGCCGGTGCGGCAGGGCAGGCCGGCGCTGGTGTGCGGGTGGCGGCTGTACGGGAACAGCGGGTCCAGGTCGGTCCACCGGGCGGCGTCGGCGTCGCTGTAGGTGTGGCCGTCGGCGGCGTTGATCCACAGGTAGACGTGGTCGGGGAGGTCGGCGCGCAGGCGGCGGGCCGCCGCGAGGTGGTCGGGCAGGCCGACGACGCCGACGCTGAAGCGGATGCCGCGCGCGGCGAGGTCGCGGCACTTGGCGAGGAAGCGGTCGTAGGGGGTCTGGCCGGGGTGGTAGGTGCACCACAGGGCGAGGGTGTCGGGGTCCGCGTCGGCGAGCCAGTCGGTGCGGCAGCTGAGGTTGGTCTGGACGGCGACCCGGCGGATGTGCGGGAGCCGGGAGAGGTCGGCGAGGGCGCGCCGGTACCAGGAGCGGACCAGGCCCTCGCCCCAGGGGGTGAACAGCAGGGAGAGGCGGTCGTCGCTCTGCCGCGCCGCCCAGTCGGCGAAGCGTTCCAGCGCGGCGCGGTCGGCGCGGAGCTGGTCGCCCGTGTCGCGTCGCTTGGCGAACGGGCAGTAGGGGCAGTCGTAGTCGCAGGAGGCCAGGGGGCCGCGGTAGAGGAGGGTCAGGTCCACGAGCGGTGCTCACTTCCTCTCGTAGGCGGCCATGGCGGCCCGCACGGCCGGGGAGAACAGGGCGGGGCCGATCGCGTCGGAGTGGGCGAGGCCCTCCGGGGTGAGCCTGAGGACGGCCGGGTCGCCGGTCAGCCAGCCGTGGTCGGCGAGGCGTTCGAGTTCGGGGCCGAAGTCGTCGGCGGGAGCGGTGCCGAAGCGGGCCCGGTAGTCGTCGGCGCGCAGGCCGTCGGCCTGGAGGAGGGACTGCAGGAGGTGGCGGCGGCGCGCCTCGTGGCCGTCCATGGCGCGGCCGACCTCGGCGTGGGTGAAGTCGGTGGTGGCGACGTAGTCGTCGATGATGGCGCGGACCTCGTGCATGCCGACGGCGTAGTCGAAGGAGTAGTGCAGGCGGGCCGTGTAGGAGCGGGCGCCGCAGCCGAGTCCGATCATGCCGTCGGTCTGGCAGGCGTGGTCGTCGGCGCCCTGGGGCGGGGCGTCCGCGCGGCGGAACATGCGCATGGACCGCTGGGTGTAGCCGTGGGCGAGGAGGTGGTCGCGGCCGGCCCGGTACAGGCGCAGCCGCTGTTCGTCCCATTCCGGGTCGGGGCCGCCGCGGCGGCGGTCGAGGCCGGTGAGGGGGCGGACGTAGAGGGGGTAGAGGTACAGCTCCTCGGGGCGCCAGGCCAGGGCCGCGTCGAGGGAGTGGCACCAGGTGTCCTCGGTCTGCCCGTCGATGCCGTAGATGAGGTCGATGTTGAGGACCGGTACCCGGGCGTCGCGGATCCGGCCGAGGGCGGCCTCGACGTCGGCGCGGCGTTGCGGGCGCACGGCGGCGCGGGCCTCGGAGTCGACGAAGCTCTGCACGCCGAGGCTGAGCCGGGTGGCGCCGCGGCCGGCCAGGACGGCGAGCCGGTCGGCGGTGGCGGTGGCGGGCGAGGCCTCGACGGACAGGGGGACGGCCCGCAGGTCGGCGCCCATGCGGTGCTCGGCGATGTCGCAGAGGCGGTCCAGTTCGGCCGCGGTGAGGAAGGTGGGGGTGCCGCCGCCGAAGGCCGCGGTGGCGAAGCGCACCTCGTCGGTGTCACCGAGTGCTTCCCGTACGGCGTCCGCCTGGCGTTCGAGCGCGTCGAGGTAGGCACCGGTCAGGCCGTCGGGGGCGCCGATGCGGGTGAAGAGGTTGCAGAAGCCGCAGCGGACCTCGCAGAACGGGACGTGCAGGTAGAGGGAGAGGGCGTCCTTGGGCTCGGCCGCCCACAGGGTGGCGAGCGCGGGGCGGTCGGGGAGGGCGCGGTAGGCCGTCTTGTGCGGGTAGGCGTAGACGTAGTGCTGGTAGGGACTGGTGCGGGTGATCGGCTCGGCGGTCGACTCGCTGATCGGCTCGGCGGTCGATTCGCTGATCGGCTCGGTGATCGGCTCGGCGGTGGTCATCCGGTGGCCTCCGTCGGACGGGGTGTGGGGTCGAGGAAGAAGTGGGCGTAGGGCACGGTCCACACCGACTCGTGGCCGAGGCGGTGGCCGGTGTAGCCGTCGTCGCCGTAGGCGGTGCCGTGGTCGGAGCAGACGATCGCGAAGCAGCGGCGCCGGCTGCTCGCCGCCGCGAACAGCCGGCCGATGTGCCGGTCGACGTACTCCAGCGCGGCCGCGTGCGACGCGCGGGTGTCTCCGGACCCGCGGGTCGCGCCGGGCAGGTGGAACCAGTTCGGCTGGTGCAGCGCGGAGACGTTGACGAACAGGAACAGGCGCTGTTCATCCGGGAGTTCGCGTACGACGCGCTCGGCGCGGGCCACCTGGTTCTCGAAGGAGCTGGGCGAGGTGACGCCGAACTCCGTTTCCCAGTGGGACTCGTGGAACAGGCCGGGCAGCACCGAGCCCAGCGGGCCCTGCTTGTTGAAGAAGCCCACTCCCCCGACGCACACGGTGTGGTAACCCGCCTTCGCCAGGCCGGACACGAGGTCGGGGGTGTCGAAGACGAAGGTCTTGTCGGCGGTGGTCTCGCTGCCGGCGAAGCTCGCCGCGAACAGGCGCGGATGCGGTCCGGGAGCGGCCGGGGTGGGCAGGAAGCCGGCGAAGATCGCCTGGTGGGAGGCGTAGGTGAAGCTGCCGGGGGCGTGCCGCTCCTCCCAGCGGCCGCCGGGGAGGTGGCGGGCCAGGTTCGGCAGGCGGCCGGCGGCCGCCAGTTCGGCGGCGACGTCGTGGCGCAGGGTGTCGAGGGTGACGAGAAGGAGGTCGTGGCTGCCCACCACCTGGTTCATGTCCGGCTGGTTCGGGGCGGTGCCCGGCTGGCTCAGGGCGGTGCCCGGCTGGTTCGGGGCGGTGCCCGGCTGGTTCGGGGCGGTGCCCGGCTGGTTCGGATCCGGTTCACGCATGGGGTGTTCCTGTTCTGTGGCGGGCGGGGGCGCCGCCCAGGGCCGCGGCCACCTGGGTGGCGTAGGTGTCGAGGCCCTCCGCGCCGCTGCCGGGGAGACCGGTGAGCCGGGGCAGCAGGTCGCCGAAGGCGTTCACCTCGCCGACGGCGGCCCTGCGCCAGTCGACGGCCGGCAGCAGGTCGACGCCCACGCAGAGGGTGCGGGGGAAGCAGGCGGCGGCCCGTTCGCACACGCCGAGCAGGTCGGACCAGCGGGCACCCGCCGCCGCCACGGCCTGCCGGGCCGCTTCGAGGTCGCCGCGGCTGCCGCCGAGGTGGAGGTTGGTGAGGGGCGAGCGGCTGGTGCGCACCACCGCGTGGGTGGCGCGACCGGCCACGACGACGACCCGCAGATCGGCGGCGCGGCCCTGCTGGGAGGCCTTCGGCAGCCAGCGCTCCAGGTGCAGGCCGTCGGGGGCGAGCGCGTCGACGACGGCCGCGATGTCCCGCTCGTCGTGGTAGCGGCGGACCCGGAGCGAGTTGAACAGGCGCCCGTCGGAGGTGAGTTCCACCGAGGTGGTGGCCCTGATCCGGCCCGGTCCACCCGTCTCCACGGCCAGCACGCCCGACGCGGACGAGCCGTGCGCGGGTTTGACGAACAGCCGCGGCATCCGGTGCTCCCGCATCAGCGCCCGTACGTCGTCCCAGCCGCGCACCGGAGCGGCCGCGGGGCCCGAGGTGGGCGAGGCCGGGACCGGTACGCCGGCGGCGTCGAGGACGGCGTGGCAGCGCCGTTTGTCGAACAGCACGGGGAGGTCGTCGGGATCGTCGAGGCGGATGCCGCCGCGCAGGCCGGCGAGCGCGGCGGTGAAGCCGGCGTACCAGCGGGCCGAGCCCTCGACGCGGGTGGGGTCGGCGGTGCCGCGCAGCAGCCGGTCGACGTCCGCGTTCTCGCCCGGTGAGTCGATCCGGACGATCTCCTCGGGGCCGAACTCGGCTCCGCCGGCGCGCAGGACCTCCGCCCAGGCGACGACGCGCGGGGCGGGGAGGCCGGCCGCGCGCACGGCGTCCGCGAAGAGGGTGACGCGGCGGTTCTCGGGATTGCCGACGACCGCGAAGCGGGGCCGCCGGTGGGGGGCCGGCCGCTGCATGGCGTCCTCTCGTGGGGTGGTGCTGGGTTGCCTGCGCGGTGCAGGGGTGTTCCGGGGCGGGTCGAGGGGGGTGCTCAGGGGGTGTTCACTCCCCCACGGCCACGTACCGCCACACCGTGCCGTCGTCTTCCTGCTCCTCGTCGGCGTCGTCGCGGTCGAGGTCCACCTCGACGCCCTCGGTCTCGACGGTGCGGCGGATGCGGTCCGTCAGGGCCTCGCTGAGGTAGTGGTGGTGCAGGTCGAGCTTCTTGAGGTGGGTGAGGGGCTGTCCGGCCAGGAGTGCGGCGCCGCCCTCGTCGGTGAGGACACCCATGGACAGGTCGAGGACCTCCAGGCGGGCGACCACCGGCGCGGAGGCGACGGCCGCGGCGACGGCGTCCTGGATCTCGCTGTTGCGCAGTGCCAGGTGGCGCAGGCGCGGCAGGCGGGCGCCGGACAGGATCGGCTCCAGGTCGGCGGCCTCGCTGTCGCCGCCGTAGTCGGGGGTGCCCAGCCACAGGTCGAGGTGCTCCAGCGCGGGCAGGTCGCTGGCGCCGATGCCGCGCACGACCTCCGCGGGCAGGCCGCCGGACTCGATGGTGAGCCGGCGCAGGGCGTCGTGCCTCAGCGCCGGGAAGCGCAGGCCCGAGCCGCCGCGGACGCCGAACTCCTCCAGTTCGGGGTAGGCGGCGAGGAGGGGCGTCAGATCGGTCTGGTTGATCCAGGAGATCTCGCACTCCTCCATGACCATGTCCCCGACGAACAGGGCCCGCAGCGCGGGGAACCGCTCGCGGGCCGCCACCAGCGCCTCGACGACGGCGGTGGGCTCGCTGTCGTACGCCTCCTGCCAGGCGCCGACGATCAGCGCGCGCACGCGGGTGGTGTCGACGGCGGCGCAGAAGCGGGCGAAGGCCTGCGTCCACTCCTCGTCGGCGTCGTACACGTCGCTGGTGATACGCCAGGCGAAGGCCTCCGCCTCGGGGAGGTCGTCGGTCGGCGCGCCGGGGCCCGGGAAGGTGTGGGCGGGCAGCCGGTACAGCGCGTCGAGGTGGTCACCGATGGTCATGCGGCTGCTCCTGGGGAGGAAGAGGGTTTCGTTCCGTGGTGACCGCAGTTCTACCAACAGGCACTGACAGGACCGGTGGCGGGGCGGTGGTGTCGAGAGGGCGTCCGCCCAGCGGACGCCCTTGTCCCTTTGTCCCTTCGGGGGAAGCGAGCGGGCTGGTCAGCGGCCGGAGGATCCCCGAGGGGGCCGGAAAACGGGAGCGCGTCGAGGCGCCTCGCCATGTGATGATCCTGCCGGTGCGCCGGGGTTGCCGGCGCGTCACCACACCCTTGGGGGCAGTAATGAGACCGTTCTCCGCCGGACGCCCGTCACGGCTCAGATCCGGCGCCGTCGTGGCGATGGCGGCCGGCCTGCTGACCGTCGGCCTCACCGCGTCCGCGTCAGCCGACGACGATCCGCCGCAGACCGACCAGTTGTGGATCGACCAGCCGTACGAGCAGACGTTACCGCTCGGCATCGACGGCGGTCAGCCGCAGTCACGCACCCTCGGCGTCGGCATCTACCACGACAACCAGAACTTCACCGTGACCGACGGCAGGCTCACCGTCGACGTCTCCGGCCTCACCGGGGTCGCCGAGGTGACCTGGCCCGACAACTGCACGCCGAGCGGCACGCGTGCGGTGTGCGACATTCCCGTGGTGCCCACGATCGGGGGCGACTACGAGGACCAGGTGTTCCTGAAGGTGCGCGCGGCCGACGGCGCCGCAGTCGGCGCGCAGGGCAGGATCACCTACGAGGCGACGGCCACCGGCGGCCCCGACGGTACGCTCACCGCACCGCACGAGAGCTTCGACAGCACGCTCACCGTCGGTTCCGGGCCCGACCTCGCCATCGACCCCGTCGCCGACATCGAGGACGGTCGGCCCGGCGACGAGCGGACGATCCCCTTCAAGGTCACCAACAACGGCAACGAGAGCGCGAACGGGTTCACCGTCAAGCTGTACGCCTCGTACGGCCTGACGGCTCTGACCCGGTACGACGCCTGCACCTACACCACGACGGACGACAACGACTACGCACCGTCGAACAAGGCGGTCTGCGCGTTCGACCAGGTGCTGGCGCCGGGCGACTCCTTCGAGCTGCCCGAGCCGCTGACGGTGCGACTCGCCCCGCACGCGCTGAACGAGCGGCTCGACCTCGGCATCGAGCCGGGCGACGGCGCCCAGGACATCGACTCCCAGAACGACTACGCGGTCGTCCAGATCGGCGCGGACAGCACCGCGGACTTCTCCGTGACCGGTGACACCGTCTCCGGCACGCCGGGCCAGACGGTGACGGCCGAGCTCACGTTCAAGAACAACGGCCCGGCCTGGTTCGGCAACATCGTCTCCGGCGACCCGGTCGCCAAGATCCGGTTGATCGTGCCCGAGGGCACCACGGTCACCGGCGTGCCGTCCGGCTGCTCCCCGCGCACCCTCGCCGGCGGCTACCACCCGAAGCAGACGGGCGCCCCGCGCTACGACTGCAACCTGCCGTACTGGGTGCTGGAGGACACCCGGCGCACGTTCGCGTTCTCCGTGCGCGTCGACACCGTGGTGCCCGGTGCGACCGGTGCCGTGAGCATCCACCCCCCGTACGGCGAGTTCGGCCAGTACCCCTTCAGCTTCGACCCGGACCTCACGAACAACACGGCGGTCCTGGCAGTCAACTGACCGGCCCGTGTCTGGCGTCCGGGGACGATCCGGCGCGAGGGCCTCGCACCGGACGCGAGGCCTGTTCGGGGCGGGTCCGCGGGTGTCATCCTCTGAACACGGCGGTGGCCGCGGCGAGTCGGCCGCGGTCACCGCCTGAAAGGTTTCCCGCTCCACGGGGCTTGCCGGACCACAGAAGTCATTAGTTAAATCAAGTCGTGAACTAAGCCGCTGTTCCAGCGGGTTGTCCACACCTCGCCGAACCCGCGTACCTCCTCGCCCGTCCGCGACCCCGCACCCACCACCCGTCCGTACCCACCCGCACTCACCCCGCAGGGAACCAGCATGAGACTCAGATCCCTGGGTGTCGCGCTCGCCGCCACGTCGGCGTTGCTCGCCCTCCCCACGAACCGGCCCCCCGCGGCAGCGGCCGACCCCTTGCTCTCCCAGGGCCGCACGGCCACCGCGTCGTCGACCGAGAACGCCGGCACCGCCGCCGCCCTCGCCGGGGACGGGAACACCGGCACCCGGTGGTCCTCCGCCGCCACGGACGCGCAGTGGCTCCAGGTCGAGTCCTGACCACGGGCCTGTTGGTGGAGCACTTCGACAAGTACGACGTGGTCTGGAACGGCGAACGCGGGCGGACGGTCTTCTTCCGGAACGAGAAGGCCTACGACGTCCCGAACGCGGCCGCCGTCACCCACGACGGCATCGTCGGCTACGCGGCCTACAAGGTGGCCGACACGGTGAACGAGCACGAGGCCTGGGGGCTGGGCAGTTACTGCAACTTCACGTCCGCCCCCTCGATCGTGCAGCACCACGGCTTCCAGGTGCCGGTGAGACCGGGGTGAAAGGGGTTGAGGAACATCCACGTCAGATCGTGCGCTAAGCCCTCGCGGCCTCCAATGGCGCTTTGACCTGGGCTGACGGTACGGCGCAGCCTTCGCGGGTCGATGTTGTCGATCTTCGGAGGACCTGGTGGCGGTCGAGTTCCTGTCTGATCAACAGGCAGCCCAGTACGCGGTGTTCAGCGGAGCGCCGTCGCGTGCGGAGCTGGAGCGGTACTTTTTCCTGGATGACTCGGATCTGGAGAAAGTGCAGGCCAAACGGCGTTCGCACAACCGGCTAGGGTTCGCGGTCCAGCTGACGAGCGTGCGCTACCTGGGCCGGTTCATGCCGGACCCGCGGCAGGTGCCGGCGGAGGTCGCCGAGTACCTCGCCGAGCGGCTAGGGATCGCGGATGCGTCGTGCCTGAAGGAGTACGGCGAGCGGGACGGGACGGCCCGTACGCACGCCGGGGAGATCCAGGAGGCTGGCGTGACTTCGCCGAGGTGCGGGACGAACTGAGCGAGTGGCTGGATGCGCGAGCCTGGACGACCGGCGACGGGCCGAAGTCTCTGTTCGACGCAGCGGCCGGGTGGCTGCGCGAGCGCCGGGTGCTGCTGCCCGGGGCGAGCCGTCTGGCCCGGCTGGTGGGCACGGTTCGGGAGGCGGCGAACAACCGCTTGTGGGACACCTTGTACGGCCTGCTGAGCACTGGTCAGCGGGCAGTGCTGGACTCCCTGCTGACGGTGCCGCCGGGCACCCGGGTGTCGGAGCTGGACCGGCTGCGCCGGGGCCCGGTGCGGATCTCCGGGCCCCAGATGAAGTGGGCGTTGGAACGAGCGGAGGAGATCGCGGCCTTCGGGATGGGCGAGGTGGACGTGTCCGCGATACCGCCGCAGCGGCTGGCGGAGCTGTCGCGGTACGGGGTCGATGGCAAGGCGTCGCTGCTGCGGCGGCATGGTGACTCCCGGCGCCTGGCCACGCTGCTGGCCACTGCGGTCTACCTGACGTCCCGGGCGGTCGATGACGCCCTGGACCTCCTGGAGGTGCTGATCTCGACGAAGCTGCTGGCCAGGGCGGAGCGGGAGACGGCGAAGGAGAAGCTGAAGACCCTGCCGCGGGTGGAGAGGGCGTCGGCGAAGCTGGCCGCCGCGTTCCAGATCGTGTTCGACAGCACCAGCGAGCAGGTCGACACCGACACCGGGGAGATCAGCCCGCCCGAGGTGGAGACGCTGGAGGCGATGGGGGAGCGGATCGAGCAGGTGGTGCCCCGGCACGAGCTGGCGGCGGCGATCGCCGCGCTGTTCGAGCTGACTCCGCCGCTCGACTCGGATGCCGACGAGGCATGGCGGACCCAGCTGGTCACCCGGTTCGGCACCGTACGGCCGTTCCTGAAGCTCCTGGTGACGGTGGTCGACTTCGGCGCCACGCCGGAGGGCCTGCCGGTCCTGAAGGCGTTGAAGTCGCTGCCGGATTTGATGGGACGCAAGAAGGTTGGCCCGGCGGAGATCGACACCGGCCTGCTCACCGGGCCGTGGCGGCGCCTGGTGCTGTGCGCGCCGCACCTGGAGCCGGGCACTGTCGACTGGAAGGCGTACGCGTTCTGCGTGCTGGAGCAGGTGCACCGGATGCTGCGGAGCAAGCAGGTGTTCGCGAAGAACTCCTCCAAGTGGGGCGACCCGCGCGCCAAGCTCGTCGACGGTGATGCGTGGGAGCAGACCAAGCCCACCATGCTCGCTTCCCTCGGCCTGCCCGCTGAGGCCGGGGAACACCTGGCCGCGCGGGCCGCGCTGCTGGACGGCACCTACTGCGAGGTCGCCGCGCGGGTGCCGGCGAACTCCCAGATCGTGTTCGACGACGACGGACGGCTGCACTTCGCCGCCCTGGAGCCGGAGCCCGAACCGGGGTCCTTGCGTGCCCTACGGAAGGCGGTGGAGGCGATGCTGCCCCGCGTCGACCTGCCGGAGGCGTTGCTGGAGGTGTTCTCGTGGACCGGCGCCGACCAGGCGTTCACCTCGGTCACCGGCGGCGAGGCGCGGCTGAAGGACCTGCACGTGACGATCGCTGCGCTGCTGGTCGCGCACAGTTGCAACGTCGGCTACACCCCGGTCATCGGGGCCGCGGACTCGCTGAAGTACGCGCGACTGTCCCACGTCGACCAGACCTATCTGCGGCTGGCGACGTACCGGGCGGCGAATGCCACGCTGATCGACTACCAGGCATCCATCCCGCTCGCGCAGGCGTGGGGCGGCGGCCTGGTCGCCTCCGTGGACGGCATGCGGTTCGTTGTCCCGGTCCCGTCGGTGTACGCGCGGCCGAACCCGAAGCACTTCGGGCGCCGGGGCGGGGCGACCTGGCTGAACATGATCAATGACCAGGCGGCGGGACTGGGCGGGAAGGTGGTGGCCGGCACCCCGCGCGACTCGTTGTACGTGCTGGACGTCCTCTACGACCGCGACGGCGGCAAGCGCCCCGAGATGATCGTCACGGATACGGCTTCGTACAGCGACATCGTCTTCGGGCTGCTCACCTTGGCGGGCTTCGCGTACGCGCCGCAGCTCGCTGACCTGCCGGACCAGAAGATGTGGCGCATCGACCGCGCGGCCGACTACGGCGCCTTCCAGGACGCGGCCCGCGGCCGGGTCGACCTCTCGCGGATCGAGCGGCACTGGGAGGACATCCTGCGGATCATCGGCTCCATCCACACCGGCGCCGTCCGCGCGTACGACGTGATCCGGATGCTGTCGCGGGACGGGCGCCCCACTCCGCTCGGGGACGCGATCGCGCACTACGGGCGGATCTCCAAAGACCCTGCACATCCTGCGGCTCGTGGACGAGCCCGGATACCGCAGGCAGATCAAGAGCCAGGCCAACCTCCAGGAGGGCCGCCACTCGCTGGCCCGGAAGATCTTCCACGGCAGGCACGGGCAGCTCTACCAGCGCTACCAGGACGGTATGGAGGACCAGATCGGCGCCCTCGGCTTGGTCCTCAACGCCCTCGTACTCTTCACCACGAGGTACATGGACGCTGCGGTGAAGCAGCTGCGGGCGGACGGCTACGACGTCCGTGACGAGGACGTGGCCCACCTCTCGCCGTTTGTGCGGCACCACATCAACATGCTCGGCCGGTACTCCTTCCAGCTCCCGAACCTGCCTGGCGGCCTACGGCCCCTGCGCAATCCGGATTCCACCGACGAGGAGTGAAGCGCCTGTTCTGGTCAGGACGATGAACCCGGTGATCTCTGGTCGTATCCGCCACGTCGCTGGCGGGGCGCCCCGATGGCGCGAAGGGGCGTGGGTCCGGTCCTCGATGAACTCGTTCTTCTGTCTACGTGACAGCTTCCTGACCTTCGACGATGGGAGTCAGGCCGTCGAGGAGTGCCTTGAGGCCGAATTCGAAGAGAGCATCGAGACGCAGGTCATAGCCGTCCTCGAAGGCTCCGACCACCTTGGTGAAGGTCGGGAAGCGGCCGGATTCCACCAGTTCCCGGAGAGCGGGGGCGCGGCTGTCCATCCACTGGTCCTCCGACTGGCCCGTGGCGGCTTCGGCGTGCGCTTCCATCTCCAGGTGCACAGCCAGGCCCTGGACATGGCTGTAGAGCAGGACGTGGATATCGAACAGCTTGGTGGGATCGAGTCCGTGGCCGTCGAGGGCTCGCAGCGCCCATTCTCCGTGGACCATCAGGTTGGGCACGAGCAGAGGGCGAGTGAGAGAGCCGATCTGGGCCAGCCAGGGGTGCTTGCGGTAAAGATTCCAGAGGGTCCGAGCACCCAGTTCGATGCGGGAACGCCACTCTTCGGGGGCGTTGGCAGGGTAGGACTCCTCGCCGAATGCGGTGTCGGCCATGAGCAGGATGAGGTCGTCCTTGCTGGGGACGTACCGGTAGGTAGACATGGCGGCGACGCCGAGCCGTGCCGCAACGCCGCGCATGGAGAGCGCCGACAGTCCTTCGGTATCGGCGATGTCGATGGCCGTGCGGACGATCCGGTCGAGGCTCAGCTCCTGCTCGGAGTCCGGGACGGGTGACGGACGCCTGCGGGCCGGCGCAGCGGCCGTTCCGGCAACGACCGTGCCGATCCGGGGCCGGGCCTCGACAAGTCCCTCCAGACGCAGGGTGGTCAGGGCCTTGGTGGCGGTGGCGAGCGCGACGCCCCATTCCCCGGCGATCTGCCGGGTCGAGGGAACCCGGTCCCCGGGGGCGAGTTCACCGTCCGCGATGCGCCGCCGGATCGCGGCGACGATGCGCAGATAGGGCGGATCACCGACTGCATCTGTGGTCTTCGTCACGTTCTGCCGCTTCCCTGTCCTGTACTAGTGCAGAGGGTAGCAGCGGCAACGCCGAACGTAAGCCGTCTGACCTAGTACAGATCCGGTATTTGGCCAGTTGGAAGGGGTCGCGCGTACGTCGTACGTTCAGTACGCGTACACCGTAAAAAGCACGGGAGGAACTTCTCATGCAGACCGTACTCATCTCCGGCGGCGGAATCGCCGGGCCCGTCCTCGCCTACTGGCTGCGCCGCCACGGCTTCGCGCCCACCGTCATCGAACGCGCCCCAGGCCAACGCCCCGGCGGCCAGGCGGTCGACATACGCGGCGTCGCGCTCGAAGTCGTGGAGCGGATGGGCCTGCTGGAGCAGGCAAGCCGCGTACGGACCCGGATGCGCGGCATGTCGATCCTCGGCCCCGACGGCCACGAGGTCGACCGCTCCACCGAGGCGACCTTCAGCAGCGGCCGGCTCGACAGCGAAGACATCGAGGTGCTGCGCGAGGACCTGGTACGGATGGTGTACGAGCACACCCGCGCAGGCGTCGAGTACCTCTTCGGCGACAGCATCACCGCACTCGAGGAGGACGAGACCGGCGTGCGCGTCGACTTCACGCACGGACCGTCCCGCACCTTCGACCTCGTGGTCGGGGCCGACGGCCTCCACTCCACCGTACGACGCCTGGCCTTCGGCCCGGAGGAGCATTTCGCCCACCACCTGGGCAGCTACCTCTCGGTGTTCAGCGCGGACAACTTCCTCGCCCTGGACGACTGGCAGATGTGGCTGCGGGACGGCGACAGGGGCTTCGGCATCATGCCCGTACGTGGCAACACCGAACTCAGGATCGCCTTCGGCTTCGAGTCCGCCCCCCTCGCCCACGACCTCCGCGACAGCGGCGCCCTGCGGCAGCTCGTCGTGGACAAGCTCGCGTCGATACGGTGGGAAGGGACCCGCCTGGCCGAGGCCGCCCGGAAGGCACCCGACTTCTACTGCGACGCCATGGCCCAGATCCGCATGGACCAGTGGTCGCTGGGCCGGGTGGCCCTACTCGGAGACGCCGGCTACTGCCCCTCCCCTCTCTCAGGGCAGGGCACCAGCCTGGCCCTCGTCGGCGCCCACGTGCTGGCCGACTGCCTTGCCCGAGCCAACGGCGACCACCGCAGCGCGTATGCCCGCTACGAGCGGCGGATGCGCCCCTTCGTCACCCTCAACCAGGCACTGGCCACCGAGAATCCCGGCGGACCCGCCTCGGAGGAATCCGCCGCGCACGCCAAAAACGCACTCTCACTGGACAGCTGATCCCCTGCCCCGAACCGACATCAAAGCAGAAAGGCAGCACAGAACCTCTCCTGCGCTCAGCGCCTGCTGTCGCCAGGGGCCAGCAGGCTGGTGAGCTCGGCGATCGCCTCCGGGGACGGCTTGAAGTAGCGACGGACGTTCTCCGGCTTCTTGTGCCGGGACTTCGCCATGAGCATCAGCAGCGACGCACCCTGTTCACCGAGGTGAGTCAGGGCGGAATGCCGGTACTCGTGCAAGTCCCAGCCCGTGCCCGGTCCGCGCAGAACGGTGTGCTCGTCGAGCAGCGCGCGGGCCTGCCCGTACGAGAGGCGGGCCAGCCCGGTGTCCGGGCACACGTCGCGTGGGCTGAGGACCTTGCCCGGTCCCGGACGGCGATGGGTGACGAACACCGGCCCGCGGGTTCGGCCCTTGAGGAGCCTGGGCAGCAGCCGGGCAGTGCCGGCATCCCAGTACACGGGCTCCAGCACGAAGTCCTCGCGAGCCTGGCCGCGGCGGCGGGCCTTGGTCCGGGCGCCCTTCGCCTTGACCGGGCAGCGGCGCCCGGCGAAATCCAGTTCCTCGATGTTCACACCGAGGACCTCGTCCGCGCGGGCGGCGGTCTCGTACAGCATCCGCCACAGCGTCTTCTCCCGCACGTGCACCTCACGCCGGGCAATCAGCCGGTCCACGGCCATCTTCGAGCGGGCCGGGGTCTCAGAGTCCGGCACCGTCAGCCGCTTCGCCCAGGCCGGGACCATCGGTCCGTCGTAGCCGTGCTCCTGGCACCAGCCGAGCCAGGACAGCACCCCCGCCCGGCGGGCGTTCCACGTGTTCACCGCCGCGGTGCCCCACAGCAGTTCCAGGGCCTCGCCGATCTCATCGTCCGCGACCGACGCCAGCGGTCGGCCCTCGCCGAGCCGCGCGGCGGTCTTGCCCACCCCGATCCCGTAGTTCCGGACCGTGTTCGGGTTGCCCAGCGAGTCGAGGAACACGTCGGCCGCCGTCCGGACGGTCAACGCCTTCCCGGTCGGCAACTGTACGACGGTGGGCACTGCTTCCCCCTTGCCACAGATAACAGGGCCGCTTCACGTAGCGGCCGAAGAACGTCACCGCAGGTGATGGATCAAGCTACCGCAGATATTGGGGTGTTATCTGTGGGAAGACCTCAGGCAAGTCCGACCGCCGACGCTCCGTCAGCCGCCCACCAGGGCCGACGTCGGCTTAGCGCACGATCTGACATGGATGTTCCTCAACCCCCGTGAAGCTGCACAGCCTCCAGGTGATCTCCCTGGGCGGCAAGGGCCAGTACGCGCACGTGGTCAACGACACCGGGGCGCCGACCTCGGGCACGGACACCGTCCCGTCCAAGATCACGCAGTTCCCGTGAAACAGGTGAGGCGCGTGGGACAGGCGTGACCGCCTGCCGGTACGGCCACGGCGACGGCGACGGCGGCCGTCGTACCGGCGGGTCCGCCCTGCCGGCAGGGCGGGTGTCCGGCCGGGGTGCGCGGCGCGGTGTCCGGCCTCGTCGGTGTCAGTCCTCGGCGGAGCGGGCCAGGACGTCCGTGACCTGCCGGTGGACGACCGCACGGGCCTCGGCGGGCAGAGCACCGAACTCCGTGCGCTCCAGGGCGTGCAACGCCTCGTCGGGGCCGGCCGCGCACGGGACGCTCTCGCTGAGCACCTCGTAGCCGTCGCGGGCGGCGACCCGCAGGAGCCGGCTGCCGTCGCCGTCGGCGTGGACGGCGGTCGCGACGACGAAGGGCGGCGGCCCGCCCGCGTCCGCGGGGACCTTGTGGTAGCCGCTCACGACGGGGTCGCGCCAGCGCAGTCCGAGCATGAGGTGGCGCTTGGCCACGGTCTCGGCGAGATCGGTCTCGTACACCCGGTCGGACCCGAGGACCGTGGCCCGCGCGTCCAGGACGAGGGCGGCGGGCAGCAGGCACCGCAGCGTGCTGCCGACGATGTTGCCGCCGACGGTGGCGGTCCTGCGCACGGCTCCGGTACCGACGCCGGCGGCGGCCCCGCGCAGCGCCTCCGGCGCCTCACCGCCGATGCGGTGCAGCACCACGGCCGCCCCCAGCACCCCACGCCCGACCACGTTGGCCTCGGGCAACTCCCTCAGCGACATGGCCAGTTCGGGAAATCCGTCGCGCTGCCAGGTGGCCCACACGAGGGTGGCCCCGCCTATCGGTACGGCACCCTCGGCGAGGCATTCCCGCGCTTCGGACACGGATGTGGGGAGACGGAGCAACACGGCGACCGACCTTCCTTCCCGGGGAAGCCGGCGGTGCGGAACCGACGCCTCCGCCATGTGGTCACGGGCAGAGCGCATTCTGCCCACGCCCATGGGGGCGCGTACAGGGCTCACCGCCCTGCCGTGTGCGCCCCTCGGGTGGGGGACGGCCGGGGGGGCGCCCCTCGGGTGGGGGACGGCCGGGGGCGCCGGCACGGAAATTCCGTTGCGGCCCGTTCCTCCTCCCCCGGACGCTTGCCCCATGTCCTATGTCCTGCGCCCCGCCACGCTCGCCGACGCGCCCGCCGTCACCGACCTGCTCAACGCGGTCGACCTGATCGAGATCGGCCGGCCCGAGACGGACCTGCACACCGTCGAGGCGGACCTGAAGCACCCGGAGACCGACCTCGCGCAGGACTCCTGGCTCGCCCTCGAAGGGAACCGGCCGGTCGCCTACGGCCTGTTGTGGGACGAGTCGTCCGGCGAGCGCATCGACATCGACCACTACGTCCTGCCCGAGCACCAGGAGGCCGGCCGGCTCCTGCTGGCGGCGATGGAGACCAGGGCGCTGGCCAAGGCCCGCGAGAACGGCTGCGGGCGGGCGGTGGTCCACCTGCACCTCAACGTGCGGCCCACCCTCGACACCGAGGTGCTGCGCGCCCGCGGCTGGTACGTCGTACGGCGCCACCACGTGCTGCGCCGCCCCCTGGACCGGGCCGCCGACCTCCCGCCGGTGCCGCCCGCGGGCGTACGGGTGCGGGCCTGCGCCGACGAGGCGGACCGCAGGCGGGTGCACGAGCTGTACCAGGCGAGCTTCGCCGACCACTTCGACTTCCAGCCGCGGCGCTACGAGCAGTGGCTGCACGACGTCGACGCGCAGGGCCTGGACTGGTCGCTGGTGTGGATCGCCGCCACGGACGACCTCGGCGACGCCGGGTTCCTGCTCGCGCGCGACGACCGCGAGGCCATGGGCTGGATCCGCGGCCTCGGTGTGGTGCGCGAGGCCCGCGGCCGGGGTCTCGCCGGACTGCTGCTGCGGCACGCCTTCGCGGCCTTCGCCGGGCGGGGCCGGGACACGGTGGGGCTGGGCGTGGACACCTCCAACACCACCGGCGCCCCCCGGCTGTACGCCCGCAGCGGGATGACCCTGCACTACGCCGTCGACACCTGGGAGGCGGTCGTGGCGGGATGAGCGGACGCCGGGTCCGCCGGCGTTCAGCCCTCGAGGGCGAGCCAGGGCCGCGGGTCGGCGTAGTAGCCGTCGTAGACCACCTCGAAGTGCAGGTGGGGGCCGGTGGACAGGCCCGTCGAGCCGACCCGGCCGACCGGGGCGCCGGTCCGCACGCCCTGCCCGGTGGTGACGCCGAGGACGGAGAGGTGGCTGTAGGTGGTCTCCAGCCGTTTGCCGTCGACGGTGCCGTGGTCGATGACGACGCGGTTGCCGTACGCCCTGGTCATCGCCGCGAAGACGACCGTGCCGTCGCGGGCGGCGGCGACCTGCGCGCCCTGCGGGGCGCCGAAGTCCACGCCGGTGTGCAGCTTGGTCACGCCGGTGAGGGGATGTTCGCGGGAGCCGTACGGCGACGTGATGACGAGGGTCGTCACGGGTGGGGCCAGGATCGCGTCCGCGGACCCGCCGCCGGCCGGGGCCTCGCGGTCGAACGCCGCGTAGCGCGGCACGAGCCGCTTCACCTCGGTGAGGTAGGTCCGGGCCCCCGCGGGCACCCGTCCGGCCGCCGCGACCTCGCGGCCGCCCACGGCGTAGGCGGCCAGGGTGAGGTCCACCAGGTCGCCGGTGACGGTGCCGTCGGTCCTGAGGCCGGTGATCTCCGCGGCGAGGGCGCAGTCCTGGCGGCCGAGCGCCATGATGGCGTCGGCGGGGTCGTGGGGCGAGGAGTTGCCGTTGCCGTCGTCGTCCTTGCCCCAGGTGCGCCACTCCGCGTCCGTGAACCCGGCGATGCCCTGCTCGCCGGAGAGCCGGCCGGTGTCGTCCCGCCAGCCGGAGAGCTGGTCGATCTGCGCGGCGAGCACGGACGGCGTGACGACGGTGCAGCCGGCCGCGGCCTTGCGCAGCCACGGCACGTAGGACTCGTCGATCCCGGGGACGGTGACCTGCTGCCCCTCCGCGCCGGGAGTCCAGTCCGAGGGGAGCCCGCCGGTCAGCGCGAGGACCCCGGCCACCGCGGACAACGTGAGCAGACCGGGCAGCACCAGCAGGGTGAGGGGGCCGGGGCCGCGGCGTCGCGGGCGGTCGGTGGAGGCGTGGGGGGCGGGGGCGCCGGGCTCGCCGGACGGGCCGGCGTCCGTGAACTCGTCCTGTCGGGCGAGCGGTTCGGCGGTGGGAGGGGAAGTGCGGTCACCGGCCGTGACGGCCGGTTCCCGGTCCGCGTCCGCCGACTGCCGCTGCGCGACGGGACGTTCCGCTGCGGCGGACGGCGCGTGGTCTGCGGCGGACGGTTCCGCGGCGGTGCCGGGGGACCGCTCCCCGGCGGAGCCCTCCTGCGGGCGCGTCTCGACGGCCCCGTTCTCGTTCATGCCACCGGCCGTCGGGGGGAGTTGCTCGTGCTCACGGGCGGACGCTAGCGCGGGCCGCGGGCGGAGTCATCGGACGGGAAGGCAGCGGGAGGTGTCCCCGGGGGCAGATCCGGTACGTCCGTGCGGACACCGTGGAGGACCGGAAAGCCGGGGACCGGCGCGGGGACATGTCCGGCTGGGGCGGGCGGGAGCAGCGCGGAGGCGTGTCCGGCCGGGGCGGGCGGGAGCAGCGCGGGGACGGGCGGCAGGGGTGCGGGGACGGGCGGCAGGGGTGGCGGGGCGGGCGGGAGCGGTGCCGGGGCGGTGCGCGCCGGTCGCCGCCGCCGGGCGAGCCACAGGACGGCGGCGGTGTAGAGGGCGATCCCGGCCAGGTCGAGGACGGCGAGTTGCCAGGGCAGGTCGGCGGCGGTGTCCTCGCTCTTCAGACCGTCGACGACGGCGGCCGCGGCCGCGAAGGCGAAGAGGTTGTTGACGACGTGCAGGCCGATGGCCGCCTCCAGCCCGCCGGTACGCACGGTCAGCAGGCCCGTGACGACCCCGAACACCACCAGGTCGGCGAAGCCCCAGGGGGTGCCCCAGCCGTGGGCGGCGGCGAACAGCACCGCCTGGGGCGCGACCGCGATCCAGGGCGAACGGACGAAGGCGCCGACCGCCTGGGTGAGCCAGCCGCGGAAGACGTACTCCTCGGCCGCCGCCTGGAAGGGCACCAGCAGGACGAGCACGGCCAGGGCCGGCCCGAAGACCTCCCAGCCGGCCCACCGTTGCGGCTCCCCGTCCTCCGCGGACAGCAGGAACATCGCCCCGCCGGTCACGGCGAGGACCGGCAGGGCCGCGAGCACGCACAGGCCGAGCCAGCGCCACCGCAGTCCGCCCGTCACGGAGGAGACCGTGCCGGCCGGACGGCGGCCGATCCACCGGACCGCGAGGAGTACGAGGGGGATGGCGACGGCGAGCATGGCCAGGTCGACGGCGGTGGTCGTCACCGGCCCGAACTCCACGATGCCGTCCAGGCCTTCGGGGTAGCCGCGTGCGACTCCCACGGCGGAGACGAGGGCGTAGAGCAGTCCGGCCGTCAGGGTGTACGCCACCGCCACGAACAGGGTGCCGAGGACGGGCCGCCACCATCGGTGACGTGCCGCGACGCGGGCCAGCCGGTGGTAGCCGAGCGGTTCGGCGGGGTGGCTCGGCGGCGGGACGGCGAGGTGGCCCGACGGCGGGACGGCGAGGTGACCGGGCGGCGGAAAGGCGAGGTGACCGGGCGGCGGAAAGGCAAGGTGGCCCGACGGCGGGAGGGCGGCGGGAGGGGGAGGGAGCGGAGGTGTCCCGGGGGCGGGCGGGTTCGTCATGGCGGCCATCCTCGCCGACCGCCGGTTCCCGGGCATCGACCCGGCGCAGGAACGGCGCCTCCGTCGCAGGGTAGAGGGCGGCCTCGTACCGGTGACGGGTGCGGCCCGGCCGGGCCGCGGCCTACGCTCGTCGGCGACATGGACACGATACGCAACTGGCTGCTCCCCGCCCTGCTCGCGGCCGGACAGCTCACCTGGTGGGCGACCGGCCCCGACCCGGCAGGCGCGAACGCGCCGGGACCGGTCCGGCTCGCGGCCGTCCTGGTCGTCCTGGCCGCCGAGACCGTCGCGCTGGGCCGTCGGCGGCAGGCGCCGGTGCGGTGCCTGGCCTGGACGCTGGGCACCCTGGTGGCCGGCCAACTGGTCTGGGAGGACGGCTGCCTGGGCCTCGGCGCGCCGGTCGCGCTGTACTCGGTCGCCGTCCACCGCCCCGTGCCGGTGACCGTCCGCGCGGTCGCCGCGGCCGTCGGCGTCGAGTGGCTGCTGTCGTTCGTGCACATCGGGGTCCGGCCGGCCCTCGCCTCGGAATGGGCGCTCGGCGCACTGGGGTACCTGGTGTGCGCGGGGCTCGGCGAGGGCCGGCGCCAGTGGCTCGACGGACGGTCGGCCGCCGCCCGCCGGCTGGCCGGCGCGGAGGAGGCCCGGCGACGGGCGGCCGACACCGAACGGCGGCGGCTGGCGCGCGAGTTGCACGACGTGAGCGCGCACCACCTGACGTCCGTCGTCATCACCGCCGACGCCGCCCGCCGGCTGGGGCCGGGAAGACCGGAACTGGCGGCGGAGGCCCTGTCGTTCGCGCAGCGCACCGGCGCCGAGACGCTCACCTCGCTGCAACGGCTCGTCGGGCTGCTGTGGGACACCGACGACGGCGCGGAATCCCGTCCTATGACCGCCCGGATCGAAGAACTCATCGCCGGTTTCGGACGGTTGGGCCGGCCGATCGAGGCCGACCTCCCCGACGACCTGGCCGGTCCCGCGGCGGAGGCGGTCCACGGGATCGTCCGCGAGGCCCTCACCAACGCCCTGCGTCACGCGCCGGGCTGCGCCGCCCGCGTCGGCGTCCGGCGCGGGTACGGCGTCCTGGAACTGACCGTGGACAACGCCCCACCGCGCGGCTCCGCCCCGCCCGGGGTCGGCGGTCTGGGATCGGGGCGCGGGCTCGCGGGGATGCGGGAGCGGGCCGCCGCCGTCGGCGGAGAGCTGACCGCCGGTCCCCGGCCGGACGGTGGCTGGCGGGTCCGGGCCATGCTGCCCGACGCCGCCGGGCCCCGGGGGCCGGCCGAGGAGGCCGGACGCCGGGACGTACTGCGGGAGCAGCGGCTGGCCGATCCGGTCCTGGTGTTCTCGGCGGCGGTACTGCCCCTGGTGTCCGTGCTGGTCGCCGCGGAGGACTGGACGGGCGCGAGCCTGCGTGCCGCCCTGCCCGCGCTGTTCGTCCTGGCGGCGCTGCTGACGGTCCACGCGGCGCCGCTGCTGTGGCGCCGGCGTGCCCCGTGGGCGGCTCTGCTCGGGGTGTTGGCCACGTCGTGGCTGTGGCCGGTGACGGTCGTCGTGGCCGACCTCCCGGTGCGGGTGTCGCGGTTCCTCGACGTGGGAGCCGTCGCGGAGCTGCTCGCCGTGTACGCGATGGGGGTCTACGGCCGTGGCGCCTCCCGTACCTGGCCGGCCTGGGGAGTGTCGGCGGTGTCCCTCTCCGCGGTCGTGGTGCTGACGGCCGCGGCGGAGGGGAGGCTGACGGGGACGGGGACGGGGACGGCATCGGTACGGCTCACCGCCGTGGTGGTGTTCGTGCCGCTGGCCGTCCTGACGGCCGGGGTGTTCGCCGCCCTGTGGGGCGCCGGACTGGCCGTGCGCCGCAGGCGCCTGCGGGTCCTGGCCCTGGACGACCACGCGCTCGCCACCTCGCTGTGGCACGCGGAGCGGGCGGCGGACGCGGAACGGCGGCGGCTGGCGGCGAAGCTGCGCGACGCCGTCCTGGAGCGCACCGCCGCGCTGGTCGAACGGGCCCGGCAGGGACAGCTGGAGGAGGTGGCCACGGAGGCCCGGGCGGCGCTGGCGGCGATGCGCGAACTCCTGCACAGCCTGGGCGGGTCCGAGGACCCCGGGCAGCGTCGCTCCCCCGCGGACCTCGTCTCCCTGTACCGGGACCTGTCCTCGTCCGGCCGCCGGGTGAGCGTGCGCGGCCTGCCGAAGGCCGCGCGGGACCTGCCGTCCTCGGTGGCGCTGTCGGCGTACGGGATCGTGGAGACGGCGCTCGGCGCGGGTGACCAGGGGCCGGCGCGGGTCACGCTCAGGCGGCACCGGGACACGCTGCGGATCACCGTGTCGGGCGTGCCGCTGGCGGTGACCGGGCCGGTGGCCGAGCGGCTGCGGGCGCGGGTCCCCGCCGGGGCGGGGCGGATCGTGCTCGAAGCGCCCGGTATCGTAAGGGCGTTGCTGTCGGCCCGGCCGGGTCCGGAGCCCGTTCAGGAGGTGTCCCCGTCGTCACGCGTGTGATGGTCGTCGACGACCAGGCCGTGGTCCGTGCCGGATTCGCCGCCATCGTGGACGCCGAACCCGATCTGACCGTGGTCGCCGAGGCGGGTGACGGGGCGTCGGCGGTGGCGCTGGCCGCCGAGGAGCGGCCCGACCTGGTGCTGATGGACATCCGCATGCCCGGCATGGACGGCCTCACCGCGACCCGTCTCGTCACCTCGGTGCCGGACGGGCCTCGGGTGCTGGTGCTGACCACCTTCGACCTGGACGCCTACGTCTACGAGGCGTTGCGGGCGGGGGCGTCGGGGTTCCTGCTCAAGGACGCCATGCCCGAGGACCTGCTGTCCGCGATCCGGGTCGTCGCCGCCGGGGAGGGCATCCTCGCCCCGACCGTGACGCGCCGCCTGATCGGCACCTTCGCGCAGGGCGCCCCGCGGCCGCCCGCCGTCACCGGTGCGCTGTCCTCGCTCACGCCCCGGGAGAAGGAGGTCCTGCTGCACATCGCGGCGGGGCTGGCCAACGCCGAGATCGGCGCCGCGCTCGGGGTGACCACGGGCACGGTGAAGACCCATGTGAACGCCCTGCTGTCCAAACTGGGGCTGCGCGACCGCGTGCAGGCCACGATCCTGGCGTACGAGAGCGGGCTGGTGCGGCCGCGCGGCACGGCCGACGCGTAGGGCGCGTCTGACGATTCCCGTCGGGCGCGCGACGCCTGGCACGGCACTCCCCCGGCCTTCGGCCGGGGGCACCCCCACGCCGCGTTGTCGGATCACCCGAGTACATCCGGTACACGGGCGATCCTCCGCCCTGCGATCCTCCCCCACTGCCCGAACGGCGTGGGAGGTGCCCCCAGCACCAGACGCCGCGCGCTGATCCGACGCGAATCGTCGGACACGCCCTCGAGCCTCCCGTTCCGACCAGGCCGGGCTCGCGGGCCCGGCCGGGGCAGGCGGCCCCGGGAACCCGGCCCGCACCACCGCCTGTCCGGGCCGGTGGCGTCCCGCCCGCGCGAGGCGCGGGAACCGTCCGGCGTGCGGGCCGGCCCCGACGGCCCGCAGGACGACGCCGAGTGCTCCGACGGTACGCGGCCGCCGGTGAGTGACCGGCCGGGGCCGCACGGCCGGGGCGGGCCCGCCCCGGCCGGTTCAGCCCACCTCGACGAGCAGGTCGCCGCCCTCCACCTGCTGGATGCGGTTGATGGCCAGGCGGTTGACCCGGCCGCCCCGCGGGGCGGTGATGGTGGCCTCCATCTTCATCGCCTCGATGGTGGCGACCGTGGCGCCGGCCTCCACCTCGTCGCCCTCGGCGACCGCCAGGGTCACCACGCCCGCGAACGGTGCCGCGACATGGCCGGGCTCGGACCGGTCGGCCTTCTCGGTGACCGGGATGTCGGAGGCGGCCGCCCGGTCGCGGACCTGGACGGGCCTGAGCTGGCCGTTCAGGGAGGACATCACGGTGCGCAGGCCGCGCTCGTCGGCCTCGCCCACCGCCTGCAGCTCGATCAGCAGCCGCACGCCGGGCTCGAGGTCGACGGCGTACTCCTTGCCCGGCCGCAGTCCGTAGAAGAAGTCCTTGCTGTCCAGGACGCTGGTGTCGCCGTAGGCCTGGCGGTGGGTGTCGAACTCGCGGGTGGGGCCGGGGAACAGCAGCCGGTTGAGGGTGGCGCGGCGGGACTTCTCCAGGCCCTCCCGGTCCTCGCCGGTCAGCTCCGCGACGGGCTTGGCCCCGGCGCGGCCCCGCAGGGCCTTGGTGCGGAACGGCTCGGGCCAGCCGCCGGGCGGGGTGCCCAGCTCGCCGCGCAGGAAGCCGATGACGGAGTCCGGGATGTCGTAGGAGTCGGGGTGGGACTCGAAGTCGCCCGGGGACACCCCGGCGCCGACGAGGTGCAGGGCGAGGTCGCCGACCACCTTGGACGACGGGGTGACCTTCACCAGGCGGCCCAGGATGCGGTCGGCGGCCGCGTACATCGCCTCGATGTCCTCGAAGCGGTCGCCGAGGCCGAGCGCGACGGCCTGGGTACGCAGGTTGGACAGCTGGCCGCCGGGGATCTCGTGGTGGTAGACGCGGCCGGTGGGCGAGGCGAGGCCCGCCTCGAAGGGGGCGTAGATCCGGCGGACGCCCTCCCAGTACGGCTCCAGGTCGCCGACGGCCTGGAGGTCGAGGCCGGTGGGGCGGTCGGAGTGGTCGGTCGCGGCGACCAGCGCCGACAGCGACGGCTGGGAGGTCGTCCCGGCCATGGAGGCCACGGCGCCGTCGACGGCGTCCACGCCGGCCTGGATCGCGGCGAGGTAGGTGGCGAGCTGGCCGCCCGCGGTGTCGTGGGTGTGCAGGTGCACCGGCAGGCCGAACTCGCGGCGCAGCGCGGAGACGAGGGTGGCGGCGGCCGGGGCGCGCAGCAGGCCCGCCATGTCCTTGACGGCCAGCACGTGGGCGCCGGCCTCGACGATCTGCTCGGCCAGGCGCAGGTAGTAGTCGAGGGTGTAGAGGCGCTCGCCCGGGTCGGACAGGTCGGAGGTGTAGCACAGGGCGACCTCGGCGACCGCGGTGCCCGTCTCGCGTACGGCGTCGATGGCGGGGCGCATCTGGCCGACGTCGTTGAGGGCGTCGAAGACGCGGAAGATGTCGATGCCGGTGGCGGCGGCCTCCTGCACGAAGGCGTCGGTGACCTCGGTCGGGTAGGGGGTGTAGCCGACGGTGTTGCGGCCGCGCAGCAGCATCTGGAGGCAGATGTTGGGGACGGCCTCGCGCAGGGCGGCCAGCCGCTCCCAGGGGTCCTCGGCGAGGAAGCGCAGGGCGACGTCGTAGGTGGCGCCGCCCCAGCACTCCAGGGAGAGCAGCTGGGGCAGGGTGTGGGCGACGGCCGGGGCGGCGGCGAGGAGGTCCTTGGTGCGCACGCGGGTGGCGAGCAGCGACTGGTGGGCGTCGCGGAAGGTGGTGTCGGTGACGCCGAGCGTCGGCGACTCGCGCAGCCGGCGGGCGAAGGCCTCGGGCCCGAGCTCGACGAGCAGTTGCCGGGAGCCGGCGGGCGGCTCGGCGGCGGGCAGCGGGGGCAGCTTGGTGACGGGGTCGGTCAGGTCGGGCCGTTCGCCGTGCGGCTTGTTCACGGTGACGTCGGCGAGGTAGGTGAGCAGCTTGGTGCCGCGGTCGGCGGAGGAGCGGGCGGTGAGCAGGTGCGGGCGTTCCTCGATGAACGAGGTGGTGACGCGCCCGGCCCGGAAGTCGGGGTCGTCCAGGACGGCCTGGAGGAACGGGATGTTGGTGGCGACGCCGCGGATGCGGAACTCGGCGACGGCGCGGCGGGCGCGGTTGATGGCGGTCGGGAAGTCCCGCCCCCGGCAGGTGAGTTTGACGAGCATCGAGTCGAAGTGGGCGCTGATGTCCGTACCGGCGTGGGTGGTTCCGCCGTCGAGGCGGATGCCGGACCCGCCCGGCGAGCGGTAGGCGCTGATGCGGCCGGTGTCGGGCCGGAAGCCGTTGGCGGGGTCCTCGGTGGTGATGCGGCACTGCAGGGCCGCGCCGCGCAGGGTGACCGTGTCCTGCGACAGGCCGAGGTCGGCCAGGGTCTCGCCGGAGGCGATGCGCAGCTGGGCCTGGACGAGGTCGACGTCGGTGACCTCCTCGGTGACCGTGTGCTCGACCTGGATGCGCGGGTTCATCTCGATGAAGACGTGGTTGCCGTCGCGGTCGAGGAGGAACTCGACGGTGCCGGCGTTGCGGTAGCCGATCTCGCGGGCGAAGCGGACGGCGTCGGCGCAGATCCGGTCCCGCAGTTCCGGGGCCAGGTTCGGGGCGGGCGCCAGTTCGATGACCTTCTGGTGGCGGCGCTGGACCGAGCAGTCGCGTTCGAAGAGGTGGATGACGTCGCCCTCGCCGTCCGCGAGGATCTGCACCTCGATGTGGCGGGGGTCGACGACGGCCTTCTCCAGGAAGACGGTGGGGTCGCCGAACGCGGACGCCGCCTCCCGGGACGCGGCCTCGACGGCCTCGCGCAGCCGGTCGGGGTCCTCGACGCGGCGCATGCCGCGTCCGCCGCCGCCGGCGACCGCCTTGACGAAGACCGGGAAGCCGACGTCCTCGGCGGCGCGGAGCAGTTCGTCGACGTCGGCGGAGGGCTGCGAGGAACCGAGGACGGGCACGCCGGCGGCCCGGGCGGCGGCGACCGCGCTGGCCTTGTTGCCGGTCAGTTCCAGGATGCGGGCGTCGGGCCCGACGAAGGTGATGCCCGCCTCCTCGCAGGCGCGGGCCAGTTCGGGGTTCTCGGAGAGGAACCCGTAGCCGGGGTACACGGCGTCCGCGCCCGCCCGGCGCGCCGCGCCGACGATCTCCGCCACGGACAGGTACGCCCGGACCGGATGTCCCGGCTCACCGATCTCGTAGGCCTCGTCGGCCTTCAGCCGGTGCAGCGAGTTGCGGTCCTCGTGCGGGAACACCGCGACGGTGCGCGCGCCCAGTTCGTAGCCGGCGCGGAACGCCCGGATCGCGATCTCGCCACGGTTGGCGACCAGCACCTTGCGGAACATCCTGGATCCCTTCAGCCTGCCGGTGACGGCACCATGGTGTCGGTGCCGTCACCGGAGTGCCATGTGAGTCGGGCCACTCACCCTCGTGTTCCCCCCGTTTCCGGGCGGGCGGTGTGGTCGGGATGACCGGCGGTACGGCGGGCTTCCTTCATCTCCGCCTCGTGGAGGTGGTCCCGGCCCTCGGCCAGTTCGTCGACGGCGGCGCGCTCGATCCGCTTGAACGCCTCGTAGTAGGTGCGGTCGTAGGCCTCGACGATCTGGAAGGTCCAGTGGCCGGGGATGACGTTGCGGCCGAGGATCTCGGTGGAGACCTTCTCGGCCCATTCGTCGTGCCCGGCCCTGCGGAGCAGGGACACCGCCTCGTCCAGTTGGAGGTCGGCGGTGCCGGTCAGCTGGTGGAATCCGTAGAGGTGGCCTCTGGCCCGCTCCGTCGTCTCCAGCGCTTTGGACAGGGCGCCCAGCGCCTTCACGGTGTCGTCGCTCAGCCCTTCGGGACGGCGGTGGTCGCGGTCGGGTCCATCGTGGTGCGTGTGCATGCTCTCGCCTGTCCCCCGGACCGGACCGGTCATGCCCGGTGCGGCCCGGGCCGTGGGATGCGCGACGGCGGTACGGCGGGCCCGTCGTCGTGGGCCGGCGGGCCCGTCGCGGTCAGCCGGTGGCCAGTTTCCGCAGTCGGTCCGGGGTGCCGTTGAACCGGTCGTGGTCGCCGACGGTGGGTCCGGTGGAGGTGTACTGCCAGAAGGTGTGGTACGTCCAGCCGGCCGGGAGGGTGCCGGGCGTGGCGGCGTACCGGGCGATCCACAGGGGGTTGGTGGCGGCGAACCCGGCGTGGTTGCCGGTGCACTGGGTCCACCAGCTGGTGGCGGTGTAGATGACGGCGTCGCGGCCGGTGCGGGCCTTGTAGCGGGCGAGGAAGCTCGCGATCCAGGAGACCATCGAGGCGTGGGTCTTGCCGAAGCAGGCGTCGCCGTAGGGGTTCCACTCGATGTCGAGGACGCCGGGCAGGGTCGTGCCGTCGGGGGTCCAGCCGCCGCCGTGGTCGACGAAGTAGTCGGCCTGCGCGGCGCCGCCGGAGGTGTCGGGCGTCGCGAAGTGGTAGGCGCCGCGGAGCATGCCGACGGCGCGGGAACCGCTGTACTGCTGGGCGTAGTAGGGGTTGGTGTAGGAGGTTCCCTCGGTGGCCTTGACGTAGGCCCAGGTCACGCCGGAGGCCCACAGCGTCGCCCAGGCGACCTCCCGCTGGTGGCTGGAGACGTCGACGCCCTCGGGCTGGGTGGCCGCGCGGGTGTCCGGGGAGCCGGTCCGGCCGTCGTGGAGGACGACGCCCATGCCCATGCGGGCGGTGCCGCGGGCGGGGGCGCCGGGCGGCTCCCCGCCGGGGGCCGGCGGGGATATGGGCTGGTGCGCGGAGAGGAGTACGGACAGGACGACCGGCAGACCGGTCGCGTACAGACGCAGGCGGCCGAACGCCGCTCTCATGGGCCTTCGCATGCCTCCCATCTGATGTGCTGTCGCGGATGCCCGCACCTTTTCGTCCCCCCGTCGGCCGTACCCCCCGGGCGACGGGGCCCGGGGGGAGGTGCGACGCGGGAGGTCCCGCGCAAAGGCCGGCCGGGTCAGTTCCGGTTGGCGTCCAGTAGCGTCTGCAAATGGACCATGCAGGGGGCGCAGTGGCGGTCGGTGGTGTTCGTGGCCGTCGCGCCGGTGGCGGAGACATCGGTGCCGCACAGGCTCGTCCCGTGGTGCGGGACCACCACGTGCCACACATGCTCACCGCCACCCGACGCGAGGCCCACCTTCATCTCGTACACGGCTCGTCCCTTCTGTCGGGCGTACCTCCAGAAGACCGTGCGCGGCGCCCGGCGTCCCCCTGGGGCGGGCCATTCGGGGGAGGCCGTAGCCCGGTCGCACCACCCGGGTGGCCGGCCGGCGTGGGCCGTGGCACAGTGCCCCGCACGTCGGCCGGGCCCGCGGGACGCCGGGCTCAGGTGTCGCGGTGGACGGTGAGGGAGGCCACCTCGAAGGACATCTCCGTCACCTCCGGGTCGGGCTCCGGGTGGTAACGGCCTGCGCACACCGAGAGGTTGACGATGAGGTAGGCGTGCCACCGCCGGCCGACGCCGCGCCGGTCGGCGAAGACCACCTCGCCGTTCAGGTACCACACGACGTTGCGGGCGCCGAACTCGACGGCGAGGTCGATCCAGCCGCCGGGGGCGACCGCGTCGTCGCGGTGGTAGCGGTTGGCGGCCCGCACGTGGTTGGTGAGTTCCAGCAGGTCCGGGTTGTCGGGGTGGTACTCGAAGACGTCGATCTCCTGGTCGCCGTCGCGCCAGGTCCAGATGGCGGGCCAGGCCCCGGTCTCGACGGGCAGCCGCACCCGGGCCTCGAGCCGGTCGCCGGTGCGGGCCATGAAGCCCTCGTCGCTGCCTTCCGTGGTGAGCAGCCCCGTGTCCCAGAGGCCGTCGTCGCGTCGGGTGGCCCGGAAGGTGCCGGTCCGCGAGTAGGCGGGATCAGCCACGAGGTGGTCGAGTTTGTTGTCGCCGGGGTTGACGGGCCCCCCGTCGGGATAGGCCCACGAGCGGCCCGCGACCCACTGGTGGTCCGAAGCGAAATCGGCTCTGAAACAGACGTCGGTCACCGGCGTGCTCCTCGCGCTCGCGCGTTCTGCCAAGGACGGTCTGCCCTTTGCACCCGCACGCACACGGCGGCCGCCCGTAAACAACCCGGGCGAGGGACCCCGGTCCGCACGGGTGCTCAACTCCCGCACTGGCGAGCGGAACGGGGATCGCCACCTCAACGGCCTTTGATGCGGGGCCCGTTGCTACCCGCTCCCTCTCCGTTCGGCATGTCGGACATTGTTCGAGATCTATTGACGCCGCGCCGATCCGCGTTTGACACTCTCGCAACACCACGTCACAGAGCGGAAACGGCGGGCCGACCATGACGCACACCCCACGACGCCGCAGCCGCGGCAGACGCCGCGCGGCAGGCCTCGCCGGACTGACTACCGTCTCCGTGCTCATGGGCCTCACCGGCACCGCGACGTCCGCGCGGGCGGCGGAGGCCGCCGACGTCACGGACGGACTCGTGCTGCGGTACGCCCTGGACGGGCCGGCCGGCGTCACCGACTCCTCCGGGCACGGCCGCGACGGCACCGTCCAGGGCACCGCCGACTGGTCGGCCACCGGTCAGGGGCTCGGATTCAACGGCTCCGACACCTACGTCAGGCTGCCGAACGACCTCATGAAGGGCCTGAGTTCGATCTCCGTCTCGATGGACGTACGCATCGACGCCGCCCAGAGCACGCCGTACTTCCTCTACGGCTTCGGCAACTCCGGCGGCGGCAGCGGAAACGGCTACCTCTTCACCACCGGCGACTCCCTGCGCACCTCCGTCGCGAGCGGCAACTGGTCGACCGAGCAGACGACGAAGCCCGCGGACTCGCACGACCTGACCCGCGCGGTGTGGAAGCACGTCGCGTACACCCAGACCGGCACCACGGGTGTGCTCTACGAGGACGGCGTGGAGGTCGCCCGCAACACGGCGGTCACCCTCACGCCCGGCGCCGTCGGGTCCGGTACCACCACCGCCAACGCGATAGGCAGATCGGTCTACTCGGGGGACAGACCGTTCAAGGGCAGGATGCGTGACTTCCGCGTGTACGACCGGGCACTGACCGGCTCCGAGGCCGAGCGGCTCGCGCTCCCCGTGGCCACGGGGGGCGTCGCCGACGACAAGGCCGCGCTCGCTCTCGGCGACACCGACGGCGTCACCTCCGATCTCGTCCTGCCGAGGGCCGGGACGGCCGGCGGCTCGTCCATCACCTGGCGGAGCGACAACCCCGCCGTGGTGTCGGACGCCGGCGCGGTGACCCGCCCCGCCGCCGGGGAACCGGACGGCCACGCCACGCTCACGGCGACCCTGCGGAAGGGAACCGTCAGTGACACCAGGACCTTCGAGGTCACGGTCCGCGCGGCCTTCGACGACAGGACCGCCACCGAGGAGGCCGCCGAGGCGCTGACCGTGCACGACCTCGACGACGTGCGCGGCAACCTCACGCTGCCCGCCGACGGCGCCCACGGCACGAAGGTCACCTGGTCCTCCGCGAAGCCCGCCGTCGTCTCCGCCGGGGGCGTGGTGCGACGTCCCGCGCACGGCGCGGGCGCCACCACCGTCGAACTGACCGCCACCGTCACCAAGGGCGAGGCCGTCACCACCCGCGACTTCACCGCCCGGGTGCCGGAACTGCCCGCGGGACAGGACCTCGAGGGCTACCTGTTCAGCTACTTCACCGGCGAGGGCACCGCGGACGGCGAACAGGTCCACTTCGCCCTCAGCAAGGGCAACGACCCTCTGAAGTGGCGGGAGTTGAACGACGGCGCCCCCGTCCTGACCTCCACGCTCGGCGAGCGGGGCCTGCGCGACCCGTTCATCATCCGCTCCCCCGAGGGCGACAAGTTCTACCAGATCGCCACGGACCTGCGGATCCACGGCAACGGCGACTGGGACGCCGCCCAGCGCACCGGCAGCAGGTCCATCATGGTCTGGGAGTCCACCGACCTGGTGAACTGGACGGACCAGCGCCTGGTCGAGGTCTCCCCGGAAAGCGCCGGCAACACCTGGGCACCGGAGGCCCACTACGACGAGGAGCTCGGCGAGTACGTCGTCCTCTGGGCGTCGAAGCTGTACGCCGACGCCGGCCACTCCGGTGACACGTACAACCGCATGATGTACGCCACCACCCGCGACTTCCACACCTTCAGCGAGCCCGAGGTGTGGATCGACCGCGGCTACTCGGTCATCGACTCCACGGTGATCCGGCACGACGGCACCTACTACCGGCTGTCGAAGGACGAGCGGAACAACTCCTCCTCCACGCCCAACAGCAAGTTCGTCTTCGAGGAGAAGAGCGACTCGCTCCTGGACACCTCGTGGACCGCGGTCGCCGAGGGCATCGGCAAGGGCGCGATGAACGCCGCCGAGGGACCCCTGGTGTTCAAGTCGAACACCGAGGAGAAGTGGTACGCGTTCCTCGACGAGTTCGGCGGCCGCGGCTACATCCCCTTCGAGACGACCGACCCCGGCTCCGGCGTCTGGACCCCGTCCACCGGCTACGACCTCCCCTCCCGGCCCCGCCACGGCACGGTCCTGCCGGTCACCGGGGCCGAGTACGAGCGGCTGCTGAAGACGTACCAGCCGGACCAACTGCCCCAGAGCGTCGAGGACATCGAGGTCGAGACCCGCGTCGGTGACGCACCCGTGCTGCCCGCCACCGTCGTCGCCCGGTACGCCGACGGCGTCGAGCGGCCCGTCGCGGTCACCTGGGAGACCCTCCCCGAGTCGGCGTACGCCCGGGCCGGCACCTTCACCGTGCGGGGAAGCCTGCCCGACGGCACCTCGACCGTCGTGCGCGCCGAGGTCACCGTCTCAGAGAAGGGCCCGGACGTACCCGCCGACCTCGTCCTGCGCTACCGCTTCGACGAGACCGGCGGCAGCGTCGCCCGCGACTCCAGCGGCCACGGCCGGCACGGCACGGCACCTACCGGCTCCCCCTGACCTGCGGTCGCAGCAGCGACTCGGCCACGGTCACCGTCGTCAACGCGGCCCCTGCGATCACGCCTGTCACCGGCCCGAGCACGCCGGTGAGTGTCCGTCAGCCGGCCGCCAGCAACGCCTCCAGCGCCGTCGCGGTCCCCGGGTGACCGGCGAGGAGCGCGGCCCCCCGCGGGGCGTGTGCCGCGGGGCTCTCCCAGGCGCCCTCGCAGCCGAGCAGTTCCGCCAGCGCGTCGCACGTCGCGGGGTGCGCGGCGAGGAGGGCGGCACCATAGGCCGCGCCGCCCGGCCGGCCCGTCGGGACGGCCACGGGCTCCTGCGGGGCGCGCCACGGCGGCACCCAGGAGTCCAGCTCCGCCAGCCGGGCCGGGAAGACGCGGCCCGCCTCGCGGATCAGCAGCGGGGCCAGCTCCGCGCCGCCCGCCCGCAGGCTGGTGATCAGCGTCGGCAGCCAGGGCAGCAGCACCGGGTCCGGGAGCCGCGCGAAGGCGTTCGACACCGCCTCGACGACGAAGTCCGCCAGTTGCGGCACCGGTTCCAGGGCGTGCACGAACCCGCTGAGGTAGCGCGGGTACGCGGGCACCACGAGGGGATTTCCGAGCAGCTCGTCGCAGCGGGCCCGCAGCTGTGTCCGGGACAGCGTGCCGAGGTGGGTCTGCGCCGCCCACAGCAGTGCCGTGCGGGACGGCTCCCCCGGATGGGACTGGGCGAGGGCCAGCTCCAGTTGGGTACGGTCGCAGCCCAGGGAGAGGGCGAGGCCCTCCATGCTGAAGAGGAACCCCAGCATGGCCGCGACCTGCCGGACGGTGGCGTCCTCGTCGGTGAACGCCGTCGGCAGCAGCGTGCAGTAGTGCGCGTAACCGGTCGTGACGAAGGACTCGATCCACGGCGGCAGGACCGGCTCGGCGGTGCGGTAGTACGCCAGCAGGCGGCGCACGCGGCGCAGCACCTCGGGGGCGCCGTCCACGCTGCGCTCCGCCGCGAGGACCTCCAGGGCGCGGGTGCCCAGCTCGTCGGCGAGGCGACGGCTGCGCAGGTGGAGGATGGCGTCCTCGACGGTCTCCAGGACCTGCGCCGCCGTCGCCTGCGGGGCGTACGCGACGCGCCGCAGGCGCTGTTCCAGGACCTGCTCGATGCTGACGCCCTCGTAGCCGAGCTCGATGAGGGCGCGCTGGTGGGTGCCGAGGGCCAGGTCCCAGGACTCCTGGATGGGGCGCTCCCCGAGGCGCCGGTCGCCCATGATCGGCCGGGCGGCGCCCCGGGGCAGCAGCCGGCGCAGCATCCACAGCACGTCGGAGCAGCGCTCCAGTTCGGGCCGGGCGGCGATGTCCAGCAGGGCGCGCTGCACGCCGCGCTGCTGGAGCCGGAGGTCCAGCGGGGCGAGCCGGTCGTGGACGTCCCGGGCGAGGGGCGGCAGGGCGTCGTAGCCGACCTGGCCGATCCGGTCGCCGCCCATCATGATCTCGACGAGCCGGCCGATGTCGCGCCGCCCCGGTACGGCCTCCTTCTCGATGCAGGTGACGGCCGCGTCCTGGAAGTCGTACGGGGTCGGGCGGACCCGGTCGCGCATTCCGGCCAGCAGGATCGACGTCTCGAACACGGCGATGGCGTCCGCGGTGGAGGCGAGGTAGCCGTTGCGCCGCGCGGCCCGCACGATCTCCACCGACCAGCCGAGCAGTTCGGCCTCGTCGAGGGGATCGAGGGCGGGCGGCCGCCGGAGGAAGCCGGTGAGCCGGTCGGCCGGCGGGGCCTGGGAGGCGGGCAGCGCGGGCACGGCCGCCTTCCTCGGCCCGGTGCTCTTCTTCGTGCCGGCCTGTCCTTCCAGGCGGTACGGCCGCACACCGGTCCGCTTGAGGTTCTTGGCCCATTCCGACGCGGCGATGGACACGGATCCGGCGGCCAGGCCGAACTGTGCCTCGATCGCGGCGTGGCTGGAGGGGATGAGTCCGTGCCGCCACGTGGTGGGGGTGGGCGGGGTGATGGTGAAGGTGCCGCCGCCTTCGACGCCGAACTCCTCGACGCGGCTTGCGGCGTGGAACGCGCCGCAGACGTAGAGGCAGTCGGCGGGGTCGGTGCCGGTGGCCGCGAGGTGCTCGCGCATCCGCGTCCACATGTACCGTTCGCGGTCCTCGTCGACCCGCACCCGGCGCCGGTCGCCGGGTGCCAGGCGCCTGAAGAGGCTGCCGATGAGCAGCATGACCTGTCGGTAGGTGTCGTGGTCGCTGTCGCCGAGCGGCAGTTCGACGTACTGGTGCCACCACTCCGACCAGTGCCGCACCCGGCCGTGGCGCAGCAGGTGCTCCTCCAGTTCGGCGAAGCGGGGCCGCAGGTCGCCGATCTCGACGCCGACCGCGTCACCGTGCAGGACGCTCTCCTCGTCGGCGGGCGGCGCGTCCGGGTCGGTGTCCGCGGCGGGCGGGGTCTCCCACTGGAACACGTGGTCCGAGGAGCGGTCGACGAGGACGAGCTCGACGCCCGGGGTGTCGAGGGCGTAGGCGATCGCCTGGTACTCGGCGGAGGCCTCGGTGACCGGGGCGACCACCGACAGCGGTGACCAGTCGGCGGGGAAGCCCTCCACCTCGGTCGCGAACGCCTGCAGCGCCACCGGGAGGCGGCAGTTGCGCAGTTCGGTGAGGAGGGGCGCCATGTCCTCGCACAGCTCCAGGTAGACCACCTTCGGCTGCTTCTCGCGCAGTCGGCGGGCCATGGCGAGCGCCGAGGCCGGGGAGTGGTGGCAGACCGGGAAGATCTCCAGCGGCTCGCGCACGGCGCGCTCGACGTCGTCGACGATGCCGTGGAGGATGCCCTCCAGGGCGCCGGGCCCGTCGGCGAACGTGGTCGCCGCGTCCTGGAGCTGGGTGCGCAGGGCGCCGAACGCGCCCTCGGGCGGGGCGCTCACGACAGGGTCGCGATCGCGTCGCGGCCGCCTTCCAGGAACTCCGGCCAGGAGCCCCCTTCCTCCTTGCTGCGCGGCTCGACGACGCCGTGCAGGTACTTGTTGAGGATGGCGAGGTCCTCGGGTTCGCGGCGGGCCAGGGAGCCGACCAGGGAGGAGGCGAGGGTGCGCGCGGTCAGGGCGCGCTCGCCGAAGAAGTTGCTGTGCAGGACGGCGTCCTCCAGGACACCGATCTGCTCGGCGGTGGACAGCGCGGACTCCAGCTTCTCGTCGTCGCCGGCCGCCGCGGCGGAGGAGGCGCGCAGGTCGGCGAAGCTCTGCAGCAGCACGTCCAGCAGGGTGGGCGGGACCTCCAGTTCGATCTGGTGGCGGCGCAGCAGCTCCTCGGTGCGGAAGCGGACGATCTCCGCCTCGCTCTTCTTGTTCGTCACGACGGGGATGCGGACGAAGTTGAAGCGGCGTTTGAGGGCCGAGGACAGGTCGTTGACGCCCCGGTCGCGGCTGTTGGCGGTGGCGATGACGGAGAAGCCCGGCTTGGCGAACACGATGCCGTCGCTGTCGAGTTCGGGGACCGAGATGTACTTCTCGGACAGGATGGAGATCAGGGCGTCCTGGACGTCGCTGGTGGAGCGGGTGAGTTCCTCGAACCGGCCGATCGTGCCGGTCTCCATCGCGGTCATGATCGGCGAGGGGATCATCGATTCGCGGGACTGGCCCTTGGCGATGACCATGGACACGTTCCACGAGTACTTGATGTGGTCCTCGGTGGTGCCGGCCGTGCCCTGGACGACCTGGGTGGAGTTGCGGCAGATGGCGGCGGCCAGCAGCTCGGCCAGCCAGCTCTTGCCGGTGCCGGGGTCGCCGATGAGCAGCAGGCCGCGGTCGGAGGCGAGGGTGACGATGGCCCGCTCGACGATGCCGCGGTCGCCGAACCACTTCTGGGAGACGTCCCGGTCGAGGCCGTCCGCCCGCTCGGAGCCGAGCACGAACAGCCGGATCATCTTGGGCGACAGCCGCCAGGAGAACGGCTTGGGACTGTCGTCCACCGACTCCAGCCAGTCCAGTTCCTCGGCGTACTTGATCTCGGCGGGGGCGCGCAACAGGTCGGACATCGACAGGCCTTTCTGCGGAAGGGCGAGAGGGAGGAGAGAGAGGGGGCGGGGCGGGCGTCTCAGGTGAGGAACGTCTTCAGCTCGTGCACGAGCTTGCGGATGTGACCGGAGAGCACGGGTGTGCCGAGGTCCTTGAAGCGTTCCCGGAACCAGGGGTTGACGCTGCCGCGGCCGGAGCTGGTCACCGAACCGACGGGGATGAACTTGACCCCTGAGCGGTGCAGGGCGGCCATGCTGTCGTAGAGGGGCTCGCCGCGCCACTCGTAGAAGTCGGAGATCCACACCACGACGGTGTTGCGCGGCTCGGCGATCTTCGGCTGGGCCAGGGCCATGGCGACGGTGCCGTCGGTGCCGCCGCCGAGGTTGGTGCGCAGCAGCGTCTCGAAGGGGTCGTGCACCCAGGGAGTCAGGTCGAGCGCCTGGGTGTCGTACGCGATGAGGTGGACGTCGACCTTCGGCAGCCCGGCGAAGATCGAGGCCAGGATGGTGCAGTTGACCATGGAGTCGACCATCGAGCCGGACTGGTCCACCACGACGACGAGCCGCTGGGGTGTGGTCCTGCGGGCGGTGTGCCGGTAGTAGAGGCGGTCGACGTAGAGCCGCTCCTCCTCGGGGCTGTAGTTGGTGAGGTTCTTCCAGATGGTGCGGTCGAGGTCGAGGTTGCGGAACACCCGCTTCGGCGGGACGGACCGGTCGAGGGCGCCGACCGTGGTCTTCTCGACCTGGGTGCGCAGCACTTCGGCGACCTCGTCGACGAACCGGCGGATCAGCGCCTTGGCGTTGGCGAGGGCGACTCCGGACAGGTTGTTCTTGTCCCGCAGCAGTTGCTCGATCAGCGACATGCTCGGGGTGAGCCGGGCGGCGAGCGCGGGATCGGCGAGCACCTCCCGCAGGTGCATCCGCTTGACCAGGTCGCCTTCGAGGGCGCCGAGTTCGGGTCCGATCTGCGGGATCAGCCGGCTGAGGTCGGGGGTGCGGCCGTTGCCGCCCGAGCCTGTCGGGCCGGCGCCGCGGCCGCCGCCGGCCCGTCCGCCGCGCAGGTCGCCGGGCGAGCAGCCGAGCGCCCGCTCCAGCCAGCCGGCGTCGGACTGCCAGCGCGCCAGCTGACCGGCGCTGACGGCTCCGGTGCCGGTGGCGAAGACGTTGAGCAGCACCTTGGAGACGAGGGCCGCGCGCCGCACCTCGGCCGGACGGTCACGCGTGTCGTCGGCGTCGGGGCCGACCGTCGGTTCGGGCTCGGGTCCGGGCTCGGGCTCGGGTCCGGGTTCGGGCTCGGGTCCGGGTTCGGGCTCGGGTCCGGGTTCGGGGACCATCAGACCGTCGAACTCGGCGGCCAGTTCCGGGTGGCGCTGCACGAGGGAGTCGACGGAGGCTCCCGGGTCCAGCAGCGCGGGCGGCAGGCCGATGTCCTCGACGACGGCGAGGCTCGCGGACTCCAGCGCGGCCTGCTCCTCGGGGTCGAAGAGGCGGGCCAGGAGACGCCAGTAGAGGACCTGGCGGCGGTTGTCGTGGGGGTCGGCCTCGGTCTCGGCCGGGTGGTGGACGCCGGTCTCGGGCTCGGTCATTTGCGCAGCAGCCTTCCCGCTCGCTCCCGCAGGACGGTCACGGCGTCCGTGGCGGCCTTCTCGGCCCTGGCGCCGGTCTTGTCGGTGGTGCCGCCCGCCCAGGCGCCCGCCTGGAGGGCGGTGGTCTTCCTGCGCACCGTGGTCTCGACGGCGAGCGGCTGGAGGCGGAACGCGCCGTCGTCCCAGCGCAGCAGGCCGACACAGGCGCTGGAGGCGGCCACCGCGTCGGGGGTGAGGGGACCGGCGGCGGGGATGCGGTCGGTGTCCACGGCCAGGGAGTGACCGGCGAAGCCGAAGGCGATCGTGGAGTCGCCGTCCTGCCGGGCCTCGTAGCCCTCCAGGAACACCGGTTCGGCCAGGCGCGCGGGGTGGCGGTCCAGCGGTGCAGTGGGCGGTGCCGTGGCGGCCGGGAGGGCGACGCAGGCGGTGGCGAAGGCGTCGGCGGGTTCGCCCGCGCGGGCCCGGTCGTCGTCCCAGATCAGGTCGCCGTCCTCGGTGAGGGGCATGTCGGTGAGCTGCATGGACCGGCCTTCGCCGAGGGCGCCGAGCAGCGCCAGGTGGGGCCGCAGGAGCTGCCAGACACCGGCCGCGACGACGGTGTCCGGCTTGGGCACGGAGACGCTCGCGCGCACCAGGCGGGCCGGGCCGCCGTCCGCGGGCTCGAACACCGCGTGGACCTGAGCCTGGGCGGCCGTCGCGTGTTCGTGCAGGTCGACGCCGAGGGGAAGCAGCCGGCCGGTGGCGGGGGCGGTCGGTGCCGGCTCGGCGGCGCCGGGCCGGGTCAGCAGCAGGGCGCGCGCCCACAGGTCGCCCCAGCGGCGGGCGGGGAAGCGGTCCAGGGCGGCGCCGGGGCAGGAGGCGGCGAGTTCGGCGGCGAAGCCGTCGAGGAGGGTGGCCAGTCGGCGCAGTGCGGGGTCGGGCAGCATCGCGGAGACGATCTGCGCGGCCGATCCGACGAGTTCGTGGTCGATGCCCTGCCAGCCGGCGCGGGCCAGGTCGGCGAGCCAGGTCCGGGCGGCCAGCAGCAGGTTGACGGTCTGCGGCGGCGCCGGGGCGGGTGCCGTGGCCTCGCCGCGGGTGCGGCCGGTGCTCTCGTCGGCGCGGGCCGCCAGGGCGTCGTGGGCGGCGCCCAGGAGGGCGGTGCGGGCGGCGGCGAGGGCGACGAGGTGGTCCTCTCCCGCGGCTCCCGCCGCCGCCTTCTCGACGGCTTCCGCGACCCGGGCGGCCAGCGGCGAGCCGGCCACCGCGTGGGCGAGTTCCGTCAGGTCGGCGACGCGGGCGGGCTGCGGGCGGAGCAGGCCCGCGACGAGGGCCCGGTCGAAGGCGTCGACCGCCGCCAGCGCCTCGTCGAGGCCGTCGACGGGGGCGGTCAGCGGGTGCGCGGGCCCCGCTTCCGGCTCCGTCTCCGTTTCCGTCTCCGTGACGGGTTCGGCCGCGCGCGCGGGCGCTCCGGGGACGTCCGGCGTCCTGGTCGGCGGGAACCACTGCATCTCGGGCAGCGGGGCCGTGGTGGGGGCGAGTTCGAGGTAGGCGAGGTGCCGCAGGAAGCGGCTGAAGACGGAGGCCGCCGCGGTCTTGCCGTCGGCCGGGGCGGGCCGGGTGGCGGTCATGGCGGCGGTGATGCCGGGGGCCGTCGCCTCCCCGCCGGCCGGCTCGGCGCGCAGGTAGCGGGCGACGCGCTCGGCGCCGTACTGCAGGACGGCCTCGGTGATCAGGGCGCGGATGTGGTTGCAGTACGAGCCGCGCGCACCGCCGCAGGGGCGGTTGTTGTTGGTGCTGCACGCGAACGCGTACGTCCCGGCGACCACCGACGAGACGTACACGCGCTCGATGTCCGAGCCGCTGGAGACGACGCCCTGGAGGCGTCCGTCGGCCAGTTCGACGAAGGGGACCTTGGCGAGTTTGCGGGGCCGCGCGGGCGGCACCACGCGGGCCGTGCTCGACTTCTCCCAGTCCGACAACGCACCATCTCCTTTGCAGCACAAAACCCGGTCGCGCCGAGTCGGCGCAGCACAGGGGGGCTGTCGCACCGGAGTCGGTGCGACAAGAACGAAGCTACCGGTGACCACTGACAACGCTCCTCGGTCACCTGTGCGGAGCGGCTCCGGCGCCCGCCGCCGGACCGGCGTGCGGTCGGAGCCCGGCGCGGGGTCAGGCCCGGGATCATTCGCGGGGTCAGGCCCGGGGTCAGGCCCGGGCTGGCGCGAGGTCAGGCCCGGGGCCAGTGGCGGGATCAGGCCCGCGGCCAGTCGCGGTAGGGGATGCGAGCGAGTTCGCCGACCTCGCCGACGGTGCTCCACTCGTCGCCGCCGAGCCGGGCCAGTGGCCGCAGCCTGCGGATGTCGGGCCGGCCGTCGACGACGGCGTCCTCGTGCACGGCGGCGTGCACGACCTGCCCGAGGACCAGGGTGGAGTTGCCGATGCCCAGGGTGGAGTGGAGCCGGCATTCGAGCGCCACCGGAGAGGCGGCCACGCGGGGCGGCGCCACGAGCAGCGAGGGCTCCCGTTCGATGCCGACGGCGTCGAACTCGTCCATCTCCGCGGGGAAGTCGACCGCGCTGGCGTTGATCTGCTCGAGGAGCGGCTCGGGGGCGAGGTTGACGACGAACTCGCCGGTGGCCTCGATGTTGCGCAGCGAGTCCTTGCGGCCCACGGAGGTGAACTGGACGATCGGCGGGTCGGTGCAGGCGACGGTGAAGAAGGAGTGCGGCGCGAGGTTCGCGGTGCTGCCGTCGGCCGCCAGGGTCGACACCCAGGCGATGGGCCGGGGTACGACGACGGCGGTGAGGAGCCGGTAGAAGGCTCCGGCGCCCATGCTGTCGGGGGAGTGGTCGATGCGCATGGCGCCCGTTCCACCGGAGTGGCCGGGTCCCGGCGCCTGCCGCCCCGGCCTCAGCCGACGTCCCAGAGGAAACGGTGGGTGTGGATGGCGAAGTAGGGGAACGACTGGACGGCGGCGACGCCTTCGAGCTGCCGGACGGTGTCGTTGACGAAGTCGAGCAGCTCCTTGGCGGTGGGGCTGACGACCTCGGCGAAGAGGTCGAACCCGCCCGAGGTGAGCACGGAGTGGACGACCTCGGGGTGGCCGGCGAGCGCGTCGGCGACGGGCCGCGGGTCGCCGTCGGCGGTGATGCCGAGGAGGGCCATGGCCTGCCCGCCCATGGCCATCGGGTCGGTGACGCCGACGACCTGGACGGCGCGGGAGTCCAAAAGGCGTTGCAGTCGCTGCCGGGCGGCGGACGCGGAGAGCCCGACTCTGGGACCGAGGTCGGCGTACGCGATGCGTCCGTCGGTCTGCAGTTCGCGCAGGATGGCCCGGTCGATCTCGTCCATGGGGTGCGTCCTCTTCCTGTCCTGCCGTCAGTCGGGTTGTTCAGCGGGCCGGTTCAGCCGGCCAGCTCGGCCAGGGCCGACGCGAACAGTTCGGTGTGCGCGTCCACGTCCTGTTCCGTCGTGTCGGGGCACATGAGGGCCATGTTGTGGAACGGGGTGAGCAGGATGCCCCGGTTGGCGAGGTAGAGGTGGAGGAAGTCCTCCAGCTCGGTGTCGCCGGCCGTCGCGGCCTCGGTGCCGGTGCGGGGCGCCGGGGCGGTGAAGCGGTACTCGGTGCGGGCGCCGAGGCGGCTGACGGACCAGGGCAGGCCGTGGGCCTCGACACCGGCCCGGACTCCGGCCTCGAAACGCTCGGACAGCTTGTGCATGTGGGTGAACGCCTCGTCGGTGAGGACGTGTTCGAGGGTGGCGCGGGTCGCGGCGACCGACAGGGCGTTGCCCGCGAGGGTGCCGCCGACACCGCCCATGTCGACGAGGTCGAGGAGCCGGTCGGCGAGGTCGGCGGACAGTCCGTAGGCGCCCGCCGGGATGCCGCCGCCGATGGCCTTGCCGATGGTCAGGACGTCGGGCTCCAGGTCCCAGGCGGCGGTGCAGCCGCCGGGTCCGGCGGAGAAGGTGTGCGTCTCGTCGTTGACGAGGAGCACGCCGTGCCGGCGGGTCAGTTCGCGTACGCCCGCGAGGTAGCCGGGCTCGGGCAGGACGATGCCGATGTTGGTGAGCGCGGGCTCCATGAGGACGGCGGCCACGTCGCCGTGGGCGAGTTCGCGTTCCAGGTGCTCCAGGTCGTTGAACTCGGCGACCCGGCTGGTGAGGGTGACGTCGCAGGGTGCTCCGACGTTGCCGGGGCGGGCACGGCCGTTGCCGTCGGGGCCGGTCACGATCAGGGACTCGTCGACGCTGCCGTGGTAGCAGTAGCTGTTCACCAGGATCTTCGGGCGGCCGGTGACGGCGCGGGCGAGGCGGACGGCCCAGCGGTTGGCGTCGGTCGCGGTGAGCGAGAAGCTCCAGCGGGTGAGCCCGAAGCGGCGGGTCAGCTCCGCGCCCACCCATTCCGCGTCCTCCGTGGGCAGCATCGCGGTCGCGCCGCCGAGCACGGTGAAGCGCCGGTGCACGGCGTCGCCGACGGCGGCGGGAGAGTGGCCCGCCATGGCTCCGGTGTCCCCGAGGCAGAAGTCGATGTACTCGTGCCCGTCGAGGTCGCGGACGCGGGCGCCGCGCGCGGAGTCCAGATAGCGGGGGAAGGTGCCGGCCGTCTTGTTCATCCAGGTCATCGGCACGCGTCCGAAGAGGTGGTCGGCGCGCTCGTGGGCGGCCCGGGAGCGGGGGTTGCGCCGCTCGGCGTCCGCGCTCTCGCGGGCCAGCAGGTCACGCAGTCGGGCACGGTCCATGGCACACCCCGGATCGACGGAACGAGTGAATACCGGGAACCTACGACCGAAAACGAGAGGAAGGCAAGACCAGGCGATCGATTCGGCGGTCGTGACACTCGAACCCGTCGCCGACCCGGCCGTCACACGCAGGCCGGGCGTCGGGGCGATCGCCGCGCTCGGCGTCCCCGGCGCCGACGCTGCCGCCCCGCGCGGGTCACCCGTCGAAGCGGTCGGCCCTCTCCCCCGCCGGGGACGCGGAGCGGACCCGGGCGACGGCCGCCGCCACCTGTTCCCGGACGGCCTCCGGCGGCGGGTCCCCCTCCACCGCGCCGACGAGGCCGCGTGCGAGGTGGTGCAGCTTGGTGTTGGTGTGCTGGGAGGCGTCGACCAGCACCCGCCAGGCGTCCTGCGCGCTCAGCGCGAACGAGGCCATGAGGATGCCGCGGGCGAGGTCGATCACCGGGCGGGTCCGCATGGCCCGTCGCAGCTGGACGACCTCGGCACGCAGGTCCGGCTCACCGCCGGGGGCCTGGGGCGGGCCGGGGTCGAGCGCGTCGTCCGCGGGGCGGGGACCGGGGTCGGCGAACAGCCGCGCCGTGCCGGTCAGTTCGAGGAGCCGTTCCACCGCGGGGGCGGCCGAGCGGACGACGACCTTCTTGCCCTGCCGCAGGCCCCGCTCGCGCAGTTCGAGCAGCACGTTCAGGGCGGCGCAGTCGCAGAACACGACAGCGCCGAGATCCAGTTCCACGGCACCGGCGGCGGCCAGCGCCGCCCGCAGGGCGTGCTCGAGCGGCTCGGTGGCGTCCAGGTCCAGCTCTCCGCGGATCTCCACGGTCACCCGGTCGCCCCGCGCGTGCAGGGACACCCAGGGCACCGGCCGGATGTGCGGCGCACCGCCCGCACCGGCCCTCGGGCCACCCTCGCCGGCGCCGCGCTCCGTGTCGTACGCAGGCTCTGCCATGACCGCCTCCCCGGCCACCGTCCTCACCTTCCCAGATTCACTCCGATACCCGCGATACGTCAACTGATACACGAAATTCCGTTCCGGTTTTCGTGTACGCGAATCCCCGGTCGTACGATTGCGCCATGGAAGGAGTGCCCGAACCTCACCCCGGATGGACGTTCCTGACGAACCACGCCCGCGTGCTGGCGGTCATCGCGGACAACCGGACAGCCCGGATCCGCGACATCGCCGCGCGCTGCCGGCTGACCGAACGCGCCGTCCAGAAGATCATCGCCGACCTGGAGCAGGACGGGTACCTGTCCCACACCCGGGAGGGGCGCGGCAACACCTACCGGATCGAACCGGGCAAGGGGCTGCGCCACCCGGCCGAGGCGGGCCTGACGGTGGCGGCCCTGCTCTCCCTGCTCGTCCAGGACGAGGCGCACCGGACCCGCGACCCCGGGCCGGATGTCGGCGGGGCGTGACCGGGCCGGATCGCCGCGGCCACGCGCACCGGCCGCTCCGGACGGTCAACTCGAGCAGCGCCAAACGCCGTTGCCGCGAAGAGAGACCAAGGTCACGAATACGTATCGGACATTTAACCCTTGAACCTTCACACCGGCCACACAAGTTGGCTAGGTTGACGCAAGGCCGCACGACCGACTCCGGCGAACCCCGCCGGCCGCGCGGCCTCCGCCGAGTCCGGGGCACCACGTGCCGCGGCCGGAGCCGGGACCGTTCATCCCCGGGGTGAGACGCTCGACCGCCCGACGGGACGGCGAGCACGGGAGCACCTTGCCGCAAGGGCCGTTCCCGGACCCACCGCCCCCTCGGCCGGCGGAGCACGGAAGGAGTACGTCTTCCATGGCGACGGATCGCACCGCGCTCCCGACGGGCACCGGTTCCGCACGCATCGAGGACGCCGGCGCGCCGAGCCGTGCGGAGGTCCAGCGGCGGGTCAGCGCCCTGTACGACCGGGCCGAGACCGACACCGGGACCTTCAACGCCACCCGCGCCCGGTCGGGCGGGGGCGGCCGCCGGACCGTCACCTCCGTCGCCAACAGCGGGCGGCCGGCGTCCGATCCCTCATTGGAGGCCGTGACCCGGCAGTGGTTCGACACGGCGCGCAGCCGGATCGGACCGACCACCCCCGCCACCCTGCCCGCCGACCGCCTGCCGGACCGGCCGGCGCCCCTCCCCCGCCCGCGCAGCGCACCGGAACTGCCGCCCGGCGGCGGTGCCGCGCGGGAGCTGGAGGCGGGTGGCCGGCTCGAACTGGAGGCGGGCGGCCGACGCGTACCGGAACCGACCGGACGGACCCCGGCCGCACTGCCGGCGGCCCCCGCCGTCCCGTCGCAGGCGCCCGGGGCGCTGCCGCCCGGCCCTGCGGCTTCCGCTCCCTCCTCCGCCCCGGCCGCTCCGCAGGCGTCCCTGCGCAGTGGCAAGGAGACCATCCGGCAAAAGCTCACCGTCGCCCGCGAGGTGCTGGCCCGCGCCGTCCCGCAGCCGGTGCACCCGCTCCCCGCGATCGAGTCGCGGCCGGTCGAGCAGACCTGGGACACCGGGTCGTGGCAGGTCCACCGACCCGGGACGGACACCTGGGCGGGGCAGCGGACCGGTACCGGGGACGGCACCCTCACGGCGACCGGCCGCAACGCCGTCGTCCACGCCGCCCCCGAGACCGGCCCGCCCGCGCCCGCCGCGCAGTCCGGGCCGCCCGCGTACGACTTCCCCCTGCCAGCCACGCGGTCGGGATCACCCGCGTACGACTTCCCCGTCCCGACCTCGGGCTTCGCCGTGCCCCAGCCTCCGCCGGCGGCGCCCCCGAACGCCTTCCCGGAACCCGAGACGGGCCTCCTGGCGGCCAGTTACGGCGATCTCCTGGCTCCTGCGCCCGGACCCACCGCCCCGGTCGCCCCGCCCCAGCCGGTCCAGGCCACGCTTCCGGCACCGGAACCGGCCTTCGCCGGCGTCGGGTTCCCCCTCCCCCTCCCCGGAATCGGCCTCCCGCTGCCCGAGTTCACCCTCCCGACCGCACCGGCGGCCGCCCCCGCCCCGCCGCTCCTGGACGTCACCACCCACGCGACCGGGACCGGGTACCTCGGCAAGGCGGACAAGGCCCTCGCCTTCGCCCGCGCCCAGATCGGCAGGCCGTGCGTGACGGGTGCCACGGGGCCGGAGTCGTACGACTGCTCCAGCCTCACCCAGGCCGCCTGGCGGGCCGCGGGGGTGACGCTGCCGCGCACGGCGCTCGACCAGGCCCGGGCCTTGACCCGGGTCGCCCTGGACGACCTGCGCCCCGGCGACCTGGTCTTCTTCCACGACGACCTGAGCCACACCGGCCTGTGCACGGGCAACGGCATGATGATCCACGCCCCGGGCCCCGGCGCGGCCATCCGTGAGGAATCGGTCCACGCTCTCGGCGAAGGCGCCCTGCGCGGAGCGGTGCGCCCTGCCTGATCCCGCCCTGTCCGGTCACCCGGTGTGACGAGAATCGCTCACCGCGCGCCCGAGTTCGCGCGCATCTGCTGTCGGCGAGCGTTGTTGTAGACGCGCAGCAGATGCTTCGAGACCGCGCACGGCACGGCGTCGTAGTGACACTGCCGACAGGTGCGGGCGTGCTCCTCGTAGGTAGCAAGGGCTTGCTGCAGGGCGTCCTCGGGCGAGGTCATCGGGGTCCTCCGAAGGGAACGACGGTCGTGGGGCCCCACCTACCGGCCAGTAGCCCCCTCTCAGAAAGAAGAGTGGATCATGTTACTGACGGTAGCGGAAACTCGGATTCCGCCTGGTTGCGGAAACCGGCCACGGCGCATCCGGGCCGCCCCTGCACTGGGGCGCCGTCAGGGCCGCGCGGGCGCGGGGCCCGCCCACCACGACGGGAGGCCGGCGTGACCGGCGAGGACGAAAAGCGGCGTGCGGCGGCGGTGTTCGACGCGCTCGGATCCGGGTACGAGAAGGCCTTCGCCCACTCCGAGGGGCATCACCGGTCGTTGCGGTGGCTGCTCGGACGGCTCGCGCCGGGCAGCCGGGTGCTGGACGTGGGCAGCGGGACGGGCCGGCCGACGGCCCAGACCCTGGTGGACGCCGGGCACGAGGTGCTGGGCGTCGACGTCTCCCCCGTCATGGTCGGCCTCGCCGCCCGGCAGGTCCCCGGAGCGACGTTCCGGTGCGCCGACGCACGGGAACTGCCGCTGGAAGATGGCTCGTTCCACGCGGTCTGCGTCTACTTCTCCCTGCTCCAGATGGACCGCGACCAGCAGCGCGCCCTGGTCGGCCGGCTGGCACGGGCCCTGGTGCCGGACGGCAGCCTCGTCCTCGCCACGGTGCCGCTGGACGTGGCGGGCGTGGAGGCGGTGTTCATGGGGCAGCCGGTGCGGGTCACCAGCTTCGCCCGCGACGACCTCGTCGAGATGGTGCGGGGCGCGGGGCTGACGGTGCTGGCCGAGGAGAACCTGCTGTTCACCCCCGACCACCCCGAGGCCGTACCCGAGCCGCACGTCTTCCTGCACTGCGGACGGCGGTAGCCGCCCCGGCCCCCGCCCCGGCCGCGCCCCGCCCTCAGCGGGCCGGCCGGGCCGCCCTCACCGGTCCAGCCGGGCCGCCGCCCCCAGCACCACGGCCGCCGCCCCCGTCCCGAGGAGCGCGCCGGCCACGACGTCGCCCGGGTAGTGCACCCCGGTGTGGACGCGCGAGTAGCCCACCGCGCAGGCGAGCAGGCCCAGCGGGACGGCGGCGACCGGGAACGCCTGGCCGACGGCGGCCGCGAAGGCGACGGCCGACGCGGTGTGCCCGGACGGGAACGAGGCGGAGTCCGGCATCGGCACGTGCCGCCCCGGGAACGGCGAGTCGACGGCGCGGTGCGGGCGCGGACGCCGGACGAGGCGCTTGCCGAGCAGGTTGGCGCTCGCCGAGGCGACCCCGATGGCCGCGACGCCCAGGGCGGCGCCGCGCCGGGCCCGGCCGCCGCTCAGGGCGAGCCCACCGGCGATCACGAAGGACAGTTTCGAGTGGTCCGACGCGGCGGACAGCCGGCGCAACGCGGTGTCCAGGGTGGGCGTCCTGGTCACGGTGACGGTCTCGTAGAGGGCCTGGTCGAGGGTGGCGAGGTCGCGCACCAGGTGCGGCTTGCGGCTGCGCGGCTCGGTTCGGCGGTCAGACATCGTGCGTCTCCTGGATCGTGCGGGTGTCGGTGCGGCCGAGTGCGAGGGCGACGATGCGCCGCCAGTCGACGGCGGGCGGCGCGTAGGGGGCGCCCGGACGGTGGCGGGGCACCCGCACCCGGAGTGCGCCGGGCCGCAGCGTGCACACGACCGGGACGGGCAGATCGAGCGCCTCGCCGTCGACGGCCACCGGGATGTGTCCCCCGGGCGCCTCCACGGTGACCCGGCGGGACGTCACGGACGTGATGCCGCTGGCGCGTTCGCCGAGCAGGACCAGTTCGGCGGCCTGCCCCGGTCCCTCCACGCGGACGCCGATGACGCCGAGCTGTCCGGTGTCCAGGCGGGGGCGGCGGCCCCCGCCGAGCGGGTCGGCGCGGGCATAGGGGTTGTTGCTGACCAGGAGTGCCTGCGGGGCGTGCAGCCGGGTGTGGTCGGTGTGCACGTCGAGGGTGGCGCCTGCCTGACCCGCGAGCAGGTCCGGCAGGTGCTCCAGGAAGGTGGAGGCCTTGGCGTCGCGGTACTCCGGGCTCTGCACGATCTCCGCGTACGCCCCGAACGACACGGTGTTGACGAACGGCCGGCCGTCGATGTCGCCGAGGTCGACGCGGAGTTCCACGCCGTCGGTCAGGGCGTCGAGGCTGCGCACCGGGTCGGTGCGGTCCAGACCCAGGTCCATGGCGAAGTGGTTGCGGGTGCCGGCGGCGATGACCAGGAAGGGCAGTCCGTGGTCGGCGGCCACGGCCGCCACGAGCGCCTGGGTGCCGTCGCCGCCCGCGACCCCGAGCAGGTCGGCGCCGTCGGCCACGGCCTGCCGGGCCACCCGCGCGGGGTCGGGGTAGCTGTCCGGGCCGAGCACGATCACCCGGGCGCCCAGTGCCTCGGCCCGCTTGACCAGGTCGAACCGCTCGACCTTGCCGCCGCCCGAGCGCACGTTCATCAGCAGCACCGGACGCTTCGGGGGCGGGGTCCTACGGGTGTGCATGCCGCGCGGGCGGCGCAGGTTGCGCAGCGCGGAGCGGGCCGAGGCGAGGGCCGCCGTCCACAGGGCGAGCGCGCCGACGGCCACGATCCACAGCCCGGACGCGGCGTACAGCACCAGCACGGCCACGGGCGCGGCCACGGCCAGCGACGCGCCCACCAGCCGGGCCCCGCCGCGGTGTGCCAGCATCCACCAGACGCCGGCGCCGGCGAGCGCGAGCCCGGCGAACCCGGTGAGCAGGATCAGCCAGCCGCCGGAGTCGAAGCCCGAGAGGACGACGGCGACGCAGCCGGCGAGCAGGACCAGGGCCAGTCGCGCCCAGCCGCGGGCGCGGCCGATCCCTCCGGAGGGCCGGCCCGTGTCCGTCGTCCTCTTCGCGCTCGTCTCGTTCATCCTGCGCCCGCCATATTCCGAGATCCCCCTGTTCCGCGTGGCCCGCGCCATCGTGCCGCCGTGCCGCCGTCCGCTCCGGATGTCCGCACCCGGGCCTCGGACCCGCCTCCCGCGTCCATCGTGGGGACGGCGGGGCGGCCCGGCATCCCGGGCGGGCGCCAGGTCAATTGTCCATGCCGCAGCAGTCGCTCGTGCCGAGGGTCCCGGACGCGGTGTCGAGACGGCAGAAGCAGGACGCCTCGACGGGTACGTCCGTCAGCGCGTCCGCGAACTTCAGCTGCTGGGCCACGATCCGCGCCTCGCCGTCCTTGCCCAGCCGGACGAGGCATTCGTGCAGTCCGTGCAGGGACCAGATGTTGTTCGGGTGCTGGGAGGGCCGGGGCAGCGAGTCGTCGAGGCCCAGGTCGGCCCGGTAGACCGCCTCCGCCTCGGCGACCCGGCCCTGTTCGAGCAGCAGGGCACCGTAGGCGTGCCGGGTGGGCTGCATCCAGCCCCAGGGCTCGTCGTAGGGGAGGTCGTCGTCGAGGTGGATCGAGCGTTCCAGGGCGGCGAAGGCGGCCTCGTGCCGGCCCTTGCGGTACTCGAGTTCGCCGTCGAGCATGGCGGCGGCGATGGCGAGGATGTCGGCGCAGGTGTTGTTGAACAGCATGCGCGTCCGCGGGACCCGGGCAGCGGCCTCCCGGAACCGGGTGCGCTCGGCCTCCGCCTCCGGGACCCGGCCGGTCGCGGAGAGGGCGACGCCGCGGGCGTAGTGCCGCATCGCGGTCGTCATGCCGTACAGCTCCGGGTCGGCGGGCTCCGGCAGGTCGAGGATCTCGGCCCAGCGGCCGAAGCGGATCAGCACGTGGACCCGCATCGCGAGGAACGCCTCCAGCCAGTCCGCCATGGGCGGGCTCTCCACCCGCAGCAGTTCCTCCGGCAGGCACTCCTCCAGCCGGGCGGCGGCCTCCAGGGCGGTCTCCGCCCGGCCGAGGAACATCGCGCCGTAGATGCGGAAGTGGTGGTTGTGGGCGCGGTAGAGGGTGTAGAAGTTCATCGCCCCGGCCCGGGCCGCGTACTTCTCGTCGGCGGCGATCGCCCGGGTGTTGTCCGCCACCACCGCGCGGTAGTTCCCGCACAGCACCTCCAGGTGCGAGGGCATGTGCTGGAGGTGGCCGGCGTCGGGCACGAGGTCGCGCAGCCGGTCGGCGACGGGCAGCGCCCGTTCGGGGGTCGGGGACATCTCCATCAGGTGGACGTAGAAGTGCAGCAGGCCGGGGTGGCGGGCCCCGGCCTCCGTGGCGAGCGCCGCGTCGAGCACGGCCCGCGCCTCACGGGTGCGCGCGCCCTCGGCCGGTTCGCCCGTGCGCAGGTCCCACAGCTGCCAGGGGGTGAGGTTCATCAGGGCGTCGGCGTACAGGGCGGCCACGTCGAGGTCGTCGGGGGCGAGGGCGTGGACGGCGGCCATGGCGTCGGCGTAGGGCGCGTTCCACACCGAGCAGTCCGCGGCGGGCCGGTCGCGGGGGTAGCGGGCGCGGAGGGCGCCGATCAGGGCGCGCTCGACGGGGGTGGCGTGCCCGGCCCTGTCGTGGGCGAGTTCCACGGCGGCGTGGGTGCGCGCCACGGTCCGGGCCAGGTCCTGGTCGTCGAAGAACTCCCAGGGCTTGTTGTAGTTGGGGCCGAGCGCGTAGGCGATCCCCCAGTGGGCCATGGCGCAGTCGGGGTCGGCGCGGACCGCTTCCTCGAAGCAGGCGACGGCCTCCTCGTGGTGGAAGCCGTACGACCAGACGAGGCCGCGGTCGAACCAGCGCTGGGCCTCGGCGGAGGAGGTGGTGACCGTGCGGCGGTGGTCGCCGAGGTCGTAGTACTCCAGGTACTCCGGATCGGTGTCCGTGGTCCTGTTTCCGTCCTGCATGGGGCTCCCCTCGTCGCGCGGCCGCCCCGCCGGTCCGGGGCCGGCGCCGCTCGGAGCGACCCGTGCGGTCACTCCGAGCGACATATACCGTGCGGCCCGGTGGCGGGGCGGTCTCTCGCGGCAGGGAGCACCCGTTCGTGCCCGTGCCCGTCGGTTGCCCGGCGGAACCTCAGTACGGGCGCTTCGCGGAACGGCGCAGGAGCACGAACCCGCCGATCAGCAGCAGCGCGCCCGCGGCGGCCGGCCAGAGGTCGGCGCCGGTCTCGGCCAGACCGCCCTGGGCCTGCGGTGCGGGGACGGGGGGCGGGGTGTCGCCCGTGTCCGCCGCGACCGGGCTCTCCTCGGGGGCCGTCGCGGGGGCACCGATCTCGCCCTTGGCGTCGGCCTCCTGGGCGGGGATCTCCACCGCCGGCCCGGTCGACTTCGCGGTCGGCTTCGTGTCGACGCGGGGCTCCGCGGTGCGGGGGGTGTCGACGGAGCCGGCGCCGCCCTCGGCGGACCCGGTCCCGGGCTCCTGCGTGTTCTGGGCGGGGGGCTGCTGCTGACCTGCGCCCTGGTCCTGACCGTCCTGGCCCTGACCGTCCTGGTCCTGACCGTCCTGGCCCTGACCGTCCTGGCCCTGACCGTCCTGGCCCTGACCGTCCTGGCCCTGACCGTCCTGGTCGGCGCCACCGGCGTTGTCACCGCCGCCGTTGTCGCCACCGGCGTTGTCGCCACCGGCGTTGTCACCGCCCGTGCCGGCGCCGCAGGTGCGGCCCTCGTTGATGCAGGCGACCATCTCGTTCATCAGGTCCTCGTCGAAGACGTTGATGAAGTCGCCGTGGTCCGTGACCGGCTTGTGCAGCTGCTCGGGGAAGGAGTCCACCGCGAACAGCGGGGTCGTGCGGCCGCCGTCCTGGAGGCTCGGCGCGTCGACGTCGTAGACGATGCGCTGCACCAGCTGCGGGATGGCCTTGAAGCCCGCCGGGCAGCTTCCGTCCGCCGCTGCGAACGCCACGTGGGTGCGGTGGTTGGCGCTGTCGATGTTGTTGCCGTCCCAGCAGCTCTGGAAGCGGAAGGTGCGCACGACGTCGCTGCCGTCCGGGCAGAGCGGGTACTTGTCCTTCAGCTGCCGGTCCTCGAAGCCGGTGCAGCTCCACGAGGCGTTGGCGTTGGCCGTACCGTTGACGAAGGCCTTGGCGTCACCGGTGATGATGCGCAGCAGCCGGGGCATGGCCGTGACGGTGGAGCGCGGGTTGCCCACGAAGGTCATGGTGGCCTCCTTGGGCGTGACGATCTCGCCCGCGTTGCCCTCGATGCCGCCGCCGGGGGACTGGGCGTCCTTCTCCTGGGCACCGTTCTGCAGTCGCAGCACGGGCCAGAAGTACGACGACTTGTCGCCCTGGTCGACGCAGCTGGTCTCGCCGTTCGCGAGGTCGTCGTCCGAGGCGAAGGCGTCGTTGGCCTGGTTGCCCACGTAGTCGTGGAAGTGGTGGGCGCCGTTGGTGACTCCGGGCGCGACGATCACGTTGTCGGAGTTGAACAGGCCGTTCGCGTTGACGCCGCAGCTGGTGGCGAAGGTTCCCTTGGAAGGGCCGGCGCCGGGGTCGGCGGCCTGCCGGGAGGGCTGTACGGACGTGATGTCCGCGAAGTCGGCGGCCACGGGGCCGTTGCCCGCCTGCCCGCCGTTGCCTCCGCCGTCCTGCCGGCCGCCGCCTTGGCCGCCGTTGTCCTGCTGCCCGTCGCCGCCCTGCTGCCCGTCTCCCTCGTTCTGCCCGTCTCCCTGGCCCTGCCCGTCTCCCTGGCCCTGGTCGTTCCCTTGGTCCTGGCCGTCCCCGCCGTTGCCCCCGGCCTCCTCGCCCGCGTTGTCGTCGGCGGTGCGCAGCGTGCAGGCGGCGAGGTCGGCGAGGCCCTCCGGGCGGTCGCCGACGCGGTCGATGGCGATCCCGATGCGGTCGATCGTCGCGGCGCGCTTCTCCTTCAACGGGTTCATCACCGCGTTGTCGGCGAAGCCGGCGTCGTCGCGCACGGCCTGGGCGGATTCCTGGAGTTGACGGTAGGCCGCGGCCGTCTGCTGGTCCAGGAGGGCGAGTTCGCGGTCGACCTCCTCGCCCGCGCCGTCCGGCACCGAGGTCAGCCGACCGCCCACGTCCGGACAGTCGATGGTGACGGAACCGGAGGTCCAGGGCCCCTGGTCGCCCTCGGTGGCGGAGGCGTAGACGTTCGCGGCCATCAGCCCTCCGCCGCCGAGCATCAGCGCGACCGCGGCGAACGTCGCCCGTCGTCCGCCCGTCGGGCGCCTGCGCCTGTTGTGTCCCACGAAGTGCTCCAAAAAACGTCGTCGGCGGCCAGGACATGAAATCCCCGCGGCTCTATACGCGGCCGGGCCCAGGAGTGTTCAACCGCCCCGGAGATTCATGGCACTTTCTCAGATATCCACACCGATCCCGGCGTCAGCCCTGGACGAGGGGGCCTTCGCGGCGGTCGGGATGACCCCCTCCCGGGCGGCCGGGCCGCCCGTGCCCGTCGGCCGCGCCGGCGTGCTTCCGCCCGGGGAGAGGCGCCCTTCGGGGAACCGGGCGGGGAACCAGGCACGGAACCAGGCGCGGAACCAGGCTGGGTACCGTCGGCCGTGGAGCAGACCGAGGACGATCGCGGCGGCCACCGCTATCAGGTGCTCGCGTCCCGCGAGGTTGGGCTTGGCCACCGACTCCCACACCATCGAACCGCCGGTGAGCGTGAAGACGACGGGGGCCCGCCGCACGACGGAGATGTAGGTGAACAGGCCCACGACCGCGGCCGACGGGCCCGTGTCGAGCACCTGCCCGGCCTCCGGTGGCAGACCGAACCCCCACCGGTCCGGACCCGCCATGATCATCACCCGTGCCGTGAGGGTGCCGGCCAGCGTGGTCGCGTAGGCGACGGCCAGGGTACGGGTCCGGCCGATGCTGTTCTCCGCCAGCGCGAAGGCGAGGAACAGCTGGGTGATGCCGGCCCAGACCGGCAGGTCGAGCGCGGGGACGTACAGCGAGACCGGGGTGCGCAGGAGGGTCAGCCACAGCGGGAGGTCGCCCTGCACACCGCCGACGGCCCGCACGACGTCCGCCCCGGCGGGCCGCTGGGCGAGGGCGTGGAAGAAGATGACGCCCCCGACGGCCACACCGGCGAGCAGCAGCCCGGCGGGTCCGCGTCGGAGCAGTCGCCGTACCGGGTCGACGACGATGCTGCGCGCCTCGGCACGCAGCGTGCGCAGGACGAACGCGCCCGCCCCGGTGACGCGGGCCGCCGCGCCGGGCCACTCACCCGTCGCGTCGCCGCACACGGCACGGCCCTCACCGGCGCCGTGCCGCCGTTCCTGTGCTGGACGCACGATCCCCAAGGTCTCTCCCACCGCTCGCCGCGCGCGGGGAGCGCACGGCCGGATCCGGCACCCGCGCGCGGTGCCGGCCCGGGAGGGCGGACCCGTGCGCCGGGTCATACGCCCGTGTAGACGTCGAGAAGGCCTTCGGGGATCACTCCGGGGCTGTGATCAGGCGGGGATCACTCCGTGGCTGTGATCAGGCAGGACGACGGGCCGGACCCGACCGGGCGCCGTCCGCCGGGGTGGTCGTGCTGTCGGGCGTCGGTCAGCTCCACAGTTCCCGGCTGTCGCACAGTCGTGCCCCCATGTTGCGTTCCATCATCCGCAGCGCCGCGTCCGCGAGGTCGGCGTGGATGTGGGCGACCGCGTCCCGCGGGACGGTCACCCGGAGGTGGCGGATGTGGGCGTCGAGCGCGGAGTAGAGGACGCACTGCTCGGTGACCTGGCCGCACAGGACGAGGTGGTCGATGTCCTGCTGGTCGAGCAGGTAGGCCAACGGGGTGTCGAAGAAGATCGAGTGCCGGGCCTTGACCACGAAGAGGGAGTCGTCATCGGGGACCAGCGGCTCGACGAGGTCGGCGTGCGGACCGGAGAGGGCCGTGCCGAGGAGTTCGCCGTGGTGGGACCGCCACTCGCCGAAGTTGTCGTTGACGTAGACGACCGGCACGTCCGCCCCGCGCGCCCGCTCCAGCAGCCCGGCCACCGCCGGGACCACCTCGCGCGCCGACGGCAGGAGCAGGTCGGCGTCGGCGTGGTCGTACGTGTTGATCATGTCGATGACGATCAGCGCGGTGTTGCTCATGCCCGCACGGGTTCCCCTCCGGGAGCGAAGACCACGGACTGTCCTCCGACCGGAACGGCCTGGCTCGGCGTCGCCGGTGGGAAGGAGTTCCCGGCCGGATCGGACACGGGGGAAGTCGGCGCCGGCCGGGAACGGCCGGGGTTCCCTGGGGAGCCGGCCGCTCCCCCACCGTAGGACGGCCGTGTGGTGTCCGCGCGGCAGGCGGGCGGAGCGGGTGACCGGCGGGTGGGCGGAGCGGGTGACCGGCGGGTCATCGCCCGTGGCGGTGCCGCCCTGCCCCTCCGATGCCGTCCCCGCCTCGGTTACAGTGCTCCGCCGGTATCGAACAAGGAACCGGTTTCGAGCGGAGGAGAGACAGCGGTGCGCTTCGGGGTGGGGAACGGATGGCGGGGCCTGACGGCGGCCCTCCTGACGGGGCTGGCGGCGGCGGGGTGCGGTGAGTCGGGCGACGCCCCGGACGCGTCCGGCACGAAGGCGAAGGCGTCGGCCGGCGCCGAGGTCGCGGCGCGCGGGGAGAGCATCGGTGCCGCGGGCTCGGCCTGCGAGCTGCCCGTCACGTTCGACATCGCCGAGTTCTGGGAGGCCGAGGCCATCGACGCGGCCTCGCAGCAGGGCGAGACCGGCGACGACATCACCGACGATCTCGCCGACGCGTTCCTGCACCAGGGCCGGGTCACCATGGCCTGCGAGGTCGACGCCAAGCCGGCCGGCAAGCTCGGCTTCCTCCGGGTGTGGACGGGCAGGCCCGGTGACGCCGACGCCCGCGCCGTGCTGGAGGGCTTCGTGACCGCCGAGGAGGGCGCGAGCGGGGCCGAGTACCGCCCGTTCAAGACCGGTTCGCTCTCCGGCACTGAGGTGGAGTACACCACGACGAGCGAGCTGCTGGAGGAGACGAAGAAGGAGCGTGCCCTGGCCGTGAGCACGCCCGAGGGCCCGGTCGTCGTCCACCTCGGGGGCATGGACACCCAGGAGCACGAGGCGATGCTGCCGGCGTACGAACTGGCGAAGAAGACGCTCGAGGTGACCGTCTGACGGGGCCGGACCCGGCCCCGCCCGTCGCGTCCCGCCCCCCCGTTCCGCTTCCCCGTCCCACCCCCCGTTCCGCTTCCCGTCCCGTCAGGTCCGCCGGTCGGCGACCAGTTCGCGCATCCGGGCGGCGGCCCGCACGGCCGCGTCGGCGCAGCAGTTGTTGAACAGCAGGTGCACCCGCTCGGCCCGGTCGGCGAGCGCGCGCACCCTGGGCAGCCATTCGCGCAGTTCGTCGTCGGTGTACTCGTGCCGGAAGCGGTCCTCCTTGCTGCCGGTCCCCCAGGCGCGGCTGCGGCCGTGGAACCGCACGACCGCCAGCCGTTCGCAGGTCACGGGCGTGACCGGCGGGATCGCGGACGGCAGCGACGGCTCCATGTCGACGGCGACGGCGAAGAAGCCGTACGACCGCAGCAACTCCTCGGTCGTACGCCGCTGTGGCTCGCGCCACCAGTCGGGGTGTCGGAACTCCACGCAGACTGGCCACCCGGCGGTGCGCTCACGGCACTCGGCGAGGACGGCACGCGCCCGTGGGCCGGGCCGCAGCCACGGCGGGAACTGGAACAGGACGGCACCCAGCCGCCCCGCCTCGCGCAGCGGCCCGATGCCGTCCGAGAAGCGCCGCCACACCTCGTCGAGCGCCTTCGGTGAGCGGACGTCGTCGGGCAGCCCCGGCGGCAGCACCGCGGACCGGGTGGGGTGGCCGGTGAGCAGGGAGAAGGCCTTCACGTCGAACACGAACCCGTCCGGCGTGCGCTGCGCCCACAGCAGGCTGGTGCGTTCCGAGGGCAGGGCGTAGTACGTGGAGTCGGCCTCGACCACGGGGAAGTGTTCGGCGTAGTGCCGCAACCGGCCCTCCGCGTCCCGCCGTCCGGACGGGTACCAGCCGCTGCCGAGGAGCGCCCGGTCCGTCCACGAACAGGAGCCGATCAGTATCTCGCCCATGACGGCCGGTTACCCCGGACGGGCCGGGTCAGCCGCCGATCCCTCCGCGGAAGCCGCGTCCCGGTACCCCGCGCGGATGCACACCCGCCCCCGTGAGGCGCATTCTTGCTGTGTCGCCCTCCGGGCGGCGCACGGACGAGGTGGGTCGATGACTGGGAGCGCCGGGGACCGGCGGGAGCCGCCCGCTCCGCCAGCCGCGCTGCTGGCCGGGGCCGTGGCGGACGGGCTGCGGACCGGGGGCGGCCGCGCCGGGGGCCTGTACCTGTGCTCCGGCACGCCCGGGCTCCTGCGGCTCGCCGTCCTCTCCGGTCTGCCGGGGCCCCTGTTCCGTCCCTGGGACCGGGTGAGCGTGGACCGCCCGTTCCCGGTGGCCGACGCCTACCGGCTGGGCGTCCCGGTGGTCCTCGCCAACGCCACGGAGGCCATGCGCCGCTATCCGCAGTTCGCGGCCGGGCTGCCGTTCCAGTTCGGGACGCTCAACGCGCCCGTCGGCGCGGCGGGCCGGACCTTCGGGGTGCTGACCGTGCTGCGGCCGGCCGCCGACGACGCCGCGGCGATCCTGGCCGAGAGCGACCGCCTGCAGCGCGTCGCCGAGTACCTGGGCGTCGCCCTGCTGCGCAGGGAGGCGGCGGGCGAAGGCGTCACCTGGGACGCCGAGCCGCTGTGCGTGCGCCCGCCCGCCCTGGACCGGGCCCCCGGCCGCTTCGGCCACCTGACCTGGGATCCGGCCACGGACGCCGTCACCGCCGACGGTCCCGCCCGCACCCTGCTGGACCTGCCCCCGGACCGGGAACCGGGCACGCTGGCCACCCTGACCCGGTCCGTCGACCCGGCCGACGCCCACCGGCTGCCCGCCCTGCTGCGGGAGACCGCCCACGGCCGGCCCCAGGCCCAGCCTGTCCAGGTCCGCCTCGTCGACGGCGGTCTGCGCCTGCTGGAGCTGTGGCCCTCCGGCACGGTGGCACCCGCCTCCGGCCCGCGTCCCGTCGCCGGGGTCCTCTTCGACCCGGGTCCGGGCGCCCTGGCCGACGGCGCCGCCGACCTGCTGCCCCAGGGCGTCTTCTGCCTCGACCGGCTCGGGCTGGTCGTCTACGCCAACCCCCGCGCCGCGCACCTCCTGGGCGTCCCCCGGGACCGGCTGCTCGGCCGGTCCCTCTGGGACGCCGTGCCGTGGCTGAACCAGCCCGCGTGCGAGGAACACCTGCGCGGCGCCCTGCTGTGCCCGGAGCCGGTGCACTTCCACGTCCGCCGGCCCGACTCCGGGGGGCTCCGGCCGTACGACGCCGACGGCCGGGACAGCCGGCCGAGGCACGACCGGCCCACGGCCCCGCGCCCGTACGAGGGCGACTGGCTGAGCCTGGCGGTGTACCCGGGCCCCGACACCCTCACCTGCACCGCCGTCCCGGCGAACCGGGTGCCCCACGCGCCGGCGGCCGCCGGGGCCGGCGCCCCGACGGCTGCCGAGCCTGCCGGTCCCGCCGTCGGCATGGAGGCCGGCACCCCCGCGCCCGATCTCGCCGCCTCGACCGCCCCGCCGTACCGGCCCGTCGTGCTGGCCATCGCGCTGACGGAGGCGGTGACCGCCCGCCAGGTGTCGGCGGTGGTCATGCAGGAGCTGCTGCCCGCGTTCGGTGGCCGCCGCATCGCCATCTACCTGCTGCACGAGAGGCACCTGTACCTGGCGTGGGAGAGCGGCTTCCCCGAGGGTTTCCTGACGCCGTTCGAGGGCGTCGGGCTGGACGCCCGGCTGCCGGGCGTGGAGACGCTCACCACCGGCCGCCCCCTCTTCTTCGACTCGATGGAGCAGCTCGCCGAGGCGTACCCCGGCATCGCGATGGACGCGGCGGAGGGCGCCCGTGCCTTCCTGCCCCTGATCGCCTCCGGCCGCGCGGTCGGCTCGTGCATCCTCGGCTTCGACCGCCCGCGCAGTTTCAGCTCCGAGGAGCGCACGGTCCTGACCGCACTCGCCGGACTCATCGCCCACGCGATGGAGAAGGCCCAGCGCTACGACACCGAGGCGGCCCTGGCCCGCGGGCTCCAGCAGGCCCTGCTCCCCCGGCGGCTGTCGCAGCACGCGGGCGTGGAGACCGCCGGACGCTATCTGGCGGGCACCGAGGGCATGGAGGTGGGCGGCGACTGGTACGACGTCGTGGAGGCCGGGGACGGCCTGGCCCTGGTCATCGGGGACGTCCAGGGACACGGGGTGCAGGCTGCCGCGACCATGGGGCAACTGCGCAGCGCGGTGCGGGCCTTCGCGTTGAGCGACCGGCCGCCCGAAGAAGTCATGAGCGGCACGAACCACCTGCTGATCGACCTCGACCCCGGCCAGTTCGCCAGCTGCTGCTACGTCCGTCTGGACCCGGTCACCGGGCTGGCCCGGGTGGCCAACGCCGGGCACCTTCCGCCGCTGCTGCGCCACCCGGACGGGCGTACGCACGTCGCGGACCTGCCGGAGGGGATGGTCCTCGGCGTCGACACGCGCGCCCACTACGCGGTGGCGGAGCTGCGTCTGGAGCCGGGCGCCGTGCTGGCGCTGTACACGGACGGGCTGGTCGAGCGGGCGGGGCACGACATCGACGACGGCATCGGTGCCCTGCGTGCGGCGCTGGCCGAAGCGGGCGCCGTGCGGGGGCGCTCCCTCGCGGACATGGCCGACCGGCTCACCGCGACGGCCCGTCAGGCGTCGGACCGGCCCGACGACATAGCCCTGCTGCTCGCCACCCGCCGCGACCCGCCGCCGTAGGGAGCCGCAGGGAGGCCCGAGCCGCGGACGCCGCGGCGCCGCCGGGATCGACCGTGCCGGCGGGCCGCCGGGCAGCCGACCACCCGGCGGACCACACCCCGGGACCGACACGGCCACCACCCGGCCCGGCCCCGAAGCCGTCGACGCCCGGACCGAAGCCGTCACGACCGCCGCCCCCGCAGGCCGACGCGCCCCTCCGCCCTCCGAGCCGGAGCCCGCCCCCACACCGCCGCCGCCACCGCCGCTCCCCGCCACTCCCCTCCCCGACCCGCCCGGAGCCGAGCCCGGCAGGGCCTCCAGCGTCCTCGGAGCCATCGGGGTCACCGAGGTCACCGGAGTCGCCGAGGGCGAACCACCTCGCAGCGGCCGGCACGTCGGCCGGGAGCGATCCCCGTCGCAGAGGCCGGCAAGGCCGCCGGGACCGGCCCGCGGCACCGGCGCCGTCAGCGCCGCAAGGGTTGCCGGGGTCCGTCACATCGAGTAACGCCCCTCGCCTGACGGAGCCGGGCAGTGTAGACATGGCACATGGTCCGACTCCTGGGGCGATCGGGTGCCCGGCCGGCCCGTCGTCCCCGGGCCCCGCTGGTGCGGCGCACGCCCGAGACCTCGCTCGGCGGGCGCAGCCTCGCCGCACAGGTGTTCGTCCTGCAGGTGGTCGTCGTCCTGTTGCTGGTCGTCGCCGCGGTCGTCGCCCTGGTGCTCCAGGCGCGGCGCGACACCACCGAGGAGGCCCGCAACCGCTCGCTCGCCGTCGCCCAGACCTTCGCGAACTCGCCCGGCATCCTGGCGGCGTTGCGCAGCCCCGACCCGACGGCCGTGCTCCAGCCGCGGGCGAAGGCCGCGCGTGAGGCGTCGGAGGTCGACTTCATCGTCGTCATGGACCCGGAGGGCATCCGCTACACCCACCCCAAGCCGAACCGCATCGGCAAGAAGTTCGTCGGCACGCTGGCCCCGGCGCAGGCCGGCGGGACGGTGGTCGAGGAGGTCGACGGGACGATCGGGCGGCTGGTGCAGGCCGTGGTGCCGGTGAAGGCGGCCGACGGCCGGGTCGAGGGGCTGGTGTCGGCCGGCATCACCACCGCCCGCGTCGGCGGGAACGCCAACCGTCAGCTGCCGCTGGTGCTGTCGACGGCCGCGGTGGCGCTGGCCCTGGCCACCGGGGGTACGGCCCTGGTCAGCCGTCGCCTGCTGCGGCAGACGCACGGCCTGGGCCCGCGCGAGATGACCCGCATGTACGAGCACCACGACGCGGTCCTGCACGCCGTACGCGAAGGGGTGATCATCGTCGACGGCGAGGGCGACCTGCTCCTCGCCAACGACGAGGCGCACCGGCTGCTGGACCTGCCGCAGGACGCCGAACTGCGCAAGGTGTTCGACCTGGGCCTGGACGCCGACACCGCCGAGCTGCTCGCCTCCGGGCGGATGGCGACCGACGAGGTGCACCTGGTCGGGGAGCGGCTGCTGGCGATCAACCAGCGGCCCACCGACGTCGCGGGCGGCCCCGCCGGCAGCGTCGCCACGCTGCGCGACTCGACGGAGCTGCGCGCGCTGTCGGGGCGGGCGGAGGCGGCGCGCGAGCGCCTGGACATGCTGTACGCGGCCGGGGTGGGCATCGGGACGAGCCTGGACGTGACGCGGACCGCGGAGGAGCTGGCGGAGCTGGCCGTGCCCCGGTTCGCGGACTTCGCGTGCGTCGACCTCTTCGACGCCGTGCTGGAGGGCGAGGAGCCGGAGCCGCGGGGCGCGCTGCGGCGCACGGCGATGAGCGCGATCCGGGCGGGCGCGCCGCTGTACCCGGTGGGCGGGCGGATCCGGTTCGTGGCCTCGTCCCCCCAGGCCCGCAGCCTGGCGGAGGGCCGGCCCGTGCTGGAGACCCGGCTCGCCGAGTCGCCGGGCTGGCGGGCGCAGGACCTGGAACGGACCGAACAGGTGGTGGGGTTCGGCATCCATTCGCTGATCACCGTGCCCGTGCGGGCCGGGGCCCTGGTGCTGGGCGTGGTCAGCTTCTGGCGTTCGGAGCGGCCGCAGCCCTTCGACCCTGAGGAGGTCGCCCTCGCGGAGGAACTGGTGGCGCGGGCCGCGGTCTCCATCGACAACGCGCGCCGCTTCACCCGCGAGCACGGCCTGGCCGTCACCCTCCAGCGCAGTCTGCTGCCGCGCACGCTGCCCGAGCAGGGCGCCCTGGACGTCGCCTACCGCTACCTGCCCGCGCAGGCGGGTGTCGGCGGCGACTGGTTCGACGTGCTGCCGCTGTCGGGGGCCCGCGTCGCGCTGGTCGTCGGGGACGTCGTCGGGCACGGGCTGCACGCGGCGGCCACCATGGGGCGGCTGCGCACCGCCGTGCACAACTTCTCCGCCCTTGACCTGGCGCCGGAGGAGATCCTCGCACTGCTCGACGAACTGGTCGCGCGCATCGACCAGGACGAGACGGCCGACGGCACCACCGCGCCGGTGGCGGGGGCGACCTGCCTGTACGCGATCTACGACCCGGTGTCCCGGTACTGCGCCGTCGCCCGCGCCGGCCATCCGCCGCCCGCGCTGGTCCATCCGGACGGGCGGGTGGAGTTCCTCGACGTCCCGGCGGGTCCGCCGCTGGGGCTCGGCGGGCTGCCCTTCGAGACGGCCGAGGTGGAACTGGCGGAGGGCAGTCGGCTGGTGCTGTACACCGACGGGCTGGTGGAGGACCGCAAGCAGGACATCGACACCGGCCTGGAGCGCCTGCGCGCCGCGCTCGGGGACGGCGACGGCTCGCCCGAGGGCACCTGCCGGGTCGTCCTGGAGTCGCTGCTGCCGGCCCGCCCGAACGACGACATCGCGCTGATCGTGGCCCGTACCCGGGCGCTCGGCGCGGACCGGGTCGCCGAGTGGGCGGTGCCGGTGGACCCGGCGGCCGTCGGCGAGGTGCGGGCGGCGGTGGCCCGGCAGCTGGCGCGCTGGGAGCTGGAGGAGCTGTCGTTCACGACGGAGCTGATCCTCAGCGAGCTGGTCACCAACGCGATCCGGTACGGCAGCCCGCCCGTCCGGGTGCGTCTGCTGCGCGACCGCACGCTGATCTGCGAGGTCTCCGACAGCAGCAACACCTCGCCGCACCTGAGGTACGCGGCCATGACGGACGAGGGCGGGCGCGGGCTGTTCCTGGTCGCCCAGCTCACGGACCGCTGGGGGACGCGCTACACGCCGACGGGGAAGGTGATCTGGGCGGAGCAGCCGCTGCCCTGAACCGGCCGGCGAGGACGGGTCCGGGCGTTCGGCGGGGCGTTCGGCGGGAAGTCCCGCGCGGCGGTCCGCGTCTCATAAACGACGCTTATGGGTCCATAGAACGGACCCGCGTACCGGGTTAGGTTTGCCTCAGTTTAGGCTTCCTCCGAGTCGACCTGTCACCGCTCGAAGGGAACCTGATCATGCCCCGCCCTCTGCGGGTAGCCATCGTCGGAGCCGGCCCCGCCGGGATCTACGCCGCCGACGCGCTGCTCAAGTCGAATGCGGCCACCGACCCCGGTGTCTCCATCGACCTCTTCGAGCGCATGCCGGCCCCGTTCGGTCTGATCCGGTACGGCGTGGCCCCCGACCACCCCCGGATCAAGGGCATCATCACCGCCCTGCACCAGGTCCTCGACAAGCCGCAGATACGCCTCTTCGGCAACGTCGACTACCCGGCCGACCTGAACCTGGACGACCTGCGCGCCTTCTACGACGCCGTTGTCTTCTCGACCGGCGCCATGGCCGACCGCGAGATGTCGATCCCGGGCATCGGTCTCGACGGCTCCTACGGCGCCGCCGACTTCGTGTCCTGGTACGACGGTCACCCGGACGTGCCGCGCACCTGGCCGCTGGAGGCGGAGAAGGTCGCCGTCCTCGGTGTCGGCAACGTCGCCCTGGACGTGGCCCGCATCCTCGCCAAGACGGCGGACGAGCTGCTGCCCACCGAGATCCCCCCGAACGTCTACGAGGGCCTGAAGGCCAACAAGGCGCTGGAGATCCACGTCTTCGGCCGCCGCGGCCCGGCGCAGGCGAAGTTCTCCCCGATGGAGCTGCGGGAGCTGGACCACTCCCCCACCATCGAGGTCGTCGTGGACCCCGAGGACATCGACTACGACGAGGGCTCGATCGCCACCCGGCGCGGCAACAAGCAGGCCGACATGGTCGCCAAGACGCTGGAGAACTGGGCGATCCGCGACACCGGCGACCGTCCGCACAAGCTGTTCCTGCACTTCTTCGAGTCGCCCGCGGAGATCCTCGGCGAGGACGGCAGGGTCGTGGGGCTGCGCACCGAGCGCACCGCCCTCGACGGCACCGGCAACGTCAAGGGCACCGGCGAGTTCAAGGAGTGGGACGTCACGGCGGTCTACCGCGCCGTCGGCTACCTCTCGGAGAAGCTGCCGAAGCTGCCCTGGGACATCGACTCGGGCACGGTCCCGGACGAGGGCGGCCGGGTCATCGAGGAGAGCGGCGCGCACCTGCAGTCGACGTACGTCACCGGCTGGATCAGGCGCGGCCCGGTCGGTCTGATCGGCCACACCAAGGGCGACGCCAACGAGACGGTGTCGAACCTGCTGGACGACTTCGCCCACGGCCGTCTGCACACGCCGTCCTCCCCCGCTCCCGAGGCGGTGGACGCGTTCCTCGCCGAGCGGGGCGTCCGCTACACCACCTGGGAGGGCTGGTACAAGCTGGACGCCGCGGAGAAGGCGCTGGGCGAGCCGCAGGGCCGCGAGCGCGTCAAGATCGTCGAGCGTGAGGACATGCTCCGCGAGAGCGGCGCCTGACCGGTCGCGGAAGCGGTGCGCGACCGCTGGTGGGAAGGGCCCGGGACTTCCGTCCGCGGGCCCTTCCCGCCGTCGGGGCGGGGGGGGGGGGGGGGGGGGGGGGGGGGGGGGCGCCCCCCCCCCCCCCCCCCCCCACGCCGCGATGGACAGGTGCGTCATCGCGTCAGGGCTCCCGATCCGTCAGTCGTTGCCGTCGCT
>NZ_JBICUZ010000016.1:0-152055 GCF_043198675.1 Streptomyces sp. NPDC048734 | reverse complement strand
GCAGGGTTCCGGGGTGTGCGGGGGGCTGGGGGGGGGGGGGCCGGGGGGGTGTTAGCGGGGGGGCACAACCACGCGGGGGCCCGGGGCCCGCGGCCGGGGGGGGGGGGGGGGGCGCCCCCCGCCGCACCGGCGGGGGCGGGGCCGCTCACGCGTGCCGTGCGGCCCCGCCCCGTACGGTCAACTGCTGCTGACGGTGAGGTTGTTGGTCTGGAAGTTCAGGCCGCCCGAGGACGAGGTGATCTCGAAGCCGAACTGGACGTCGCCGATCGTCTCGTTGCCCATCCAGCCCTTGGTGTCCTTGATCCACTTGAGGATGGGCAGGATGTTCACGGTGCCGGACGAGGAGTTCGAGGTGCGGATGAAGGAGAACACCTCGTTGGCACCGTTGCTGCCCTTGTAGACGGTCCAGGTGTGACCGCCCAGCGTCACGGTGCCCTGCGAGGTGCCGAGAGGGCCGACGGCGCCGGTCTTGTTGACCCAGAGCATGATCTCGTAGTCGTAGTCGGTGTCCCAGATGTCGTACGAGGAGTTGTGGGCGCCGGACGACGGGACGGTGACGTTGTAGCTGCTGGTGAGGGAGGCCAGCGAGGTGATCGTCTTGTTGATCACCTTCTTGGCGTTCGGGTAGGACTTGATGCCGCCGGTGTTCGGGTGGTCGGCCCAGACGCCCCAGTTGGTCCCGGAGTTGGCCCAGACGCACTGGCTGCCGGCGCCGGAGCCCCAGATGTTGTTGTAGAGGGTGTAGCCGTTGAGGCTGGTGTTGCCCCACTGGTCGCAGGAGTTCCAGACGGCCGCCTGGGCGGGGGCGGCGGCGAGGCCGACGGTGGCGCCGAGCGCCAGGGCGGGGGCGAGCAGGGCCTTGGTGACCCTGCCGATGATGCGAGGTGCCATGGTGTCCCTTCCATGGGTGGGGGGATGCGGGGGGGATGTGCGGGGAGCTACCACGTCCCCAGGGTGAGGACGTGGTCTTCTCCGGCGACGAGGTCGAGCGGCTCCGTGCCGGAGGAAGTCCGGACTTCGATGCGGTGCGTGCGGTGCGGTCGCAGGACGGCGCGGGCTCCGCCGGGACCCCAGGCGAGGTCGAGGACGGCGCCGAACCGGGTGCGCACGCCCCGCAGTTCGCCCGCCGGGAGGGCGGGGACGGGGGCGGGCAGCAGGACCAGCCGGTCGGGGGTCGACTGGACGAGCGCCTCGATGACGACGGCGGGCAGGGTGTGGGCGGCGTCCGCGTTGTAGACGTCGCGGCGGGGGTAGTGGGCGCTCATCAGGGAGACGTGGAAGAAGTCGCCCTCCAGCACCCGGGCGAGCGCCTCGCCGACGCGCCGGCCGTCGCGCAGCCGGGCCGCGATCAGCGCGTGGTGGAGGTGGCCGTGCGCGGAGTCGTTCTCGGCGCCGCGCAGTTCGAGCGCGCGGTGGGCGGCGGCCGCGAGCGCGGGCGTGTCGTAGGGGTTGATCTCGTCGAGGGGCCAGACGGCGTACAGGTGGCTGAGGTGGCGGTGGTCGTAGGTGTCGCCGAGGCCGGGCCAGGCCCATTCGGCGAGGGCGCCGTCGGCGTTGGTCCGGTGCGGCGGGAGCCGGTCGGCGAGGGCCCGCAGGCGGGCCGCGTCCTGCGGGTGGTAGGCGGCGGCGGTGCGCAGGGCGTGCCGGGCGGCGGAGAGGTCCATGGCCGCGTTGACCGCGCCCCAGCTCCCGCCCGCGGGCCGGTTCTCCGGTGAGTAGGACGGGACGACGACGAGGTGTCCGTCGGCGTCGGTGCGGGTGAGGAAGTCCTCGTAGAACAGGGCGGTCTCGGCGAGCGCGGCGGCGGTGCGGGGGTCGTGTCCGCCATGGGTCTCGTCGTGGTCGACGAGCGGCTTGAGCAGCCAGTCGGCGCCGGCCGTCCACAGGTGGAGCGGGTACTCACGGCTGAAGTGGTAGGTCAGTCCCGACTCGCCGTCGGTGTGCGGCGGGGCGACGGTCCCCCGGGCGCCGAAGATCGCGCGGGCGTTCTCCCGCCAGTCGTCCCGCTGGCGGTGGACGAGGGCGGCGAGGGCCTCGGTGACCTCGGGCAGGGCGGCGGCCGCCGCCGACGCCGTCTGGAGGTTGAGGTTGGCGTCGGTGGTGAACGCGCCGGCCCAGGCCGTGTCCCAGTCGCCGGTCCACAGGCCGGTGAGGCGGGGCGGGAGGAGGCCGCTGGCGCTGAGGAGGTGGTAGCGGCCGGCCGCGAAGAGCCGTTCCAGGAGCGCCGTGCCGCCGGGGCGCCCGAGCAGCTCCGAGCCGGGCAGGGCGCGTTCGGCCGGGTCGGCGGCGAGGTCGAGGACGACCCGCTCGTAGGCGGTGCGGTGGAGTGCCGTGTGGCGGTCGAGGAGGTCGTCGTACGTGCGTCCGGCGAGGACGGCGCGCAGGGCGCGGGTCTCCTCGGTGACGTCGAGGTCGCCGGTGTGGCGGCGGACCCGGGTGAGGAGCAGGACGGAGTCGGCGCCCTCGACGCGGGCGCCGGGGGCGGCGAGGGAGAGCCGGCCGCCGGTCACCACGACGAGGGTGACGCCGGTGTACGCGCGGTCGCTGTCCGGGTAGCGGGCGCGGAGGCTGAGGACGGCGCCCTCCGGGGTGAGGAGCGCGCCGTGGCCCACGCCCAGGCGTGCGGGCGCGTTCGGGAGCCGGTGGTCCAGGGTGATGTCGAGGGTGAGGGCCGGGGCGGTGATGTGCTGGACGACGACGTCGTCCGCGCGGGAGACGAGGACGCGGCTGGTCCAGTCGGCGGTGGCGGCGGTGACCTCGCCGGTGCGGAAGTCGACGTCACGGCGGTAGTCGCGGGCGTCGGCGTCCGGTCGCCGGAGCCTGATCTGGAACGCGGGGTGGAAGGGCTGCACCCACTGCAGGGGCCGTCCGTCGGTGAAGTCCTCGGCCGCCGTGAGGTCCCCGGCGAGCAGCCGGTCCTGGAGGGCGGGGAGTTCGGCGGCGAGTCGCGGGGGTTCGGCGTGTTCGGCGCCGTTGGGGCGGACGAGGGTGTGGTGGGTGACGACGACGCGGTCGTCGTCCGGATCGCCGAACACGAGGGCGCCGTGGTGGCCGTTGCCGCTGAGGAAGCCGTCCTCCCAGCGGGCGGCCGGGCGCGGCTCCCAGGTGCCGTGGACGGGGCCGGCGGTCATGACGAGAGCACCGCGACGCCGTGGCGGCCGAGGGTGATCCGGTCCGTCACCTCGGCGTCGGTCAGGAGGTCCCGGTGGGTGCCCGGCACGTCGACGGTCACGGCCTCGCGCCCGTGGTTGAGCAGGAACAGCAGGTCACCGCGGCGGACGGCCTCGACCCGGGCGGGCAGGCCGGCGAGCACCGGGGTGGCCCCCGCGCCGGCCGCGATCCGGGCGAGCAGTTCGCGCAGGGAGTCGGGTTCGGGAAGCGTCGAGACGTACCAGGCGCGGTCCTTGCGGAGCACGGCGGGCAGGCCGTCGAGGTCCCCGCCCCGGTAGGAGGCCTCCGCCACGGCGTCGTCGGTCCTCTCGATCTCCTCCGACCACAGGGTGCCGCGGAAGCCGTCGCACACGGCGTGCTCCCCGGGGTCCAGCGGCCACCACTCGTGCAGGGTGCGGATGCCGAACAGCTCGCGCAGCCGGGCGTCCATGCCGCCGGGGCGGATCCGGTCGTCCTCGTCGGCGACGCCGGTCAGGAAGCCGCTGACGAGGGTGCCGCCGCCGCGGACGTAGGCGAGGAGGTTGTCGATCGCGGTGTCGGTGAGGAGGTACAGCTGCGGGACGACGACCAGCCTGTACCCGCCGAGGTCGTGTTCGGGGTGGGCGAAGTCGGTGGTGAGGTGGGACTCCCACAGGGCGCGGTGCCAGGCGTGCAGGACGGCCGCGTGCTCGACGTGCGCGGAGGGCCGGGCCTCCTGGGAACTCGCCCACCAGGCGTGCCAGTCGTGCAGGACCGCGATGTCGTTGGCACTGTGCCGGCCGGTCACCCGGGCGGAGATCCTGGCGAGGTCGGCGCCGAGCCGCTTGACCTCCTGGTAGGTGCGGCCCTCCTCCCCCGCGTGGCCGACCATGCCGGAGTGGAACTTCTCCGCGCCCTGGCGGGACTGGCGCCACTGGAAGTAGCAGACGGCGTCGGCGCCGCGGGCCACGGCCTGCAGGGACCACAGGCGGTTGAGGCCGCGCGGCTTGGGGTGGTTCACCCCGCGCCAGTTGACGGGTCCGGCCGCCTGTTCCATCAGCATCCAGGGGCCGCGGGCCTGCGAGCGGGTCATGTCCTGGACGAGGGCGCCGTGCTGGGCGCCGAGCGGGTCGCGCGGGTCGGGGTAGAGGTCGACGGAGACGACGTCCTCCTCCGCCGCCCAGCGCCAGGCGTCCTGGCCGGCCCACAGCGGCATGAAGTTGCTGGTCACGGGGAGGTGCGGGGTGGCCCGGCGGACGATGTCCCGTTCGGCGGTGAAGCACTCCAGGAGCATGTCGGAGGTGAAGCGCTTGAAGTCCAGCACCTGGGTGGGGTTCTTCAGGTAGTGGGCGTGGCGGGGGGTGTGGACCTCGGCCCAGTCGCCGTAGCCCTGGCTCCAGAAGGCGGTTCCCCAGGCCTCGTTGAGGGCGTCGAGGGTGCCGTACCGGGCCTGGAGCCAGCGGCGGAAGCGGGCGGCGGCCTCGTCGCCCCAGTCGTAGGTGCAGTACTCGTTGTTGATGTGCCACATGGTCAGGGCCGGGTGGCCGCCGTAGCGGCCGGCGAGGTCCTCGGTGACGGCGGCGGCGAGGCGGCGGTAGGTGGCGCTGGAGTGCGAGAAGTGCTGGCGTCCGCCCCACCACTCGGTGCGCCCGTCCTGGTCGACGGGGAGCGTGTCCGGGTGGAGGTGGCCCATCCAGGGCGGCGGCGAGGCGGTCGGGGTGGCCAGGACGACCCCGACGCCGTGCTCGTGCATCAGGTCCATGAGCCGGTCGAGCCAGCCGAACTCCCTGGCTCCGGGGCGGGGTTCGAGCTTCGCCCAGGAGAAGACGCCGAGGGTGACGGAGTTGACGCCGGCGTCCTTCATCAGCCGGACGTCCTCCTGCCACGTCTCCTCGGGCCACTGCTCGGGGTTGTAGTCGCCGCCGAAGAGGATGCGGCCGTTCGTCACCGTGTCCAGGCCGGGCATCAGACGGGCTCCCCGTACTGGATGCCGCGCCCGTTGGTGGCGAGGTAGACCCGGCCGTACACCCGCGGGTCGCCGGTGATCGTCTCGCCGGTCCAGCCCCACTGGTGGGCGTCGTCGTTGATCCGCACCCAGCTCCCCGCCTCGTCGTCGGAGCGGTACACGGCGGTGATCGTCTCTATGGCTCCGACCAGGTAGAGCGCCGGGTAGGCGGCGCCGCGGGCCGCCCTGCCGAAGCCGAGGGTGTACGAGGACCGGGGGCCGGCGACCTTCGAGAAGGCCGCACCGCCGTCCGTGGACCGGTACAGCCCGTTCCCCTTGGTGCTCAGCCACAGGTCGCCGGACCGGCCGGGCGCCGCCACCAGCTCGAACTGGCTGTCGCCCGAGGGCAGTCCGGTGGCGCGCGCGGTGAAGGTCAGGCCGCCGTCGGTGCTGGCGAAGAGCGTCCCGGTGCCGGTGTCGTACGCGTAGAAGCGGGTGGGGTCGGCCGGGTCGGCGACCGGCGTGGCGCCCTTGGGGAAGGAGGGGACCTCCGACCAGGTGGCGCCGTTGTCGGTGGAGCGGTGGGCCGGGTACCTGGTGCCGTCCCAGTGCACGAACACCCACAGCAGCACGCTGCCGTCGGTGTTGACGGCGATCGGCCCCGGCGCGTCCTTGCCGAGGGCGGGCTGGGCCGCGAAGGGCGTCCAGGTGCGCCCGCCGTCGTCGGAGCGGGCGCCGTTGCCGTGGTCGCCCCAGCCGGTGCGCACGACGTACGACGGTCTGGCCGCGGCCATCGCCAGTCCCGTGGCCGTGCCGGTCACGGGGTTCGTGGCCATGCCGCGGGAGGGCGAGGCGGTGAGCCTGTCGTGGTACAGCACGCCGATGTCCCCGGAGCCGCTGATCAGGTGCGCCCGCCCGGCCGGGGGCGAGATCAGGTGGCGCACGGACGTCTCCTCCAGGCCGCGGATCCGCGGGGCCCAGTGCTTCAGGTCCCGGGTGCCGTAGAGGGTCGCGCCGGTGCCGTACACGACGTGCCGCGAGTCGTACGGGTCGACGGCGACGGCCTGGATCCACCAGCCGAACTTGGGCCCCTCCTCACCCCACCTGAGGTAGGGGGTCTCCGACACGTCGAGGACGGCGGTGTCCTTGAGGGAGGTCCAGGTGCGGCCGCCGTCGGTGCTGCGGTACAGGGTGTCGACGGCCGCCCAGCGGTTGTTGGTGGAGACGACGACGGTGCCGGGGCGGCGGGCGTCCACGGCGGCCCCGCCGTAGCCGAAGCGGTCGGCCGAACCGTCGCTCGTGGTGCCGCCGGGCTTCACCGGGGTGACCTCGGTCCAACGGCCGCTCGCCGTGGCCAGCTTGTGCACGCTGCCGTCGGACTGCCCGTTGGGTCCGGGGGCGTCGGCGTACGTCACGTACAGCTCACGCGCGTGCCGGTCGTACGCGGCCCGGACCGGGACCTTCGCGGCGGTGCCGGCGGGCTGTCCGGGGACGGGCTCCCAGGTGGTGCCGTCGGCGGTCCTGAACAGGTTCGCCGAGGTGCCGTCGGAGTCGCCCCAGCCGGCGTAGAGAGTGCGGCCGGCCGCGACGAGCAGGGTGACGCCCTGCCCGGTGGGGCTCGCGGTCGCCGGGAAGGCGTCCGCCGCCTTCCAGGTGGCGCCCCGGTCCGTGGACTTCAGGAGTCCGTCGTGCCGGGTCCCCAGCCAGAGGGTGTCGCTGTCGCGCGGGTCCACCAGGAGGCGCTCGCCCGTGCCCCGGCCGTCCTCGTTGGCACCGAGCTTCACGGTGAGGTCGGTGCGCGTCCAGGTGGCGCCGCGGTCCTCGGAGCGCAGGACCGCGCCGTTGCCGGCCCAGGACTGGGCGTAGGTGCCGAGTGCCAGGTAGAGGCGGTCGGGGTGCGCCGGGTCGACGGCGAGGGCCTCCACGCCGAGGAGGTTCCAGTCGTCCCAGCCGAGGTGGTCGGTGAGGGGGGTCCAGCGGGCGGTGCGGTCGTCCCACCGGTAGGCGCCGCCGATGTCGGTGCGGGCGTAGGCGAGGCCGCGGACGGACGGGTGGAAGAGAACGCCGGTGACGAATCCGGTGCCGCCGATGACGGCGGTGCGCCAGCGGTAGGTCGGGGTGGCGGTGGCTTCGGCGCCGTACGCACGACCCTGGAGCACGGGGACTGCGGTGAGCGCGGCGGCGGCCGCGGTCCCGGCGAGAACGGCACGCCTACTCAAACCGGACGCGTACATGACACATACCTCGTTCTGCGAAAGGGGAGTGGGGGGACCTGTCCAGGGGCGCGGGGAACTGCGCGACCGGCCACGACGGACCCGCCGCCGGGAACCCACGGAAGCTCCCACCCACGCACCCGCCCGGGCTTCAGCCCTTGACCGCGCCGGTCAGCATGCCCTTCTTGAAGTGTCGCTGCACGAACGGCGAGAGCACCGCGACCGGCAGCAGGGCCAGCACCATCACGGCCATCTGCACGGCGAGCGGATGGAGTTGACCGGTGTTGATCTGAGTGGCCAGTCCGATCGGCCGTTCCTGCTTCTGGACGAGCTGGATCATGACGTTCTGCAGCGGCATCATGTCCTGGTCGCTCAGATAGATCGACGCGTTGAACCAGGCGCTCCAGTACCCGACCGCGTAGAAGAGCCCGATCACCGCGAGCACTGCCCGCGACAACGGCATGACGATCTTCCAGAGGATCCGCCAGTCCCCGGCCCCGTCGATACGGGCGCTGTCGATGAGCTCCGGCGAGATGCCCATGAAGAACGAGCGCAGGACCAGGATGTTGAAGACGCTCACGGCACTGGGCAGGATCAGCGCGAGGTAGGTGTCGGTCAGCCCGAGTCCCTGCACCAGCAGGTACGTCGGAATGAGGCCTGCGCCGAAGAACATGGTGGCGAGGAGCAGCATCAGGAACCAGCGGTGACCGAGAGAGCCGACCCGCGAGAGGCCGTAGGCGCACAGGACGGACACCGTCATGCTGAACAGCGTGCCGAACAGGGTCACGCCCAAGCTGACCAGGGCGGCGCGCTGGACCTGACCGCCGCTGAGGAGTTCCTGGTAGGCGACGAAGGTGATGTCCTTGGGGATCACCACCAGGCCGCCGGTCGCGTCGATGGTCTTCTTCGACGAGAGGCTGGTGACGATGACGATCCACAGCGGGAAGATGATCGCGAAGCAGGCCAGGGTGAGGACGATCCCCTTGCCGGCGAGGCCCGCCTTCGAGGGCTCTTCCTCCCAGGCCGGCCGCTCCGGGGCCGCCCACCGGCTCGGCTTGGACGCGGCCCGGCCGGGCGCGGCGGGCGTGTCGGGCTGGTCGATGACAGCGCTCACTTCTTGTACACCCCCTGCTCACCCATGAGATGGGCGACCTTGTTCGCGGTCAGCACGAGGGCCAGACCGACCACGCCCTTGATCAGGCCGGCGGCGGCGGCGTAGCTGAAGTCCTGGTTGCGGATGCCGTTCCACCACACGTAGGTGTCGAGGACCTCGGAGGCACCCGGGCCCACCGAGTCGCGTTGGAGCAGGAGTTGCTCGAACCCGACCGTGAGGGCGTCACCGACGCGCAGCACCAGCAGCAGGGCGATCACCGGGCGCAGTGCGGGAAGCGTGATGTGCCACATGCGGCGCCAGCGTCCGGCGCCGTCCATCGCGGCGGCCTCGTACAGGTCGTTGGAGACGGCGGAGAGCGCGGCGAGGAAGACGATGATGCCCCAGCCGGCGTCCTTCCAGACGCCCTCGGCGGTCACCAGGAACTTGAAGATCCCCGGGTCGGTCATCAGGTCGAAGCCGTTGTGGCCGTGCTGGCGCAGAGTCTGCGCGATGATGCCGGCGCCGCCGAAGATCTGCTGGAAGACGGTGACGACCAGCACCCACGAGAAGAAGTGGGGCAGGTACATGATCGCCTGGGCGACCGCCCGGACCCGGGGCCTGATCACGCTGTTGATGACCAGGGCGAGCAGGATCGGGATGGGGAAGAACAGCACGAGCTGGAGTGAGAACAGCACGAGTGTGTTCTGCACGGCGTGCCAGAAGCCGGAGTCCTGGAAGATCCGCTCGAACTGCTCGAAGCCGACCCAGGGGCTCTCGAACATGGCGATGAAGCCGTTGTCGCTGAGGTACGGGTCGTAGTCCTGGAACGCGACCACATTGCCGAAGATCGGAATGTAGTTGAAGACGAGTAGCAGCAGGATGGCCGGCAGGGTCATCAGGATCAGCGTGCGGTCGCGTCTGAACCTGAGCCGGATGCTCAGCTTCCCCGAGGGCTGCTCGCCCTGGGGCCCGGTGGCGCCGCCGGACGCCACCGCGGTCTCCTCGTCGGTCTTCGCCTCGGCCCTGGACCGAGGCACCGTGCTATGGGACACGGCTTTCTCCTTGCCTCAGCCCTGGGTCAGTTGGCCGCGGAGCCGTTGTCGTCGAGCAGCTTCTTGTACCAGTCGCGCAGCCCGTCGCCGCCCTTGGACTTCCAGTCGGCCACGGCCTGCTGGACGTCGCTGATCTTCTTGCGGCCACGGACGACGTCGTCCTCCAGCTGCTCGAAGTCGTTGGCGAGGTTGGTGAAGCGATTCGGCTCGGTGATGGTCAGGCCGTAGAAGGAGGACTTCTTGGTGAAGGCTCCCATGCGCTGCTGCCACTCGACCTGGAGCTTGGCGATCTCGGGGAGGTCGGGGTGGGCGAGGTAGGAGGCCGGGTCGCCGGTGTAGTCGTAGGCGCCGAAGACCTCGTTGTTGCCCTGGGTGGTCTTCGTGGGCAGGCCGTCCTTCAGCGTGTAGTCGGTGCCCTCGACGCCGTAGACGCTGAGCATGTACTCCTTGGTGCCGTACGGCGCGGCGCAGAAGTTGGCGAGCGCCAGGAAGTCCTTGATCTGCTGCTTGGACGCCTTCTTGTTGACGAAGGTGAAGATGCCCGCGGGCTGCGTCGCCCACAGCGTGGGGTCGCCGCCGTCGGGGGCGAAGATGTCGAACGCGCCCATCTCGAAGCCGGTCTTCTGGATGCGCTGTTCGGCCGTCGAGGCGTACCAGTAGGAGATGTCGCCGTTGAAGACGAGGGACTGGCCAGCGGTGAAGCGGTTGGACGCGTCGCCCTTGACGGCCCTGGCGTCGGGGTGGACCACGTCGGCCGAGTAGAGCTTGCGCATCCACTCCAGGGCTTCGAGGTACTCGTCGGTCTCGACGCGGTTGACGAGCTTGCCGTCCCTGAGGTCCCACCACAGCGCCTTGTCGCTGCCGTTGAGGACGCCGTAGATGTTGAAGGCGGTCCACTTCAGGTCGTCGCAGGCCCACACCTTCGCCCTGGCGTCGGTGGCCTCCTTCGCCCAGGCCAGGAACTCCTCGGCGGTCTTGGGGAGTTCGTAGCCCTTCGCGTCGAAGATGTCCTTGCGGTAGAAGGGCACGATGTTCGTGACGTACGAGGCGGGCATCGGGATGGCGCGCAGCTGGCCGCCGAAGATGGAGCGCTGCCAGGCGTCGGTCGGCACCGCCGCGAGGTTCGGATACGCCTTGACCTTGTCACCGGACAGGTAGGGACCGAGGTCGGCGAACTTGGCGTTGATGGCGCTGGGTATCTTGCCGTTCAGGTTCCAGCCCGGGACGACCACCACGTCCGGGAGGTCGCTGGAGGCGAGGACGGCGCCCAGCTTCTCGTCGTAGGTGTTGCCGTCCTGGTTCTGCCAGGTGACCTTGACGCCGACGGCCTCGTTCACGGCCGTGTAGTACGGGTTGTCGTTGGAGGGCGGGCTGCCCCACATCGGCGCCATGATCTTCAGCCGGCTGCCGCCGCCGAGCTTCTTCGGTACCGAGGTCTTCAGGGCGTCCAGGTCGATCGGCTTGGTGAAGCCGGCCGACGAGCCGTTCTTCGAGGGGATGTCCGGCACGACGACGCTGGACGCCACGAACGTCGGGAGGAGCTTCTCGGCCGCCTTCCCGGAGGTCGTGCCGTCCTTGCTCCCTTCCTGCCCTCCGCCGCAGGCGGCGAGCAGCGGCACCCCTCCGGCCACCGCTGCGGTGGCGACCGCCGTGGAGGCGAGGAAGCTTCTCCGGCTGGGCCCGGAAGAACCGGAGGAGGAAGCGGCGTTCGGCGTCATTGCGTCAACCCTTCATGGCGCACCAGGACACCCGGCGGTGGCCGTCGGCTGCGGTGTCTCGAGTGGAACTGGCTGAGCTGAAGCGCCCCGGTCCCCGGTCATCGGAGGTCTGTCCGCCTGACGGCGGTGGCTCCGCACTGTCGAGGGATCGTCGAAGCGCTTCGATGTTGCAGTGAGGTTAAGTGAAGGCATGGGGGTGCACAAGGGTGGCTCCCAAGATTCCTCGGACCTGTTCGGGATTGCTCCACGCTCATACCCGACTTGAAATGACGACCACGAGTCCCCGTCGTTACCGCAGGGTCCCTTGACACCCACCCCCGGGCCGAATGAGCATCGAAGCGCTTCGAAAGCGTCTTCCCGCTCCACCGCAAAGGGAACCCCACGTGACCGCATCCACGCCGCCCGCCCCGCCGTTCCGCGATTCGCGCCTGCCGTTCGCGAAGCGCATCGACGATCTGCTGTCGCGACTGACCCTCGAGGAGAAGATCTCCTTCCTGCACCAGTTCGCACCCGCCGTGGAACGGCTGGGCGTCGGGGCGTTCCGCACCGGCCAGGAGGCGCTGCACGGGGTGGCGTGGATGGGCCCGGCGACGGTGTTCCCGCAGGCCGTGGGGCTGGGCGCGACCTGGAACCCGGAGCTGGTGCGGCGGGTGGGCGAGGCGGTGTCCAGGGAGGTCCGCGCGATGCGCGCCCGTGACGAGCGGGTCGGCCTCAACGTCTGGGCGCCCACGGTGAACCTGCTGCGCCACCCCCTGTGGGGCCGGGGCGAGGAGGGCTACTCCGAGGACCCGAGGCTCACCTCCGCCATCGCCACCGCCTACACGCACGGTCTGCGCGGCGAACATCCGACCTACTGGCGCACGGCCCCGGTGCTCAAGCACTGGCTGGCCCACAACAACGAGACCGGCCGGGACGTCACCTCCTCCTCGGTCCGCCCGCGCGTGCTGCACGAGTACGACCTGCGGGCCTTCCGCGACACGGTCGAGGCGGGCGCGGTGGCCGGGGTGATGCCCGCGTACAACCTGGTCAACGGGCGTCCCAACCACGTGTCGCCGTATCTGCGCGAGCAGCTGCGGGCGTGGACCGAGCAGGAGCTGCTGGTCTGCTCGGACGCGGGCGCGCCCTCCAACCTGGTCGACTCCGAGCACTACTTCGACACCCACGAGGAGGCGACGGCGGCCTCGCTGACCGCCGGCGTGGACAGCTTCACCGACCACGGCACCGACGGCTCGAAGATCGTCGAGCGGGTCACGGGGGCGTACGAGCGGGGGCTGCTGACCGAGGCGGACATCGACGCGGCGGTCCGCCGCCAGCTCTCGGTGCGGTTCCGGCTGGGCGAGTTCGACCCGCACCACGACCCGCACGCGGGCACCGGCGCGTTCGACACCCCGGCCCACCGCGCCCTCGCCCTGGAGGCCGCAGAACAGGCGGTGGTGCTGCTGCGCAACGACGGGGTGCTGCCGCTGGCCGCGGACACCCGGATCGCGGTGGTCGGCCTGCTCGCCGACGAGTGCAAGCTCGACTGGTACAGCGGCACCCTGATCCACCGCTCCACTCCCCTGGAGGGGCTGTACGAGCGGTTCGGCACGGAGCGGGTGGAGTTCGCGGAGGGCGTGGACCGGGTCCTGCTGCGGACCGCCGCCGGAACGTTCCTCAAGGTGCCGCCGGCCCCCGAGGCCCCCGAGGCCCCCGACGGGGCGCGCGGCGCCGAGGGCGCCCTGGACCCGGCGCTGCTCGCGGGCCGCACCGACCTCCCCCCGCTCACCACCGACCCCGACGGCACCGAGTTCGCCCTGGTCGACTGGGGCGAGGACGTGCTCACCCTGCGCGCCCCCGACGGCCGCTACCTCTCGGTCGCCGAGGACGGCTTCCTGCGCGCCTCCGCGGAGCAGCCCGGCGGCTGGGTGGTGCAGGAGACGTTCCGCCTGGAACCCCATGGCGACGGTCACCTCCTGCGGCATCTCGGCACGGGTCGCCACGTCCGGGTCGCCGCCGACGGCGTGAAGGTTGCCGACGTCGCCGACGGGGATCCCGAGGTGTTCGGTCTGGTCGTCACCGAGCACGGCGCGGAGGCGGTGGCGCGGGCGGCGGCCGGGGCGGACGTGGTCGTGGTGGTGGCGGGCAACGACCCGCACATCAACGGCCGCGAGACCGAGGACCGCACGACCCTGCGGCTGCCCGGCCAGCAGGAGCGGCTGCTGGAGGCCGCCCGGAGCGCGAACCCGCGGACGGTGCTGGCGCTGGTGTCGGCGTACCCGTACGCGATCGAGCCGGAGCACCTGTCCGCGGTGCTGTGGACGGCGCACGGCGGGCAGGCGGCGGGCACCGCCCTGGCCCGGGTGCTGGCCGGTGACGTCTCCCCCGCCGGCCGGCTCCCGCAGACCTGGTACGCCGACGACGCGGACCTGCCCGACCTGCTGGACTACGACGTGATCGGCGCCCGCCAGACCTACCTCTACTTCGAGGGCGATCCCCTCTTCCCGTTCGGGCACGGCCTGTCGTACGCCTCGTTCGGGTACGACGGCCTGGCGGTGCGGGTCGGGGAGGACTCGGTGCGGGTCTCCTTCACGGTGACCAACACCGGCGGGGTGACCGCCGACGAGGTCGCCCAGCTCTACGGGCGGGCGGTGGACCCGTCGGTCCCCCGTCCCCGGCGTGAGCTGCTGGCCCACCACCGGGTCACGCTGGCGCCCGGCGCCCGGACGGAACTGTCCTTCGAGGTGGCGCTGTCCGCCTTCGCGTTCTGGGACGTGGCGCGGGGCGGCTGGCGCCTCGAACCGGGGGCGTACGACCTGCTGGTCGGTGCGTCCAGCGAGGACGTGCGGCTGCGGACGACGGTGACGCTGGACGGCGACGCGGCCGCCCCCCGTCCGGTCCTGCGCGACGGTCTGGCCGCCGTCGACTTCGACGAGCACAGCGGCGCGGAGATCGTGGACCGGACGAAGGTGTCGGGCGACGCGGTGACCCCCGCGACGGGCGGCAGGGCCGAACTGCTCTACCGGGCCTGCGACTTCGGCGCCGGTGTCACGGGGGTCACGCTGGAGGTGGCGGGCGGGGGCACGGTGGAGATCGCGGCGGCCGACGGACCGCCGGTGACCCTGGCCCTGGGCACACCCACGCCGGGACCGTACGCCTACACCACGCTGGACGCCCCCTTCACCGCCGCGGGCGTCCGCGACCTGCGCATCAGGCTGCGCGGCCCGTTGCGGCTCGCGCTCGTCGGCTTCTCCGGTCGAGGGTCCGGGGACGGCTGACGCGACGAAGGGGCCCGGCGCCGACGGGGATCGGTGCCGGGCCCCTTCCGAGACATGTCAGAGGGCGAGACCGGTGAGGACCAGCACGCGCTCGTAGGTGTAGTCGTCCATCGCGAACCGCACGCCCTCGCGGCCCACGCCGGACTGCTTGGCGCCGCCGTACGGCATCTGGTCGGCGCGGTAGGAGGGCACGTCGCCGATGATCACGCCGCCGACCTCCAGGGCCCGGTGGGCACGGAAGGCGGCCTGGAGGTCGTGCGTGAACACGCCCGCCTGGAGGCCGTACTTGGAGTCGTTGACGGCGGCGAAGGCCTCGGCCTCACCGTCCACCTTCGTCACCGTGAGGACCGGTCCGAAGACCTCCTCGCGGGCGAGGGTGGTGTCCGCCGGTACGTCGGTGAGGACGGTCGGCGCGTAGGAGGCGCCCTCGCGCTTGCCGCCGGCGAGGAGGGCGGCGCCCGCCGCGACCGCCTCGTCGACCCAGGTCTCGACGCGCTTGGCCGCGTCCTCGCTGACCAGCGGGCCGACGTCGGTGCGGTCGTCGGAGGGGTCGCCGGTGACCTGGGCCTCGACGGCGGCGACGATGCGCGGCAGCAGCCGGTCGTACACGGAGGCGTCGGCGATGACCCGCTGCACCGAGATGCAGGACTGGCCGCCCTGGTAGTTGGAGAAGGTGGCGATGCGGGTGGCCGCCCGGTCGAGGTCGGCGTCGCTCGCGAAGTCGCCGAGGACGACGGCCGCGCCGTTGCCGCCCAGCTCCAGGGTGCAGTGCTTGCGCGGCACCGAGTCCATGATCGCGTAGCCGACCTTCTCGGAGCCGGTGAAGGAGATCACCGGCAGCCGCTCGTCCTGGACGAGGGCGGGCATGCGGTCGTTGGAGACCGGCAGGATGCTCCACGAGCCGGCGGGCAGGCCGGTCTCGGCGAGCAGCTCACCGAGGATCAGGCCGGAGAGCGGGGTGGCCGGGGCCGGCTTCAGGATGATCGGCGCACCGGCCGCGACGGCCGGGGCGACCTTGTGAGCGCACAGGTTCAGCGGGAAGTTGAACGGCGCGATGCCGAGCACGACCCCCTTGGGGAAGCGCCGGGTCAGGGCCAGCCGGCCCTGGCCGCCGGCGTCGGTGTCGAGCCGCTGGGCCTCGCCGCCGTTGAACCGGCGGGCCTCCTCGGCGGCGAACCGGAACACGGACACCGCCCGGCCGACCTCGCCGCGCGCCCACTTGATCGGCTTGCCGTTCTCGCCGGAGATCAGCTGGGCGATCTCCTCGGTGCGCTCGGCGAGCCGCTTGCCGACGTGGTCGAGGGCGGCGGCGCGGACGTGCGCCGGGGTGGCGGCGAACTCGTCCCGCACGGCGTACGCGGCGGCCACGGCCTCCTCGACCTGCGCGTCGGTCGGCACGCTGACACTGCCGACGAGACGGCCGTCCCACGGGGAGGTGACGTCGAAGCTGTCCTCGCCGGTGACCTGGCGGCCGGCGAGCCAGAAGGCGTGGGTGGAGGTCATATGGGTCCCGGCCCTTCCGCGTAGTGGGGTGTGCTGGCTTTTCCTGGTCCACGGTAGGGGCGCGGGGCCGGAGGGTCGCTTGTCCGACTCGTAGTGGTGGGGGCCGGGGATGCGCCGCTTTGGCGGGGTCGGCCGCGGGCCGGCCATGAGCCGGCCCGCGGTCCTGCGGCGGCTCACCGCCCGAGCCGCCGCAGGACCAGCCACAGCGCCCCCAGCAGCAGCACGCCCAGGCACCAGCTCGCCGCCACGTCCAGGGGCCAGTGATAGCCGCGCCGCACCAGGCCGAAGGAGACGGCCGCGACCAGGACGACGGCCGTGGCGGCGGCCGCCCGGCGGGCGGTCCGGGAGCCGAGCCGGGGCAGCAGGACGAGCACGGCCGCACCGTAGGCCACGGCCGCCGTCGCGGTGTGGCCGGAGGGGTAGTAGCCGGTGGCCGGCGGCACGGCGGGCGTGCCCGGCCGGTCCGTCCACTCCTTCAGCGGTACGACGATCAGCGGCACCAACGCCATCAGCGCCGCCCCGGCGAGGGAGGGCAGCCACCACCGCACCACGCCCGCGGCCCGCGCCCGCCCGGCGGCGTAACCGGCGACCAGCACGAGCACCGGCACCGCGACCTGCACGTTGCCCAGATCGGCCAGCAGTTCGGCGCCCCGGTCGGGGTGCACGAGAGCCCGGCTCAGGCGCGCGTCCAGGTCCAGCAGCGGTCCCTCGGCGGCGACCTGCCAGGTGATCAGGACGAGCAGCAGGGCGGGCGGACCGAACAGCAGCGTGCCCCGGGCGGCGCGTCCGGGGACCGGTGGCGCCGCGGCGCCCTCGGCCTCCGGGTGGGAGCGGGTCGACATGGGACCCAGCTTGTCAGGAACGGGTGTGCTCCAGGATCGCGGCGGCCAGCGGGGCGTGTACCGCGGGCGGCAGGGCGTGTCCCATACCGGGGATCTCCACGAGGCGGGCGCCCCGGATCACCTGCGCGAGGTGCTGCGGGTGCGGTGGCGGGAAGACCGGCTCGGCCGGGGCGGAGACCACCAGGGTGGGCACCTCGGTGCCGGCGAGTCGCCCGGTGCGGTCCATGCCGGAGGCGTCGGCCCGGCCGTGCGCGGTGTTGATGCGGTGATGCCCGGTGTGCTTGATGATCCCGCGCTCGAAGGCGCGGGTACGGGCGGCGTCGAAGGGGAGGACGTCGCCGCTCAGCAACCGCCAGTGCTCGACCCTCCGGTCCAGCTCGTCCTCCAGGGACAGGTCGGGCGGCACGGGCCGGGCCCACAGCTCCAGCACCCGCGGGTCGATCCCGGGCAGTTCCTCGACGGGCACCGCCACACCGTCCGGCCGTACGTACGGCGTGGAGCTGAGCGCCTGGGTGCCCATCAGGGTCGCGGTGTGCAGCCGGTCGGGGTGGTCGGCGAGCAGCAGTTGGGCGAGCATCCCGCCCAGAGAGAGGCCGACCACGTGGGCCCGCTCGACGGCGAGGGCGTCGAGGACCGTCACGGCGTCGGCCGCGAGCGTGGTGATCGGGTACGGGTGCTCGTCGAACGCCCACGTGGAGCGGCCGGTGTCGCGGTGGTCGTAGCGGATGACGCGGTGGCGGGCGGCGAGCAGGTCCACGAACGGGTCGGGCCAGCCGGCCCCGGGGGCCTGGGCGCCCATGATCAGCAGCAGCGGGGGCGCGTCGGCGGGGCCGCGCTCCTCCACCCAGAGGCGGATGCCGGGGGCGGCGTCGACGTAGCGGTGCATGAGGGCCTCCTGGCGCGATACGAGACGAGACGTACCGTATCGCATGTGGTCGAAAAAGAAGACCCCGGCGTGAACCGGGGTCCGTGGGCAGTGGCCTGTTTCCGAGAAGCCTCTGTCCGAGAAGGAGGTCGGCCGCCCCGGGAACCGGGGGGATGGTTCCGGGGCGGCCGTCCGGATCGGGATGCCGCGCGCCCCGGGGGGTCTGGGGCGGGCGGCCGTCCGATCGGTGAGGAGATCCGGAACGGAAGGCTCCGGTCGTGTGCGCGAAGCGCGACCAGGTCGAAGCTGGGGAGGCCCCGTCCTGGGTTCGCCCACAGTCCCCTGTGGGCGGGGTGCATCTCTCATCTGGGAAGAACCTACGGCAGGGACCGGCGGGACGACAGACGGATCCCCCTCCCGCCATCCACCCCGCACACCTTCTTCACACGCTCTGCCCGGCCCGGAATTCCGTGGCTCCCGGACCGGACGCACAGGGCCCGCTCGGACACGGGCGACGGCCCTCCCGGACGGGGGGGCCACGACCCTCCCGGACCGGAGGCGACGGCCCTCCCGGACCGGGGGCGAGGACTCCTCCCGACCGGAGGCGACGGCCCTCCCGGACCGGGGGCGAGGACTCCTCCCGACCGGAGGCCACGACCCTCCCGGACCGAGGGCGAGGACTCCTCCCGACCGGAGGCCACGACCCTCCCGGACCGAGGGCGACGACTCCTCCCGACCGGAGGCCACGACCCTCCCGGACCGAGGGCGACGACTCCCCCTCCGAGCAGAGGCGACAGCACTCCCGGACCGAGGGCCACGGCCCGCTCAGACGCCGGCGAAGGCCTGCTCGATGATGTCGAGGCCCTCGTTCAGCAGGTCCTCGCCGATCACCAGCGGCGGCAGGAAACGCAGCACGTTGCCGTAGGTGCCGCAGGTCAGGACCAGCAGGCCCTCCTGGTGGCAGGCCTTGGCGAGCGCGGCGGTCGCCTCGGGGTTCGGCTCCTTCGTGGTGCGGTCCTTGACCAGCTCGACGGCGATCATCGCGCCGCGGCCGCGCACGTCGCCGATGATGTCGAACTTCTCCTGCATGGCGGTCAGACGGCCCTTCATGACCTCCTCGATCCGCTTCGCCCTCGCGTTGAGGTCCAGCTCCTTCATCGTCTCGATGGAGCCGAGCGCGCCGGCGCAGGCGACCGGGTTGCCGCCGTAGGTGCCGCCGAGGCCGCCCGCGTGGGCGGCGTCCATGATCTCCGCGCGGCCGGTGACGGCGGCGAGCGGCAGACCGCCCGCGATGCCCTTGGCGGTCGTGATCAGGTCCGGGACGATGCCCTCGTCCTCGCAGGCGAACCACTGGCCGGTGCGGCAGAAGCCCGACTGGATCTCGTCGGCGACGAAGACGATGCCGTTGTCGGCGGCGAACTGGCGGATCGCGGGCAGGAAGCCCTTCGCCGGCTCGATGAAACCGCCCTCGCCGAGCACCGGCTCGATGATGATCGCGGCCACGTTGTCCGCGCCGACCTGCTTGGAGATCTGGTCGATGGCCTGCGCGGCGGCCTCGGGGCCGGCGTTCTCGGCACCGGTCGGCCAGCGGTAGCCGTAGGCCACCGGCACCCGGTAGACCTCGGGGGCGAACGGGCCGAAGCCGTTCTTGTACGGCATGTTCTTGGACGTCAGCGCCATCGTCAGGTTCGTCCGGCCGTGGTAGCCGTGGTCGAAGACGACGACCGCCTGGCGCCCGGTGTGGACGCGGGCGATCTTGACGGCGTTCTCGACGGCCTCGGCACCGCTGTTGAACAGCGCGGACTTCTTGGCGTGGTCGCCCGGGGTCAGTTCAGCGAGGGCCTCGGCGACCTCGACGTAGCCCTCGTAGGGGGTGACCATGAAACAGGTGTGGGTGAAGTCGGCGAGCTGCGCGGCGGCCCGGCGCACGACGGCCTCGGCGGAGGCGCCGACGCTGGTCACCGCGATGCCGGAGCCGAAGTCGATCAGACGGTTGCCGTCGACGTCCTCGATGATGCCGCCGCCCGCGCGCGCCGTGAACACCGGCAGCACAGAGCCCACGCCCTGCGCGACCGCGGCGACGCGGCGGGCCTGAAGCTCCTGCGACTTCGGGCCGGGGATGGCGGTGACGACGCGGCGCTCCTGCGGAAGTGCGGTCATGGGTGGCTCCCTGATGATCTTGCGTACCGGGCGTACCGGGGTGCGTCTCCACGGACGCACAGGTCCTTTTCTCGCAGGTTAGGCCGGGGAAGAGGGTGCGGGCATGCTCCATGTGGGCGTTGTCGGGGGCGTCCGTTGTCCGTCGTGGACATAGCCGCTCGGTGGTCCGCCGCCGGCGCCCGGCCGCGTAAGCGGTGAACTCCCCAGGCGGGGGCGTTAGATTGACTCGGCGAGGGTGGACGGAGCGGCCGGTCAGGGGGCAGGGGCGATGGACAGCGACGGGACGCAGGACGCGCGGGGCACGCACGCGGATCCCGTGCCGCGCCCGGCGGTGCCGCCGGAGCGCCCCGCCGGCCCTCCCGGTGTGCCGCCCCGGCCGGGCGAGGTGCCGCCGCTGCCCGCAGGTGTTCCGCCCCGGCCGGCCGGTGAGCCGTCGGTGCCGCACGTCGGCGGGCCGGGCGCCCGCGCTTCCTCCGCGGTCGCGGCGTGGCTGAACGAGCCCCGCGCCGCCGCCCGGCCGGGCGTCTGGCGGTTCGGGTACCGGCTGCCGAAGGGCGCGCGGCAGACCGAGCGGCTCGCGCCCGTCACCGTCGTCGGCCTGCTCATCCCGCTGGTGGTGGCGCTGGTGCTGTGGTCGATGTGGCGCCGGGGCGGCCTGCCGTACCAGTTCGCGCCGTTGCGGCTGTTCACCCCGGACGACTGGTGGTGGGGCGGCACGCTCGCCTCCCCGAGGACCATGGAGGGCGCCGAGGCCCGCGTGGTGTACGACGGCGTCTTCTTCGCCGCCCTGGTGTACGCCATGGGGCGGCTGGGCAGCTGGCCCGACGTCGTACGCCACTTCGTCGGCCGCCGGCCGCAGCCCGCGCGGGCGCTGCTCGGGCTGCTGGGCGCCCTGGCCGCGCTGAGCTTCGTGTTCCCGGACGCCTTCCCGGGAGTGGGCTGGGACCCGCTGCCCGTCGTCGACCCGCTGTTCTCCCTCATCGCCCTGATCGCCGGCGGCTACGACCTGTTCGCCTCCCGGCTGTTCACCGACACGCTGTACACCGTGGTCACCCTGCTCGTGGTGTGGCCGTTCGCGGTGGTCGGCGGCTGGTGGCCGTACCTGAGGAAGCGGCTCGCCGCCCGGCGCGCGGCCGCCGGTCCCCGGACGCCCGTTCCCGTCGAGCGGCCGCGCGCCGAGTGGCCGCAGCTGCGGGACGCCGGGCAGCACGAGGCCGCCGACGTGCTGACCGCCGAGGTCGCGGCCGGGCGGATGAACGACGTCGACTGCGCACGTGTCACCCGCGCGTGGACGACGGGCCGTGCGGACTTCCGCGAGACCGTGCTGCGGCAGGCCGGGGCCGCCTGGACCCACCCCTCCGGCTCCCGCGACCTGCCGCGGCGCACCGGGCGCCACGACCTGCTCGCGCACCAGGTGCGCATCGGGCGGTGGGTGGCCGCCGAACGCGCCCCGGCGGCCTACCACGACGCGGGCGCCGCGCTCGGCCCGGACGTGCTGGGCACCTCGCTGCTCGCGGTCGGCCCGTCCGGCTCGGGCAAGACGCGGACGCTGGTGGAGCCGGTCGTCGAGGCGCTGGCCCTCCAGGCGCTCACCGGGTCGTGCGCGTTCGTCGCCGTCTCCTCGGCCGGGAGCCCGCTCGCCTCCGACTCCGCGTTCGACGTGATCGTCCGGATCGGGGACCCCGCGTCGGTGCACGACCTCGACCCGTACGCCGGGTCCGACGACGCCGACGAGGCCGCCGCCGTCCTCGCCGAGGCGCTGGTGGGCGACCTCGACACGGTGGGCGCCCAGGGCGCGGCCACCGCCCTCGCCCAGCTCCTCGGTCCCTACCGGGCCGTGCACGGCCGCTTCCCCGCGCTGCCGGTCCTGCGCGAGCTGCTGGAGGGCGGGCCGGCGGCGCTGTCGGCGCTGCGCGAGGCCGTGGCCGGGGACGAGGTCATGCGCCGCGAGCTGGACGCGCGCGTCCGGCAGGCGGGCGCGCCCGGCGACCCGGGCCGGGCCCTCGCCGACCGGCTGGCGCTGCTGAACCGGCCGGTCTTCACCGGGTTCCTCGGCGGGAACGGCGGTGCCGGCGGGGAACCGGGCGGACCGCACCGGGCGTTCTCCCTGCGGGCCGTCGCCCACCATCCGCTGCGGGTGCGCGTGGATCTGCCCGAGCGCGGCCACGAGGAGGCCGGCCGGCTGATCACCCGGCTGGTCCTCGCCCAGTTCCACACGGTCGTGCGGGAGGCGGGGCGCACGCACTTCGCCGCCCTGGTCCTGGACGACGCGACGGGCGCGGTGACCGCCGGGTCGGTGCGCCGGATCCAGCGGCTGCGCTCGCAGAACGCGGGCGTGCTGCTGTCGCTGCGCACGGTCGCCGACGTGCCCGAGGCCCTGCACGGCCCGCTGTACGGGGCCGTCGGCTGCCGGATGGCGTTCTGCGGGATCACCACCTGGGACGGCAGCCGGTTCGCGCAGACCTGGGGCACCGAGTGGGTGGAGACGACGGAGGTCGCCAAGCACACCGTCTTCGCCGACCAGCCGATGACCCGGGCCCTGCACGCCCTGCGGAAGCTGGTCACCGGCAGGGCCGTGACCACGGACGCGGTGACCGTGCGCCAGGTGGAGCGGGAGCGGTGGTCGGCGTCGCAGCTGGCGCACGAGGTCCCGCCGGGGCACGCGGTGCTGTCCCTGACCACCGTCGGGGGTGAGCACGCGCCGCCGCTGCTGGTGGATCTGCGCGGCTGAGCGGGTCTCCGGGGCCGAGCGGGTCCGCGGCGCTGAGCGGGTCTCCGGGGCCGAGCGGGGCCGAGCGGCTGAGCGGGGCCGCGGGGCTGAGCGGGTCTCCGGGGCCGAGCGGGTCCGCCGGGGGCCGAGCGGGTCCGCGGCGCTGAGCGGGGCCGCGGCGCTGAGCGGGTCTCCGGGGTTGAGCGGGGCCGAGCGGCTGAGCGGGGCCGCAGGGCTGAGCGGGGCCGAGCAGGTCCGCGCGGCGGGAACGAGGCGCGGGACACCCCTCCAGTGAGGCAGAATCGACATGGCCCTTCGTACGGAGCGGCCAAGAGATCACCCGGTCGATCGCCCGCGCGTCCGCCTCCGACCTGAAGGTCCCATGCCCCCCACGCTTGCCTCGCTCGTCCACCACTCCGCGCTGAAGCTGACCGTGCGGGCGGGCGGGGACCGTCTGGACGTACCGGTGCGCTGGGCACACGTCAGCGAACTCGCCGACCCCGTGCCGTACATGGAGGGCGGGGAGCTGCTGCTGATCACCGCGCTGAAGCTGGACGCGGAGGACCCGGAGGCGATGCGGCGCTACGTGCGGCGGCTGGCCGGGGCCGGAGTGGTCGGACTCGGTTTCGCCGTCGGCGTCAACTACGAGGAGATCCCCCAGGCCCTCGTGGACGCGGCCGAGGAGGAGGGGCTCCCCCTGCTGGAGGTGCCCCGGCGCACGCCGTTCCTCGCCATCAGCAAGGAGGTGTCGGCGGCGATAGCGGCCGACCAGTACCGCGCGGTGACGGCCGGTTTCGCGGCCCAGCGGGAGCTGACCAGGCAGGCGCTGACGGACGGCCCGGAGGGCCTGCTCGCAGCCCTCGCCTCCCAGGTCGACGGCTGGGCCGCGCTCTACGACGCCTCGGGCGCCGTCGTCGCGAGCGCGCCGGAGTGGGCGGGACGACGGGCCGCGCGGCTCACGGCGGACGTGGAGCGGCTGCGGGAGCGCCCGGCGCCGGCCTCGGCGGTGGTCGGCGGGCCCGAGCACTCCGACCACGACGACCGGGTCGAACTGCACTCCCTGGGCACCGGCCGCCGTCCGCGGGCCGCCCTCGCGGTCGGCACGGCGTCGACGCTCGGCACGGCGGAGCGCTACGCGGTCCACTCGGCGATCGCCCTGCTGACCCTCACCACTGAACGCTCCCGCTCGTTCCAGGCGGCGGAGCAGCGGATCGGGGTGGCGGTGCTGCGCATGCTGCTGGCGGGCGAGCCGGACCACGCGCGGGCCGTCGCCGGTGACCTGTACGGGGGCCTGCTGGACGCCCCGTTCCGGGTGCTGGTGGCCGAGCCGGCGTCCGCGCGGGCCCATGCCGACGCGTCCTCGCACGCGCGCGTGCCCGGCTCCGCGGACCGGGCCGGGGACCCGCTGGGCCGGCTCGCCGAGGTCGTGGAGTCGGCGGCGGCCCGGTCCGGGGAGACCGTGCTGGTGGTGCCCGAGGGCGAGCGGCTGGTGGTGCTGGCCGCCGACGGGGGCGCGGCGGCCGCGGCCGCCGCCTCGTACGGGGCGGCGCTGGAGGACGCGCGCACGTCCGGGTCGGAGGGCGAGGAGGACGGGCTGGTCGTCGGCCTGTCCGCGCCGGCCGGTCCGATCGCCGCGGCGGCCGCGTACAAGCAGGCCGAGCAGGCGCTGTCGGTGGCGCGGCGCCGGGGCCGGGTCCTCGTGGAGCACGAGCGGCTCGCGGCGGGCTCGGTCCTGCCGCTCCTCGCGGACGACGCGGTGAAGGCCTTCGCCGACGGTCTGCTGCGGGCCCTGCGCGAGCACGACGCGACGGGCCGGGGCGACCTGGTGGCCTCGCTGCGCGCCTGGCTCTCCCGCCACGGCCAGTGGGACGCCGCGGCGGCCGACCTGGGCGTCCACCGCCACACGCTCCGCTACCGCATGCGCCGCGTGGAGGAGATCCTGGGCCGCTCCCTGGACGACCCGGACGTACGGATGGAGCTGTGGCTGGCCCTCAAGGCGACGGCACCGGACTGACCTGCCCCTCGAGCCGCAGCCCGGGGATTCCGGCCCGCTCGCCGGTGCTGTGCCGCTGCGCGGCGTGTGCACCGGGCGGGCTTCTGTGGCTTCCCGGCACCGAGAACGAATCCCGGTGGCCGCCGGGCCGCGGTGCGGGCCGCGTCGGCCGCGCGGGCGGCCGACGCCGGCGGGACCGTCAGCTGTCGAAGCCGAGCCCGAGCCGGTCCATGGTCCGCAGCCACAGGTTGCGCCGGCCGCCGTGCGTGTCCGCCCGCGCCAGCGACCACTTGGTGAGCGCGATGCCGGTCCAGGCGAACGGTTCGGGCGGGAAGGGCAGCGGCTTCCTGCGGACCATCTCCAGCGAGGTCAGCTCGGTGGGCTCGCCCGCCAGCAGGTCGAGCATCACCTCGGCGCCGAACCGGGTCGCGCCCACGCCGAGCCCGGTGTAGCCGGCGGCGTACGCCACCTTGCCGTGGTGGGCCGTGCCGAAGAAGGCCGAGAAGCGCGAGCAGGTGTCGATCGCGCCGCCCCACGCGTGCGTGAAGCGCAGCCCCTCCAGCTGGGGGAAGCAGGCGAAGAAGTGTTCGGCGAGTTTGGCGTACGTCTGCGGCCGGTCGTCGTACTCGGCGCGCACCCGGCCGCCGTACGGGTAGATCGCGTCGTAGCCGCCCCACAGCACGCGGTTGTCGGCGGAGAGCCGGAAGTAGTGGAACTGGTTGGCGCTGTCGCCGAGGCCCTGCCGGTTCTTCCAGCCGATCGCGTCGAGCTGCCCGGCGCTCAGCGGTTCCGTCATCAGCGCGTAGTCGTAGACGGGCACGGTGTAGGCGCGGACCCGTCTGACCAGGTTGGGGAAGACGTTCGTGCCGAGCGCGACCTGCCGCGCGCGGATCCGCCCGTACGGGGTGCGGACGGCCGTCCCGGCGCCGTACGGCTTCAGCGTCAGCGCGGGGGTGTGCTCGTGGACGCGGACGCCGAGGCGCAGGCACGCCCGCTTCAGGCCCCACGCGAGCTTGGCCGGGTGGAGCATGGCCACGCCGCGGCGGTCGTACAGCCCCGCCAGGAAGGTGGGGGAGGCGACCTGTTCGCGCACGGCGTCGCCGTCGAGGAACTCGATGCCCCCGGCGAGGCCCCTGCCCTCGATCTCCTCGTACCAGTCGCGCAGTTCGCGTGCCTGGTGCGGCTCGGTCGCCACGTCGATCTCGCCGGTGCGCTCGAAGTCGCAGTCGATGCCGTACCGGGCGACCGCCGCCTCGATCTCGTCGAGGTTGCGCGCGCCCAGTTCCTCGAGCCGGTGGATCTCGTCCGGCCAGCGGGCCAGTCCGTTGGCCAGGCCGTGGGTGAGGGAGGCCGCGCAGAAGCCTCCGTTGCGGCCCGAGGCGGCCCAGCCCACCTCGCGGCCCTCCAGCAGCACCACGTCCCGCTGCGGGTCGCGCTCCTTGGCGATCAGCGCGGTCCACAGTCCGCTGTACCCGCCGCCGACGACCAGCAGGTCGCAGGTCGTGGCGCCGGTGAGCGCGGGCTCGGGGCGGGGCTTGCCCGGATCCTCCAGCCAGTACGGGACCGGCCGCGCCCGTGCGAGCGATGTCGTCCAGTGATGGTCTCTGCCACGGCTCATGGCGCCAGGGGCCATGATGTCAACTCCCTACGGCGGGCTCTCGACGGGTCGGGAAGGCGCGGGCTTACGCCTTCTGCCTCTTACGGCGGTCGGTGACGACCATGGAGGTCAGCACGAGCAGGACGGCGATGAGGAACATGGCCGTGCCGACGACGTTGATCTGGACGGGCGTGCCGCGCTGCGCCGAGCCCCAGACGAACATGGGGAAGGTGACGGTCGAGCCCGCGTTGAAGTTGGTGATGATGAAGTCGTCGAAGGAGAGCGCGAAGGCGAGCAGCGCGCCCGCGGCGATCCCCGGTGCGGCGATCGGCAGGGTGACCCGCAGGAAGGTCTGCAGCGGGCCGGCGTACAGGTCCTGGGCCGCCTGTTCCAGCCTCGGGTCCATCGACATGACGCGTGCTTTGACGGCCGTCACGACGAAGCTGAGGCAGAACATGATGTGGGCGATGAGGACCGTCCAGAACCCCAGCCGCGCGCCCATGTTGAGGAACAGGGTGAGCAGCGAGGCCGCCATGACGACCTCGGGCATGGCCATGGGCAGGAAGATCAGCGAGTTCACGGCGCCGCGCGCGCGGAAGCGGTAGCGGACGAGCGCGAAGGCGATGGCCGTGCCGAGCGCGGTCGCGCCGAGTGTCGCCCAGAACGCGATCTGGAGGCTGAGCGACAGCGATCCGCACAGTCCGGAGACCCCGCACGGGTCCTTCCAGGCGTCCGTGGAGAACTGCTGCCATTCGTAGTTGAAGCGCCCCTTCGGCCTGTTGAAGGAGAAGACCGTGACGACGACGTTGGGCAGCAGCAGGTAGGCGAGCGTCAGAAGGCCCGCGATGACGACGAGGTTCCTCTTGAACCAGTTGACGAAGGGCATCAGACCAGGTCCTCCGTCCCCGCCCGGCGGATGTAGAAGGTGACCATGAGGAGGATCGCGGCCATGAGGATGAAGGAGAGGGCCGCGGCCGTCGGATAGTCCAGCACCCGCAGGAACTGCGTCTGGATGACGTTGCCGATCATGCGGGTGTCGGTGGAGCCGAGGAGTTCGGCGTTGACGTAGTCGCCGGACGCCGGGATGAAGGTCAGCAGCGTGCCGGAGACCACGCCCGGCATCGACAGCGGGAAGGTGACCTTGCGGAAGACGGTGACGGGCCTGGCGTACAGGTCGCCGGCCGCCTCGTGCAGCCGTCCGTCGATGCGCTCCAGCGAGGTGTAGAGCGGCAGGACCATGAACGGCAGGAAGTTGTACGTCAGACCGCAGACCACGGCCAGCGGTGTGGCCAGCACCCGGTCCCCCGAGGTCCAGCCGAGCCAGCTCGTCACGTCGAGCACGTGCAGCGTGTTGAGGGCGCCGACGACGGGCCCGCCGTCCGAGAGGATCGTCTTCCAGGCGAGGGTGCGGATCAGGAAGCTGGTGAAGAACGGCGCGATCACCAGGACCATGATCAGGTTGCGCCAGCGGCCCGCGCGGAAGGCGATCAGGTAGGCCAGCGGGTAGCCCAGCACCAGGCACATGACCGTGGCGGCGGCCGCGTAGAGGACCGAGCGCAGGAACTGCGGCCAGTAGTCGCCGAGCGCGTCCCAGTAGGTCGCGAAGTGCCAGGTGACCTTGTAGCCCTCTTCGAGGGAGCCCGTCTGCACGGACGTGGAGGCCTGGTAGACCATCGGCAGCGCGAAGAAGACCAGCAGCCAGAGCAGGCCGGGCAGCAGCAGCCAGTACGGCGTCCAGCGGCCCCGTCCGCGGGGCGGCCTGGTCTCGGGGGCGGTCGGCGAGAGGGGCGGTGGCGCCTCCGTGAGCGTCGCCATCAGAGCGCCGCCTCTTCCTGGACGCCGGCATCGATGTCCTGCGTCGCGTCCAGGCCGAAGGTGTGGGCGGGGCTCCAGTGCAGGACGACCTCGGCGCCGGGGACCAGCCGGGTGTCGCGGTCGACGTTCTGGACGTAGACCTCCAGCTCGGGGCAGACGGCGCTGTCGACGACGTACTGCGTGGAGACGCCGATGAACGAGCCGGCGGCGATCGTGCCGGTGACGCGGTTGCGGCCCGCCGGGATCTCGCCCGCGTCGTCGGCGTGGGTGAGGGAGATCTTCTCGGGGCGGACGCCGACCAGCACCTTGCCGCCGGTGGTGGCCGGTGCGGCGCAGCGGGCCCCGGGCAGCACGAGCTTGCCGCCGCCGGCCCTGAGCACGATGTCCTCGCCGCTCCTGGAGTCGACCTCGGCCTCGATGAGGTTGGAGGTGCCGAGGAAGTTCGCGACGAACGTGCTGCGCGGGTTCTCGTACAGGTCGGCGGGCGAGCCGAGTTGCTCGACGCGGCCCGCGTTCATCACGGCTACCGTGTCGGCCATCGTCATGGCCTCCTCCTGGTCGTGCGTGACGTGCACGAAGGTGATGCCGACCTCGGTCTGGATGCGTTTCAGCTCCAGCTGCATCTGGCGGCGCAGCTTGAGGTCGAGGGCGCCGAGGGGCTCGTCGAGGAGGAGCACCCTGGGGTGGTTGATGAGGGCGCGGGCCACGGCGACGCGCTGCTGCTGGCCGCCGGAGAGCTGGTGCGGTTTCTTGCGGGCCTGCTCGCCGAGCTGGACCAGCTCCAGCATCTCCTCGACCTGCTTCTTCACGCTCTTGATGCCGCGCCGGCGCAGGCCGAAGGCGACGTTCTCGAAGATGTCGAGGTGCGGGAAGAGGGCGTAGGACTGGAAGACGGTGTTCACGGGCCGCTTGTAGGGCGGGAGGGCGGTGACGTCCTGGTCGCCGAGGTGGACGGTCCCGGACGTGGGCTCCTCCAGGCCGGCGATCATGCGCAGGGTGGTGGTCTTGCCGCAGCCGGAGGCGCCGAGCAGGGCGAAGAAGGAGCCCTGGGGGACGGTCAGGTCGAGCGGGTGGACGGCGGTGAAGGAGCCGTAGGTCTTGCTGATGCCGGACAGGCGGACGTCGCCGCCGGCGCTGGTCGTCGTCTTCATCTCGTCACGCCCCAGTGAGCTTCGCGAACTGCGCTTCATAAGCCGTCTCTTCCTTCGCGCTCAGCGAGCGGAAGGCGTGCGACTTGGCCTGCATGGCCTTGTCGGGGATGATCAGCGGGTTGTTCGCCGCGTCCTCGTCGATCTTCGCCAGTTCGTCCTTCACGCCGTCGACGGGACAGACGTAGTTGATGTAGGCGGCGAGTTCGGCGGCCGGCCGCGGCTCGTAGTAGTAGTCGATGAGCCGCTCGGCGTTCGTCTTGTGACGTGCCTTGTTGGGGATCAGCATGTTGTCGCTGGACGTCATGTAGCCGCTGTCCGGGATCACGAAGTCGACGTCCGGGCTGTCGGCCTTGAGCTGGACGACGTCGCCGGCCCAGGCGATGCAGGCGGCGAAGTCGCCGCTGGTGATGTCCGAGGTGTAGTCGTTGCCGGTGAAGCGGCGGATCTGGCCGCTGTCGACGCCCTTCTGGAGCCGGGCGACGGCCGCCGCGTAGTCGTCGTCGGTGAACTTGCCCGGGTCCTTGCCCATGTCCAGCAGGGTCATGCCGATGCTGTCGCGCATCTCGGTGAGGAACCCGACGCGGCCCTTGAGCCTGGGGTTGTCGAGCAGGTCGGAGACGGACTTCACCTCGATGCCGTCGAGCGCCTTCTTGTTGTAGGCGATGACCGTGGAGATGCCCTGCCAGGGGTAGGAGTAGGCCCGTCCGGGGTCCCAGTCGGGGCTGCGGAACTGGCTCGACAGGTTGGCGTAGGCGTGCGGCAGGTTGGACGGGTCCAGTTTCTGGGCCCAGCCGAGGCGGATGAGGCGGGCGGCCAGCCAGTCGGTGAGGACGACGACGTCGCGGCCGGTGTCCTGGCCCGCGGCGAGCTGCGGCTTGATCTTGCCGAAGAACTCGTTGTTGTCGTTGATGTCCTCGGTGTACTTGACCTTGATCCCGGTCCGTTTCGTGAACGCGTCGAGCGTCGGGTGGTGTCTGCCCGCCTCGTCGACGTCCATGTACTCGGTCCAGTTGGAGAAGCTGACGGTCTTCTCCTTCGCCGAGTGGTCCTCGGCGGACGTGCCGCCCTCGGTCCTGCCGGCCGCGGGGATCCCGCAGGCGCTCAGCGCCCCGAGACCGCCGAGCGTCAGGGCGCCGCCCGCCGAGGCGCGCAGCAGCGACCTGCGGGTCATGGCTGCCCTGCCGCCTCGGAGACTGCGCCGTATGGCGGCCGCCTGGGGCGGGGTCAGGCGGTCTGGCTCGTACTGCTCCATGCGCGTGGTGCCCTTTCGGGAGGGTTCGGCCTGGTCGGCGGCCGGATTCGTGGCTATGTGACTACCGGTCCCCGAAGACGGTGCGGTGCCAGTCCTTGCGGACCACCGCGGTGTTGTCGAACATGACGTGCTTGATCTGGGTGTACTCCTCGAACGAGTACGCGGACATGTCCTTGCCGAAGCCGGATGCCTTGTATCCGCCGTGGGGCATCTCGCTGATGATCGGGATGTGGTCGTTGACCCACACGCATCCGGCCTTGATCTCGCGCGTCGCCCGGTTCGCCCGGTAGACGTCCCGGCTCCACGCCGAGGCGGCCAGCCCGTACGGCGTGTCGTTGGCGAGCACGATCCCTTCGTCGTCGCTGTCGAAGGGGAGCACCACGAGGACCGGCCCGAAGATCTCGGACTGGACGATCTCGCTGTCCTGCGCGGCGTCCGCGACCAGGGTGGGGAGATAGTACGCGCCGTTCTTGAGATCTCCCTGAGGAGCCTCGCCGCCGGTCACCACGCGCGCGTAGGCACGCGCCCGGTCGACGAAGGCGGCGACCCGGTCGCGCTGGACGTGCGAGACCAGCGGCCCGAGGTCGGTGCCCGCGGCGAAGGGGTCGCCGAGCCGGACGGTCTCCATGAGGGCGGCCGTCCTCTCGACGAACGCCTCGTAGAGGGGCCGCTGCACGTACGCGCGCGTGGCGGCCGTGCAGTCCTGCCCGGTGTTGATGAGCGAGCCGGCGACCGCGCCCTGCACGGCGGCGTCCAGGTCGGCGTCGTCGAAGACGACGAAGGGCGCCTTGCCGCCCAGCTCCAGGTGCAGCCGTTTCACGGTGGCGGTGGCGATCTCCGCGACGCGCCGGCCGACGGCGGTGGAGCCGGTGAAGGACGTCATGGCCACGTCGGGGTGGCCGACGAGGTGCTCGCCGGCTTCCCTCCCGGTCCCGGTGACGATGTTGATCACGCCGTCGGGGATGCCCGCCCGGGTCGCCGCCTGCGCGAAGAGGAGGCTGGTGAGCGGGGTGAGTTCGGCGGGCTTGAGCACGATCGTGTTGCCCGCGGCGATCGCCGGGAGGATCTTCCAGGCGGCCATCTGGAGGGGGTAGTTCCAGGGGGCGACGGAACCGACGACCCCGATGGGTTCGCGCCGTACGTAGGAGGTGTGGTCGCCGGAGTACTCGCCGGCCGACCGGCCCTGGAGGTGCCGGGCGGCCCCCGCGAAGAAGGCGGTGTTGTCGACGGTGCCGGGGACGTCGAACTCGCGGGTCAGTTTCAGCGGCTTGCCGCACTGGAGGGACTCGGCGCGGGCGAGGTCCTCGGCGTGTTCGGTGAGGACGGCGGCGAAGCGGTGCAGGGCGTCGGAGCGCTCGCCGGGGGTGGCACCCGCCCAGGTCGGGAAGGCGGCCCGGGCGGCGGCCACGGCCGCGTCGACGTCGTCAGCCCCGGCGAGTTCACAGGTGAGGACCTCGTCCCCGGTGGCCGGGTCGATCACGGCGTGCGTGCGGCCGGACGTGCCCGCGCGCAGGCGGCCCGCGATGTACTGGGCGCCGTCCGCGAAACGTTCCTGTGCGGGAAACCGGCCGAGTGGGTCCGGGGTGGTGCTTCCCGGGTTCTGCATGTCGCTCTCCTCCGCCTTCGCCCCGATGTCCACGGGGGCGGGTGACGTAGCTCCAGCTTGATTTGAGTGCCGATCCTGACAGAGCAAGAGGACTCCAACAAGTGATTCCGTTGTTGCCTTTTGGTTACGCGACGGAATCTGTCGACCAGGTGTCGAGTCGGGCCGGAAAAGGCGAGACGCCCTGTCAGTGGCGCGTGCCACAGTGGAATGCATGGCGAAGATCGATTCCCGGGAAGCCCTGGTCAGGGAGGTCCGGACGGGGGCGAGAATCAAGTATCTGCACTTCTGGGGCCACCGCTCGCGGCCCGACGGACAGGTGGGCGCGAGCTGCCTGAGCCAGTGGTGGCCGTCCCCGTTCACCGTGGCCGGCGTGGAGTACCGCACGGCCGAGCACTGGATGATGGCCGGCAAGGCACGCCTGTTCGGCGACGCGGAGGCGGAGCGGCGGGCGCTGGCCGCCGACCACCCCTCCGAGGCGAAGAAGGCCGGGCGGGCGGTGCGCGGCTTCGACGAGGCGGTCTGGGAGCGGGAGCGGTTCCGGATCGTGGTCGAGGGCGGCGTCCACAAGTTCGGTGCGGACCCGAAGCTGCGGGGTTACCTGCTGGGCACGGGCGAGCGGGTGCTGGTGGAGGCGAGCCCCGTGGACCGCGTCTGGGGCATCGGCCTCGCCGCGGACGACAAGGCGGCGTGGGACCCGGAGCGCTGGAGGGGCCTCAACCTGCTGGGCTTCGCGCTGATGGAGGCGAGGCTGCGGCTGCGAGGGGCTTGAGAGGGGCGGTGCGGGGCGGTGCGGGCCGTGGCGGTGCAGGCCCGGGGCGGTGCGGGCCCGGGGCGGTGCGGGCCCGGGGCGGTGCGGGCCCGGGGCGGGCCGTGGCGGTGCAGGCCCGGGGCGGGCCGGGGCGGTGCGGGCCGGGGCGGTGCGGGCGACCTTACGGCGCCACGATGATCAGTACGGCCAGGCCCATCCCGAGGGCCAGTCCGGTGGCCCCGCAGATGATGCCGGCCAGGGCCTGACCCGGGTTCGTGGCCTCGCCCCGGTTGGCCTTGCTCCTGCCGATCAGTCCGAAGATCAGGGCGAGGACGCCCACGACGATCGCGATCGGCCAGAGGCAGAAGCCCACGGCGGCGACGATGCCGAGGACCATCGCCGTGATCCCCATGCCGTTGCTCGGGGCCGGCTGCACGCCGGGCCACCCGTAGTGGCCGGGGGTGCCGCCGTGGCTCGGAACGCCGCCGTAGCCGGGACCGCCGCCGTGGCTCGGGGTGACGCCGTAGCCGGGCGGGCCCGGGTGGCCGTAGCCGCCGGGATAGCCGTACGGCACCTGTCCGGGGCCGTCGGGGGATATCGGCGGCGGCGGCACCGCACCGTCGGCGGGCGGGGCGAAGGGGCTGGGACCACTCACCGAGCCGGGCGACACGGTACCGGGAAGGGGCGGCGGGAAGGACGCGAACGAGGCGTCGCCCTGCGGGGTGCCGGCCGCGGGGGTCGGCGTCACGCCGGGCAGCGAGGTCACCGTCTGCTGGTCGTGGACGGAGGACGGCGCGAGGTCCTGCGGTGCGGGCACCTCGCCGGCGGCGATGGTGACGCCGGAGTCGTGGTCCGGAGCCGGGGCGGGAGCGGGCCAGTGGTCGGCCGCGAGGGCGGGGCCGGTGGAGGCCCGCGCGTCCTGCGGGGCGGGAGCGGGCCAGTGGTCGGCCGCGAGGGCGGGGCCGGTGGAGGCCCGCGCGTCCTGCGGGGCGGGCTCCGCCCCGTCCCGGGCGGAGGCGCCGGACGCTGCCGTGGTTGCCGCGGCCGGGCCGCCGGACGCACTCCCCGCGTCCGACGCGGCCGGCTTGTCCAGGGGTACGTGGGCGTACTGCGGCCCTTCCGTTCCGTCGGGCACGGAGCCGGGCGCGGCCCACGGGTCGTGGGACGGGTTGCCGACCGGACCACCGGGTGCGTCGTCGGACATGCGCGGGACCCCCTCTGTCATGCGTCCCGCAATGCTAGGGCCTGTCCGGCGCCGCCCCTCGGCCGGCCGGGGGGCGGGGCAGGAGGGACAGGGGGCGGGGCAGGCGGGGGCAGGCGGGCAACGGTCGGTCCGGCCGCGAGACCGGACCCCCGGGGTACGGGCGCCGACGGCCCAGCGCCTGAGGCTCCAGCGCCTCGATGCACAGCACTTCGAGCCACGGTGCCTGACACCACAGGACCTGACACCACAGGACCGACAGCACAGGACCTGACACCACAGGACCTGACAGCACAGGACCCGACGCCGCGGGCCCGCCCGGGCCGGTGGCCCGCCCTCGTCCGTCGACGCCCTCGTTCCTCCCCCGAAACGTCCGCCTACGATGATGCCGTCTCACCGATCAGCCGATCACCCGCACCCCGCCCGGCCCGCGTGGCCCGGGGTGCCGTCCCGGGGAGGACCCCTTGACCCTGAACGCCTTCGTCGCCGGCCTGCCCAAGGCCGAACTGCACGTCCATCACGTCGGATCGGCCTCCCCGCGGATCGTCTCCGAACTCGCCGCCCGCCACCCCGACTCCAAGGTCCCCACCGACCCGGAGGCGCTGGCCGACTACTTCACGTTCACCGACTTCGCGCACTTCATCGACGTCTACCTCTCGGTCGTGGACCTGGTCCGCACCCCTGAGGACGTGCGGCTGCTGACGTACGAGGTGGCCCGCGACCTGGCCCGCCAGCAGGTGCGCTACGCCGAGCTGACCATCACCCCCTTCTCATCCACCCGCCGCGGCATCGACGAGCGTGCCTTCATGGACGCGATCGAGGACGCCCGCAAGGCGGCCGAGGCGGAGTTCGGCACGCTCCTGCGCTGGTGCTTCGACATCCCCGGCGAGGCCGGCCTGGAGGCCGCCGAGGAGACGACGCGACTGGCCACCGACGACCGGCTGCGCCCCGAGGGACTGGTCTCCTTCGGCCTCGGCGGGCCCGAGATCGGCGTACCTCGCCCGCAGTTCAAGCCCTACTTCGACCGGGCCATCGCGGCCGGACTGCGGTCCGTGCCGCACGCCGGGGAGACCACCGGACCGGAGACGGTGTGGGACGCCCTGACCCATCTGCGTGCCGAGCGCATCGGGCACGGCACCAGTTCCGCGCGGGACGAGAAGCTCCTCGCCCACCTCGCCGAGCACCGCGTCGCGCTCGAGGTGTGCCCGACGTCCAACATCGCCACCCGCGCGGTCCGCACCCTCGACGAGCACCCGCTGCGGGACTTCGTCGCGGCGGGCGTCCTGGTGACGATCAACTCCGACGACCCCCCCATGTTCGGCACCGACCTGAACAGCGAGTACGGCGTCGCCGCCCGCCTCCTCGACCTGGACGAGCGCGGGCTGGCCGGCCTCGCGAAGAACGCCGTCGAGGCGTCCTTCCTCGACGGGCCCGGCAAGGCGCGGATCGCCGCCGAGATCGACAGCTACACCACGGAGTGGCTCGCCCCCTGACGGCCGCCCCGCTCCCCGGCCCCCACCACAATGGGCCCATGCAGACCGTGACTGCCGTGGCCCACCGCGGCGACCCCTACCGCGTCCGTGAGAACACCCTCGACTCGCTGCGTTCCGCGCTCGACCGGGGCGCGGACGCCGTCGAGATCGACGTACGGCTCACCCGGGACGGTGTGCCCGTGCTGCTGCACGACGAGACGCTGAAGCGGCTGTGGGAGCGGGACCGGCCGCTGCAGTCGCTGTCGGCGGCAGAGGTGCGCGGCCTGACGGAGGGCGGGGTGCCGACGCTGGCGGAGGCGCTGGCGGCGACCGAGGGAAGCCGGGTGATGATCGACCTGCCGGGCGCCCGGGAGGTGCGGACGGCGCGCCGGGTGGTGAACGCCGTCCGCGAGGCCGGGGCGGCGGAGCGCGTCTACTACTGCGCCGGTGCCACCGCGATGCTCGCCGTACGGGCCGCCGACCCGTCCGCCGAGATCGCCCTGACCTGCACGAGCCTGGCACCGCCGCGGCCCGCGCTGCTGGCGGCGGTCGAGCCCCGCTGGCTCAACTACCGCTTCCCCCTGGTCGACCGCGACCTGGCCGCCCGGATCCACCGGGACGGCCGGCTGCTGTCCGTGTGGACCCCGGACACCCGCCGCTCCATGCGCCGGCTCATCGACCTCGGCGTCGACTCGATCACCACCAACCGCATCGACGTCCTGCGCGCCCTCCGCGACGAGGGCTGACCGACGGCGGGAACGTGCAGACGGCGGGCGGACCGGCTGCGGGAGCGAGCCGACAGCGGGAACGTGCCGACGGCGGACGGACCGGCTGCGGGAGCGAGCCGACAGCGGGAACCCTTAGGGGCGGCCCCCGACAACACCCCTGTCACATCGGCCACTTGCTCCGGGACAGTCCGGGGTCGGACACCCTCCCAGGTGACGATCCGGCCGCCGCCGGAAGGACGCAGGATGAGCACGCATCCGACGCCGATCTCCCAGGAGCCTCCCCGCATGCGCGCTCGCCGCCGTACCGTCGCCCTCGCCGCCTCCCTGGTGCTCGCCCTCGGGGCGGGCCCGCTGGCGGTCCCCGCCTTCGCCTCGCCCCCTCCGGCCGCTTCCGCCCCGGCCGAGCCGCATCGCGACGGCCCCGACGCGCGGGCCCTGCGCGAGGCGGTCGCCGGGCTGCCGGACGCGGACGCGACGGCGGCCCTGGTCCGGGTCGGCGGCACCGACGGTACCTGGCGGGGCAGCGCCGGCGTGCACGACCTGGCGAGCGGCCGTCCCGCCGACCCGCACGCCCGTTTCCGGGCCGGCTCGGTGACGAAGGTGGTGACCGCGGCGGCCGTGCTGAAGCTCGCGGCGCGCGGTGAGACAGACCTGGACCGGCCCGTCCAGCACTATCTGCCCGGTCTCCTCGGCGGGGACTTCCGGCCGGTCACCGTACGGCAGTTGCTGAACCACACCAGCGGCATCCCGGCCGGCGACGGTCTCGGCGACACCTTCGCCGAGCTGTACGCCCACCGCTTCGACACGCTCACCCCGCAGGCCGTCGTGGCGTCGGCGGCGGCGAAGGGACCGGAGTTCCGGCCCGGCCGGAAGCAGCACTACCTCAACATCAACTACACGATCCTCGGCCTGCTGATCGAGAAGGTGACCGGACGGCCGTACGCCTCCGCGGCCACCGCACTGGTGCTGGCGCCCGCCGGGATGCGCGACACGTACTTCCCCGGCACCGACCCGCACATCGCCGGCCCGCACAACCACGGCTATCAGGCCGTCAGGAAGGCCGACGGGACGACCGACCTCGTCGACGTCACCGAGTGGAACCAGGCGGACCGGTTCGCGGCCGGGGACATGATCTCCACGACCGCGGACCTGGAGCGCCTGCTCACCTCGCTGTTCGGGGGGCGAATCGTGCCGCGGCCCCAACTGCGCGAGATGTTCACGCTGCCGGCGCGTGTCGAGGGCGCCACCTACAGCGCCGGGCTCCAGCGGTTCGAGCACGGCGGCCGGGTCTACTGGCTCAAGACGGGCGGCCGGTACGGCTACAACGCGATCGTCGCCGGGACCCGGGACCTGGACCGGACCCTGGTCTACTCGGTCAACACGACGGACGCGAAGGGCGAGGGGATGAACCCGGTGGCCGAGCGCATAGCCCTCGCCGCCCTCAAGTAGTCGCCGGAGCCCAGGTGCCGGGGGCGGTGAGCGCCTCCAGCCGCTTGATCTTCCGCCGCACGACGTACAGGGGGATCACGCCGAAGACGCCGAACGACATGTCCAGCACGCTCCACCACAGGGGGATGCCGCGGATCGGCCCGCAGACCAGGGCCAGCGGGATGATCCCGGCGCAGGCGATCATCGCGAACTCGACGACCCAGACGTTGCGGACCGGGTCCCGGTAGGGGCCGTAGAAGGCGACCGCGATGACCAGGTGCGCGAAGGCCAGCCAGTCGGTGCCGTAGAGCACGAAGGGGTACTCGGCGTCGACGACGTCGAGCCCTTGCCGCACCCGCACGATCCAGTCCATGAGGGCGGGGAGGTGCTCGGGCACGGACAGGGCCCGCAACAGGTCCTCGGTCCAGCGCAGTTCGTGCACGAGGGGGAAGGCCGTGGCGCCGCTGAGCACCAGGCAGACGACGAAGAAGACAAGCCAGGCTCGGATGCCCCGGAGAAGGGCGGCTCTGTCACTCATGCGGGCAGCGTACGCCCACGAGTTGAACATGTTCAAAACAGGGTCGACACCCACCGCGCCGTCGAATCCACCCCCCTTCCTCTCATACCCGGAGGGGGTATAAACTGACCCATGCATACCCCCCATGGGTATACACGGCAGGTGAAGAGAGACGAGTCGGGAGCCCGATATGAACCCCCTGCAGAAGATCGGCGCGTTCACGGCGGCACTGGCCGCGGCCTTCGGCGCCGCCTACGGGGTCGGCACGGCACTCGGCCCGGCCGGCCCGGAGACGACGGCCGCCGGACACACCGGGAGCCCCAGCTCGGAGCCGGCCGCGAAGCCCCCGGCCGGGAACCTCCTGCCGGCCGGCCTCCAGGTCTCCCAGGACGGCTACTCCCTGGACCTGGAGACCACCGCCGTACCGGCGGGGAAGAGCAGCCTGCGCTTCGTCGTCCGGGACGCCGACGGCGCCCCCGTGACCCGCTACGAGACGGACCACGGCAAGCAGTTGCACCTGATCGTCGCCTCACGCGAGCTGACGACGTACCGCCATCTGCATCCCGTCCGGGCCGCCGACGGCACCTGGAGCACACCGGTGGACCTGCCCGCCGCGGGCGGCTACCGCGTCTTCGCGGACTTCGTGCCGGCCGGCGGGAGCGAGGGCCTCACCCTCGGCTCCGACCTGTCGGTCACCGGGCCGTACCGGGCGAGCCGGGCGCCCGCGCCCGCGGCGACCGTCACCGTCGACGGCTACACCGTCGCCCTGGAGGGCACCCTCGCCGCGGGTGGCGAGAGCGACCTGGCCTTCACCGTCCGCCGGGACGGACGGCCGGTCACCGACCTGGAGCCCTACCTCGGCGCCTACGGCCACCTGGTCGCCCTGCGCTCCGGCGACCTGGCCTACCTGCACGTCCACCCGCACGAGGAGGCCGAGGGCGAGAAGACCTCCGGGCCCGAGGTGTCGTTCGCGGCCACCGCACCCAGCGCCGGCACCTACCGGCTGTTCCTCGACTTCAAGGTCGACGGGACGGTCCGCACCGCGGCGTTCACGGTACGGACGGGCGCCGCACCGGCACCCGAGACCGGCACCCACGAGGAGACCCCGCACGGCCACTGAGCCCGCTCGGCGGTTCCCCCTGCGTCACCCTCGGCCGTGAGCCCGCCCGCCGCCAGGGACTCCCGACAACGGCGGGGCACAGATGTGCGACCCTTTCGGGCGTGATTGTCCTGCGCCGTCTTCATGCACTGGACCGGGTGGCGATCGGCCTCCTCGCGACCGGACTGGTCTGCGTGGCCACGGGGCTGCTCCCGACCGGCCCGGCCTCGGACGCGATGACCCGTGTCGCCCCACTGGTGGCGTTCCTCGGCACGGTGATCGTGCTCGCCGAACTGACCAGCCGCGCCGAGGTCTTCGACGTGGTCGCGGCCCGCATCGCCCGCGCCGGCCGGGGCCGGTACCCGCTCCTCTTCCTGCTCTGCGTGGCGTTCGCCTCCGTCACCACCATCGCCCTGAACCTCGACACCACGGCGGTCCTCCTCACCCCGGTGATGCTGGCGATGGCCGCCCGCGTCGGCATCGCGGCCCTCCCCCTGGCGATGACCACGGTCTGGTTGGCCAACACGGCGAGCCTGCTGCTGCCCGTCTCCAACCTGACGAACCTGCTGGCGGCGGACCGGGTCGCACTGTCCCCGCTGGGGCTGGCGGGCCGCATGTGGGCCCCGCAGCTCGCGGCGCTCGCGGTGACGGCGGCCTGCCTGTGGGGGTTCTACTGGCGGCGGGGACGGCGGGGCGCGCCGGGACCCGGCGGGACGGCCCCGGGCACCGGTCCGGGCGCGGCGCTCGCGGCGGACGTGCGGCCCAAGGCCCGTCCGGACGCGCGGGGCGCGGACCGTTACGTGCCGCCCGGTCCGCACCGGCCCGCCGACCCGGTGCTGTTCCGCGCCTGTGCGCTGGCCTGCGGCGGGTTCCTGCTGGCGATCCTGGTCGCGGACGTGGAGCTGTGGCCGGCCTCGGCGACGGCCGCCGTGGTCGTCGTCGTGGCCTTCGCGGTACGCGACCGCGCCGCGCTGCGGCTCTCCCTGATCCCGTGGCGGCTGCTGGTCATGGTCCCCGGCATGTTCCTGGTCGTGGAGACCGTCAACGCCCACGGCCTGCACACCCTGCTGGCCTCCGCGATCGGTGACGACGGCGGCCTCGCGGGCATGTTCCGCGCGGCGGCGGTCGGCGCGGGCCTGTCCAACGTCCTCAACAACCTCCCCGTCTACCTGGCGGGCGAGGCGGCCGTGCCCCTGGCCAACCACGACCAGCTGCTGGCCCTGCTGGTCGGCACCAACGCCGGCCCGCTGATCACCCCGTGGGCCTCCCTGGCGACCCTGCTCTGGTACGAACGCTGCCACGCCCACGGCGTGCGGGTGCCGCCGGCCCGCCTGATGGGAACGGGGGCGGTCCTCACGGTGGCGGCGGTGACGGCGTCGGTGGCGGCGCTGGCGATCACGCGCTGAGGGACACCGGGTGGCCCGCTCTCCGGCCGACTGCCGCCCGCCGGCGCCGTGCCGCGGCCGGGGCCGGCACCCCCGCCCGACCCCGGGCGCACGCCTCCGTCACGGGCACCGCACCCGCCCGCCCCTCCCCCGGGGCGGCCTTCGGAGCGGGAGGGACGGTCCGGCTGCGGCTGCGGCTGCGGCTGCGGTTGCGGAAACGACGGGAGCGATGGGAGCGATGGGAGCGACGGTCCGGCCGACGGCTGCGGTACGGGAACGCCTCACCGGCGCGTGGCGGCCTCCGAGGGCGCTCGCGACGGCGTGTCCGGCTCGGTGGACGGTGACGGCGACGGCGTGACCCGCTGTCCCGTCCCGGACGGCGCCGACGTGGCTCCCTGCCGCGACTCGGTGCGGCCGGGGCCGGGCGTGGGCAGCGCCGTGGCGGGGCTGGAGTCACGCGTCTCCCCGACGGGACCCGGGGTGGGAACGAGCGACGGCGACGGGGTCGGTACGGCCGACGGGCTGCTCGCGGGCGGCGGGGCCATCGGGACCGCCGGGACGGCCGGGACGGCCGGCCCGTCCGGTCCGCCGGAACGCAGCGGCAGTACGACGAGCGTGGCGACCGCGCAGGTCGCGCCCACTCCCACCGCGGTCCGCAGCAGCCGACGGCGGACGGCGCCGCGCCGGACCGCCTCGTAGTGGCCGGGCGGCGGGGCGAGGTGGCCGGAGGGGGGCCGCAGGATGACGGTCAGCGGGTCGTCGGGGTCGCGCGTGCCGTCGTCGGCGTCGTCAGCGTGCGTGATCAAGGCTTCTCCCCAGGTGTGCGCGGAGCAGTTCGCGGGCCGCGTGCAGATCGGCCTTGACGGTTCCTTCCTTGCGCCCGGTGAGCACGGAGACCTCCCGGATCGGCATGTCAGCGTAGTAGTGCAGCAGGATCGGCACCCGCAGCCGGTCGGGCAGCGACTGCACGAGCAGCCGGACCGACGGGTCGGCGGGCGGGGCGGGCGGATTCACCGCGGCCTCCACGGTCGCCCGGCGCACGGCCCGGCGTTCGCGTTCGAGCCTGCGCCAGTGGTCGCGGACCAGGTTGGCCGCGGTGACGTAGAGGAAGCCCTGCGGTTCGGCGACCGCCGTCCAGCGGGCCCAGAGCCGGGTGAACGCCTCCGAGGCGATCTCGTGGGCGGTCTCGTCGTCGTCGACGAGCCGACGGCACCAGCCGGCCAGGCGCGGGTAGAGGGCGGCGAAGAGTTCGGCCGCCGCCCTCTCACGGGATCGTTTCACCGTTCTCCCGCAGAGGTCAGGACCGCGAACACGATCACGTTGTCGCGGTACCCGTCCTCGGTGACCGGCCCGCCGCAGGTGATCAGACGCAGCTCGGGCCGGTCCACGTTCCCGTAGACGTCGGCCGTGGGGAACTCCGCCTTGCCGACGGTCCGTACGGCGGTGACCGCGAAGTCCGCGCTCGTGCCGTTCTCCAGGCGCGCCGTGATCCCGTCGCCGGGCCGCAGCCGGTCGAGCCGGCGGAAGACGCCGTCCCCGTACCTCCCGACCGTGACATGGCCGAGGATCACCGACGGCCCCCTCTGGCCGGGCGTCGGCGAGTACCGGTACCAGCCGGCCCGGTCGTCGGGGGTGACGGCGGGCACCTCCACGCTGCCGTCGGCCTGGAGGCCCAGCCGTACTACCGGGGTGTCGACCCCGATGGCCGGGATCCGCAGGACGACGGGCGCCGAACGCGCGAGCGGACGTGCCACATCCGCCGCTGCCCCGGACGAGGTGACCGGGGAGGCGGGCGGTGTGCTCGCGGCCCGGTCGGCCGGACCGCCGCCGGCACACCCCGCGAGCAGGGTGGCGCCGACCGCGGCGAGGAAGGCGCGCCTGGAGTGCGGGCTCATGCGCCGGTCGTCCTCCGGCGCCGCAGGACGTACACCCCGGCGCCGCCTGCGGCGAAGGCCGCGGCGACCCCGCCGCCGATCATGCCGCCGACGCCGGACGACGGCGTGGCCGCACCGGTGTCGGCGGCGCCGCGGGGAACGACGGGGACCTGGTCGCGGGAGCCCGGCATCACGGTCGGCTCGGGCACCGGCGTCGCCTCGGCGGGAGCACGGGTGGGGGCAGGGGTGGGGGCGGTCGCGGGGACGGACGGGACGGGTGTGGGCGTCCCCCCGTCGGCGGACGCGGGCCCCGCGCCGATCAGCAGGGCGGTGCCCGCGACTGCCAGGGCGCTGAGGCCGGTTCGGCGTACGAATCGCATGTGTCGCTCTCCTTCGTCGGTCCGCACGGGCTGCGTGACGGATCGAGCGGAGAGACGAGACAGCGGGGACACAGGTTGTAAAGAGATGGCAAAGCCGGGCGGCGGGGACCGGAGCGCCGCCGTCCGGGGCGGGGGAAGCCGTCCGGGGCGGGGGAAGCCGTCCGGGTTGGGGGAAGCCGTCCGGGTCGGCGAGACGCGACGACCGAACCACCGGGGGCGGACGGGCCGGAGCACGTCAGGGCGGACCGGGCCGGAACGCCGGGGGCCGGAACGAGCCGCCCCCGATCAGGCCGCCCCGGAGCGCCGCGGGCGGGAGCGACGGCCGGAACGGCGCGAGCCGGAACCGAGCACCGCGCGCCACAGGCGGGACACGACGGCCGGGCCGCCGCGAACCAGCGCGGCCCAGCCTGGCCCAGCCCGGCGCGGCCCGGCGCGGCCCAGCGCGGCCCAGCGCGGCGCGGCCCGGCGCGGCGCGGCCCTGCCGGACCGGACCCACCTGGCCGCCGGAGGCCTACGCGTCCAGCGACGTCATCACGTGCTTGATCCGCGTGTAGTCCTCGAAGCCGTAACCCGACAGGTCCTTGCCGTAGCCGGACTTCTTGAAGCCGCCGTGGGGCATCTCGGCGACGAGCGGGATGTGGGTGTTGATCCACACGCAGCCGAAGTCGAGCTTCTTGGACATGCGCATCGCGCGGCCGTGGTCCTTGGTCCACACCGAGGAGGCGAGGGCGTACTCGACGCCGTTGGCGTACTCGACGGCCTGGTCCTCGTCGGTGAAGGTCTGGACGGTGATGACCGGGCCGAAGACCTCGTTCTGGATGATCTCGTCGTCCTGCCTGAGGCCGGAGACGACGGTCGGGGCGTAGAAGTAGCCCTTGTCGCCGACGCGGTGGCCGCCCGCCTCGACCTTGGCGTGGGCGGGGAGGCGCTCGATGAAGCCGGTGACCTGCTGGAGCTGGTGGGGGTTGTTCAGCGGGCCGAAGAGCACGTCCTCGTCGTCCGGCTGCCCGGTCTTCGTCTCGGCCGCGGCCTTGGCCAGCGCCGCCACGAACTCGTCGTGGATGGCCTCCTGGACCAGGACGCGGGTGGCCGCCGTACAGTCCTGGCCGGCGTTGAAGAAGCCCGCCACGGAGATGTCCTCGACGGCCTTGGCGATGTCGGTGTCCTCGAACACCACGACCGGCGCCTTGCCGCCCAGCTCCAGGTGGACGCGCTTGAGGTCCCTCGACGCCGACTCGGCGACGGACATGCCGGCGCGCACGGAGCCGGTGATGGACGCCATCGCCGGGACCGGGTGCTCCACCATCAGGCGGCCGGTGTCGCGGTCGCCGGTCACGACGTTGAAGACGCCCTCGGGCAGGATCGAGCCGACGATCTCGGCGATCAGGACGGTGGAGGCCGGGGTGGTGTCCGACGGCTTGAGGACGACCGTGTTGCCCGCCGCGATCGCCGGGGCGAACTTCCACACGGCCATCATCATCGGGTAGTTCCACGGCGCGACCTGCGCGCAGACGCCGACCGGTTCGCGGCGGACGATCGAGGTCATGCCGTCCATGTACTCGCCGGCCGAGCGCCCCTCGAGCATCCGGGCCGCGCCCGCGAAGAAGCGGATCTGGTCGACCATCGGCGGGATCTCCTCGGACCGCGTGAGGCCGATCGGCTTGCCGGTGTTCTCCACCTCGGCGGCGATCAGTTCCTCGGCACGCTCCTCGAACGCGTCCGCGATCTTCAGCAGGGCCTTCTGGCGCTCCGCGGGGGTGGTGTCGCGCCACGCCGGGAAGGCCGCCGCGGCGGCCTCCATGGCCGCGTCCACGTCCGCCGGGCCGGACAGGGGTGCCGTCGCGTACGCCTCACCCGTCACGGGGTTGACCACCTCGGTGGTCCGTCCGTCGGCGGCGTCCCGGAACTCACCGGCGATGTAATTCCGTAGGGTGCGCAGCCCCCGCAGCTCCGTGCTCACTGCCGGCCTCCTGTGTCAGGGTCGAAGTGTCCAATGACTGAGACACCCACCCTAATCGGCGCACCGACGTTTTCAACACCCCCGATCGCACCACCGCTGCGAAATCCGCAAGTCTCAGTGACGTAAACAACGAATTTCATCGCCTGCTCCTTGCGTAACTGTCGATACGTCGTGCAGAGTGACCCCGTGGCCAGTCGAAGCGCAGAGCACCGGGACTCCCGCGAGTCCAAGAACGGCACCCCGCACCTGGATGCCGTCAGCCTCGGCATCATCGAGCAGCTCCAGGAGGACGGCCGGCGGCCGTACGCCGCGATCGGCAAGGCCGTCGGCCTGTCGGAGGCGGCCGTGCGCCAGCGCGTCCAGAAGCTGCTCGACCAGGGCGTGATGCAGATCGTCGCCGTCACGGACCCGCTCACCGTGGGATTCCGCAGGCAGGCGATGGTCGGGATCAACGTCGAGGGCGACACGGAGGCGATCGCCGACGCGCTGACCGACATGGCGGAGGTCGAGTACGTGGTGATGACCGCGGGCTCGTTCGACGTCCTCGCCGAGATCGTCTGCGAGGACGACGACCACCTGCTCGACGTCATCAACAAACGCATCCGCGCGCTGCCCGGCGTGCGCTCCACCGAGAGCTTCGTCTACCTGAAGCTCAAGAAGCAGACCTACATGTGGGGAACCCGATAACCGTGAGGACCCGATAACCGTGAGCACCAAGGACCTCAGCCGCACCGCGTACGACCACCTGTGGATGCACTTCACCCGCATGTCCTCGTACGAGAACGCCCCCGTCCCGACGATCGTCCGGGGCGAGGGCACCCACATCTACGACGACAAGGGCAAGCGCTACCTCGACGGTCTCGCGGGCCTGTTCGTGGTCCAGGCCGGCCACGGCCGCACGGAACTGGCCGAGACCGCCTTCAAGCAGGCGCAGGAGCTGGCGTTCTTCCCGGTGTGGTCCTATGCCCACCCCAAGGCCGTGGAGCTGGCGGAACGCCTCGCCCACCACGCGCCCGGCGACCTGAACAAGGTCTTCTTCACCACCGGCGGCGGCGAGGCGGTCGAGACCGCCTGGAAGCTCGCCAAGCAGTACTTCAAGCTGACCGGCAAGCCCACCAAGTACAAGGTCATATCACGCGCGGTCGCCTACCACGGCACCCCGCAGGGCGCCCTGTCCATCACCGGCCTGCCGGCCCTCAAGGCCCCCTTCGAGCCGCTCGTCCCGGGCGCGCACAAGGTCCCGAACACCAACATCTACCGCGCCCCGATCTTCGGCGACGACCCCGAGGCCTTCGGCCGCTGGGCCGCCGACCAGATCGAGCAGCAGATCCTCTTCGAGGGCCCGGACACCGTCGCCGCGGTCTTCCTGGAGCCGGTCCAGAACGCCGGCGGCTGCTTCCCGCCCCCGCCCGGCTACTTCCAGCGGGTCCGCGAGATCTGCGACCAGTACGACGTGCTGCTCGTGTCGGACGAGGTCATCTGCGCCTTCGGCCGTCTCGGCACGATGTTCGCCTGCGACAAGTTCGGCTACGTGCCGGACATGATCACCTGCGCCAAGGGCATGACCTCGGGCTACTCCCCGATCGGCGCCTGCGTCATCTCCGACCGCCTGGCCGAGCCGTTCTACAAGGGCGACAACACCTTCCTGCACGGCTACACCTTCGGCGGCCACCCGGTCTCCGCGGCCGTGGGCCTCGCCAACCTCGACCTGTTCGAGCGCGAGAACCTCAACCAGCACGTCCTCGACAACGAGGGCGCCTTCCGCGCCACCCTGGAGAAGCTGCACGACCTGCCGATCGTCGGCGACGTCCGCGGCAACGGCTTCTTCTACGGCATCGAGCTGGTCAAGGACAAGGTGACGAAGGAGTCCTTCAGCGACGAGGAGACCGAGCGCGTCCTGTACGGCTTCCTGTCCAAGGCGCTCTTCGACAACGGCCTGTACTGCCGTGCCGACGACCGCGGCGACCCGGTCGTCCAGCTCGCCCCGCCGCTGATCTCCGACCAGGAGACCTTCGACGAGATCGAGCAGATCCTGCGCGCCACGCTGACGGAGGCGTGGACGAAGCTCTGACGCCCTCCCGGGGATTTCCCGTCCCCGATCCCCGGCGGAGCCGTGGGGATCTTCGTCTCAGGTGATCAACACCGGCCCCGGTGCCGTCCGTTCGAGTGAGAAACGGCGGCCCGGGGCCGTGTGCTGTCCGGATGCCCGACCCCGGCTGCCTAGCGTGCCAGTGACCGATCGGCCCTGCCTTCGTTCCCCCGGACGGGGGAACGGCACGGGAACTACGGATCTGAACGAAGGTGTACGCCCATGGAGGCCCCGCCGGACAACGACGTGCTGTGGGCACACGCCCTGCACTACACGCACCCCGACGGCTCCCCCGCGCTGGGCGGCGTGTCGCTCGGCGTGCGGGAGGGCGAGATCCTCGCCGTGACCGGCCCGCGCGGCAGCGGCAAGACGGCCCTGCTGCACTGCCTGTCCGGGCTGGCCCGCGGCCAGCGCGGCGAGGTGTGGTTCAACAGCGTCCCCGTGCACACCATGGGCCCGATGGCCCGCGAACGGCTCCGCCGCGACCGCTTCGGCTGGATCGACCCGGTGCCGGCGCTCGTCCCGGAACTGAACGTCTGGGAGAACGCGGCCCTCCCCCTGATGCTGCGCGGCACCAGCCGCCGCCGGGCCAGGGTCGCCGCCCTGGAGTGGCTGGAACGCCTGGACGTCGGCGACAAGTGCCGCCTGCGGCCCCACGAACTGACCCAGGCGGAACGCCAGCGCGTGTGCATCGCCCGCGCCCTCGCCCCCGCCCCGTCCGTCCTCTTCGCGGACGAACCGACGGCCCCCCTACACCGGGCGGACCGCGGCCACGTGCTGCGCACGCTGACCACGGCGGCCCGCTCGCACGGCATCACCGTCGTCCTGGCCACGCACGACGCCGACACCGCGGCCCTCGCCGACCGCACGGTCCCGCTCCTGGACGGGCGCCGGGTGCGCACCGTCCACCTGCCGCCGGTCACCGAGTCGGAGGGCCGGGCGACGTGCTCGCTCTCCGCCTGACCCGCAGCGCCCGTCCGGCCGTCCAACTGCGCCGTCTGCTCGTCGCGGCGGCCTCGGCCGGTACCGGCTTCCTCCTGCTGTGCACCCTCGGCCACGCCCTGAGCCACCCCGGCGCCCCGGCGGGCGCGGCGCTGCGGCTGGCCTGGTGCGCGGTCCCGCTGGCCGCCACCGTCCACCTGGCCCTCGCGGTCGCCCGCACCGACCCCGGCACCCGGCCCCGCCCCGGCCTGGCGGCGATCGGCCTGGGCCCCACCCGCCTGATGGCGGTCTCGGCGACCACGACGGCCCTGTCCACCGCGCTCGGCTCGATGCTGGCCCTGCTCGTCTTCCTCCACCTCCGCGGCGATCTCACGGGCATGCCCTTCGACGGAGCGGCGGCATCGTTCCTGGCTGCGGACGTCCCGCTCCCCCTGCCCGCCGCCCTCACCCTCCTGGCCCTGACCCCCGCGGCGGCCTCACTGACGGTGGCCCTGACGCTCCGCCCCCGTGACAACCGGCCGGCCAGAACCACCCGGGGCACGAACCCGGCCCTCCGTCGCTTCACCACCTCCGCGGGCGGCCGGGAGACGTTCGGCGCGTACGGCAGGTTCGGCGCGAGGCAGGCCCGCCGAGCCGTGACCGCGCCGGGCCCTGACGGCGACGGCGCCCCCCGGCAACCCGGTCGCACCCTGACCGCGCCGGTCCTGGACGGCGACACCCGGCGCCCCCGTCACACCGTGGCCACGGCCGCCCCGGACGGGGACGGCGAGGCCCGGGAAACCCCGGTCCACGCCCCCGGCCACACCCCGCACGACTCCCCGCGCCCCGACCCCACCGGCCTCCCCTGGGGTGCGGCCCTCCTCGCCGCCGGCCTCGCCGTCGAGGCGTACGCCGGCCGCACCCCCGGCCACCAGCTCACCCTGCCCGGCGGCCCCACCGGACCCGCCGCGGTCCTGCTCGGCTGGACGCTCACCGCGATCGGCCTCGCCGTGGCCGGGCCCAGCCTCACCCACCTCTGCGGCCGCCTCCTCCAGTCGGCCCGCCCCGGCGCCCTCCGCCTCCTCGCCGGCCGCGGCCTGATGGCGGAGGCGTCCCGCATCGGCGCCCCCCTGGGCATCCTGTGCGCGGTCGCCTCCGGCGCGTACACCATGGCCGCGCTGCACGACCCCGCCGACCCGTCCTTCGGCCCGCTCGCCACCCTCGGCGCGGCCCTGGTCGGCGGCTGCGCCCTCGCCACGCTCCTCACGGCCGCCGTCGAGGCCCGCCAGGCCCGCGCCGGCACGACGGCCGCCCTGCTCCGCCTCGGCGCCCCCTCCACCGTGCTGCGCGGCGCGGCGGCGCTGCGGGCCGGCGCCCTCGCCGCGCTGTTCGTCCCGCTCACGCTGACCGTGGCGGCGCTCGCCGCCCTCCCGCTGACCCCCTGAGCCGCACGAGGCCCCGTGCGGAGCGTCCGGGGATCCGCGCGAAAAATTCTTCGGCGACCGATGACTTCCGCACGGCCCCCGGGTCCTACCCACCAAAAGGACACGCACGACACCGCACGCGAGCAGCACGAGCGGCACGACCCGATGGGAGACACCCCGATGAGCACTCCGGCCTACCAGCAGATGGTCTTCGTCAACCTGCCCGTGAACGACCTGGAGGCCTCCAAGAAGTTCTTCACGGACCTGGGCTACTCGATCAACCCCCAGTTCAGCGACGAGAAAGCGGCCTCCGTGGTGATCAGCGACAGCATCATCGCGATGCTGCTCACCAGGCCGTTCTACTCGACCTTCACCAAGAAGGAGATCGCGGACGCCACCAAGACCAGCCAGGTCATGATCGCGCTGAGCGCCGAGAGCCGCGAGAAGGTGGACGAACTGGCCGACCGCGCCCTGGCGGTGGGCGGTTCGCCGGCCAACGAGACGCAGGACCTCGGCTTCATGTACGGGCGTTCCTTCGACGACCTCGACGGCCACACCTGGGAGGTCGTCTGGATGGACCCGTCGGCGGTCCAGGGCTGATCCGCCCCGCCCGACGGGGCACGCCTAGGGCGCGTCTGGCAATTCGTGTCGGATCAGCGCGCGGCGTCCGGTGCTGGGGGCACCTCCCACGCCGTTCGGGCAGTGGGGGAGGATCGCAAGGCGGAGGATCGCCCGTGTACCGGATGTACTCGGGTGATCCGACAACGCGGCGCGGGGGTGCCCCCGGCCGAAGGCCGGGGGAGTGCCGTGCCAGGCGTCGCGCGCCCGACGGGAATCGTCAGACACGCCCTAGCATGGGCGGGTGCACCCGACACCCGCCCAACCGTACGACGGCACACACGACCGTGAGATCGAGTCCCTCGCCGAGTTCGACGAGGTGGTCTCCACCCGGGGCACCCTGTCCCACTTCCGCGTCCAGGCCGTCGACCTGACGGAGCGTACGGACGTCCTGCTCGCCGTGGACACCGAGGGCGCCGTCTTCCTCGGCTGCCCGATGGAAGCGGACGCGGCGACGAAGGCGCGCACGTCGGGCGCCCTGGTCCTCCCGCCGATACCCGGCCTCCCCTTCGACCCGTACCGCGGCTTCGTCCACACACCCGACGAGTTGTTCGCCTCGCTCGACGAGGGCTACGACGCGACGCCGGACGCCCTGACCTACCGCTGGTTCCAGCGGACGAAGGCCGACGGCGACATCTTCGCCTCCATGCTCCGCGCGGTCCACGACGACACCGTCTCGGACGCGCTCGACGAACTCCTCTCCGGCGCCCGGGTGGTGGGAGTGATGGGCGGCCACTCCGTGGCCCGCGGGACGGACGCCTACGCCGGCGCCGCGCGACTCGGTCGCGAACTCGCCCGCGTCGGGCTGACGGTGGCGACCGGCGGCGGTCCGGGCGCGATGGAGGCGGCGAACCTGGGCGCCTACGCGGCCCCCTTCCCCGACGGCATGCTCACCGAGGCCCTTCGTCTCCTGGGCAAGGCGCCGGGGTTCACCCCCTCGGTCACCGACTGGGCGTCGGCCGCCTTCGAGGTCCGCTCCCGCTGGCCGGGGGGCGGCCCCTCCGTCGGCGTCCCCACCTGGTTCTACGGCCACGAGCCACCCAACCCCTTCGCCGCGCACATCGCCAAGTACTTCTCCAACGCCACCCGCGAGGACGGCCTGCTGGCCCGCTGCACCGCCGGCGTCGTGTTCCTGCCGGGTGCCGCCGGGACCGTACAGGAGATCTTCGACAACGCGACGCCCAACTACTACGAGTCGCGGGGCGGGCCGACGCCGATGGTTCTCGTGGACCGGGCGCACTGGACGGAGCGGCTGCCGGCCTGGCCGCTGCTGCGGAAGCTGGCGGAGGAGCGGTCGATGGAGGGCCGTATCGCCCTGGTCGACCGGATCGAGGAGGCTCCCGACGCGCTGAAACGTCTCAGCGGTCGATGATCGGGCAAAGCCGAGGGGCCGGAACCATCGACGCATTGACACGTCTTATGGAACGCTTATAGACCTGTGGGACCCCCGGGGAGGCTGTCGCCGCCGCATCGAGGGCGGCATCTCCCCCTCCGCTCCCCGCAGTTGCACATCACGTAAAGGACAAACGTGTCCCCATCCCGCCGTACCGCCGCCCGTTCGGTGCGCGTGTCCGCTCTCGTCGGCGCTTCGGCCGCCCTTGTCCTCGGCGCCTCCGGCTCCGCGCTGGCCACCGGCTCCCTCAGCATCGACCAGTTCTCCGCGACCGCGTCCTGTGACGGACCGAAGGGCGTCATCACCGTCACCGACACCGATCCGACGGGCACCACGGCCGTCGTCAAGGTCTTCCTCCAGAACAACAACGCCGACCTGAAGAAGATCGGCGAGCAGACGGTCGAGGGTTCGAAGAAGGGCGTCACCGTCACCTTCGCCGAGGCCTGGGAGCCGGGCGCCGAGTACCGGGTCCGCGTCGCGGCCGCCCGGGGCGGGAAGACCCTGCTCGACGCCGACATCGCGCCCAACCTGACCACCCCGGCCAAGGCCTGCCAGGCGGACGCCACGCCCACCGCCCCCGCCACGCCGTCGGCCCCCGCCACGCCGTCGACCCCCTCGACGCCGCCCTCCGACACCGTCTCACCCCCGGCGACGCCGGAAACCCCGGCCCCGTCGGCCTCCGGGAGCGACAGCACCACGCCCGCCGACACCGCGAGCAACGCCCCGTCGCCCGCCCAGGAGTCCAACCTCGCCGAGACCGGCGCCAGTTCCCGCACCGGCCTGATCGTCGGCATCGCGGCCGTCCTGGTCCTCGTCGGCGGCGGCGCGGTCTTCTTCGGCATGCGCCGCAAGGGAACCGGCAACCGCTGACCGTCCGAGTGGCCCGCCCCGGGCCGATGGGCGGGGCGGGCCACTCGCCGGTTCAGCCGAAGGCCGTCTTCTCCAGCCAGAACTCCAGCAGCTCACGATCGCCGAGAACCTCCAGCTCCGGCGCGTCCAGGGGCAGTCGGCGGTAGAAGGCGAGCAGGACCGAGGTGAGCGGGCCGCGCAGCGCCACGGACGCCTTCGCGTGTCCCCGCCGCCAGACGATCCCGCGCTCGGTCAGCTCCACCCACCTCCCCCACCCTGCGGGCGGGGGGTCCGCCATCCCGCTTCGCCCGGCGTCCAGCCCCGCCGGCGCGTCGGTGGCGTGCAGATGGATGCTGCGGCCCCGGTGTTCCGCGGCGCACAGCTCGGCGGACGCCCGGTGCGGCAGGTTCCGCTGCACCCACGCCACGAGGTACAGCCACTCGTCCAGCGCGTCCGCGGCGACCTCCGGCGCCACCTCGTAGGGCAGCCCGGCGGCGAGCGCGGCGTCGGCGCGGTGCACGGTGATCTCGTGGGTCATCCGGCGGGCCCAGAACCGGGTGTCACCCTCCCCCGCCCAGCCCCACACCTCGGTGTCGGGCCCGGCCTCCCGCAGCGCGGCGACGACCCTCTCACCGGCCTCCGTGAGCCATGCGTCCAGCACGGCCGGGTCGGCCCGGGCCTGCGGACCGCCGTGCGCGGGGATCTGCTCGTCCCTGATGTTCTCCCGCGCCCGGGTCCGCACCAGCAGCTCCACCCAGCGCAGGGCCCCGCCCGTGTGCCGGACGAGCTGTTCCAGGGACCAGTCGGGGCAGGTCGGCACGGTGGCCGACAGGTCGGCACCGGAGGTCACGATGGACCTCAACTGCCCCACCTGGTGCGCGATTTCGTCGCAGTACCGATCATGCGAGAGAAGGCTCATGCGCCACACCGTACGGGCGGGACGATCAGTCGAGCACGACGATTTCGGTCGCGTCGAACTCCACCCCGACCGTGTCCCCGGTCTCCGGCGCCAGCCGCAGCGCGCAGGCGGCCTCCAGGCGCGGGGCGTCCCGCGGCTGGAGGCGGACGGCGACGTGGGTGCCCTTGAAGGTGCGGGCGGCGACCGTGCAGGGCAGGCCCTGTCCGGCCTCGACCAGCCGCACCCCGGCCGACCGCACCAGCAGCGTGCGGGTGCCCTGCGGGGAGCCGGCCGGCACCGGCACCTTGCCCCACGGTGTGTCCGCGGCCTCCCCGGTGACGCTCGCCTCCACCACGTTGTCGAAGCCGAGGAAACGGGCCACGAACGCGTCCGCCGGCCGCTGCCACACCTCAAGTGGCGTGCCGGACTGGGCGATCCGCCCGTCCCGCATCACCACGACCCGGTCGGCCAGCGCGAACGCCTCGCCCTGGTCATGGGTGACCGCGAGCACCGTGGTGCCCAACCGGTCGAAGAGTTCGCGCAGTTCGACGACCAGCCGCTCCCGCAGCGACCGGTCGAGCTGTCCGAGCGGTTCGTCCAGCATCAGCAGCCGTGGGCTGGGCGCGAGCGCGCGGGCCAGCGCCACCCGCTGCTGCTCACCGCCGGAGAGCGCGGCGACGGCCCGCCCGGCCGCGTCCGGCAGCCCCACCAGATCGAGCAACTCCCCGACCCGTTCGCGCTGTCGTCCCCGGTCGACGCCGCGCATGCGCAGTCCGAAGGCCACGTTGCCGCCGACGTCGCGCTGCGGGAACAGCTGATGGTCCTGGAACATCAGCCCCAGCCCGCGCCGGTGCGCGGGCACCCCCGACTGGTCCCGTCCGTCCAGCACCACCCGTCCGGCGTCCAGTGGTTGCAGCCCGGCCACCGCCCGCAGCAGCGTCGACTTGCCGCTGCCGCTGGGCCCGAGCACACACACCACCTCGTGCTCGACGACGGTGAGATCGACGGCGTCCAGCACCGCCCGGTCCCCGAACCGCACGGTCACGGCTTCCAGCCTCAGCATCAGAACTCCCCGGTACGGTCGACGGGGGTGCCCCCGGTCGAGCCTGTTCGAGACTGGGGGCGGATCCGCTCCAACAGCAGCAGGGCGATCGCGCACACCAGCATCAGAATCGTCGACAGGGCCATGGCCTGGCCGTAGTTCAGCTCGCCGGCCCGCCCCAGCAGCCGTGCCACGGCGACCGGCAGGGTGGGGTTGTCGGGCCGCGCGATGAACACCGTCGCGCCGAACTCCCCCAACGACACGGCGAAGGCGAACCCGGCCGCGACCAGCAGTGCCCGCCGCACCATCGGCAGGTCCACCTCCCGCCACACCCGCCACGGTGACGCCCCGAGCACGGCCGCGGCCTCCCGCAGCCGCTCGTCCACGGCCCGCAGCACCGGCAGCATGGTCCGCACGACGAAGGGCACGCCGACCAGCGCCTGCGCGAGCGGTACGAGGATCCAGGTGGCCCGCAGGTCCAGCGGAGGTTCGTCCAGCGCGATCAGGAAGCCGAAGCCGACGGTCACCGCGGAGACCCCCAGCGGCAGCATCAGCAGCGCGTCGAACCCGCGGACCAGGCGCCCGGCGTCCCGCCGGGTCAGGGCCGCCGCCGCCAGAGCGCCGATCGTCACCGCGATCGCGGTCGCGGCGAGGGCGTACTCCAGCGAGTTCCCGACCGCCTCGATCGGCGGCACCAGGAACACGTTGCCGTCCTCGCTCGTCAGAGCCCGGTAGTAGGCGAAGTCGGGGGCGTCGAGGGAGCGCTGCACCAGCACGGCCGGCGGCAGCACGAGCAGCAGCGCGACCGTGCCGAGCACCCCGGCCAGCAACGCCCACTGCCCCACGCCGCGCGGTCGCCGTGCCGTCCCCGCCGCGTCCACGAGCCGCAGCGCGCTCTCCCGCCGCCGTACGGTCCACGCGTGCACGGCGAGGATCGCGCCGACGGCGGCGAACTGGACGATCGTGAGAACGGCCGCCGTCGACAGGTCGAAGATCTCGGAGGTCTGCCGGTAGATCTCGACCTCCAGCGTGGAGAACGTCGGCCCGCCGAGGATCTGCACCACACCGAAGGAGGTGAAGGTGAACAGGAACACCATGAGCGCGGCGGCGGCTACGGCCGGCGCGAGCGCCGGGAGGGTGACCTGCCGCCAGGCCCGCAGCGGCGAGGCGCCCAGCACGCGCGCGGCCTCCTCCTGGCGCGGGTCGAGCTGCGCCCACAGCCCGCCGACCGTGCGCACGACCACGGCGTAGTTGAAGAAGACGTGGGCCAGCAGGATCGCCCACACGGTGGTGTCCAGCCGTACGCCCCACAGGTCGTCGAGGAGGCCGCCGCGCCCGACCAGCGCCAGGAACGCCGTACCGACGACGACGGTCGGCAGGACGAACGGGACGGTCACGACGGCCCGCAGGACCTGCTTGCCGGGGAAGGAGAAGCGGGCGAAGACGTAGGCGGCGGGCAGCGCGAGCAGCAGGGTCAGCGCGGTGGAGGCGAGCGCCTGCCAGGTGGTGAACCACAGGACGTGCCGGATGTCGGACTGTCCGAGCACGTCGAGCAGGCGCCCGAAGTGCCAGCCGCCGCCGGAGTACAGTCCCCGCGCGGTGATCGCGGCGACCGGGTAGGCGAAGAACAGCCCGAAGAACGCGACGGGCAGGGCCATGAGCCCGAGCCGAGCCGCGCTCCCGGTACGCCGACGGCGGCCGGCCGCCCGCGGCTTCACTTCAGTACGAGCGAGGTCCACGACTTGACCCACTGGTCGCGGTCCGCGGCGATCTTCGCCGGGTCCATCGTCTCGGGATCCTCGGCGGCCGGGCCGTACTCGGTGAACTCGGCGGGCACGGCCGCGCCCTTCGCCACCGGGTAGACGAACATGTTGAGCGGCATGTCCTCCTGGAACTCCTTCGAGATCAGGAAGTCGATCAGCGCCTTGCCGCCCTCGCTGTTCTTCGCGTTGCTCAGCAGTCCGGCGAACTCGACCTGCCGGAAGCAGGTGCCGACCGCGACGCCGGTCGGCGCGGTCGTCGGCTTCGGGTCGCCGTAGATCACCTCGGCGGGCGGGGAGGAGGCGTAGGAGACGACGAGCGGCCGGTCCGCGCCGGCCTTCCTGCCGCCGGCCGACCCGGAGAACTCCTCGTTGTAGGCCTGCTCCCAGCCGTCGACCACCTTCACGCCGTTGGCCTTGAGCTTCTTCCAGTAGCCTTGCCAGCCCTCGTCGCCGTACTTCGCCGCGGTGCCCAGCAGGAATCCGAGGCCGGGTGAGGAGGTGGAGGCGTTCTCGGTGACGAGGAGGTTCTTGTACTCCGGCTTCACCAGGTCGTCGAAGCCGGCGGGGGGCGCCAGCTTGTGGTCGGCGAAGTACTTCTTGTCGTAGTTGACGCAGACGTCGCCGTGGTCGACGGGCGTGACCCGGTGCTTGCCGGCGTCCAGCTGGTACCGGCCGTCGACCTGGTCGAGCCCCCGCGCCTCGTACGGCTGGAAGAGGTCGTTGTCGAGCGCGCGGGAGAGCAGGGTGTTGTCGACGCCGAAGAAGACGTCGCCCTGGGGGTTGTCCTTGGTGAGGATCGCCTTGTTGACGGCCTGCCCGGTGTCGCCGTCCTTGAGGACCTTCACCCGGTAGCCGGACCGCTTCTCGAAGTCGGCGAGCACCTTCTCGGAGACGGCCCACGAGTCGTGGCTGACGAGGGTGACGGTCCTGCTCCCGCCCTGCGCGGATCCGCCGTCGTCCGACGATCCGCAGGCGGACAGCGTGACGAGGCCGAGCACGACGGCCGCGGCCATGAACGTCCTGGTGTGCACTGGTATTCCTCCTGGAGGTGACCAGGAAGAGACGCGGCCCTGCCCGGGGACCCGCGAGGGGGCTCCCGGGCAGGGCGCAACAGCTCGAGTGATGACCGAACTTCCTACCCAGAATGACCTGGGCGAGGTTCAGAGGGTCTGCGGCCCGGTTGCCGCACTCTCAGCGCTGTGGCGCTCCCCTGTCGGAATATGAAGATGTCTGGTTCGTCGCACTGTCCGAAAACAGGACCGTACTGACGTCGGCCAGACTACCGCTCGGTGGCGGCGAGCTGACCACACGCCCCGTCGATCTCCTGACCGCGGGTGTCCCGGACGGTGACGGGCACCCCGTGCGCCGCGATGGCCTCGACGAACGCCTTCTCGTCCTCGGGCCGGGAGGCGGTCCACTTGGAGCCCGGCGTCGGGTTCAGCGGGATCAGGTTCACGTGCACGGGCCGGCCCTTGAGCATGCGCCCGAGCCGGTCGCCCCGCCAGGCCTGGTCGTTGATGTCGCGGATCAGCGCGTACTCGATGGACAGCCGGCGTCCGGACTTCTCGGCGTACTCGAACCCGGCGTCGAGCACCTCGCGCACCTTCCACCGCGTGTTCACGGGGACGAGGGTGTCGCGCAGCTCGTCGTCGGGGGCGTGCAGCGAGATCGCGAGCCGGCACTTGAAGCCCTCGTCGGAGAACCGGTTGATGGCCGGCACCAGCCCGACCGTCGACACGGTGATCCCGCGCTGCGAGAGCCCCAGCCCGTCGGGCGCGGGGTCGGTGAGCGCACGGATCGCGCCGACGACCCGCTTGTAGTTGGCGAGCGGCTCGCCCATTCCCATGAACACGATGTTGGACAGCCGGGCCGGCCCTCCGGGGACCTCCCCGTCGCGCAGCGCCCGCATCCCGTCCACGATCTGGTGGACGATCTCGGCGGTGGACAGGTTCCGGTCCAGCCCGGCCTGCCCGGTCGCGCAGAAGGGACAGTTCATCCCGCAGCCGGCCTGCGAACTGATGCACATGGTGACCCGGTCCGGGTACCGCATCAGCACCGACTCCACGAGCGTGCCGTCGAACAGCCGCCAGAGCGTCTTGCGGGTGGTCCCCTGGTCCGTGGACAGGTGCCGTACGACCGTCATCAGCTCGGGCAGCAGCGCCTCGCGCAGCTTCTCGCGGGCGCCGGCGGGGATGTCGGTCCACTCGGCCGGGTCGTGCGCGAACCGCGCGAAGTAGTGCTGGGACAGCTGTTTCGCACGAAACGGCTTCTCACCGATCCCCGCCACCGCCTCCTTCCGCTCGGCGGGCGAGAGGTCGGCGAGATGCCGCGGCGGCTTCTTGGCTCCGCGGGGGGCGACGAAAGTGAGTTCTCCGGGCTTCGGCATAACCCTTCCAGTGTCGCAGATCCACTCGGATGCCCCGGTCGGCTCATACGACGAGCCCCCGTCCTCGGGGGACGGGGGCTCGTCGCGGGTGCGGGGCGGGAAGTGACTCAGCCGGAGCCCACGAACAGCACCAGCAGCAGCCACACCACCGGCGCGGTGGGCAGCAGGGAGTCCAGCCGGTCCATGATGCCGCCGTGGCCGGGGAGCAGGGTGCCCATGTCCTTGATGCCGAGGTCCCGCTTGATCATGGACTCGCCAAGGTCGCCGAGCGTGGCGCTGGCCGCGACCGCCAGGCCGAGCAGCAGGCCCTGCCACCAGGCGCCGTCCTCGATCAGGAACTGCATGCACAACGCGCCCACGACCATCGCGAAGGACACCGCGCCGAGCAGGCCCTCTCGGGTCTTGCCGGGGCTGATGCGCGGAGCGAGCTTGCGCTTGCCGAAGCGCCAGCCGACGGCGTACGCCCCGGTGTCGCTGACGACGGTCAGGAGCAGGAAGGTCAGGACGCGGCGCGCTCCGTCGTCCGCGGTGAGCATCATGGCGACGAACGTGGCCAGGAACGGGACGTAGAAGGCCGCGAAGACACCGGCCGTGACGTCCCTGAGGTAGCCCTCCGGCGGTTCCGTCATCCGCCAGACCAGGACCGCCAGCGCGGTCAGGGCCATGGCGACCCAGGCTCCCTCGGCGCCCCGGACGTACCCGGCGACGACCATGGCGGCGCCGCCGACCGCGAGCGGCACCAGCGGCGCCTTGATGCCCTTGCGCTCCTGGAGCCGGCTGGTCAGCTCCCACAGGCCGACGACGACGGCGACCGCGACAACGCCGACGAACACGGCCTTGACCACGAACAGCGACGCCACGATGACCGCACCGAGCCCGACACCGACGCCTATGGCCGCAGTCAGGTCACGGCCCGCGGTCTTCTTCTGCGGGACGGGTGCCGGCTGCGGTGCGTCGGGCATGGGCTCCGGATTCTGCGGCACCGCCGCAGGGGGCAGCGCCGACGGGGTCTCGTCACGGAACGTCCCCACGGGGAACGTCTCGTCGCGGAACGTCCCGCCGTGGGACGTCCCGTCGCGGAACGTCTCGTCTCGGAACAAGGGGCCGCCCAGCCGAGCGGCCCCCCGGTCGTCATCCTGGTTTCCGCCATGAGCGGGTACGTCGGGGACGATGGGCATGGGGCGAGTCTGCTGCGCCTCAGGCGCATCGTACGCGGGACCCGCCGCGGCAGCCCCCTGGACGGGTCCGTGCGGAACGGCCCCGTGATCGTTGGGCCCCCAGTACCCGGCCTGTGAACCGGCACGTGGCGGAGCGCCCCAGGAAGAGTCGTTCATCAGACCTCGAGCAGCTCCGCTTCCTTGTGCTTCAGGAGCTCGTCCACCTGCGCGACGTACTTCGCGGTGGTGTCGTCGAGTTCCTTCTCCGCACGGCGGCCCTCGTCCTCCCCGACCTCGCCGTCCTTGACGAGCTTGTCGATGGCGTCCTTGGCCTTGCGGCGCACGGCGCGGATGGACACCTTGGCGTCCTCGCCCTTGCTCTTGGCGACCTTGATGTAGTCGCGGCGGCGCTCCTCGGTCAGCTCGGGGAACACCACCCGGATGATGTTGCCGTCGTTGCTCGGGTTGACGCCGAGGTCCGAGTCGCGGATCGCCTGCTCGATGTTGCGCAGCGCGCTCTTGTCGAACGGGGTCACGACTGCCATGCGCGGCTCCGGCACGGAGAACGAAGCCAGCTGGTTGATCGGCGTCGGCGCGCCGTAGTAGTCGGCCACGATCTTGTTGAACATCGCCGGGTGCGCACGGCCGGTGCGGATCGCGGCGAAGTCCTCCTTGGCGACCACGACGGCCTTCTCCATCTTCTCCTCGGCCTCGAGGAGGGTCTCTTCGATCACCACTTGCTCCTGCGTGTCTTGAGTAGGCCCGGCTGCGGTTCCTTGCGGAGGCGGCGGCCGGCTGCGTCGCGTCTTCTTCCTGCACGGTTCCCGACCGGCAGGACATTGTCCATCCCCCGGCCGGGGTCCGTCGCCCGGTCGGGCTTTGTCGTGCGAACCGGGGTTCCTACGGGCCGGGCCCGGGAGTTCCCCCGTCAGGCCCGGCTGCCTTGCTCACTCACCAGCGTGCCGATCTTCTCACCCTTGACGGCCCGCGCGATATTGCCCTCCGCCAGAAGCTCGAAGACGAGGATCGGGAGCTTGTTGTCGCGGCACAGCGTGATGGCGGTGGCGTCGGCGACCTTCAGATCGCGGGTGATGACCTCGCCGTAGCCGAGGGCGTCGAACTTGACGGCCTCCGGGTTGGTCTTCGGGTCGGAGTCGTAGACGCCGTCCACGCCGTTCTTGCCCATCAGGAGGGCCTCGGCGTCGATCTCCAGGGCGCGCTGGGCGGCGGTGGTGTCCGTGGAGAAGTACGGCATGCCCATGCCGGCGCCGAAGATGACCACGCGGCCCTTCTCCAGGTGGCGCACGGCGCGCAGCGGGATGTACGGCTCGGCGACCTGTCCCATGGTGATGGCGGTCTGGACACGGCTGTCGATGCCCTCCTTCTCCAGGAAGTCCTGGAGGGCGAGGCAGTTCATGACCGTGCCGAGCATGCCCATGTAGTCCGAGCGGGCCCGGTCCATGCCGCGTACCTGGAGTTCGGCGCCGCGGAAGAAGTTGCCGCCGCCGATGACCACCGCGATCTGCGCCCCGTCGCGCACGACGGCCGCGATCTCGCGGGCGATCTTGTGCACCACGTCGGGGTCGACACCCAGACTGCCGCCACCGGCGAAAGCCTCTCCGGACAGCTTCAGCAGAAACCGGCCGCTCACTTCGCCGTCGTCGCTCTTCTGGGCCTTGGTGGTCATGGGAGATCCCGCCTCTTTCACGTGGTGCACATACGAAGAAGGCCACTGCCGGTGGGGTGTTCGCAACCCGTGCGCGGCAATGGCCTCCTCGTCAGATCTGCTGTCGTCCGCCACACGCCAGGTGACGGCGTCCACGGACGACTGCTGCCGACCCTATCGGGGCCGGGCGTCCGTCGCGGTACGGACTCAGATGCCGACCTTGATGCGCGCGAAGCGCTTCAGGGTGACACCGGCCTCGTCCAGGACCTTCTGCACGGACTTCTTGTTGTCCAGAGCGTACGGCTGACCGAGGACCGTGGCGTCCTTGAAGAAGCCGTTGAGGCGACCCTCGACGATCTTGGCGATCGCGGCCTCGGGCTTGCCCTCGGCGCGGGTGGTCTCCTCGGCGATACGACGCTCCGACTCGACGACCTCGGCCGGCACGTCCTCCTTGGAGAGGTACTTCGGCGCGAAGGCGGCGATGTGCTGGGCGATGCCCTTGGCGACCTCGGCGTTGGGCTTGTCCAGCTCGACGAGGACACCGATCTGCGGGGGCAGGTCGGGCATCGTGCGGTGCATGTAGACCGAGACGTAGCCGTCCGCGAACTGCGCGAAGCGGTCCAGGACGATCTTCTCGCCCAGGTTGGCGTTGGCCTCGTCCACGAACGCCTGGACGGTCTTGCCGGGCTCGATCTCGGAGGCGAGCAGCGCCTCGATGTCGGCCGGGGAGGTCTTGGCGACGTGCTCGGCGATCGCGCTGGCGACGGCCTGGAACTTCTCGCCCTTGGCGACGAAGTCCGTCTCGCACTTCAGCTCGACCAGGACGCCGGAGGAGTTGTCGTCGGCGACGAGGGAGACCACGGCGCCGTTCTCGGCGGAGCGGCCCTCGCGCTTGGCGACGCCCTTCTGGCCCTTGATGCGGAGCGCCTCGACGGCCTTGTCGACGTTGCCCTCGGCCTCGTCCAGCGCCTTCTTGCAGTCCATCATGCCGGCGCCGGTGAGCTCGCGGAGCTTCTTGACGTCGGCGGCGGTGTAGTTCGCCATGAGTCTGTGAGTCTTTCTCGAAGTCTGGAAGATCGGAGATCTACGGGGTCTGTGGCCCCCACGGAACCGTGGGGCCGCGACCCACCGCTGACTTACGGGTGAACGGCGGGAGCGGACGTGACGTCACCGCTCCCGCCGTCGCACGTCCCGACGGGTCAGGCCTGCTCGCCCTCGGCGGCCGGGGCCTCGGCCTCGGCCGCCGGAGCCTCCGCAGCCGGGGCCTCCTCGGCGGCGGGCGCCTCGGCAGCGGCCTCGGCCGGCTTCTCGGCGGCCTCGTCCGTGTTCTCGGCGGTCTCGGCGTCCGCCTTCTTCTCGCCCTCGAGCAGGTCGCGCTCCCACGCGGCCAGCGGCTCGCCGGCGGCCTTTTCGCCCTTGCCCTCGGTGGCGACACCGGAGCGGGAGATGAGGCCCTCGGCCACGGCGTCGGCGATCACGCGGGTGAGCAGGGTGACGGAGCGGATCGCGTCGTCGTTGCCCGGGATCTTGTAGTCGACCTCGTCGGGGTCACAGTTGGTGTCGAGGATGGCGACGACCGGGATGTTGAGCTTCCGGGCCTCACCGACCGCGATGTGCTCCTTCTTGGTGTCCACGATCCAGACGGCGCTGGGAACCTTGGACATCTCGCGGATACCACCGAGGGTCTTCTCGAGCTTGGCCTTCTCACGCGAGAGGACCAGGAGCTCCTTCTTCGTCAGACCCGACGCGGCGACGTCCTCGAAGTCGATCTGCTCGAGCTCCTTGAGGCGCTGCAGACGCTTGTAGACGGTCGAGAAGTTGGTGAGCATGCCGCCCAGCCAGCGCTGGTTGACGTAGGGCATGCCGACGCGGGTGGCCTGCTCGGCGATGGCCTCCTGCGCCTGCTTCTTCGTGCCGACGAACATGACCGTGCCGCCGTGGGCGACGGTCTCCTTGACGAACTCGTAGGCACGGTCGATGTACGACAGCGACTGGAGCAGGTCGATGATGTAGATGCCGTTGCGCTCGGTGAAGATGAAGCGCTTCATCTTCGGGTTCCAGCGACGGGTCTGGTGACCGAAGTGGACGCCGCTCTCCAGCAGCTCCCGCATCGTGACGACGGCCATGGCCGTTCTCCTTGTTTTTCTCGGTTGTGCCGCGGGGACCGGACGGCTCCCGCGCCTGACGCCCGCGATGCGCCGAGCCACGAAGGACCGAGGGGCGCAGATACCGGAATCCGACCACTGCCGGGACCCCGGTACCGGGGCGTGCGAAGTCGACCCGGTGACCCGGATCGCCAGAAGAAGTGTACGGGACCCGCGGGGTACCGGGTGACGCCGCTGTCCACAACCGGGGAGTTGTCCACAGGTCCGGGCGCCGTCGGCCCGCGGGCGGGGACCGTACTCCCATGCACGTCAAACGACTCCTGTCCCTGCTGCCGGCCGTCCTGCTCACCGTGACGGCCTCGGCGGCCGGCGCCTCGCCCGAACCGGTTCGAACTCCGGCTCCGGTTCGAACTCCGGCTCCGGTCCGAACTCCGGCTCCGGACCCCCCTCCGGTACCGACCCCGGCTCCGCCCCCGGACGCGGAGCCGGTACCCGTTCCGGCGATCGCCCGGTCATGGCCGGTGGGCGCCCGCCCCGTGGTGGTACGCGGCTGGGACCCCCCGGCCACCCCGTACGCCCGCGGCCACCGCGGTGTCGACCTGGCGGCCCCCGTCGGCGCCCCGGTCCGGGCGGTGGCGGCGGGCCGGGTGCTGTTCGCGGGCCAGGTGGCGGGCAGGGGCGTGGTCTCACTGGAACTGACGGGCACGGGCAACCCGCCCCTGCGCACGACCTACACGCCGGTGCGCCCCTCGGTCTCCGAGGGCGACGAGATCACCCCGACCCAGCCGGTCGGCACCCTCGCCGCCGCGCCCTCCCACTGCGCCGGCCCATGCCTGCACTGGGGCCTGCGCAGGGACAAGACCTACCTGAACCCGCTGTCCCTGCTCCCGGCATGGCTGAGCACGAGGGCCCCTGCGCGGCTGCTGCCCGTCCTGGGCGTACCGCTGCCGTAGCCAGGTGATCCGCGGCGACCGTGCCGTCCGGATCGGCTCCCGGCCACCGGGGGACGGCACCCCACGGTCGCCGGACCGGACTGCCCGCACACACCACCGACGGCGGGCGCCGGGAAGCAGACACCGCGCACCAGCACCAGCACCAGCACCAGCACCAGCACCGAGTGAACCCGCGGCGCGGGTCTACCCCCGAATCCCCCGCGTCACCATCCCCACCGCCGCCTCCGTCACCACGGAGGCCTCCTCCACGCCCAGCTCGAGCCTTCGCACGGCCGCGTCCACGACACCCTGGACCAACATGGCCGCCAACCGCGGTTCCGCGTGCCCCGTCTCCGCCACCGCCTCGACGATCATCGCCACGAGGCCCCCGTGCGCGGCCCGGATCTTCTCCCGCGCCCCCGCGTCCAGCTCGCTCGCCGAGATCGCCACGACGGCCCGGTGCCGCCGGTCCCCGACCAGCGCCAGCTGCCGGCGCACGTACGCCTCGACCTTGGCCTCCGGCCCTTCCGCGGCGGCCATCGCCGACTCGACCTCGGCCGCCCAGACGGGGAAGTCGACCTCGCACAGCTCCTCGACCACGGCAGCCCGCGACCGGAAGTACTCGTACACGGAGGAGCGCGCGAGCCCCGTCCGCTCGGCGAGAGCGGGGAAGGTCAGCGCCTCCGTACCGCCCTCGGACAACAGCGAACGGGCCGCGTCCAGCAGGGCGGCTCGCTGCATCGACCGGTGCTCGGCCACGGAGGCCGCTCGAATCCTTGGCACGTCGACCACTCTACGGACGCCGCACCCGCATGGGGAGTGGCTCCGCCCGCACGACCCCGCGCGGCCCGGGCGACAGCCGCAGCACCAGCGCCCCTCGCCGCACCGCCTCGGCCGGGCCGGGTCAACGGCCGAAACCGGCCAGTTTCGCGCGCAGCTGGAGCACGGATTTGGTGTGGATCTGGCTCACCCGGCTCTCGGTGACCCCCAGCACGTTGCCGATCTCGGCGAGGGTCAGTCCTTCGTAGTAGTACAGCGTCACGACCGTCTTCTCCCGCTCGGGCAGGGTGTTGATGGCCCGCGCCAGAAATCGCCGCAGTTCACGGTCCTCGGCCACCTCCACGGGGTTGTCCGCGGCGGTGTCCTCCAGGGTGTCCATGAAGCTGAGGCCGTCCCCGCCCTCGCCGCCGACATGCAGCAGCTCCTCCAGGGCCACCACGTTGGCCAGCGACAACTGGCTGAACACGGAGTGCAGGTCGTCCACCGCGATGCCCAGTTCGGCGGCCACCTCGACCTCCGAGGGAGTACGTCTGAGCCGTGCCTCCAGGGTGGCGTAGGCCCGCTCCACGTTCCGCGCCTTCTGCCGCACCGACCGGGGGATCCAGTCCAGCGCGCGCAGTTCGTCGATCATCGCGCCCCGGATCCGGGTGATCGCGTACGTCTCGAACTTGATCTCCCGTTCGATGTCGAACTTCTCGATCGCGTCGATCAGCCCGAACACCCCCGAGGACACGAAGTCGGCCTGTTCCACATTGGGCGGCAGGCCCACGCTCACCCTGCCCGCCACGTACTTCACGAGCGGCGAGTAGTGCAGGATCAGCTGCTCCCGCAGCCGCTCGTCCCCCGTCGCCTTGTACGACCGCCACAGCTCGTCGAGTGTCGAGGGAGCGGGCGGCCGCACGCTGCCACCGTCACGGGCGGTTGGGGGGATCGCCGCCCGGTCGGACCCGGAGGTGTGCTGGGGCATTCGTCGCCTTGTGTCGTTCTGCCGTGATGTGCGTGCGGGGGTGTCTGGGTGAGCCGTCGGTCTGGTGTCGGGTGGTGCCGAGTGGCCGGTCCGTGCCGGGATCCTCGTGAGCGTAGCGTGACTGAGGTGTCGCGGTGTGCGAACAGTACGCCCCGTGCTGTACGCGGATGAGTTCCGCTCGGCGCCCCGGCGAGGCGCGGCGGTCGCCCCGGGTGACCGGCGGGGCGCGTCAACTACGGTCAACCTCAAGGGCTTCGGTGTTCCCTCGGACGGCCGAACCCTCTCGGTCAACACGAGCGTCGCCCCGCTCGGACGGTGACCATCGCCTGGCGTGTCAACTTCCAGTCGTCGCCGTGTCGTTCGACATAACCGAGTGCCCTGAGTTCGTACAGTCTCGCGATCGCGTCGTCCCTGGTGGTGCCGCCCTCCCGGGCGATCTCGTCGACCGCCGCCACCCGCCGGCCGGGGAGCGCGGCCAGGACGCGCCGGGCGTCCGGTTCCAGGAGGTCGTGGGGCAGCACCGGGCCGCGCCGCTCCGGGGCCAGTTCTCCGATGCCGCCGACCAGTTCGACGACCTCCGCGGCGTCGGTGACCAGCACGGCCTCTCCGCGCAGGAGTTCGTGCACCCCCGCCGAGAGGCCGCTGGTGGCGGGGCCGGGGACACCCATGGCGTGCCGGCCCAGTCGCTGTGCCGCCCGCGCGGTGGCGAGGGAGCCGCTGCGGTGGGCCGCCTCGACCACCACCGTGCCGCCGGTGAGCGCGGCGATGACCCGGTTGCGCAGGATGAACCTGCTCTGCGTGGGATGATCACCCGGGGGCAGTTCACCCACGACCAGTCCCTGTTCCGCGATCCTGTTGATCAACCCCGTGTGTCCGCGCGGGTAGGGCCGGTCGACCCCGCAGGCGAGCACGGCGACGGTGGCACCGCCCGCGGCGAGCGCGCCCCGGTGCGCGGCGCCGTCGACGCCGTAGGCGCCGCCGGAGACCACCACCCAGCCGCGCTCGGCGAGTCCGGAGGCGAGGGTGGCCGCCATGTGCGCGCCGTACTCGGTGCAGGCGCGGGCGCCGACGACCGCGACCGACCTGAGCGCCCACATCCGCAGGCTGGGCCGGCCCCGGACCCACAGGCCCAGCGGCCGGGCGTCCCCGAGATCGTCCAGCGGGCCGGGCCACTCGGTGTCCCCCGGGCACACGAACCGCACCCCGGCCTCCCGGGCGACGGCCAGGTCCCGTTCCGGCTCGGCCCGGGCGGCTCGCGCCAGGAGCCCGGCCCATCGCTGCCCGGTCACCCCGGGCAGGGCTTCCCGGCCGGCGCGCAGCCGCCGTACCACCTCTCCGGCACCGTGCTCGCGCACCCAGCCGCCGCCGACCTCGTCGCCGGGTTCGAGGACCCGGGTGAGGAAGGCCCGCGCGAGCCGCTCCCCGCCCGGCCCGTCGGTGCCGGTCACGTCAGCGCCCCGAGCGCCATCGGCACGCCGCGCGGGACCCCCGTACGCAGTTGCAGGGCCAGGGCGACGTCCCCCGCGTCGGGCCGGTCATGTCCGACCAGGTCGGCAACGGTCCAGGCGACGCGCAGGACGCGGTCCAGCCCGCGGGCGGTGAGCACTCCCCGCTCCAGGCTCCGCTCGGCCTCCTGCATCGCGCCGGTCGCGGGATGCCACCGGCTGCGCAGCTCCCGTCCCGGCACCTCGCTGTTGGTCCGCCAGGGAGTGCCCGCCAGCCGGGCTGCCGCACGCTCGCGTGCGGCCCGGACCCGGTCGGCGACGGTCGCCGTGGAGTCGCCGCCGGGGCCGCGGTGGGCCAGCTCGGCCCTGCTGACCGGGTCGACCTCCACCCGCAGGTCCACCCGGTCGAGCAGCGGTCCGGAGAGCCGGGCCTGGTAGCGGCGGATCGCCGAGGGCGGGCATTCGCACAGGGTGTCACGCTGAGAGAACCGGCCGCACGGGCACGGATTCGCCGCCAGCACCATGAGGAACCGTGCGGGAAACCGCACCACGCCGGCGCTGCGCGCGATCACGACATGACCGGCTTCCAGGGGCTGCCGCAGGGCGTCGAGGGCGTGGGTGCTGAACTCCGGGGTCTCGTCCAGAAAGAGAATGCCCCGGTGAGCCATCGACACGGCTCCGGGCCGGGCGACGTGGGGACCGCCTCCCACGAGCGCCTGCATGGTGGCCGAGTGGTGCGGGGCGCAGTACGGGGGGACGTCGATCAGCGGTTTGCCCGGCGGCAGCAGTCCGGCGACCGAGTGGACGGCCGTGACCTCCAGGGACTCCTCCCGGCCGAGCCGGGGCAGGACGGCCGGCATGCGCTCCGCGAGCATGGTCTTGCCGGCGCCCGGCGGGCCTTCCAGGAACAGGTGGTGCCCGCCCGCCGCGGAGACCTCGACGGCCGTGCGCGCCGAGCGCTGTCCCACGACGTCCGCGAGGTCGTGCCCCGGGTCGTGCGGGGCGGTGCCGAGGCCGTGCACCCCGGTGGCCGTGCCGGTGCCGGGCATCCGCAGGCCGGCCATGAGCGGGTCGGGCCGACCCGGCTCGTCCGGCTCCTCGTCGGGCACCGGTTCGTCGGCGAGGACGGCGATCAGCTGGCGCAGGCTGCGCACTCCGAGCACGGAGACACCCGGGACCAGTGAGGCCTCGGCGGCGGCGCACTCGGGCACGACCACCTGTTCGTACCCGGCGTCCGCCGCCGCCAGCACCGCGGGAAGGATCCCGCGGACCGGGCGGACCCGTCCGTCGAGACCCAGCTCGCCGATCATCACGATGTCGGCGAGCACCCGCGGGTCGATCCGCTCGGCCGCGCCGAGCACGGCACTGGCGATGGCGAGGTCGAAGCCGCTGCCGGCCTTGGGCACGGAGGCCGGGCTGAGACCGACGGTGAGCTTCTTCTGCGGCCATTCGCCGCCCGAGTTCACCACCGCCGCCCGGACCCGGTCCCGGCTCTCGCTCAGGCTCTTGTCGGGCAGCCCCACCAGGGTGAACGCCGCCACTCCTGGTTCCAGGTCGGCCTGGACCTCGACGACGACGCCTTCGACGCCCACCAGCGCCACCGAGCAGGTGCGCGCGAACCCCATCTCAGGCCACCCCCCGCACGTGCTCGACGAGGGCGGCCCCGCGGCGGGGCAGGAGGACGCCGACCAGGTCGATGCGGACGCCGCCCGGCGGGGCTCCTCCGTGCGTCTGGACCCATCGCTCGGCGAGTCCGCGCAGCCGCTCCGCCTTCTCGGGCGTCACCCCTGCCATGGGGTGCTGGAATCCACCGCCGCGGCGGGTCTTGACCTCGCAGACGACCAGCACGTCGCCGTCCCGCGCGACGATGTCGATCTCACCGGTCCTGCCGCAGCGCCAGTTGCGCTCCAGGACCGTCATTCCGGCTTCTGCCAGCCGCCGCGCGGCCAGGTCCTCGCCGTACCTGCCGAGTGCCCCTCGTGCCAGATCCGTCTTCATGTCGGCACCACCTCCGGCGCCAACGTTCACGCATCAGCGGAAGCCGGAAGGATCTTGGTGCACAACCCGGCGGCTGTGGACAACTCCGTCACCCGCGGGAGCGACGGACAGCGGCCCGGGAGCTCCGGCGAGAACGACGGTCGTCCGTCCGGAAGCTCCGGCGGAAGCGAGGGTCACCCGCCCGGAAGCTCAAGGTCGCTCTTGTTCAGCTCCTCGATGTTCACATCCTTGAACGTGAGCACCCGCACCTGCTTCACGAACCGGGCCGGCCGGTACATGTCCCACACCCAGGCATCCGCCATCGACACCTCGAAGAACACCTCTCCCTGGACCGAGTGCACCTGCATCTCGTAGTCGTTGGTGAGGTAGAAACGCCGCTCGGTCTCGATCACGTATTTGAACAGACCGACGACGTCGCGGTACTCCCGGTAGAGCTTCAGCTCCATCTCGGTCTCGTACTTCTCGAGGTCCTCGGCGCTCATGGCATGTTCCCCTTCAGCCGTGCGATCCCCCCATTGTGCGCCAGTCCCGAGAGCCGCTAGACGATTTCCGTGTCAAGGGTTACGGGCCGGGCCGGGGGGCCTTCGTCGAGCAGCCTGCTCAGCAGCCCTGCGAGTCTGGTCGGATACACCGTCTCATGTGCCTGGGCCAGTTCCCGACACGTCCACCAGCGCGCTCCGCAGACGCTCCGTCGCTCCAGTTCGGTGAGCGCCGTCGCCCGGGGCTCCATCCTGGACGTATCGGCCGTACGGGCCAGGTAGTACCACTCGTCCTGGTCCCAGCGGCGGCCCGCGAACGGGAAGGAACACCTCCGCCGCCACAGCACCGGGCCGAGCTCGACGTCGGTGATGCCGGTCTCCTCGGCGAGTTCCCGCAGCGCGGCCTCTTCACGGGTCTCGTCGCCCTCCACGCCGCCGCCGGGGGTGAACCACCAGTCGTCGGCCGGATCGTCCGGCTCATGGCCGTGCAGCAGCAGGATGCGGTCCGCGGGGTCGAGCAGCACCACCCGGGCGACCCTGCGCGGTCCGCCCTCGTACGAGTCGACGCCCGCGTCCGTCGCCTCAGCGGACACCGGTGGGCTCCGGACGGGTGCCGACGCGGCCCCGGGCGGCACGCTTGGCGATCGGGCCGTAGGCGCCGCCGCCGAGGACGAGCACCGCGCCGGCCGCGATCAGCCAGCCGATCGTGCGCAGCGGCCCCGGCTCGGAGAGCGTGCCCAGCGCCTCGAATCCGGTGGGGCGCTTGAGCATGCCGTCCGTGGGCCATACGACGGCGTCCACGCGGGCTTTGACGGACCCGCGGGACACCGTGCCGCTGGCTGCGTCGGTGAGGTGGGCGGTGGAGTCCAGGGAGCCCTGGCGTTCGTCGCCGAGCAGGAAGAGGCGGCCGTCGGGGACCTCCACGGTCGGGAAGTTCGTGATCCCGGCGGGGCTGCCCTCGGGCAGGTAAGGTTCCTCGATCTGCTTGCCGTTGACGGTCAGCTTGCCGTCGGTGCAGCAGGAGACGGTGTCGCCGCCGACCGCCACGACCCGCTTGACGACGGGCGCGTTGTCCGCCCACGTCTTGTCGGTGAAGACGACGACGTCTCCGCGGCGCACCTCGTCGCCGTCCACGACCTGGGCGAGGACCCGGTCCCCGGCGGCGATGGTCGGGGACATGGAGCTGGTGGGCACGGTGTACGGCCGGTAGATGAGCGCCGCCCAGCCGAATCCGCCGAGGAACAGCGCGAGGCCCAGCGCGACGGCCACACCGGACAGCACGTGTCCGGTCCGCCCGCCCGCCGGACCAGTGCTGGTGCCACCGCCGCCGTGCGGGGCCGTACGTGTCGTGCTCTCGCCACCCATGGATCGGCACCCTACCCGGCGGTACGAGCCCGGGTCAGCCCTCGTCCCCGGCCGGGGCCGGGGCTTGGGAAAGGGTTTGCCGAGCAGATCAGCGGCACCCCGGCACATCAGGGGCCCGGCTGCCCAGCCGGGCCCGGCCGGATCAGCGGGTCCGGGCCGAAGCGGGGCCCGGCCGGATCAGCGGGTCCGGGCCGTCTCGGCGCGCCGACGGCGCCAGAGGGCCACCGGTACGACACCGGCCAGCGCGACGCTCTGCGGGGCGACCGTGAGGGTGGCCGAGGCCGCCGGGCCGGCCTGGAGACCCTGCTGGTCGAAGGTGTCCGGCACCGGCAGCGTGCCCCAGCGGTTGATCGGCCAGGCCTTGACGATGGCACGCCCGACGACCTGGTCGACGGGGACCATGCCGTGGTTCTTGTCGGACTGGTTGTAGCGGGAGTCGCGCGAGTTCTGGCGGTGGTCACCCATCACCCAGATGAAGCCCTTGGGGACCTTCACCGTGAACTGGCCGCCCTGGTCGTCCATGCTGCACGGGGTGTTGCCCGGGTACACGTACGGCTCGTTCAGCGCCTTGCCGTTGACCCTGAGCGGGCCGGTCTTGTTGCAGGAGACGGTGTCGCCGCCGACCCCGATCACCCGCTTGATCAGGTCCTTCTCCTCCACCGACGGCATCAGGCCGATCCAGCTGAGGAAGGTCTGGATCGCGTTCGGCTCGGCGGTGGGCTCGCCCGCGAGCCAGGCGTCCGGGTCGTGGAAGACGACGACCTCGCCGCGCTCGGGCTCGGAGCCGAACCACGGGGTGAGCTTGTCGACCAGGACCCGGTCGCCCTCCTGGAGGGTGTTCTGCATCGAGTCGGAGGGAATCGAGAACGCCTGTACCAGGAACGTCTTGATCAGCAGCGCGAGGACGAGCGCGATGCCGATCAGGATCGGCAGTTCCTTCCAGAACGAGCGCGGCTTCTTCGCCCTGGGCGCCCCGTCACCGGAGCCCTGTCCCGTCACGGGGGGCTGCCCGTCCCCGGGCCCGTCGTCCCCGGCCGCCGGGGAGTCGTTCCCGGAGGTCACAGCGCCGTCCGCGGCCGGGCCGGCCTCGCCCACGGGGTGTCCGCGGTGCTCCTCGCCGTCGTGCCCGGACCGTGCGCCAACCGCCACATCCCCCACGCCAACTCCTCACTCTGTGCCGCTGCCTGCCCCACATACGACGCAGGCCCACCACTCCCATAACGAGCGGGAGTTCCGCAGGGCTCGGGAGTCGGATCGTTCCGTTCGGATCGTCGGGAGCAACCCTATGCGACCCGTCGGACCGCGCGGTCGCGCCGGACGCCGAGTCGGTCACGGAGGAAAAGGTTTGCGGTTCCTCGAGGGAGTTCCAGTGGCCCAGCGGCCAGGCGATGACCATGGCGCGCCCCACGACCCCGTCCTCGGACACCGTGCCGCCGTACGTGTCCTGGTGGGACCGCGAGTCCGCGGAGTTCTCCCGATGGTCGCCCATCACCCACAGGCGTCCCTCGGGGACGGTGACGTCGAAGGGCGTGAGCGAGGGTGCGTTGGCGGGGTGGAGGTAGTCCGCCTCGTTCAGGGGAACGCCATTGACGGTGACCCGCCCTTGCGCGTCACAGCACTGGACGTGGTCGCCGCCCACGCCGACGACCCGCTTGATGAGGTCCTTCTCGTCGTCGGACGGCAGCAGACCGATGAAGGTGAGGCCTTCCTTGACCTGCTTGACGACGACGGGGTCGTCCTTCTTCGTGGCGGTCTGCTCGTCCTGCAGCCAGCCGCCGGGGTCCTTGAAGACGACGACGTCCCCGCGCTGCGGCTTGGAGCCGAACCACGGGGTGAACTTGTCGACCAGGACCCGGTCACCGATCTGGATCGTCTGTTCCATGGAGCCGGACGGAATCACGAAGGCCTGCACCAGGAACGTCTTCAGGACGAGCGCTATCAGGACGGCGACCCCGACGAGCAGCGGGATCTCCCGGACGGCGCTGCGCCTGCGCTTGCGCTTGACCTTGCGCTGGAGCTTGCGCCGCTCCGCGCGCGTGCGGCCGCCGGCCGGTGCGGCGGCGCGCCGGACACCGGTGGGCAGGAGGTTGTCCGCGGCGCTGTCGGACGCGCCGCGGGGCTTGCCGCGGTTACCCATGGGCGCCCGCCGGGTCCGGCTCGGTGCTCGCCTCCGGCACGCGCGCGTAGCCGCTCGGGCGGTGCAGGCGGGTGAGGTGGGCGAAGGGCCAGGCGATCCAGTCGGCACGGCCGATCACGACGTCCACGGGGACCATGCCGCCGCCCGGCGAGCCGAGATGGTCGCGGGAGTCGCGGGAGTCGCTGCGGTGGTCGCCGAGGACGAACAGGGTGCCCTCGGGCACGACCACGTCGAAGGGCACCGTGGACGGGCTGTCGCCCGGATACAGGAACGTCGACTCGTCGACCGGCCGGCCGTTCACCTGGATCCTCCCCTCCTTGTCGCAGCAGACCACGTGGTCTGCCCCCACACCCACTACGCGCTTGATGTAGTCGGCGTCCCCGAAGTACCCGGTGCCGTCGAACACGACGATGTCGCCGCGCCGCGGCTCGGCCCCGAAACGGTACGCCAACCTATTTACGAGAACGCGGTCGCCGATCCTCAATCCGTTCTCCATGGATCCGCTGGGAATCTGGAACGGTTTCACCACGAAGAGGTTGAGGAGCAGCAGGAACAGCAGGCAGATCAGCAGGGTGAGACTGGTCCGGCCGCCCGGCAGCCATTCCGTGATCCGTGCCACGAACGCGAAACGCGACCGGTCCTCCGGTCCCTCCGGGTCCGGGATCGCTCCGGGATCGGAAGGGCGGGAGGAGCGGTCGCGCTCCGTCGGCTGAGCTTCGGTGTCCATCGGAGCCAGATGCTATCCGGCCCCGTCATGAACTCCTGAAGGCGCTCAGTTGTCGCGCTTCTCCTTGATCTTCGCGGCCTTGCCGCGCAGCTCACGGAGGTAGTAGAGCTTGGCGCGACGCACGTCACCGCGGGTGACCAGCTCGATCTTCTCGACGATCGGGGTGTGCACCGGGAAGGTGCGCTCGACGCCGACGGAGAAGGAGACCTTGCGGACCGTGAAGGTCTCGCGGACACCGGCGCCCTGGCGGCGGATGACTACGCCCTTGAACTGCTGCACACGGGAGCGGTTGCCCTCGATGACGCGGACGTGGACGTTGACGGTGTCACCCGGGCGGAAGGCCGGGACGTCGCTGCGCAGCGACGCGGAGTCGACGGTGTCGAGCAGGTGAGACATTTCGTCTGCTTTCCTCGTTGATGCCACAGGTCATCAACGGAAACTAGGAGTTCTGAAGGGGGGTGGTGCGCGTCGGGGCGGGCGTCGTGTCCCCCCGTGGCAGGGGCGCACGCCGGACTGCGCACAACAGCGACCTATTGTTCCACGCCGTCGGTCCTGCGCCAAAATCGGCCGTACGGCTCGCCCTCGGGGTCGGGTGACCAGCCCAGGATGGAGAGCATCTCGCGGTCCTTCTTGTCGAAGGCCCGGGGGTCGCAGCGTTCGATCAGGTCGGGCCGGTTGGCCGTCGTGCGCCGCAGGGCCTCGTCGCGGCGCCAGCGCGCGATCTTTCCGTGGTGGCCGCTGAGCAGCACCTCGGGGATCTCCCGGCCGCGCCAGGCGGGCGGCTTGGTGTAGACGGGGCCTTCCAGGAGGGAGGCCATGGCGCCGGGCGCGAAGGAGTCGTCGCGGTGGGACTCGGCGTTGCCCAGCACGCCGGGGAGCAGCCTGGCCACGGCCTCCGTGACGACCAGGACGGCCGCCTCGCCGCCGGCCAGGACGTAGTCGCCGATGGAGACCTCGTAGACGGGGATCCGGGTGGCGTACTCGTCGATGACGCGCCGGTCGATGCCCTCGTAGCGGGCCGGGGTGAAGATCAGCCAGGGCCGCTCGGAGAGTTCGACGGCGAGTTCCTGGGTGAAGGGCCGGCCGCTCGGGGTGGGGACGACGAGCGCGGGGGCGTGCGCGCCCCGCTCGTAGCCGTCGGCGAGGACGGTGTCGAGGGCGTCCCCCCACGGCTCGGTCTTCATGACCATGCCGGGGCCGCCGCCGTAGGGGGTGTCGTCGACGGTGTTGTGGCGGTCGTACGTCCACTGCCGCAGGTCGTGCACCTGGACGTTCAGTTGTCCACGCGCGCGTGCCTTGCCGACCAGGGAGACGTTCAGCGGGTCGAGGTACTCGGGGAAGATCGTGACGACGTCGAGGCGCATCAGGAGCCGTCCCCGGTCCCGTCGGCGTTCCCTCGCGCTTTCTCGTCCTCGGACTCGGCCCCGGACTCGGCCGCGTCCCCGTCTCGTGCGGAGGCGATCTCGGCGCGGTCGTCGATCAGGCCGGGCGGCGGGTCGATGACCGCCCGCTGCTCCTCCAGGTCGATCTCGACGACGATCGCCTCGACGAAGGGGATCATCACCTCGCTCCCGTCGGCCCTCTCGACGATGAAGAGGTCCTGGGAGGGCAGGTGCGAGATCTCCGTGATGCGGCCGACCTCGACGCCGTCCTTCGTCACCACGTCCAGGTCCATGAGCTGGTGGTCGTAGTACTCGTCCTCCTCCTCGGGGAGCTCCCGGGGGTCCACCTCGGCGATCAGGAGGACGTTGCGCAGGGCCTCGGCCGCCGTGCGGTCGGTGACCCCCTCGAAGCGCAGGAGGAGACGGCCGCTGTGCACCCGGCCGGTCTCGATCGTGAGCGGACCCTTGGCGGCGGGGTCCGTCGCCAGTACGGCGCCGGGGGCGAGCCGCAGTTCCGGCTCGTCGGTGCGGACCTCCACGGTGACCTCGCCCTTGATGCCGTGGGCGCGGCCGATCCGTGCGACTACGAGCTGCACTGTCGAAGATCTCCTGTCGTACCTGTCATGCCTGTCATGCCTGTCGTTCGTGTGCGCCCGCCGTAACGACTGCGGGCCGGGGACGGCCCAGTGGCCCTCCCCGGCCCGAGCCGGTGCTGCTGATGCGTCAGCGGACGTGGTCGACGTCGACGAGGTCGACGCGGACACCGCGGCCGCCGATGGCGCCCACGACGGTGCGCAGGGCGCGTGCGGTGCGGCCGTTGCGGCCGATCACCTTGCCGAGGTCGTCCGGGTGGACCCGGACCTCGAGCACCCGCCCGCGGCGCAGGTCGCGCGAGGCGACCTGCACATCGTCAGGGTTGTCGACGATGCCCTTCACGAGGTGCTCAAGCGCCTCTTCGAGCATGCTGCTCAGGCCTCGGTCGACTCGGACTCAGCCGCGGCCTCGTCCTTCTTCTCAGCCTTCTTCTTCTGGGTGATGGCCTCACCCTTGCCCGTGTCCTCGCCACCGAGGGCCTCGAACGACGGACGTGCCTTCTTCGGCTCGGCGACGAGCAGCGGAGCCGGGGCGGGCTCGCCCTTGAACTTCTGCCAGTCGCCGGTCTTCTTCAGGATGGCAAGCACGGGCTCGGTCGGCTGCGCGCCGACACCCAGCCAGTAGGCCACGCGGTCGGCGTCGACCTCGATGACCGACGGGTGGTACGTCGGGTGGTACTTGCCGATCTCCTCGATCGCACGACCGTCACGACGGGTGCGGGAGTCGGCGACGACGATGCGGTAGTGAGGCGCACGGATCTTGCCCAGACGCTTCAGCTTGATCTTGACTGCCACGGGAGTGAGTTCTCCTGGATTGACGTGGTTGGGCACGGCGGGATTGCCGCGTGGGGTTGCGGTACCCGAGTGCCCGATGGACGCGTCAGCCGGAGGAGAGAGGGGTCCTATGCGACTGTCGAGTACAGCTGACCATTCTGCCACACCCTGAGGGCCCTCCTGAGCCGCGGGTGCGCCGGGGCATGCCACGGGAGCACCCGGCGCCGCGACGGCCGTACGTCGGGTGCGCGCGCCGCGGCGCGGGGTGCCGTCAGGTGACGACCCCCCGCGCCGCCTGTCGAACCGGCAGCCACGAGATGCCGGTGCGTCCGCGCCCGCGGTTACGCCGCGCCCATGACCTCCGGGATGCGGAACGGCTTGCCGCAGCCGCCGCACACGATCGGGGCCTGGGCCAGGACCGACGGAACGACCCGGACGTTGCGTCCGCAGTCGCAGACGGCCTTGACGCGGACGCCGCCACCGGAGGAGCCGTGCCGGGCGGCCGGGCCGCGGAAGGCACGGGTCGTCTCGGCGGTGGTGGCGGCCACGTGGGCCTTGAGAGCCCGCTGGAGGCGCTCGATCGTCGGGCGGTAGCGCCGTTTGGCCTCGGGATTGAGGACCACCAGTGAGAAGCCGCTGCTGGGATGCGGTTCCTCGGGGTGGTCCAGGCCCAGTTCCTCGGCGACCGCGAGGAACCGGCGGTTGTGGTAGCGGCCGGCGCGGGAGGTGTCGCGGACTCCGCGGGCGGCGGCAATGCCATGGACTGCCTCATGAAGCAGTCGCTCGAAGGAGAGCTCGTGACCGCAGGCGGACGACGACTCCCCGATCAGTGACTCTGGCGCGGCAAGGTCCGGCAGCTCGGGGTGGTACCGCTGAATGTCGGCCCACGCCTGTGCCAGCTCTGCGGCGAGAACAGGTGGTGTCTGTGTCGTGCTCACGTAATGACAACGAGCGGGGGTGCCGCTGTGTTCCGATTCCGGGGCATCCCAAATAATTTGCACGTACCAGTCAGTTGCCTCTGATGCGTCCTGACGAGGGCGGGTGCGCTGATCTGCGGAGAAGCCTCACAGCTCCTACCAAGCCGGTGCGTAGCGCCACGTACGACCCTCGCCTCGTGTCATGTTCACGGCCGAGGAGAGAGTGTCCGGCCGAGCCGCAAGAGACGTTTCGGTCGCTCTCGGGACGGAGGGCGTCGACTCAGTAGACACGCGCGACGACGGCGACGTTACCGGGCGCGTCCTCGGCCTCGGGCACCGACCCGTCCTCGGCGACCGGACACCGTACGGTCACCCCGTGCTCGGCCGACGCGTTCTCACCGTCCTCGCCGAGGCCGGCCCAGGGAATGTGCGGGCCCAGACGCCTGCGGTGGCCGCCTCGACGGCCTCGCCGAGCGCGGCCTCGCCGAGCGCGGACACGCCGAGCGCGGACACGCCGAGCGCGGACACGCCGAGCGCGGACACGCCGAGCGCGGACACGCCGAGCGCGGACACGCCGGTCGTGCGCGACGCGCGGTGCTCCCGGGCCTGGCCGAGCAGCAGCGCCTGGTCCTCTTCCAGAATGGCGGGCAGCCGGCCGGCCAGTGCGTCCAGGGCGACCGGCTCCCTGCCCCCGGGGATGCGCCGGACCGGCATCGCCGTGCCGTTCTCCAGGTCGCGCGGGCCGATCCCGACGCGGACGGGGACGCCCTTCAGCTCCCAGTCGACCGCGCGCCGCCCGAACGGGGTGTCGGTGCGGTCGTCGACGTGGACGCGGATCCCGGCCGCCCTGAGGCGGTCGCCGACCTCGCGGACCTCGGCCAGAACCGCCCCGTCGCCCTTGATCGCGAGGACGACGGCCCGGACCGGGGCCGACCGGGGCGGGACGCGCGGCCCGCGGTCGTCGCGTACCCGTACGGCCGGATCACCATGGTGCCGCGCACCGGTCCGTTGTCGGCCAGTTCCGCCTCGGCGATCAGGTCCTGGTGCCAGCGGGGGAAGTCGTCCGCCCGCGGGGTGGGAACGGGGGCCTTTGCCATGGCGCGATGGTCCGGGTCGACGTTGCCGGAACGTGAAATCTCGCCACGCGCGCGGGCGGCGCGCAAGCGGGCCCCCGCAACCTCTGGACGCGGGGTCGAGTGGGGAGTTACCTGGCATACGGGAGGGAGTGCGGGCGCACTGACGGGGGCCACCTGAACGGGTACTGCGGCAAACTCTCGGCGGATTGGGGCGCTTATCCATGACACCTACGCTCGTGCGGGAGCACCTGCCTCATGCGGGGCCCGCGCTCCGCGTCGACCACGGTGCACGCGCGCGTGACTGGTCCGAGATCCAGGAGCGGATGCTGGTTCCGCTCTACGAGGCCGTCTACGAGCGACTGGGAGTGGGGCCCGGCACCCGTCTCCTGGGCCTCGGCTGCGGTTCCGGGCTGGCCCTGCTGATGGCGGCCTCCAGAGGCGCGGTCCTCACCGGCGTCGAGGCCCGGGCCCCGGAGCGGCTGGCCCTCGCCCGGCAGCGGCTGGCTCCGGAGGCGGACGACACGCGCGCGGGGGGCGGCACGCGCCTCGTGGACGGCTCCCCCGGCGACGCGGTCGGCGCGGTCGGCGCGGAGACGCCCGCGTACAACCTGGTGACCGCCTTCGAGCCCATCGGATGCCTCGCGGGCGACTCGGAAGGGCTCGGCGAACTGCTCGCGTCCGCCAGGCCGCTGGCAGAGCGCGGAGCGCCCGTGGTGCTGGCGGGCTGGGGTCCGCCGGAGCGCTGCGCGACCTCGTCCGTGTTGCGGGTCGCCACCAGGCTGGCCGATCCGCTGCGGGCGGCGGGGAGTTGGCGTCCGGCGCTGCGCGACGACCTGGAAGAAGTCGCCCAGCGGGCCGGCCTCCGGCCCGACGGCTCCGGCCGGGTGGCCTGCCCGTTCGGGTACGCGGGCGTGGACAGCGCCCTCAAGGGCCTGCTGTCCACGGGCCTGTTCGACGCGGCCGTCTCCGCGACGGACCAGGCGCAGGTGGACAAGGAGGTGACCGAGGCGCTGCACCCCTACCGGCGGGCGGACGGCACGGTGTGGATGCCGAACGTCTTCCGGTACCTGATAGCCCGGGTCCCCTGAGACCCCGGCTCTCCCGCAACCCCGAACCCTCGGGACCCTCGTGCCGCGGGTGCTACGTCTCGGTGTCCTTGGTCAGCCTGGTGATGCCCGCGATGCGGTACGCGTCCGCCTCGTCCAGCGTCTCGTTCTCCAGCAGTGCCCGGGCGAGGGCGTCCAACTGGCCGCGGTGGTCGCGGAGTTTGCGGCAGGCCTCCTCGTAGCACTCGTCGACGACGCGCCGCATCTCGTCGTCGATGGCGTCGAGGGTCTGCGGTGCCGCGGAGAGCCCGTAGGCCTGCTGGGCGTCGCCGGGCAGGGCCGACATGCGGCCGACGCGCTCGCTCATGCCCCAGCGGCCGACCATGCCGCGCACGATGTTGGTGACCTGTTCCAGGTCGTTCTCGGAACCGGTCGTGATCATGTCGTAGACGACGTGCTCGGCGGCCATGCCGCCGAGCGCGCCGATGATCCGGCCGCGCAGGTACTCCTCCGTGTACGCGTACCGGTCGGCGTCCGGCGTCGACAGGGTCACACCGAGGGCGCGGCCGCGCGGCACGATGGTGATCTTGCGAACCGGGTCGGCGCCGGGCTGGAGCATCCCCAGCAGGGCGTGCCCGCTCTCGTGGTACGCCGTCCTGCGCCGCTCCTCCTCGGGCATCACCAGGGAGCGCTCCGCGCCCAGCTGCACCTTCTCCAGGGCCTCCGACAGGTCGCCGCGGGTCACCTGGTCCTGCCCGCGCCGGACGGCGAGCAGCGCCGCCTCGTTGGCGAGGTTGGCCAGCTCGGCGCCGGTCATGCCCGGCGTCGTACGGGCCACCTGGGCGAGGTCCACGTCCCGGGCGAGCGGGATCTCGCGGGTGTGGATCGCGAGGATCGCCTCACGGCCGCCGCGGTCGGGGGGCGAGACGTTGACGATCCGGTCGAAGCGGCCCGGCCGGGTGAGGGCCGGGTCCAGGATGTCGGCGCGGTTGGTGGCGGCGAGGACGATCACGCCCTCGGAACCGGAGAAGCCGTCCATCTCGGTCAGGATCTGGTTGAGGGTCTGCTCGCGCTCGTCGTGACCGCCCATGGCCGAGCCGCCGCCGCGGGCCCGCCCGATGGTGTCGATCTCGTCGATGAAGATGATCGACGGGGCCACCTTGCGGGCCTCCGCGAACAGCTCCCGCACCCGGGAGGCGCCGACGCCCACGATCATCTCGATGAACTCGGACGCCGACGCGGAGAAGAACGGCACCCCCGCCTCCCCGGCCACCGCCCGCGCGAGCAGCGTCTTGCCGGTGCCGGGCGGGCCTGCGAGCAGCACGCCGCGGGGCATCTTGGCGCCCATCCTGCGGTAGGCGTCGGGGTTCTTCAGGAAGTCGACGACATCGCTCAGCTCGCCCGCGACCTCGTCGATGCCGGCCACGTCGGCGAAGGTCGTCCGCTCCTGTCCCGGCTCCAGCTCGACCGGTCGGGGCGGCGCCTTGCGGCCCAGCATGCCGCCCGCCCCGCCGAAGCCCGAGCGCATCCGCCGCGCGATGAACACCCACACGGCGATGAGCAGCGCCATCGGGGCGAGCGCGATCAGCAGATTGGCCAGAAGGCTGCGTTGGCGGACGACCGGTTCGGCGGTGACGGTGACGTCGTTCTCGGTCAGGCGTTCCCAGAGCGGGTCGTCGGCGAAGGTCGGCCGCTCGGTACGGAACTTGGTGTACGTGCCGTCACCCTGCGGTTTGTCCCGCTCCTTCCTGAGCTGCCCCTGGATCGCGTCGCCCTTGGCGTAGATCTTGCTGACGTTGCCGGCGTCGACCTGTTTGCTGAACTCGGTGTAGGAGATCGTCGGCTCGTCGCCCTCGTTGTAGAACGACAGCACGAGCAGCGCGATCAGGAAGACGACCAGCGCGGCGAGGATCAGGCTCCACCAGCCGCCGCGCACCCGTCGTCCGCCCGTCGGCGGCTTGGGCGGCTCTTCCGGGGCGCCCTCGGTGCGCCAGGGCTTGTCGGGCGACTTCCGTGGCGGCGCGGGGTTGCTCATATCGGGACGCTACGACACACCGCGGCCGTCAGCACCCGCGGGGAACGTGAAGGGAGCACCCGTCCGGGTACGAGAGGACACGCGTCGGGGGCGCCCCCTGAGGAGGGGCGCCCCCGACGCCGTACGGCCGTGATCAGCCCATGAACTTCTTGAACTCGTCGGGGAGCTCGAAGTCCTGGCCGGCCTGCTGGCCCGGCAGGCCGAGGGCACCGCCCTGGGCAGCGGCGGCCCTGCGGGCGGCCTCCTCCTGCTCCTGCTGCTTGCGCTTCATCGGGTTGCCGGAGCGCTGCTTGCCCTTGGCCTTCTTGGGCTGCTTCCGGGCGCGGCCGGGACCGCCGCCCATGCCCGGCATCCCCGGCATGCCCGGCATCCCGCCGCCCTGGGCCATGCGGGACATCATCTTGCGGGCCTCGAAGAACCGCTCGACCAGGCCCTTCACGGCGCTGACCTCGACACCGGAGCCCTTGGCGATACGGGCGCGGCGCGAGCCGTTGATGATCGTCGGGTCCTGGCGCTCGCCGGGGGTCATGGACTTGATGATCGCGGCCGTCCGGTCGACGTCGCGCTCGTCGATGTTCTGGATCTGGTCCTTGATCTGCCCCATGCCCGGCAGCATGCCGAGCAGCTTGGAGATCGACCCCATCTTCCTGACCTGTTCCATCTGGGACAGGAAGTCGTCCAGGGTGAAGTCCTGGCCCTTCTTGGACGCCAGCTTGGAGGCCATCTTCTCGGCCTCTTCCTGGCTGAACGTCTTCTCCGCCTGCTCGATCAGGGTGAGCAGGTCACCCATGTCGAGGATGCGGGAGGCCATCCGGTCAGGGTGGAACGCGTCGAAGTCGTCGAGCTTCTCGCCGTTCGACGCGAACATGATCGGCTTGCCGGTGATCTGCCGGATCGACAGGGCGGCACCACCGCGGGCGTCGCCGTCGAGCTTGGAGAGCACCACGCCGTCGAAGCCGACGCCGTCGCGGAAGGCCTCGGCGGTGTTGACGGCGTCCTGGCCGATCATCGCGTCGACGACGAAGAGGATCTCGTCGGGCGAGACGGCGTCGCGGATGTCCGCGGCCTGCCGCATCAGCTCGGCGTCGATGCCGAGCCGGCCGGCGGTGTCCACGATCACGATGTCGTGGACCTTGGACCTCGCGAAGTCGATGGAGTCCTTGGCGACCTGGACCGGGTCACCGACGCCGTTGCCCGGCTGCGGCGCGTAGACGGCCACGCCGGCCCGCTCGGCGACGACGCTGAGCTGGTTGACCGCGTTGGGGCGCTGGAGGTCGGCGGCGACGAGCAGCGGCGAGTGGCCCTGCTCCTTCAGCCAGCGGCCGAGCTTGCCCGCGAGGGTGGTCTTGCCCGCGCCCTGGAGACCGGCCAGCATGATCACGGTGGGCGGGGTCTTGGCGAAGCGCAGGCGCCGGGTCTCGCCGCCCAGGATGGTGACGAGTTCGTCGTTGACGATCTTCAGCACCTGCTGGGCCGGGTTCAGCGCCCTGGAGACCTCGGCGCCGAGGGCACGCTCCTTGACGTTCTTGATGAACGTCCGCACGACCGGCAGCGCCACGTCGGCCTCGAGGAGGGCGATGCGGATCTCGCGCGCGGTGGCGTCGATGTCCGCCTCGCTCAGACGCCCCTTGCCGCGCAGATTCTTGAAGGTCGCTGAGAGGCGATCGGAGAGAGTATCGAACACGGCGGCGTCGGTCCTCGGAGTCGGGGGCAGTGTGAGCGTCTTCCAGGGTATCCGGCCGCGCAAGACAGTCGTCCCACCCGAGGCGTCCACGCGTCCCCGTCCGCCGCGTCCGGCGGGCGGGGACGGCGTCGCGCGTCTCGGGGACGGCGGGGTGCGCGGGCCCGCTCGCGCAGGCGTCGCGGGGCGTCCCCACCCCGACGGGAGCGCCCTGTCCGGCGCCCGGGGACGGCAGGGTCACCCCCGCAGCGTCTCCTCCAGTTTCCGTGCCACGGAGGCCGCCTCGTCGCCGGGGAGCGGGCTGCCCGCGCGGCCGGTGACGTAGAACGCGTCCACCGCGTTCGCGCCCAGCGTGCTGACGTGCGCGCTGCGCATCCGCACGCCCGCGTCCTCCAGCGCCCGCCCGATGCGGAACAGCAGGCCCGGCGCGTCCTGCGCGCGCACCTCGATCACGGTGGCCAGGTGGGAGGCCGCCGGGGCGACGGTCACGCGCGGCGGGGGCGCGACCACGCCCCGGCGCCGGGGATAGGCCGCGTCGCGTTCCGCGAGCCGGCCCGCGATGTCCAGGGAGCCGTCCAGGGCGCGGACCAGGTCGGCGCGGAGCCGGGCGGCCTGGGGCAGTGAGCCGTACTCCGCGGCGACCCGCCAGTTCAGCAGCAGGACGGAGCCCTCGACGCCGGAGGGCAGCTCCAGCGCCCGCAGCTCCGCCGTGCGCACGGTCAGCCGGTGCATGGCGAGCACACCGGCCACCGCGGGCAGCACGCGCGGTTGGTCGGGTACGGCGATGAGCAGTTCCACGCCGAGCGGCTCGGGGTCGCCGGCCGGCCGGTCCACGGGGTCGGCCGGGGGTTCGGTCTGGGCGCGCAGCGACAGGACGGGGCTGCCGGTGGCGACCGCCTCGATGGCGAGCCGTTCCTGTTCGGCGGTGGCCGCGGCGGCCTCGGGATCCTCGGGGACGTCCCCGGCGAGCACCGCCGAGACACGTCTGACCAGGTCGGCCACGAGCGAGCCGCGCCAGGTGGACCAGGCGGCCGGGCCGGTGGCCAGCGCGTCGGCCTCGGTCAGCGCGTGCAGCAGTTCCAGGGTGCCCTGGGAACCGACGGCCTCGGCGACCGAGCGGACGGTGGCGGGGTCCTCCAGGTCGCGGCGGGTGGCCGTCTCGACGAGCAGCAGGTGGTGGCGTACGAGTGTGGACAGGACGGCCACGTCGGTGCGGTCGAAGCCGATGCGGGCGGCCACGTCCTTGACGATGATCTCGCCGGCCACGGAGTGGTCGCCGGGCCAGCCCTTGCCGATGTCGTGCAGCAGTGCGGCGACCAGCAGCAGGTCGGGCCGGCTGACGCGGCGGGTGAACTCGGAGGCGCGCACGGCGGTCTCGATGAGGTGCCGGTCGACGGTCCAGATGTGCACGGCGTTGCGCTGGGGGCGGCAGCGCACCCGTTCCCAGTCGGGCAGCAGCCGGGTGATCAGGCCCTCGGCCTCCAGCGCCTCCCAGACCTCGACGGTGGGCTGTCCCGAGCCGAGCAGGGTGACGAGCTGTTCGCGGGCCTCGGCGGGCCAGGGTGTGGGAAGGGGGTGCACGGTCGCGGCGAGACGCCGTACGGCGTGCAGGGAGAGGGGGAGGCCGGCCTGGGCGGCGGCGGCCGCGGCGCGCAGGGGCAGCACGGGGTCGCGTTCGGGGCGCGCGGCACGGGCGAGCACCACCTCGCCGTCCTGCTCGACGACGCCTTCGGCCAGCGGCGACCGCTCGGGCGCGGGCTTGCCGCCGCCCAGGATGGCGCGCAGCCGGGGCCGCGTCGAGCGCGATCTGAGCACGCGCCCCACCTCGCGCCAGGTGACGTCGCTGGCGTACGAGATGACGCGCGCGGCCTCGTACACCTGGCGCAGCAGGGTGTCGGCGTCGAGGAGGCCCAGTTCGGCGGCGACCTGGTCCTGTTCCTGGAGGGCCAGCCGGTCGGTGGCGCGGCCGGTCGTCAGGTGCAGGGCGTCGCGGACGTCGAGGAGTCGGCGCCGGGCGTCGTCGAGGCCCTCGCGGGGCGCGTCGGCGAGCCAGGAGGCGGCGACGGCGCGCAGGGCGGTGGTGTCGCGCAGGCCGCCGCGGGCCTCCTTGAGGTCGGGTTCCAGCAGGTACTGCAGCTCGCCCTGGCGTTCGGCGCGCTCGGCGCACAGCTCCTGGAGTTCGGGCAGCCGCTTGGGCGCCTGGTTGCGCCAGTCGGCCAGTACGGCCGTCCGCAGTCCCGCCGTCAGTCCCGGGTCGCCCTCGAGGTGGCGGGCGTCGAGCAGGCCGAGCTGGACCTTGAGGTCCTCGCCGGCGGTTCTGCGGGCCTCGGCCGGGGTGCGGACGGAGTGGTCGAGGGCGAGGCCGAGGTCCCAGACGGGGTACCAGAGGCGGTCGGCGAGCGCGGCGACCGCCTGCGGGTCGGCGCCGTCGTGCAGCAGGAGGAGGTCGAGGTCGCTGCGTGGGGACAGCTCGCCGCGGCCGTAGCCGCCGACGGCGACCAGGGAGACGCCCCGCAGTTCCTCGCTGCCGGCGGTGAACAGGCCGGCCAGCCAGTCGTCGGTCAGTTCGGAGAGGGCACAGCGGCGCGGCGGCCCGGACCGCGCCCCCTCGGTGAGGAGGCGCAGCCGGGCCGCCGCGTAACCGCTGGGTCCCGAGTCCTCTGCATCCTTGCGCATGTCCGTACTCGTCACCCAGTGGCTCCTGTTCCGTTCTTCTGTCAGAGCGCGTCCGGGCCGCGCTCGCCGGTGCGGACCCGCACGGCGGTCTCGACCGGGAGGGACCAGACCTTGCCGTCACCGATCTTGCCGGTGCGGGCCGCCTTGACGATGACGTCGATCAGCTGTTCGGCGTCGTCGTCCTCGACCAGTACCTCGATGCGGATCTTGGGGACGAGGTCGACCGTGTACTCGGCACCGCGGTAGACCTCGGTGTGTCCCCGCTGGCGACCGTAGCCGCTGGCCTCGGTGACCGTGAGGCCGTGGACGCCGAAGGCCTGGAGGGCTTCCTTGATCTCGTCGAGCCGGTGCGGCTTCACGACGGCGGTGATGAGCTTCATGCGTCCACCTTCTTGCTGGCGATGTCGGCCACCGGGCCCGTGACGTTGGTCCGGGCGGCACCGCCGCCCGCACCGCTGAAGTCGTACGCGGTCTCGGCGTGCTCGGCCTGGTCGATGCCGGCCACCTCGTCGTCCTCGGGGACCCGCATGCCGATCGTCCTGTCGAGCAGGAAGGCGAGGACCGCGGAGACCACCAGCGAGTAGCCGAGGACCGCGAAGACACCGGCGCACTGCTTCCAGAACTGGTCGAGGCCGCCGCCGTAGAAGAGGCCCTGGACGTCGGACTGGCCCTTGCCGCTGGCGAAGAAGCCGACCAGCAGGGAGCCGACGACTCCGCCGACCAGGTGAACGCCGACCACGTCGAGCGAGTCGTCGTAGCCGAACTTGTACTTCAGGCCGACGGCCATGGCGCACAGGACACCGGCGACGGCACCGACGGCGATCGCGCCGAGCGGGGAGACCGCACCGCCGGAGGGCGTGATGGCGACCAGGCCGGCGACGGCGCCGGAGGCGGCGCCCAGCGTGGTGAACGCGCCGTGGCGGATCTTCTCGTAGATCAGCCAGGCCAGCATGGCGGCGGCGGTGGCGACCTGTGTGTTGACGAACATCAGCGCACCGACGCCGTCGTCGTTGCCGAGCCACGAGCCGGCGTTGAAGCCGAACCAGCCGAACCACAGCAGACCGGCGCCGAGCATGACCAGCGGGAGGCTGTGCGGGCGCATCGGGTCCTTCTTGAAGCCGATGCGCTTGCCGATGACCAGGATCACGCCGAGGGCCGCGGCACCGGCGTTGATGTGGACGGCCGTGCCACCGGCGAAGTCGATCACGCCGAGCTCGAAGGCCCAGCCGCCGGCGCCCCACACCCAGTGGGCGACCGGGAAGTACACGATCGTGGCCCACAGGGTGATGAACAGTGCCCAGGCTGAGAACTTCACGCGGTCCGCGAGCGCTCCGCTTATCAGGGCGGGCGTGATGATGGCGAACATCAGCTGGAAGACCAGGAAGACGAAGACCGGGATGGTGTAGCCGTCCCACAGCTGGGTCAGGCCGATGTCGCTGAGGCCGACCCAGTCGGAGTTCCAGCCGATGAGCGAGCCGGAGTCGGTGCCGAAGGCGAGGGAGAAGCCGTAGAGCACCCACAGGATCGTGACGATCCCGAGGCTGATGAAGCTCATCATCAGCATGTTCAGGGTGCTCTTGACGCGGACCATGCCTCCGTAGAAGAAGGCCAGGCCCGGGGTCATGAGCATCACCAGGGCGGAACAGATGAGCATGAAGCCTGTGTTCGCGGACGACAGCGTGGGTGCGTCCGCCGCAAGCGTGATGGCTGGTGCCATCGGCGTCTCCTCGTCGTTGGTACGGCCCCGTGCGGGCGAAGCCAGAGCGGGATTGAGGGGTGGGCCGGTTATGCGCCATGAGATTGACGCAGCGCCGTTTCGGTGGACGCCCCTCGTTGTTTCGCCGCCGTGACGAAGGCACCTCGCGCGTTACGCCTCGATGAACTGGCTGATGCGCCCCGAGCGGATCGTTATCGTGGCGCAACCTTCTTCGGGACGACGCGAACCGGCCGCGGTCGGCCTTCCGACGACCTGGCACGGGGGAGCCGAGTCGGGCGGTTCGGGAAGGCCGGCCGCGGCCGGGGTCCAGGGGTTTCGCCGGGTCTCAGACCGCCTCCGCGGTCTCCGGAAGCTCCACGGCGAGCCGGTCGGTGAGGTCGACGACCTCGGCGAGGTCCCCGAAGTCGCGGACGGCCGTGTCGACGGTCTTTCGGATACGAGTGTCGACCCGCTCGGAGCGCACTTTTTTCGCCGCCCTCATGGCCTGCTCGGCGAGCACGGCGCTCTGCTCGGGCTCCTTGCGCAGCAGATGCACGGTGGCCATGCCGATGAGGTTGAGCGCGTAGGACCGCTGGTGCTCGCCGTCCTTCGCGAAGAGGTCCACGGCCTTCCGCATCAGCGGCTCGGCCAGCGAGGCGTAGGCGGGGCTGCGGCCGGCCACATAGGCGAGGTCGCGGTAGGAGTGGGAGTTCTCGCCGTACAGCTCGGCCTCGGAGAAGAAGCGGATCCAGTCGGGGTCCGGCTCGTCCCAGTCGTCGGCGTCGGCGAAGGTGTCCTCGGCCATCCTGACGGCCCGCTTGCACCGGCCGGGCTGGCCCATGTTGGCGTAGGCGCGGGCCTCCATCGCATACAGCATCGACTGGGTGCGCGGGCTCGCGCAGTCCCGGCTGCCGTACTGCGCGAGGTGGATCAGCTCCAGGGCGTCCTCGGGCCGGCCGAGGTGGATCATCTGCCGGCTCATGCTGGACAGGACGTACGAGCCGAGGGGGCGGTCACCGGCCTCCTTGGCGGCGTGCAGCGCGAGGACGAAGTACTTCTGCGCGGTGGGCTGGAGCCCCACGTCGTACGACATCCACCCGGCCAGTTCGGCCAGTTCGGCGGCGACCTTGAAGAGCTTCCTGCCGGTGGCCTCGGGCTGCGGTTCCTGGAGGAGTTCCGTCACCTCGTGGAGCTGGCCGACGACCGCTTTGCGGCGCAGTCCGCCGCCGCACTGGGCGTCCCACTGGCGGAACATGACGGTGGTGGACTCCAGCAGCTCCAGTTCGGGCCTGGAGAGCCGGCCGCGGGCGCGGCTGGTCGGGAGGGAGTCGGTGTCCTCGTACGCGGCGGGCGGGGAGGGGACGAGCCAGCGCTGCATGGGCTCGATGAGGGTGGGGCCCGCGGACAGGGCCAGCGAGGATCCGAGGAAGCCGCGCCGCGCCAGCATCAGGTCGCTGCGCGAGAACTCGCTGAGCAGGGCCACCGTCTGCGGGCCCGTCCAGGGCAGGTCGACGCCGGTCGCGGAGGGCGCCTGGCGCGCGGTGCGCAGGCCGAGGTCCTCGACGGAGACGACGCAGCCGAACCGCTCGGAGAACAGGTCGGACAGGATGCGGGGGATCGGCTCGCGGGGGTTCTCGCCGTCCAGCCAGCGGCGCACGCGTGACGTGTCGGTGGAGATGTGGTTGGCGCCCAACTGACGTGCCCGGCGGTTGACTTGACGGGCGAGTTCGCCCTTCGACCAGCCGCTGCGCACGAACCAGGAAGTGAGCAGGCCGTTCGGGCGCTTGTCCGCGTGCACGGCGCTCCCCGCGCCCGTCCCGCCTTCGCCGTTGCCGCTCACTGGAACGCCCCCATCCCTGAGACCACTTGCCGCTCTGATGCGCCAAGCCTTATCAGAATGCCGGTAAATACGGCCCGCCGTCCGGCGGTTCTCACCCTTCGAACAGGAACCCGACTTGCCTCCGGCATACCCGAACAGGCATGTGCCCCCGGGCCTCGCGCACTCAAAGTAGTCCTACGGTCACGCCCCCAGCCACGACGATCCCGGAAACGCCACCATTCGCCACCCCTACGAATGAACTCACGGTGGCGCGCAGGCGATTCACTTGACAGGGGACGGCCGGGGCGGGCGGAACGGTGCACTCAGGGGCGCGCGCCACCCGCCACACCACCCAGGACGCTTCCAGGCGCCGTCCGGAGCGGACGACAGCGGGAAGGCGTCAGCACGCAGAGTCACTTCGTGCGCCCGCTGCGTAACCATCGATGCGTCGGACCCGTTGGAGGGGGCATGGGCTTCACGATCGGCGGCATCCGCGAGATCCGCTCCGGCGCGCGCAGGCGCGGTCGCTCGTCCGAGTGCACCGCGGTCGCCGAGTTCACCGGACTGTGGGGCTGGGACGTGGTGCCGGGCGCGCGCGCCGCGGCCGGCGCCTGTTCCTGCGGCCGCGGCGACTGCCGCCGGCCCGGCGCGCACCCCCTGGACTTCGCGCCCGAGGTACTGGCCGGCGCCACCCTCGACGACGTGACGAGAGCCTGGGCGGACTTCCCCGGCGCCGCCGTGATGCTGCCGGTCGGCCGCGCCTTCGACGTGATCGAGGTGGCCGAGCCGGCCGGGCGCCGCGCGCTGGTGCGCCTGGAGCGCATGGGCCTCCCGCTCGGGCCGGTGACCGCCACCCCCGAGGGCCGCGCCCAGTTCCTGGTCGCCCCCGGCGCCGCCGCAGACCTGTCCGGCCTGCTCTACCGCATGGGCTGGGACGACCCGGCCTCCCTCGACCTGCGCGGTCTCGGTCCCGGTACGTACATCACGGCGCCGCCCTCCGACCGCGGCGGCCTCGGCCCGGTGCGCTGGCTGCGCCCGCCGGCGCTGGACTCGGCGACCAGGCCCCCGGCGGCCCGGCTGCTGCTGGGCACGCTGGCGTACGTGACACACCGGTCACGCGCGTAGCCCCGGCCCGGTGGCGCGGCTCGGCCGGGCAGGCGGCAGGGCGGCGCGGCTCCGGCTCAGGACCGGACTCAGGATCCGGCTCACGGCGTACACGGCGAAGCGCCCGTCCCCCGACTGCACCTCGGGGGGCGGGCGCTTCTTCGTCACCGGTTACCGCGTCGGGTCCCCCGGTCACTCGCCGATGAGAGCGTCGACGAACGCCTCCGGCTCGAACGGCGCCAGGTCGTCCGCGCCCTCACCGAGCCCGATGAGCTTGACCGGCACGCCCAGCTCGCGCTGGACGGCGATCACGATGCCGCCCTTGGCCGTGCCGTCGAGCTTGGTCAGCACGATGCCGGTGATGTCGACGACCTCGGCGAACACCCGGGCCTGCACGAGACCGTTCTGCCCGGTGGTGGCGTCGAGGACGAGGAGCACCTCGTCGAGCGGGGCGTGCTTCTCCACCACTCGCTTGACCTTGCCCAGCTCGTCCATGAGGCCGGTCTTGGTGTGCAGCCGGCCGGCGGTGTCGATGAGGACCACGTCGACCCCCATCTCCTTGCCCTCCTTGACCGCGTCGAAGGCGACGGAGGCGGGATCACCGGCCTCGGGACCGCGCACGGTGTGGGCGCCGACGCGCTCGCCCCAGGTCTGGAGCTGGTCGGCGGCGGCGGCCCGGAAGGTGTCGGCGGCACCCAGGACGACCGTACGGCCGTCGGCGACGAGCACGCGCGCGAGCTTGCCGGTGGTGGTGGTCTTGCCGGTGCCGTTGACGCCGACGACCATCACGATGCCGGGCTTGCGGCCCTCGGGTTCGGTCCTCACCGCGCGGTCGACCTCGGTGCCGACCAGCTTGAGCAGCTCGTCGCGCAGAAGGCCGCGCAGTTCGTCGGGCGTGCGGGTGCCTAGCACCTTCACGCGCTCGCGCAGCCGTTCGACCAATTCCTGGGTGGGCATGACGCCGACGTCGGCGGTGAGGAGGGTGTCCTCGATCTCCTCCCAGGTGTCCTCGTCGAGGTGCTCGCGCGAGAGCAGCGTGAGCAGGCCCTGGCCGAGGGCGTTCTGGGAGCGGGAGAGGCGGGCGCGGAGGCGGACCAGCCGCCCCGCGGTGGGCTCCGGGATCTCGATCCGGGGAGCCTCGACAACGGGAGGTTCCTCGACGGCGGTGGGTGTGCCGCCTCCGAGGTCCACCTCCTCGATCGTGCGGCGTGGTTCTTCGCGCGGCGTCTCGGCTTCGTCGCCGACGTGCGGCTCGGCCGGAGGCGCGGTGATGTCGGGCGCGGCCGGGGGCGGCGGCGGCAGCGGCTTCTTCCGCCGGCTGCCGACGATGAGCCCGCCGAGCGCGACGAGCACGACCACGGCGATGACTACAGCAAGGATGACGGTTTCCATAACAACGCCAGTATGCGCGACCCCCTCGGCCGTGGCGGGTGACGGCCCGCCCGTTCCTCGGCCGATCAGCCCGCTCCCGTGCGGCGTGGCTCGCCCCCGGAACCGCGGGCGCGGGCAGCACTTCTCGACCTCGTCGGGCGCGCCCTCGGCACGGCAGCGGTGCTCGGCGAGCCGGCGCGGGGCGTCGGGATCGAGCCGGAGGGCGATCCGTTTCGCTGCGGCCTCCGCCTGCGGACCGGTGGGTGTGGCGGCTCCGGCCACGGCCCGAGCGCCGGGGAGGGGCCGTCGCACCCGCGGCGACCTGACGAGCCGTCAACGCGTGTCCGTCCTGCGGACCCGATGGGGTGCCTCCCCTGCCCGTCGCCGTCGTCCGCTTCGGCCTCGTCGTCCCCGGCGCCTCCCCGCGACACCCGCCACCGGGCGGCCGTCGGTCACGGTCCCGGCGGCCGTCGGCCCGCTGCGGCTCGCGGGGCAGTTCACCTGTCGCGACCGCACGGTACGGCTCACCCCGTGCCCGTGCCCGTTCCCGTGCACCGAGCCGCACCCCCCTGCTGCCGGGCGGCGGCGAACGTACGGGAGCCGCGCACCGAGGATGTCCATCGGATCGTGGCGTCCGACGGGTGCGGCACAGGGGGCTCGGCAGTCTCGTCCCGCATCCGTCGGCGGGCGGCGTGCCCCGGCGGAGGGCCGCTGCGGCCTGCGGATGTTCTGCGAGAACGTGCCGCCCCGGCTCACCGAGTGAACCGGGGCGGCACGCCTCACGGGTGTCGAGGAGAAGGGCAGCGGGGACTTGGCCCGTCTCCTCGAGTCCAGGGGCCTCGGTACGAGGCTCAGCCCATCTCCTCCAGCGTCTTGCCCTTCGTCTCCTTGACGTACCTGAGGACGAACGGGATGGAGAGCGCGGCGAAGACCGTGTAGATCACGTAGGTCGCGGAGAGGTTCCAGTCGGCCAGGGACGGGAAGCTCGCGGTGATGGCCCAGTTGGCGATCCACTGGGCGGCGGCGGCCACGCCCAGCGCGGCGGCGCGGAGCTTGTTCGGGAACATCTCGCCGAGGAAGACCCACACGACCACACCCCACGACAGGGCGAAGAAGAGGACGAAGACGTGGGCGGCGATCAGGGCGACCCAGCCCTGGGTGGCGGGCAGCTTGCCGTCGACCAGGTCGAAGGAGAACGCCCAGGCCTCCAGGGCCAGGCCGATCACCATGCCGACGGAGCCGATGAGGGCGAGCGGCTTGCGGCCGACGCGGTCCACGAAGATCATCGCGATCACGGTGCCGAGGATGTTGATGATCGACGTGGTGAAGGAGTAGAAGAACGAGTCCGTCGGGTCGACGCCGACCGACTGCCACAGCGTCGAGGAGTAGTAGAACGCGACGTTGATGCCGACGAACTGCTGGAAGACCGACAGGCCGATGCCGATCCAGACGATCGGCTTGAAGAAGAAGGAGCCGCCGAGCAGGTCCTTGAAGCTGGACTTGTGCTCGCTGTTCATGGCGTGCTCGATCTCGGCGATCCGGGCGTCGAAGTCGACGTCCTTGCCCTCGACCTCCATGAGGATCTCGCGGGCCCGCTCGCGCTTGCCCACGGAGATCAGAAAGCGCGGGGACTCGGGGATCGCGAAGGAGAGCAGGCCGTACAGGACGGCCGGGACCACCATGACGCCGAGCATGACCTGCCAGGCCTCCAGGCCCATGATCTCGCCGCGCTGGTCGCCGCCGGCGGCGTTGAGCAGACCCCAGTTGACCAGCTGCGACACGGCGATGCCGATGACGATCGCGGCCTGCTGGAAGGAGCCGAGGCGGCCGCGGTAGGCGGGCGGGGCGACCTCGGCGATGTAGGCCGGGCCGATGACCGAGGCCATGCCGATGGCGAAGCCGCCGACGACGCGCCAGAAGGCGAGGTCCCACAGGGAGAAGGGCAGCGCGGAGCCGACGGCGCTGATCGTGAACAGCACGGCGGAGATCTGCATGCAGCGGATACGGCCGATGCGGTCGGCCATGCGGCCGGCGGTCGCGGCGCCGACGGCACAGCCGATCAGGGCGATGGCGATGACCTGGGCCAGGGCCGCGGAGCCGACATCGTAGCGGTCCCGGACGGCCTCCACGGCACCGTTGATGACCGAGCTGTCGTAGCCGAAGAGGAAGCCGCCCATCGCGGCCGCCGCGGCGATGAAGATGACGTGCCCGAGATGATCGGGGTGAGCCGTCCTGGCTCCTGGCTGAGGTGCCTGCGCTGTGCTGGTCACGTGTTCTCCTCGGGCCACCCGGCAGCGCTGCCGGGCGTGGGGGGCGAGCCGTTTCAGGTGAGGGTTCCCGTGGCATGCGAAACAACACCACTCACACCTGAAGGCAAAAGCAACGTTGCAGAGACTATGCCTTCAAGTTCCGAAGTCAACACTTCAGCCAATGTGAGCTTTTCCCCACAGGGCGCAAGAGTTGCGTTTACTTCTTGAAGAGTTGAAAAGGTGCTGGTCACACCAGATGTAGGCCGCACGCTGTCTCAGCGCAGGCGCTGCGAGATGACCTTCGACACACCGTCGCCCTGCATGGACACGCCGTAGAGGGCGTCGGCGACCTCCATCGTGCGCTTCTGGTGCGTGATCACGATCAGCTGCGAGGACTCCTGGAGCTCCTGCATGATCCGGATCAGCCGCTGGAGGTTGGTGTCGTCGAGGGCTGCCTCGACCTCGTCCATGACGTAGAAGGGGCTGGGCCGGGCCTTGAAGATCGACACGAGCATCGCGACCGCGGTCAGCGACCGCTCGCCGCCCGAGAGCAGGCTGAGCCGCTTGACCTTCTTGCCGGGCGGCCGGGCCTCGACGTCCACACCCGTGGTGAGCATGTTGTCGGGGTCGGTCAGGACCAGCCGTCCCTCGCCGCCCGGGAACAGCCGGCTGAACACGCCCTGGAACTCGCGGGCGGTGTCGCGGAACGCCTCGGCGAAGACCTGCTCGACGCGCTCGTCGACCTCCTTCACCACCTGAAGAAGATCGGCGCGCGTCTTCTTCAGGTCCTCCAGCTGCTCGCTGAGGAACTGGTGGCGCTCCTCCAGCGCGGCGAACTCCTCCAGGGCGAGCGGGTTCACCTTGCCGAGCTGCTGGTACGCGCGCTCGGCAGCCCGCAGCCGTTTCTCCTGCTCCGCCCGGACGAAGGGACGGGTCTGGTTGCGCGGGTCCTCGGGGTCCTCCGGCAGCGCCTCGCCCTCGGCGGGCGGCGAGGGCGGCACCGGCTGGTGGGGACCGTACTCGAAGACCAGTCCCGCGGGTTCGACGCCCAGCTCCTCCAGGGCCTTCGTCTCCAGCTGCTCGATCCGCAACCGCTTCTCGGCGCCGAGCACCTCTCCCCGGTGGACCGAGTCCGTCAGCTTGTCGAGTTCCGTCTTGAGGTCGCGCCCGGCGGTCCGCTCGGCGGCCAGCTCCTGCTCCCGGCGCGCCTTGGCGGCGTCGGCGGCGACCCGCTCCCGCTCGGCCCGGCCGAGCGACACCTCGACGTGCGCGAGCAGCTGCCGCGCACCGGCGGCGACGGCCCCCGCGACGGCGGCCTCGTGCCGCAGCCGGGCCCGGCGCTGTTCGGCACGCGCGCGTGCCTCACGTTCCGCCCGCGCGGCCCGGTCCAGCGAGTCCGCCCGCCCGGCGAGCCCCTTGACCCGCTCCTCGTGCGTGCGGACCTGGAGGCGCGCCTCCATCTCGGTCTGCCGCGCGTTCGCCCCGTCGGCGGCGAGCCGGTCCCGCACGGAGGTGTCGGGCTCCTCCTCCACCGGCATCTCCTCGGCGACGGCCAGCCGCTCGGCCAGCTCCTCGGCCTCCCCCGCGGCCCGGTCGAGCGCGTCCTGCGCACGGGCGGCCGCGGCGGCGGACCTCTCGGCCTCCCCCGCGGCGCCGCGCGCCTGTCCGGCGAGCCGCCCGAGCTGCTGGGCGACGGCCGACTTCTCCCGGTCGGCGGCCCGCCGCCGCTCCCCCAGTTCCTCGACCGAAGCGGCGCACTCCCGGCGCCGCTCGCCCGCCGCCCGCTGGGCCTCGGCCAGCTCCTCGCAGCGCACCGCCAGCTCCTCCAGCTCGGCGGCGGCCTCGTCGACGGAGGCCTGCACCTCCAGCAGACTGGGCGCCCCGGCGGACCCGCCCTGCGCGAAGTGCGCGCCGAGCAGGTCCCCCTCGGCGGTGACGGCGGTCAGTTCGGGCCGGGCGTGGACGAGTTCCTCGGCGTCCTCCAGCGTCCCGACGACGACCACGCCCCGCAGCAGCCGCCGTACGGCGGGCATCAGCTCGGCGGGCGCACGGACCAGGTCGGCGGCGAGGGAGCAACCGGCCGCGGTGGGCCCCACGGCCCCGGCGCGGGCGGTCCCGTCGACGGCGGCCGACGGTACGGCGGCGGAGGCACCTCCACCGGTGTCGGCGCCCGGGGCTCCGGCCGGGGCCGGCGTGGTGCCGACTGGTCCGGTGCCGGGGTGTCGCGCCGGGCCGGCACCGGCACCCGGCGCCCCCGGCGCCTCGTCTCCGCCCGACGACGGCCCCGTACCCGCCGGCCCCTCGGCGGCGCCGTGCTCCGGATCTGCGGTGGCGGACCCTGCGGACGGCTCCTGCGGCGCACCCACCAGCAGGAGTGCCGCCCGGCCCGCGTCCTGTTTGCGCAGGAGGCGGAGGGCCTCGGCGGCGGCGGAGGGGGTGGTGACGGCGACGGCGTCCGCGGCGGCGCCCAGGGCCGCGGCGAGCGGGACCTCGTGTCCGGGGGCGACGGTGAGGAGTTCCGCGGCGGGGCCGAGCAGGCCGGTGAGGCGGTCCTTCGCGTCGAGGAGCGCGCCCGTGCCGTCCTTGCGGCGCAGGCCCGTGGCGAGGGCATCGTGGCGGGCCTGGGTGGCGGCACGTCTGCGTTCGGCCGCGGTGACCGCCTCGCGGGCGGCGGTCGAGGCGGTCTCGGCCTCGGCGAGCCGCCGCCTGGCCTCGTCGTGCCGCTCGCCCAGTTCCTGATCGCCCGCGTCCAGCCCGTCGACCTCCGTCTTCAGGGCCTCGTACTCCTCCTGCGCCGTGACCGCCCGTTCCCGCGCCTCGTCGCGGGCGGCGGCCAGGCGGTCGATCTCGGCCTGGGCGGAGGCGGCGCGGGAACGGGCGGCGTTGACCTGGCCGTGCAGCCGGGCGAGTCCCTCGCGCCGGTCGGCGATCGCGCGGGCGACGTCCTTCAACCGCCGTTCCTCGACCGCCAGCTCCCGCTCCAGATCGGCGCGGTGGGAGACGGTGTCGTCGAGGGCGTGCCGGGCCGCTTCGAGGGCGGCCTCCAGCTCCGCCTCCTGCTCGCGGACGCGGGCGGCCTCGCGCTCCAGGTCCTCGGGGTCGCGGCCGCGCCGCTCGTCGACCGGCGCGGAGGTGGCGCTCTGCACGCGGGCGTCGGCCAACGAGACCGTGCCGCGGACGCGTTCGGCGAGCTGGGACAGCTCGTACCAGCTCTGCTGGGCCCGCTGGAGCCGGGGCGCGAGCCGCCGGACCTCGTCCTCCAGCAGGGCCTCGCGCCGGAGGGCCTCGCGCAGTTCCCGCTCGGCGGCGTCCTTGCGTTCCTTGAGGGCGGCCTCGTCGGCGATCTCCGCGGTGAGCGCCTCACGCAGCCGTACGAGGTCGTCGGCGAGGAGGCGCAGGCGGGCGTCGCGCAGGTCGGCCTGGATGACGGCGGCACGGCGGGCGACGGCGGCCTGCCGGCCCAGCGGCTTGAGCTGTCTGCGCAGTTCGTCCGTCAGATCCTGCACGCGCGCGAGGTTGGCCCGCATCGCGTCCAGTTTGCGGAGCGCCTTCTCCTTGCGTTTGCGGTGCTTGAGGACGCCGGCGGCCTCCTCGATGAACGCGCGGCGCCCCATGGGGTCGGCGTGCAGCACGGAGTCGAGCTGGCCCTGGCCGACGATGACGTGCATCTCGCGGCCGATCCCGGAGTCGGACAGCAGGTCCTGGATGTCGAGGAGCCGGCAGGTGTCGCCGTTGATCTGGTACTCGCTGCCGCCGTTGCGGAACATGATCCGCGTGATGGTGACCTCGGCGTACTCGATGGGCAGGGCCCCGTCGGAGTTGTCGATGGTGAGGGACACCTCGGCGCGGCCCAGCGGGGGGCGGCCGGTGGTGCCGGCGAAGATGACGTCCTCCATCTTGCCGCCGCGCAGCGACTTGGCGCCCTGCTCGCCCATGACCCAGCTGAGCGCGTCCACCACGTTGGACTTGCCCGAGCCGTTGGGCCCTACGACACACGTGATGCCCGGCTCGAACCGGAGTGTGGTCGCGGAAGCGAACGACTTGAACCCTCGGAGGGTCAGGGCCTTGAGGTGCACGCCGCTGGACTTTACCGCCCGGTGATGTCTCACTCCATGAACCCGCGGTTTCACCCGGGAGGGCGCAGGGCAGACCAGACGTGAAAAGCGGTGAAAGGACGCACGGGAAAGAAAGAAGGGACGCCGAAGCGTCCCTTGCAGACTCTGCAGACTTGGCGGTCCGACGCGGTTTAATGAGCCGCCCGACCACTGCGTTTGCTGTTGTGGAGCAGTGCAGCGATCAGGTGAGCGCAGGCTCCGCCTGGTGTGCGTCGATGCTCTCCATGAACCTGTCGTGAGACGCGGCAGCCGTCAGAGCGTCGTTCTCGGCCTGGATCCGTCCGAGCTCGTTTTCCAGGTCCTGGACGCGCTGCTGGAGCCGTCGCATCTCGGCGAGGAGTCGCGGGTCGGAGCCGCCGACGTAACCGAGAAGCGCCTTTGCCATGATGGATGGTCCTCCACAATGAGTGACCGACCGAAGCGGTGTGGGTCGTGAGGGATTCGCACCCGCGGTGTTGACCGGATCTTGCTGGTGTTGCCGCTCATCCACGCCAAACAGGCGGGTGCGGGGGGTGCTTTCAGCGTCTCACCAAAAAGTTTGACGGTCAACACGATCACGCCCCGTATCGGCGGGCAACCCTTGCGTGCGCGGCGCGGAACGGCGGCGCGACGACTCCTCGGGACCCTCGGGGCGTGGCGATCATCCTTGCGCGCGGAGCCTCCCGGCGCAAGCGATTCTCGGCACCACCTGCCCCTTTCTGCCGGACGCGGCTGCCGGAGGCACTCCCCTCCGTGTCCGCGGGGCGGTTTCGCGCGCGATCGTCAGCGGATCGCGAAGCCGTCGTAGCCGCCGCGGGGTGTGTCCCATATCTCTGTGACTCCGTCCACGCGGCCGGGCGTGTCGTCGCCCTGGAGCCAGTCGAGCAGTCCTTCGCAGCCCTTCCGGGAGCCCTCGGCGACCACCTGGACCCGTCCGTCGGCCAAATTGAGAGCAAAACCACTCAGGCCGCCGATCTCCAGCGCCTTCGCCCGGGTGAACCAGCGGAAACCCACGCCCTGGACGTGTCCGCGCACCCAGGCGACCAGCCGTACATCCTCGCTCATGGAGGCAACCTAACCAGGCGATGCCCCTGGGGACACTTCCTCCCCCAGCGACATGCGGTACCGTCCCCACCCAATGAATCTCATATGAAACTCACTCGATCGAGTGAGTCAGGTTGACCATGAGGAGTCATGCGCCCCATTGGCGCCGGTCGACCACGGGAGCCCCGCGGGCACCAGGGGGGCGGGGACTCCGCCCGGACCAGTTGGACGAGGAAGGCCAGAACATGGGACGCCACCGACGCTCCGCCGCCGGCCGCGCCACGGCGGCCGACCACACCGACGGCTCGTACCCGGAAGGCCGCTCGCGGCGGGACGTGTACGGCGGCGACCACCCCGCCATGGGCATCGCGCCCTACCTGAACCCGGAGGCGTACGCCGAGACGGTCGCCCGGAGCCAGGAGTACCTGTTCGCGCCGGACGACGAGCGCGTGGCCGCCGGGGACACCGCGGTCTTCGCTTCGGACGGGTTCGCTTCGGACAGGTTCACGTCGGACGACTTCACGTCGGACGACTTCGCTGCCGACGACTTCGCTGTCGACGGCTTCACGCCGGGCCGCGGCCCGGCACACGGTGCCGGTGGCCGCGGCGGTGCGGGTCGCCGCCGCAAGCGGAAGGCCGTGACGCCGGTCAGGACCGGCCTGCTCGGGATGTCCGCGGCGGTCGCCCTCGGCACGGTCGCGGTGGCCACGGGTGTGGTGCCCGGCCTCGACAGCTACCGACTGGGCGGGGGCGGTGGCGCGGAAGACCGGGTCCAGGCCGCCGACTCGCCCACCAACTCGGCCTCCGAGCAGGGCGGCACCTCCGGCTCCGCGGAGGCCGACCGCGACAGTACGTCGACCAGCCGCGACGCCGGCCGCGACACCTCGCCCTCGGCCTCCGCCCCGGCCTCGGCCACGCCCTCCCCGTCGGCCTCGAAGGCGTCGCCGAGCGCATCGGCGACCATTGAGAAGCCCAGGACGACGCCGGAGAAGGAACCGGAGAAGGCGCCGGAGAAGGCTCCTTCCAAGGCGGCCACGAAGGCCCCGGTGAAGTCGTCACCGGTGACCTTCTCGGCGGAGATCCAGGCCGCGGCCGAGGTGCTGAAGCTCGTCAACGAGGAACGGGCCAAGGTCGGCTGCAGCGCCGTCTCCGCGAACAGTTCGCTGGCCGACCTCGCCCAGAGGTTCAGCGAGGACATGGCGGCGCGCGGCTTCTTCGACCACACCGACCCGGACGGCGCGACCCCGTGGGACCGCGCCGGGAAGGCCGGCATATCCGACCTCGGCGGCGAGAACATAGCCCGCGGCCAGGCCGACGCGGCGGCGGTGATGGAGGCCTGGATGAACAGCCCCGGTCACCGCGCCAACATCCTCAACTGCGACTTCAAGACCCTGGGCGTCGGCGTGCACCTCGGCTCCGGCGGCCCTTGGTGGACGCAGAACTTCGGCTACTGACCTAATCGCAGGTCAGAGGCTTACGCACCTCCCTGGGCCGTCTCGGGGCCGTCGTCCGCACCTTCGTTGCCCTTGAAGACCCGGTCGACGGCGGCCCTGGTACGGGTGCCGCTCGACGGCATCAGGTGCGTGTACGTCCGCAGCGTGAAGCCGGGGTCGTGGTGGCCCAAGTACTCGCTGAGAGCCTTGATGCTCTCCCCCGCGTCCAGGAGCACCGAGGCGTAGAAGTGTCTCAGCGCGTGCATGCCGTTCTCCCGACCGGTCTCGACGCCCGCGGCCCGAAGTGCCGGCCGCCATACCCGATCGTTGAAGCGGTTCCGGTCGAGGGCCAGTCCCGTAGAGCCGGTGAAGATGAGCGACGCCGTGACCGGAGGACCGTCGAGGGTCTTCCACGGCAAGGTGACCTCCACGGCCGGGTGATCCTTCAGGTGTGCTGCCAGCGCGAAGGCCACCGACTCGGGGAGGGGGACGTGCCGTTCCTTGCCTCCCTTGGGCGGAGCGAACACCGGCCGGTGGCGTTGCAGGAGCTTGACCTGCCGCACCACGTGCACCACTCCGCCGAGGAAGTCCACGTCCTCCACGGCCAGGCCGAAGACCTCGCCCTGTCGCAGGCCGCATCCGGCGGCGACGTTGACGAGAGCCTGGTAGCTCTCCGGGAGGGCCGCGCGCACTCCCATCACCCGTTCGGCGGGCCAGGGCTTGACCTTGCGGGGTTCGAGACGAGGAGCCCGCACGGAACGAGCGCTGCACGGGTTCACGCGGATGATCCGGTCCTCCACGGCAGCCGTGAAGACGGTGGAGACGTGCGCGAAGATCCCGCGCCGGTACCCGGCCGACAGCCCCCGGTCCTCCAAGGTGCGCAGCCAGAGCCGGAGATGGGATGGCGTGAAGGAGCCCATCGGCCGCGTACCCAGGTGGGGGATCGCGTGGAGCCGCAACCGGCTCTCGACGGATTCCCGCGTCAGGGGGTCCGTGATCTGCGTCGTCATCCACTGCGTGGCGTACTGCTCAAACGTGACTTTGCCAGCGTCCGGGCTGACGTAGTCACCGCGGGACATGTCCGCCTCGATGTTGGCGAGCCATAGCTCAGCCTTGCGCTTCTGCTTGTCCGGGAAGCTCTTGGACTTCTCCGAGCCGTCCGGCCCGATGTAGCGGGCGCGGTAGCGGAGGCCGACGCCGAAGCGGTCGGTCTTGACCTTGACGCTCTTGCCGTCCGGTCCCGGCTCGGCCTTGAACCAGCGGTCTTGGATGTGTCCGGCCATCAGGCGGCCCTTTCCATCTGAGATGCGACCCAGACGCGGACATCTTCGGGGTCGAAGCGGAGGTGCCGGCCGACGCGGAAGCCACGCGGTCCGGTCTGCTTGCGGCGCCACTGGTAGACGGTCTCGACCGGGACGCCGAGGAGGTCGGCCAGGTCGACCGGGGTCAGGTAGCGATCGGGCAGCGAGCGCCTCACGTCCATGCCTCCATCTCGTCCATGTCGTGCAAGTCGGCTAGTGCTTCGCGTGCGGTCTCTCGGTTCAGGCGCAGATCTCGGGCGATCGAGGCGGCGAGCCAGGACTCGCCGGGGGTGTGGCCCTGTCCGGCGTAGGTCCAGTGGGCGAGCACGAGCGTGGAGCCCTCCGTGTCGTCGAGGTCCTCGGAGAGCCCGCGTTCGCGGCGTTCCTGCCGGGCTCGGTAGTCGGCGCGCACCTGGCGCAGGGTGGTGAGGGTGGTGGAGTAGCGGCGGGATTTGGTGGAGAAGTGGCCGCGGAAGCCGAGCATGTGAGCCCAGCGCCACAGCAGCCGGTCCGGGTAGGCGTCCTCGAGGTCCCGGCACGCTTCGATGAGGCGTCGGGTGTGGTCGGGCAGCGGCAGCTTGTCCAGCTCGGCCAGTTCCCCGATCCGGTGGTCGACGGTGCCGGTGGTCTCGGCCGCCTTGGTGGCGTACTTGGCGACGTAGGAGGCCACCGCCTGTTCGGTCAGTTCCTCGCGGCCCAGGGCGCCGATGGGCTGGACGTCGACCTGGGTGCCCCAGCGCAGGACGCGAGCCGGATGGTCGCCGGATGCGGGCACCGGCACGGAGACGCGTCCGGCGGCGGCGCGGATTGCGTCGTCGAGGAGGGCGACCGTGGCCCAGGCCGGTGGGGGCGAGTCGGGGCCGGCCGGGCCGTCGAGGCGTACCACGGCGTGGAAGTGGACGGCCCCGCGCTTTTGGAACTCGGCGACCTTGCCGAAGGAGACCCGGCACACCTCTTTGAGCGCGGACTGGGTGATGCCTGCGCGGCCGGCGATCTCGCGGCGCAGGTAGATGGTGAAGCGGCGCCACAGGTCCCCGGCGAAGTTGTTGAACAACACCGAGCCCGCGTAGTCGTACCGCTCCGGATCGAGCGCCGTGCCGAGCGCCGGGTCATCCTCGGCGTGGGAGCTCCCGCAGCGGCAGCGGCCGGAGGAGGGCCGGTTGTGGACCGGGCCGAACGAGGGCGCGGTCAGGGTGGCGAAGACCCGCGGGTGATCGCGCACGGTGGCGGGGACGTCCTTACGTTCGTCGCCGGTGATCCCGGCCCGGATCAGGTGGTAGGTGTCGCCCGCGTAGGTCCAGGCGCAGGCCGGGCAGCGCGAGGCCCGCCGGTTGCCGCACGCCACCCGGAGCATGCCGCCCGGTTCCTGCTCGGTGCTGTAGGAGTACAGGACCTCACCGGTCTTGGCGTCGCGCGTGACGGTCTGGCCCGCCAGGCGGATCGGGTTGGTGCAGCCGCCGGTGCGGCGGATCTGCTCCTGCCAGCGGTCGAAGCCGGGCGCGTTCGCCACCCGGAGCATGTCCGCGAGGGTCAGCGGGTCAACGCCCAGGGAGGCCGCAGCACCGGCCACGGCCTCCGGGGGGACGGGGAACGCCGTCACGCGGCACCCCCGCACAGCGAGCACGGGCCATAGCCCTCCTCGTACCAGTCCGCATCCACATCCACGGCCCAGCACGCCCACACCTGCCGGGTGTCGCCGCACTCGGGGCACGGTCCGTCCAGCAGGAACCGGCCGCCCCGTTCCCGAGCCTCATCACTCATGGAGGCGAAGTGCGTGACCAGCGCCGCCAGCTCCCCGGCCCGCCGGTCACGCTTACGGTTGGGGAACCGCTCAATGTGGGCCCGCTCCTGTTCGACCGTGACCACGTTCCGCGCGACGAAGCGCCGGTATCCGGCCTCCAGCGCAGCGATGCGGCGAAGCCGGTCCAGGCCCACCCGGTTGGCCCCCTGAATGATCCAGGCGACAAGCTGCGCGGTGTCCCCGCGCTTGTAGCGGTAGCCGTCCGGCAGGTCCGAGGCATACAGCGCCACAGTCCGCTCACCGTTCGACAGATCTTCGACCGACGCGAACGGCACAGATAAGGCGACTGAGGAAACGTGCTCAACAACCAGAGTTGCGGGCATGATGGGACTTCCCTTCGAGGGAGCCAGGGGCGGCGGTTCTTCTTGGCGGTTGAGGCGCCGCCCCTGGGCATGCGGCGGTGGTGCCGGATCTCTCATTCATCCGGCGCTACATCCCTAAGGTTCCCTAGGGCACCTTAGGGTGTCAAGCGGTACGCTAGGGAAGTAGCCACTGGGATAAGGGAGCTGACGCAATGGCCGACCAGGCAGACAATCGAGCGCCCTATGCGCAGATTGCCGCCCACTACGCGGAGCTGATCACGTCCGGTGAACTCCAACCGGGCTCGCTTCTGCCGAGCATCAAGAACCTCTCGCAGGAGTGGAGCGTCAGCGCCGCAACTGCAGAGAAGGCCTTGCGGAAGCTGCGTAACGAGGGGCTTGTCCGAGGTATCCACGGCATCGGAACCGAGGTCCTGGACCGTCCCGCCCCTATGTCCTCCGGGTCCCAGCGCCAGGACCGAGGCCGCCGCACCGGGTCCAGCTGGGGAACCGGCGAACGGTCCGACTCGCACCAGGCTTCAGTAGTGCCGGCGCCCGCAGACGTGGCTCAGGCACTGGACATCAAGCCCGGCTCGAACGTGATCAGGCGAAGCCGGGTGTACCGCGACCGACACGGCATCGTGGCGCACTCGACGTCCTGGATCCCCGTTCGATACGGAGAGATGATCCCGCAGCTCACGAGCAGTGAGCGGCTGAGCGGGGGAACCTCCCTGCAACTCATCGCACAGGCCACCGGCCGACCGATCACCCACCGGTTCGACACCGCATCAGCCCGGCTGTTGAAGCCTGAGGACGCGGAGCTCCTGGAGCTGGATCCCGTGAACCCGCCGCAGGAGCCGGTAGTCGTGATGACAGCGAAGTTCGTCGACAGCGAAGGCACCGTCGTTGAGTACGGCGTCGACCTGGGAGGCCCCGGCCGGACGTGGCAGACGGAATCGGAAGTCACCCGGTGACGGCCGTCGGCGGCACCCGCCCACCTTTCTGCGTCCTCATGGCAGGACTTCCCGGCTCCGGGAAGACCACTTTGGCTCGTGCTTTGACAGACCGCGGGTTCCTCAGGCTCTGCCCCGACGAGGAGATGTTCCGTCGACACGGGGTGTACGGCGTCGATTTCCCCCGGGGCACGTTTCCTACCCTTGAGCGGCCGATCCTCGAGGAGACCTCTGTCCAGCTCCGTGAGCAGCTCCAGGCCGGGCACGATGTGGTTGTCGACCATGGGTTCTGGACGCCGGAAGACCGCGCCCACTGGCGGAAGGTCGCTACCGAAGGTGGCGCAGTCTCAGTGGTCGTCTACCTGGAAGCCAGCCACGAAGAGCTGTGGTCTCGCGTGAGCAAGCGCAACGCCCGGCACGAGGACGATCCGAACTCGATCTACTTCGCAGAAAGCGACCTGATCCGCTACCGGAATCGATTCGTGGCCCCGGAACCCGGTGAACCTCACATCGTCTACGACGGCGACCCCGAATCCGTCCTGAAGACGCTGCAAGCAGAGCACGACCGCCTGTAGCCGAAAGCTGCGAGGCCACCAGGAGCACGAGTTACAGGTTTCTCTACCTCATCAAGCCCCGGCTGCGCTCCGCTCCGCCGGGCGCGCTCCCGGCTCCGCCGCGGGCGACGCTCCTGCCTCCGGCCCGCTCCGCCCGCGCTGCGCCGACGCGCGCCCACATGTGGATAGGGCCGAAGGCCATGAGTCGATCACCGCACAGAGCGGCCACGGGTCAAAGACATGCCTCCGGCGGGGGCGCTCAGGCTCCGAGATGGCGGGGGCGCCGTCTGCGAGTGCTGGCCGAGTGTGGCGTGCGCGGGGAGCTCCCATCCCGTCTGCCGTCGACCCAGGCAGAGCCGAGCAGACGCGGCCCAGGGCGTCAAGGTCGTTCGTACAGTGGCGCGCTCCACCTTGACGCCCTGAACCACGCCCGCTCCACGGTGTGTGGGTCGACGGCAGACGGGATGGGAGCTGGGGCGAGTGGTGGGTGACTGAAGCGTTGAACCGTCGCTCATAGGACGCGCCAACAACGACGTTGACAACTCAGTTATCTACAGGCTTGCATGACCGCCATGGATTTCACGGTGCTCGCCAACGCGGTAGAGGTCGACCACGGCATTAAGCGCGTCTCAATGCGGTTCATCAAGAAGTACGCGGACCCCACGAGGGTTCGGCTCAGCCCGGAGCTCAACGAGAAGATCACCCAGGCATTGAGCGACCACGGCCTCGTAACCCTTCCGCGCACGCTTCCAACCAACGAAGACACGTTCGTCTTCGTTGCCCAAAAGGACAGCGTGCTCGGCGAGGCTCTCAACCTCTGCGCAGTGGTCGCGCAGATGACCAAGCTAGGCATGCTTGCTGATCTCAAGCTTGAACAGGACCACGGACGGATCATCGACCAGTCCCGGTAGGCCATTCAGCCCCAACAACATGCGGTCACCCCTGACTGGCGGCGGCACCGGGATATTTCCGGGCCGTCCTGGGGCCGTCGGAGGGCACTCAACGACGACCAACGCTGACAACCACCGACAGCTAAGTCGCAGGTCGCAGCGTTGATCGGTTACACAGTCGCAGGCCAGAGACCCGGCCCTTCACTTCTTCGGCTACTGAAACGCACCGGCCCCCGGGTCGCGCGCCGACGGTGACCGGGCGGCCGGCCCCGGGGGGAGCCCGTCGTGGCTAGGGCGTGTTTCGAAAGTCCCTCCCCCAGAGGGGGTGCCCCCAGCCCGGCGACGCCTGGCACGCACGCTCGCCGTGTTGTCGGGGTCGCCCCGACACGAGCAGTATCGGGGCGACCCTCCGCCTTGCGATCGCACGCACCAGACGCCGCCGGGCCTGCCCTTCGGGCAGACGACGCCACTTTCGGAACACGCCCTATTGCCGCGACGGGCGACGTTCGCCCCGTCGCGGCGCCCGGCGCGCTCCCCCGGAAGGGGGACCCCCACTCGCCGCACCGGCCGAAGACCCGAGCACGCCCAGTACGAGGACCTCCGGCCGGCACTCCCCCGGCCTCCGGCCGGGGGTACCCCCGGAGCACGCACCGGCCGCCGCTCCTTCACGGGCGAACATTGCCCGCCACGGCACTAGCGGCCAGGGCCGCGCGGCCCGTATTGAGGGTCTTCGCCGTCTGGGTGACCCGGCGGCCCAGGTGTTCCGCGGTGGCGATGTCCGCCTTGTGCACCGCGTCGGGGCCCTCGTCGACGTTGGTCTGGGCGGCCGCGCCGAGGAAGACGCCGAGGCGGTTGAGGTCGTCCCCGGAGGCCGTGCTGCTGTTCCAGCCGGGGAGCAGGCCGAGGTTGACCCAGTGCATGCCGAGCTGTGCGGCAAGGATCTGGAAGAACTGCAGGGTGTGCAGTTTGTCTCCGCTCTTGGAACCGGAGTTGGTGAAGCCGGCGGCCAACTTGTCCTTCCAGGCCTGGGTGGCCCAGCGGGCGGAGGTCGCCTCGGCGAAGGCGTGGAAGGCGGCGGACGCGGTGCCCATGTAGGTGGGCGAGCCGAACACGATCGCGTCCGAGCGGTCGAGCACCGCCCACTGCTCCTCGGTGATCGCGTCGACCTCGATCAGGTGCACCTCGGCGCCGACCTGGACGGCACCGGAGCGGACGGCCTCCGCGATGACGGCGGTGTGGCCGTAGCCGGAGTGGTAGGCGATGGAGACAACGGGGGTGGTCACGTGCGTCCTCCTCGGGGCAGACAAAGGGAGCCGGCGAAAGCGGAACAACGGCCCACCGGCGACGACGAAAGGAAAGCACTAACTTCTAGTTAGTGCAACCTACGAGTTAGCGCTGCGTTCGAGTACGCTTGGGTCATGACCGGCATTCAGGAGCGCACCCCGGAGCAGGACCTCCCGTACGACGTGTTCGCCAAGGCCTGCCCCTCGCGCGGCACGCTGGAGCACGTGACGGGTCGCTGGGGCGCCCTCACTCTGGGAGCCCTGCACGAGGGCTCGCTGCGCTTCAACGAACTGCGCCGACGCGTCGACGGCGTCAGCGAGAAGATGCTGTCCCAGACGCTGCACGCGCTGGAGCGCGACGGTCTGGTGCACCGCGAGGCGCAGCCGACCAACCCGCCCCGCGTGGACTACGAACTGACGCCTCTGGGCCACGAGGTCGCGGAGCGGCTGCTCGGCCTGATCCGCCTGGTGGAGGGACGGATGGACGAGGTCCTGGCGTCCCGCGGGCGCTACGACGAGACGCGCGGCGGCCTCTGACACCGCGGGCAGAAGTAGCTGGACCTGTTCATCCAGGGGCGCCGGCGCATCGGTGTGCCGCAGCGCCGGCACGGCAGTCCCTCGCGCCCGTAGGCGTCCAGCGACCGGTCGAAGTAGCCCGACTCGCCGTTGACGTTGACGTACAGGCTGTCGAAGCTGGTGCCGCCGACGGTGAGGGCCGCCGTCATCACGTCCCGGACGTGGCCGAGCAGTTCGAAGGTGCGGGGGCGGGTGAGGCCGGCCGTGGGGCGGTCGTAGTGGAGGCGGGAGCGCCACAGCGCCTCGTCGGCGTAGATGTTGCCGACACCGCTGATCAGTGACTGGTCGAGCAGGGCCCGCTTGATGGTGCTGCGCTTGCGCCGCAGGGCCTGGTGGAAGGCCTCGTCGTCGAACAGCGGGTCGAGGGGGTCGCGCGCGATGTGCGCGATGACGTCGGGCAGCCCGTCGGGGGTGGTGTCGTGCAGCGACAGACCACCGAAGGTGCGCTGGTCGACGAAGCGCAGCTCGGTACCCTCCGCGGCGGTGGCCGCTGATGTCAGCGTGTCGGTGAAGCGGACCCGGATGCGCAGGTGCTTCTCGTCGGGAGCCGCGTGGGGCTGGACCAGGAGCTGCCCGCTCATGCCGAGGTGGGCCAGGATCGCCTGCGGCGTGTCCTCCAGCGGCAGCCACAGGTACTTGCCGCGACGGCTGGGGGTGCCGATGCGATGCCCCTCGAGGCGGTGTGTGAAGTCGTCGGCACCGGCCAGGTGACGGCGTACGGCACGCGGGTGCAGCACCTCGGCGTCGGCGACCGTGCGATGGGCGACCCACCGCTCCAGACCGCGTCGGACGACCTCGACCTCGGGCAACTCGGGCATGGGATCCCCCGTACGGAACGCCCGCCTCCGGGTAGGGGGCGGGCGCTCGTCTCGTACTGCTGGTTGTGCTGTCGTCGGTGTTCGTCAGGCGGAGGCGGACTCGGGGTCCGGACTGCTGCCGTCGACGGCCTCGACGGCCTGGGCCGCCTTCGCCGCCTTGGCACGCTCGTCCGCCTCGGCCCTGATGGACCGCCACGCGGACTCGGCGGCCTGCTGCTCCGCCTCCTTCTTGCTGCGGCCGGTGCCGGTGCCGTACGAGACGCCTCCGACGCGGGCGGCAGCAGTGAAGGTCTTCTCGTGATCGGGGCCGGTCTCCGTCACCAGGTACTCGGGCACGCCGAGTCCTTCGGTCGCGGTGAGCTCCTGGAGACTGGTCTTCCAGTCCAGGCCGGCTCCGAGGTTGGAGGACTTCTCGATCAGCGGGTCGAACAGGCGGTGCACCAGTTCGGAGGCCGCGTCGAGGCCCTGGTCGAGATAGACCGCGCCGATCACCGCTTCGAGGGTGTCGGCGAGGATGGACGCCTTGTCCCGGCCGCCCGTGCCCTCTTCACCCCGGCCGAGCCGGATGAAGGAGCCCAGGTCGAGGCCACGACCGACCTCCGCCAGCGCACGCGAGTTGACCACCGCGGCCCGCAACTTGGCCAGTTGGCCTTCGGGCAGGTCGGGGTGGGTGCGGTACAGCGTGTCCGTGACGACGAGGCCGAGCACGGAGTCCCCGAGGAACTCCAGCCGCTCGTTCGTCGGCAGACCGCCGTTCTCGTACGCGTAGGAACGGTGGGTCAGCGCACGCACCAGAAGGGCGGACTCGAGCTGATAGCCGAGCCGCCCTTCCAGAAGCGTGTGGGACGAGGCCGTGTTGTCCGCCTTTTTCTTGGCGACGGAATCCGCCTTGGCGTCATCCGCCTGCTTGGGGCTAGACACGGTGCCTCTCACCAGCCGCTCAGACCTCGAGGACCTGGCGCTTGTTGTAGGTGCCGCAAGACGGGCACGCGATGTGCTGCAGCTTGGGCTCGTGGCAGCGCTCGCACGCAACCAGGGTGGGGACCGCAGCCTTCCACTGCGACCGGCGGTGGCGCGTGTTGCTGCGCGACATCTTCCGCTTCGGAACAGCCACGGCTACTTCTCCTGCTTCTCGTTGGCGGGCACCGATCGAGGCGCTTCGCCACTCATCTCGTCCTTCTCGCCGTCTTCGAGTGAACCGGCGAGTCCCTGCAGTGCCGCCCAACGGATGTCGACGGCGTCGTGGTGGTGGTCCGGGTCGTCCGCAAGGCGTGCTCCGCACTGGGCGCACAGTCCTGGGCAGTCGTCCTGGCACACCGGCTGCATCGGCAGTGCGAGCACCACCGCATCACGCAGCACGGGCTCGAGGTCGAACAGGCCGTCCTCGAGGAAGAGCATGTCCTCGTCGTCCTCGGCGTCGTCGGCCGGTTCCGCCTTCATGCGGCCCCGGTCGTCGGCGTCAGGGTACGAGAACATCTCCTGGAAATCCGCTTCGAGCTCCAGCCCGACCGGCTCCAGACACCTTACGCACTCCCCCTCGGCCCGTGCACGGGCGGTACCCGTGACGAGCACTCCGTCCATGACCGACTCGAGTCGGAGTTCCAGCTTCACCGGGGCGCCTTGCGGCACTTCGATGACCCCCTGGATCCCGAGGTCCCCGGGGGCTTCGATCTCACGGGACAGGCGCTGGAGCGCGCCAGGACGCCGCCCCAGCTCGTGTGTGTCGAACACGAGAGGGTTGCGGTGGTCGAGGCGGGCGTTCAGGGCCATTCCTGCTTTCGATCTTCGGTGCTGTGGGGGCCGCCGCCCTCAGGTGTTGCGGGCAGCAGCGATCGCGGACATACACGCGACCGAAGGGCCAGGATACTGGAGCATTCGCTCACAGCCCAATCCGGTGTCCGCGACCCCGCCCCGGACCTCGGCTCCTACAGGCCGCGGCCCTGTTCGTAGGCGCGCAGCTGCTCGGCGCTGATCATGCTGGTGTCGAACAGACTGGCCTCGTCGAGGGCGTAACCCTGCTGCTCCTGCGGGGCCTGCTGCTGCGGGTCGTAGGGCGTCTGGGGGTCGTAGCCCTGGGCGGGGGCCCCGCCCGTCTGCGCGTAGTCGAACGTGGCGGCGTAGGGGTCCGCCTGCTGGTACCCGTAGGCGTCCTGCTGCCGGCCGTAGTCCTGCTGCTGGTAGCCGTACGGGGCCGGCTGCTGGTAGGCGTAGGCCTCCTGGGGCTGCTCGTACGACCGCTGCGCGGGCTGCCCGGCCGGGGTGTCCTGCTCGGCGAGGGCGGCGAGGTCGGCGAGGTAGTCGGCGTCGGAGGAGTGCTGGAAGGTCGTGTCGTCGTCGGCGAGGGCGCCGAGGTCGTCGCTGGCGATCCGGCCGTGCAGCTTCTGCCTGCCGCGGCCGACGGCCTCCAGGGTCTTGGCGAGGACCGCCTCGAAGGCGCCCAGCTTGACGTCGACGTAGGCGTCGGCGTCGCGGCGCAGGGTCTCCGGATCGTGGCTGCGCTCGGGGGCGTCCTCGTCCTCGTACCCCTGCTCGTCGACACCGGGTCCGGTGCCCAGGAGCTTCTCGCGGCCGCGGCCGACGGAGCCGAGGGTCTTGGTGAGGACGACCTCGAAGTTGGCGAGCTTGGAGTCGACGTAGTCGTCGGCCTCCGCGCGGATGTCCTCGGCCTCCTTGCGGGCCTCGGCCAGGATGCGGTCGGCCTCGGCCTGCGAGCGGCGGGCGATCTCGGTGTCGGAGATCAGGGAGCCGCGCTCGGCGTGCGCGGTGGAGATGATCCGGTCGGCCTCCTGGCGGGCCTGCTCGACCATCTGCTCGCGGCCGCCGATCAGCTCCCGGGCCTGGGCGAGGGAGTCGGGCAGGGCGGCGCGCACCTCTTCGAGGAGGGCGAGCAGTTCGGCGCGGTTGACCACGCACGAGGCCGACATCGGCATCGACCGGGCACTGGAGACCGCCGTGACGATCTCGTCGAGCTTCTTCTGCACGTCCACCGGTTGCTCGCCACTCTCTGCTGCTGTGTTGGAGACGGACGGAACGACTGTACGGCCATGAGGTGTCCGGCGGACACCGAGTGACGGGCCGTCAGGTCCTCAGTCCTTGCGGAGACGTTCGGCGAGTGCCTCGAGGACGATCGGCGGGACCAGGTGGGACACGTCGCCGCCCCAGGTCGCGACCTCCTTGACCAGGGAGGACGACAGGAAGCTGTAGGTGGGGTTGGTGGGGACGAACAGTGTCTCGACACCGGAGAGGCCGTTGTTCATCTGGGCCATCTGCAGCTCGTAGTCGAAGTCGCTGACGGCGCGCAGACCCTTGACGATGGCCGGGATCTCGCGCTGTTTGCAGAAGTCGACGAGGAGACCGTGGAAGGCTTCGACGCGGACGTTTCCGTACTCGGCGGTCACCTGGCGGATCAGGTCGATCCGCTCGTCGATCTCGAACAGGCCCTTCTTGGACTTGTTGATCATCACCGCGACGTAGACCTCGTCGTACAGACGGGAGGCGCGGGAAATGATGTCGAGATGTCCGTTGGTGATCGGGTCGAACGACCCGGGACAGACGGCGCGGCGCACTTGAGATCCCTCGCTCTCCGGTCCGGTCATCGTGCGTCTTCGCACGTAGAGGCGGCGCGACCGTACCAAAACGTTCCCTCGCCGTAGCGACGGGACCGGATCGCTTCGAAGCCGTCCGGCCAGTCGAAGATGCCGCCTCTGGTGCTGCGCTCCACGGTGACGAGGGCTTCCGCCGCGAGCCACCCCTGCGAGCGGAGTGTGAGCAGGATCTCGCGAAGATCGTCGTCGGTGACGGCGTACGGGGGGTCGAGGAAGACGAGGTCGTACGGCTCCGTCGGCGGCGTCTGGATGATCTGCCGGGCCTTGCCGGCCCGGACCTCGGCGCCCGGCAGGCCGAGGGTCCTCACGTTCTCCCGGATGGTGCGGGCCGCTCGCGCGTCGGCCTCGACGAGCAGGGTGTGGCCGGCTCCCCGGGAGAGGGCCTCCAGCCCCACGGCGCCGGAGCCGGCGTAGAGGTCCAGGACGCGTTCGCCGTCGAGGGGGGCGCCGCCGAGCAGGGACTGCCAGGTGGAGAAGAGAGCCTCGCGTGCGCGGTCGGAGGTGGGCCGGGTGCCGGTCCCTGGCGGGACGGCCAGGCGACGTCCGCCGGCCTTTCCGGCGATCACGCGGGTCATCTCGGGGTCCTTGTTCGAGGGCGTCTTTACGTGGTCGGTACGTGGTCAGTCTGGCAGGCGGAGGTGCGGGGTGCTCGACCACGGTCGGCGATGCCCGGTGGGGACCCGGGGAACCCTCCGCCCCGCCGCGCGCGGGGTACCGCACGGGTCGTCCGGCGCGGTCCCGCCGCCCGTCCGCCCCGCCGCGCGCGGGGCACTGCCCGTCCCGCCACGCGCGGGCGGCCGTCCGTCGAGGGGCGGGGGCCGCCGACCGGCCACGCCGCACGCGCCGGCACCCCACCGGCCCGGGCGGCCGCGCGCTCAGCCCTTCTCCAGGTACTGCTCCCTCTCCTCGTCCAGGAGGGCGTCCAGGGCGGTGCGCAGGCCGGGGTAGGCGGCCAGTTCCGGGTCGGACGCGACCACCTGTGCCGCCTCCTGCCTCGCCTCGGCGATGACCTCCTCGTCCTCGATGACGGCGAGGACGCGCAGGCTGGAGCGGGCGCCCGACTGGGCCTGTCCCAGCACGTCGCCCTCGCGGCGCTGTTCGAGGTCGATGCGGGACAGCTCGAAGCCGTCGAGGGTGGCGGCGACCGCGTCGAGCCGCTGGCGGGCGGGACTCGCCTCGGGCATCTCGGTGACGAGGAGGCAGAGTCCGGGGGCCGAGCCGCGGCCGACCCGGCCGCGCAGCTGGTGCAGCTGGGAGACGCCGAAGCGGTCGGCGTCCATGATCACCATCGCGGTGGCGTTCGGCACGTTGACCCCGACCTCGATGACGGTCGTGGCGACCAGCACGTCGGTGTCCCCGGCGGCGAACCGGCGCATGACGGCGTCCTTGTCGTCCGGGGGCATACGGCCGTGCAGCACCTCGACCGTGAGCCCCTGCAGCGGACCCCGGGCCAGCTGGTCGGCCACCTCCAGGACGGCGAGCGGGGGGCGCTTCTCCGCCTCGTCCTCCAGGGCCTTCTTCTTGGCCTTCTTCGGGTCGTCCTCCTCGTCGCCGATGCGGGGACAGACCACGTACGCCTGATGGCCGGCCTCGACCTCCTCCCGGACCCGGTCCCAGGCGCGGGCCAGGAAGTGCGGCTTGTCGGCGGCGGGGACGACATGGCTGGCGATGGGCGACCGGCCGGCCGGGAGCTGGTCCAGGACGGAGGTCTCCAGGTCACCGAAGACGGTCATGGCGACCGTGCGCGGGATGGGTGTGGCGGTCATGACGAGCAGGTGCGGAGGCTGCTTGCCCTTGCCCCGCAGGGCATCCCGCTGTTCGACGCCGAACCGGTGCTGCTCGTCGACCACGACCAGCCCGAGATCGTGGAACTGCACCTTGTCCTCGATCAGCGCGTGCGTGCCGATGACGATGCCGGCCTCGCCGGTGACGAGATCGAGCAGCGCCTGCCGCCGCCCGGCGGCCCCCGTCGACCCGGTGAGCAGCACGACCTTGGTGGCGTGCTCGACGCCGCCCAGCATCCCGCCCTCGGCCAGTTCCCCCATCATCTCCACGACGGAGCGGTGGTGCTGCTGGGCGAGGACCTCGGTGGGCGCGAGCATGGCGGCCTGCCCGCCGGCGTCGACGACGGCGAGCATGGCGCGCAGGGCCACCATCGTCTTACCGGAACCGACCTCCCCCTGGAGCAGTCGGTGCATCGGGTGCTCGGTCGCCAGGTCGTCGAAGATCTCCTTCGAGACCTTCTGCTGGCCCTCGGTGAGGGTGAAGGGGAGGCGGTCGTCGAAGGCGGAGAGCAGGCCGTCCGGGGCGGGTCTGCGGGGGACGGCCGGGAGTTGGGCGTCGGCGTGGCGGCGGCGGGCGAGGGCGACCTGGAGGACGAAGGCCTCGTCCCACTTGAGGCGGGCGCGGGCGCCGTCGATGTCGGCCTTGGTCTGCGGACGGTGGATCTTGAGGAGGGCTTCGGGGAGGGAGAGCAGGCCGCGGCCCTCGCGCAGGGAGTCCGGGAGCGGGTCGACGGCCTCCTGGGCACTGGGCAGGACCGTCTGGATCGCCTTGCCGATCTTCCAGGACTCGAGTTTGGCGGTGGCCGGGTAGATCGGGATGAGGGCGCCGGCCCAGGTCTCGACCGTTTCCTCGGTGTCGCCGCGCAGCAGTTCGTAGGCCGGATGGGCCAGCTGGAGGCGGCGGTTGAAGAGGGAGACTCTGCCGGAGAACATCGCGCGGGTGCCCGGCAGGAGGTCCTTGTGCGGCTTGTGCACGCCGTTGCCGAAGAAGACCAGCTGGAGGCGGCCGCTGCCGTCCGTGATGGTGACCTCCAGGCGCTGGCCCTTGCCGCGGGGGGCCCTGGCCGAAGCGAAGGTGTGCAGGCGGGCGTCGGCGACCTGGGCGACCACGGTGACGTGCTCGTCCATGGGGAGGTCGGCGAGGTGCGTGAGCTGGCCGCGCTCCTCGTATCTGCGCGGGTAGTGGTGCAGGAGGTCGCCGACGGTGTGCAGGCCGAGGTGCTCGGCCATCACCTTCGCGGTCGGTGGGCCGAGCACCTTCTTGAGCGGTTCTTCGAGCGCGGGCACGAGATCCATTGCACACCACCCCACTGACATTGCCGTATACGTGTCCCGAAACCCCTGGTCAGGCGGCCCGTTCGGGCTCTAGGATGGCGCGCTCCGGCCATCCCCCGCGGTCACCGCCCCACCGGGACCGCCCGACCCCGCGCCGTCGCCCCTCCCCGAGCCGCGGCGCAGCAGCGATGGACTCCCAGACCTCACCGTCATCCCAGGCATCCCCGTCACCTCATACCTTCCAGGTCGACCTGCGTGGCCTGGTGGACCTGCTGTCCCATCACCTCTACTCCAGTCCCCGGGTCTATCTGCGCGAGCTGCTCCAGAACGCCGTGGACGCCATCACCGCCCGGCGGGCGGAGGAGCCCGGCGCCCCGGCGCGGGTGCGGTTGTCCGCCGCGGGCGGGGAGCTGCGGGTGGAGGACTCCGGTGTCGGGCTCACCGAGTCCGACGTGCACAGCCTGCTGGCCACCATCGGACGCAGTTCCAAGCGCGCCGACGGCCTGCAGGAGGCCCGCTCCGACTTCCTCGGGCAGTTCGGCATCGGGCTGCTGGCCTGCTTCGTGGTCGCCGAGCGCATCCGGGTGGTCAGCCGCAGTTCCCGTACGCCCGGCGCGCCGCCGGTGGAGTGGACGGCCCGCGACGACGGTTCGTACACGGTGCGGACGCTGTCCGACGAGGAGCGCCCCCAGCCGGGCACGACCGTGCACCTGGTGGCGCGGGCCGGTGCCGGTGAGTGGCTCACCGAGCAGCGGGTCCTCCAGCTGGCGCGCGACTTCGGCTCGCTGCTGCCGTACGACGTCCGGGTCGGCGAGGAGGCGGTCACCGATCTGCCGGCGCCCTGGGACCGGCCGTACGCCTCTCCCGCGAACCGGCGGGTGGCGCTGGCCCGGCACTGCCACGAGCTGTTCGGGTTCACGCCGTTGGACTCGATCGAGCTGAACGTGCCGCTGGCCGGCATCCGCGGGGTGGCGTACGTGCTGCCGGCCGCGGTCAGTCCGGCCCAGCGGGCGGGTCACCGCGTGCACCTCAAGGGCATGCTGCTGACCGACCGGGCCGAACAGCTGCTGCCGGACTGGGCGTTCTTCGTGCGCTGTGTCCTGGACACCGACAGCCTGCGGCCCACGGCCTCGCGCGAGGCGCTGTACGAGGACGAGACGCTGGCGGCCGTGCGGGAGGCGCTGGGCGAGCGGATCCGGGCGTGGCTGACGGGGCTGGCCGCCGGGGATCCGGAGCGGCTGGCGGCGTTCCTCGCCGTGCACCACCTGGGGGTGAAGTCCCTGGCGCGGCACGACGGGGAGATGCTGCGGACGATGCTGCCGTGGCTGCCGTTCGAGACGAGTGACGGCCGGATGTCGCTGGAGGAGTTCGCTCAGCGGCATCCGGTGGTCCACTTCACGCGGACCGTGGAGGAGTACCGGCAGGTCGCGCCGATCGCGTCGGCGCAGGGCGTCGGGGTGGTCAACGGCGGTTACACGTACGACAGCGAACTGGTCGAGGCGCTGCCGTCGGTGCGGCCGGGGACGGTGGTCGCCGAGCTGGACGCGGACACCGTGACCGCGCACCTGGACGCCGTGGACGCGGCGGAGGAGCTGGCGCTGTCGGGTTTCCTGGCGGCCGCGCGGGCGAAGCTCGACCCGCTGGGCTGTGACGTGGTCCTGCGCGCCTTCCACCCGCTGTCGGTGCCCGCCCTGCATCTGGACGACCGGGCGGCCCGGCACGAGCAGGCGCGGGCGGACGCCGAGTCGCGGGCGGACGACCTGTGGGCGGGCATCCTGGGCTCCCTGCGCGGCAGCGCCCCGCGCGCGCGTCTGGTGCTCAACCATCTCAACCCGCTGGTCCGGCGGATCAGTTCCCTGCGGGACGCCGAGCTGATCGGCACCGCCACGGAGTCGCTGTACGGGCAGGCGCTGCTGATGGCGCAGCGGCCCCTGCGGCCGGCGGACTCCGCACTGTTGAACCGGGCGTTCATCGGCCTGCTGGAGTGGGCCACGCACGGGGAAGCCACACCTGAGGAGGACGGGCGGCGATGACCGCGATCACGGACTTCGACTCCCTGCGCCGGGCGATGGCGGAGAACGGCGAGCAGCCGGAGGGCCCGGCCCGCAACGCGCGCGCGGAACTGCTGCTCGCGGAGGCCGAGAGGCTGAACATCCCGCTCGCCGTGATCGAGGCGCTCGGACACCAGCTGAAGGTCTACAACTACAGCTCCGAGAAGGACAAGATGTTCGTCCCGTTCGCGCGCCTGCTGCGCATGTGGGACGAACGGCCCGAGGACTTCGACGCGCACGAGACGCACTCGCTGCACTGGGTCTTCAAGTGGATGTCGGCCGGCATGCTCGACCAGCCGCACATCCCGCTGGCGTCGGTGGAGAAGTGGCTCGGCGAGATGGAGCACCGCTACCGGCTCGCCGGGCACTCCGAGCGGGCCGTGCGCAGCGCCGAGTTCAGCGTGGCCGCGCACGTCGGGGACGTGGAGCGGGCCGAGCGGGCGTTCGCCGCCTGGCTGGCCGCGGATCGCGACGGCATGGCCGACTGCCACGCGTGCGAGCTGCACGGTCAGGGCTGGTGGCGGGCGGAGCGGGGCCGGGACGCGGAGGCCCTGGAGCTGTGGGCGCCCGTCCTGGAGGGCGCGTACACGTGCGCGCACGAGCCGCACACCGCGCTCGCGTCGTCCCTGGTTCCGTTGTTGCGGCTGGGCCGGGCGGACGAGGCCCGGGCGAACCACCTGCGCGGCTTCCGGCTGGTGCGGGCGATGGAGAGCATGCGGGGCGCGTACGCCGACCATGTGGAGTTCTGCGCGCTGACCGGCAACGAGGCGCGGGGCCTGGAGCTGCTCGCGGAGCGCCCGGCGTACTTCACGGACGAGGGGCAGCCGCGCAGCAGGCTGGGCTTCCTGAGCGTGGTGGTGCTGCTCATGGAGCGGCTGTCCGCGCTGGGCCTGGGCGGGCAGCGGGTGCCCGGTCCGGCCGGGCGGGGGTGGACGGCGGCGGAACTCGCGCTCCACGCGCGCGAGGAGGCGCTCGCGCTGGCCGCGCGGTTCGACGCGCGCAACGGCACGTCGCACGTCGGCGAGCGGGCACGCGCGCGGATGTCGCAGCAGCCGCTGGTGGAGCGACTGCCGTTGGGGGTGCGCACGGTACGTCCGCCGGCTCCCGCGGCCGCTCCCCCGGCGCCGGCGGTCACGGCGGCGGCCGGGGCGCGGGCCGGCGCGCCGGATCTGCCCGCGCTGCTCGCCGAGGCGCGGCGGCTGTCGGACACCCTGCGGCCGCACGCCGTGGAGGCGTGGGCGGCGGTGGCGGAGGCCGCGGAGGAGGCCGGGGGCGCCGCGCTGGACGCGCGCGACCGCGCCGAGATCGCCGACCACCGGGCGATGGGACTGGGCGCGGAGGGTGCCGAAACGTTCGAGCTGGCGGCCGGGCTGTACGCGGAGGCGGGCGATCCCGGCGAGGCGCTGGCGGCGCGCACGCGTGCGGCCTACGTCCGCGCGCTCACCGGGGAGATCGACGAGGCGCTCGCGGCGGTCGCCGAGCCGTACGACCGGGTCCTCGCGCTGTACGCCGGGGGCGGCACGGAGGTGCGGCAGGCGGCGGGGGTCCTCATGGGCCGCGCGCGGATCCTGATGCGGCGCGTGCACGAGGCCGACGGGCCGGTCGCCGAGCAGGTGCTGGCGGAGGCCGAGGGGGCCGTCCGGGAGGTGCTCGCGCTCGTGGAGGGCCGGGCCGGCGACGACGTGCGGCTCGTCGCGCGGGTCGCCGAGGGGCACGCGATGCTCGCGGAACTGGCGGCGCGCTCGGGCGACGCCGAGGCGGGCGCCGAGCTGTTCGCGCGGGCCGCCGCGGAGTTCACCGGGGCGGGGCTGCCCTGGTTCGCCGTGGAGTACGAGGCCAGGCTGGCCGCCCTCGCGCACCACCTGGGCGACGTGGCGGAGGCGGAACGGGCGCTGCGGGCGGCCCTGGAGCACGGCGGCGGCTTCCTGGAGCCGGTCGGCCGGGCGCAGCTGCACCTCCAGCTCGCCGAGGTCGTCGGGGGCCGGGGACAGGCGGCGGAGGCCGCCGAGCACGCCCTGGAGGCTGCGCACTGGGCCGACGAGGCGGGCGAGGGCCCGACGTTCGGCGCGTGGGCGCGGCACCAGCTGGGCGGATTCCTGGTGCGGCAGGGCCGGTGGGCGGAGGCCGCGGAGGTGCTGGAGTCGGCGCTGGCGGACCTGACCGTCGAGACGCACGGCGACGGGGCGGTCGTACAGACGCAGTGGTGGCTCGGCGACTGCCTGAGCGAGCTGGGCGAGCACCGGGCCGCCGCCGAACACCGCCTGCAGGCCGCCGAGACCGCCCGGCACTGGCCCGAGCAGCACGACCACGCGACGCTGGCGCACCTGGCAGCCGAGTCCCTCGGCCAGGCGGGCCTGCACGCGGACGCGGACCTGGCGTACGCGCGCGCGGGCGAGCTGTGGCGTTCCCTGGGCAATGCGCACGGACTGGTGCGCTCCTTGCGCGCGCGTGCCTGGCTGGCGTTGCGGGCGGAGGGCGGTCCGCAGGCTGCGCGGGAGCTGATGGCGGACGCCGTCGGGGAGTGCGCGGACGCGCTGGAGGTCGCGGACGACGAGGAGACGCGTCTGCGGCTGGTCTTCGAACTCGGTCACACCCACCGCCAGTTCGGCGACCTCCTGGCCCGCTCGGCCGCCGAGGACGCCGACGACGACTCGATCCGTGCCGCCATGGACGAGGCGCTGTCCCAGATGTCGGAGGCGGTCGCGGTGTTCGTCTCCCTCGGGGCCGCCGCCCTGCCGCCGCGCACCGGCGCCGAGCTGGCCGCGGGCTGGCTGGAGGCCGACCTGGGACGTCCTGCGGAGGCGGCCGCACGCGCGCGTGCGGTACTCACGGCGTACGCGGACGCGGAGACGGACCCCGGCTTCGAGGGCGGGGACGAGGAGACCGTACGGGCGCGGCGGGCGGAGGCGGAGCAACTGCTCCAGGCGGCGGCGGAAGCGGCGGAACAGGAAGCGGCCCGGGAGCGAGAGGCCCGGGAGCGAGAGGCCCGGGAGTGAGAGCTCAGGGCTGAAAGGCGCGGGAGTGGAAGGGGCGGGCGGTGGGGCGGCGCTCACCGCCTCCCCGGCGGAGTCGACCGCTCGTCCCCGACCGTCATTCCACGCCGATCAGCAGCAGCGCGCCCTGCCGTCCCCCGCGGTACACCACCGTGTCGACGGCGAGGTACGCCTCCCGCACCCGCGCCTCCAGTCGCTCGGCGACGCCTTCGGGAGCCTCCTCGCCGAGGACGAGGGTGACGAGCTCCCCGCCCGCCGCCAGCATGCGGTCCAGGACCGTTTCGGCGACGGCGGTGACGTCGGCGCCGATGACGGCCACGTCGCCGTCGACGAGGCCGAGGACGTCGCCGGCCTGGCAGATGCCGGCCATGGTCCAGGACTGGCGTTCGGCGACGGCGACCTCGGCGTAGCGGGTGGCGCCGGCCGCCGAGGTCATCGCGACGACGTCCTCGTCGAAGCGGCGGTCGGGTTCGTGCACGGCGAGCGCAGCGATGCCCTGGACCGCGGAACGGGTCGGGATGAGGGCCACCCGGATGCCCTCCGCGCGCGCCTGCTCGGCCGCCGCGGCCGCGGTGTGGCGCAGATCGGCGTCGTTGGGCAGCAGTACGACCTCGCGCGCGTGGGCCCGCCGTACGGCCTGGACCAGTTCACCGCTGGCGGGCGGCTCCCCGGGGCGCGCGAGGACGGTGGTCGCGCCGGCCTCGGTGTACAGACCGGCCAGGCCCTCGCCGGGCACGACGGCGACCACCGCCCGCTGGACGCGCTCGCGGGGCGGGCCCCCGCCCCCGCGCGCGTGGACGTCGTCGGCACCGAAGTGCGTGATGCGGATCCGGTACGGCCGGCCGGCCTCGACGCCCGCCTCCACGGCAGCGCCGGCGTCGTCCACGTGCACGTGGACGTTCCACAGCCCGTCCCCGCCGACCACGACGAGCGAGTCCCCCAGCGCGTCGAGCCGCTCCCGCAGCCGGGCCACGGCGGCGTCCTCGGCCTCCAGCAGGTAGACGACCTCGAAGGCGGGCCCACCGCTCCCGGTGCCGTCGTCGGCGCAGGACTCCGCACCCCTGCGGAGCCCGGGAGCTTCGGGGTCCGCCGGTCCGCCGACAAAGCCGCGCCCCTCGGCGGCCGCGAACGCGCCGACTCCGGAAGGGGCCACCGCCGTCTCCCCCGTGAACGTCTCCACCAGCGCCGCGAGCACCGCCACCAGTCCCCGCCCGCCCGCGTCCACCACCCCGGCACGCTCCAGGACGGCCAGTTGGCCCGGCGTCGCGGCGAGCGCCGTGCACGCGCCCCGGTAGGCCGCCTTCGCGACCGTCCCGCAGTCGCCCTCGGCGTCCGCGGCCGCGTCGGCGGCGGCCGAGGCGACCGACAGGACCGTGCCCTCGACCGGGTGGGCCACGGCCTGGCGGGCGGAGTCGGCGGCGCGTCGCAGCGCGAGGCGCAGCCCCGCCGCGTCGGTGTGCGGGCCCTCCCCCTCGGCGGCGAGCACCTGGGCCATGCCGCGCAGCAGCTGCGCCAGGATGGTCCCGGAGTTCCCGCGCGCGCCTATGAGCGCGCCGTGCGCCATCGCGCGCGCGGCGTCGGCGAGGGAGGGAGTGCCGTGCGGGGCGGAGCCGGCCGCGTGACCGGTGAACACCGCCTCGACCGCGGTCGCGGCCGACTCCACGGTCAGGTACAGGTTGGTCCCGGTGTCCCCGTCGGCGACCGGGTACACGTTGATCGCGTCGATCTCCTCACGCGCGCGTCCCAGCGCCCGGAGCGCGAGACCACACCAGGTGCGCACCGCGAGAGCATCGAGGAATGTCTGCGGCACCTGCGGCACCTGGGCCTCCCTGAGCTGCTGGACTGGGACGCAGCGTAGACCGTGGGCGGGTGCCGGCCGGTAGCGGGCGAGGGCGGGGCCCCTGAGCAGCCATGGTAGTTTCGTTGTACTGGCGCAGCCGTTGTATGCTGCTCAGGTTGCCCGATCCCATCGGGCCATCCCCCTGGCACCGCCACTCAGATCTCTGATCCCACGATCTTGATCCCGGCATGCCGGGATCAACCGTAAGTGCATCTGAAGTCTTTGGAGTGACCCGTGGCTGCCAACTGCGACGTCTGCGGCAAGGGGCCGGGCTTCGGCAACAACATCTCGCACTCGCACCGCCGTACGCCCCGTCGCTGGAACCCGAACATCCAGCGCGTGCGTACCGTGGTCGGTGGGACGCCGAAGCGCGTGAACGCTTGCACCTCGTGCATCAAGGCCGGCAAGGTCTCGCGCTGACGCACATCCCCCACCTCTCGGCTCCGCCCGAGGCGGGGGGACCCCCGTCGCGCGCGGCCCTGCTGGTTGCTGAAAGAGCCGGTCCACCTCTGGTGGGCCGGCTCTTTGCCGTTCCCGGCGGCCCGTACGTCCGCGCCCGCGTCACCGTGCGGGACCGTCCCCCTCTTCGGCGTCCCGGACGCCGAGCCGCCAGCCGTGGTCCACGGGACCGATCCCGCCGCCGAGGGGAAAGCCGGCGGCGATCGCCCCGGTGACGTACTCCTTGGCCGTCGCCACCGCCCGCGGCACGGTCTCCCCCTTGGCGAGTTGCGCCGCGATCGCCGAGGCGAGGGTGCAGCCCGTGCCGTGCGTGTGCCGGTTGTCGAGCCGGGGCGCGCGCAGCCAGTGCTCCTCGGAGCCGTCGGTGAGCAGGTCCACGGCGTCACCGGGCAGATGGCCACCCTTGATCAGCACCCACCGCGGGCCGTACGCCAGGACGGCCGCCGCGGCCTGCCTGAGCCCGCGCTCCGACTCGACCCGTACGCCGGTCAGCCGGGCCGTCTCGTCGAGGTTGGGCGTGGCGACGGTGGCGACGGGCAGCAGCTTGGTGCGGACGGATTCGAGGGCCGAGTCGGCCAGCAGCGGGTCGCCGTGCTTGGAGACGCCGACCGGGTCGACGACGGCCGGGGCGTCGGTGCCGGCGATCAACTCGGCCACCGCTTCGACGAGTTCCGCGGAGGAGAGCATCCCGGTCTTCACGGCCCGGACGCCGATGTCGTCGACGACGCTGCGGTACTGGGCGCGCACGGCCGCCACGGGCAGGTCCCACGCGCCCTGGACGCCGAGGGAGTTCTGCGCCGTGACCGCGGTGATCACGCTCATGCCGTGCGTGCCGAGCGCGAGCATCGTCTTGAGGTCGGCCTGGATGCCCGCGCCGCCGCCGGAGTCGGAGCCGGCCACCGTCAGTACCCTCGGGGGGATCACGACTCCATGTCCCCGAAGTGGTCCCAGCCGCCCTTGCTGGTCCAGGGCGCCCCGTCGACCGTCACCTGGGGCAGGGCGGAGGGGTTGAGGACCTCGCCGATCACCTTCCAGCGGGCCGGGAGCTTCACGTCCGGCGGGAAGGTGGCCACGATGGCGTGGTCCTCTCCGCCGGTCAGCACCCACTGCATGGGGTCGACGCCGACGGCCTGTCCGATGTCGTTCATCTGGGTGGGCACGTCGATCGCGCCGGAGCGGATGTCGATGCGGACCTTGCTGGCCTCCGCGATGTGCCCCAGGTCGGCGATCAGCCCGTCGCTCACGTCGCACATCGCGGTCGCGCCGAGGGCGGCGGCCGCCGGACCGGCGTGGTACGGCGGCTCGGGGCGGCGGTGGGCCTCGACGAAGGCGCGGGGCGAGCGGAACCCGCGGGAGAGGACCGCGAATCCGGCGGCGGACCAGCCCAGCCAGCCCGTCACCGCGACGAGGTCGCCGGGCTGGGCGCCGGAGCGGGTGATCGGCTCCTGGTTGCGCAGATCACCGAGGGCGGTGATCGACACCATGATCGTGTCGCCGCGCACGACGTCGCCGCCGACCACGGAGGCGCCGGCGACCTGGCACTCGTCGCGCAGCCCGTCCATCAGCTCGGTGGGCCAGGTGACCGGCAGTTCGCCGGGTACGACGAGGCCGAGGAGCAGTGCGGTCGGCACCGCGCCCATCGCGGCGATGTCGGCGAGGTTCTGGGCGGCGGCCTTGCGGCCGACGTCGTAGGCGGTGGACCAGTCGCGGCGGAAGTGCCGGCCCTCCAGCAGGATGTCGGTGCTCGCCACGACCCGGCGGTCGGGCGCGGCCACCACCGCGGCGTCGTCACCGGGTCCGACCCGGACCGCCGGCGTGGTGGTGAGACGGGAGGTGAGCTCCCTGATGAGCCCGAACTCCCCGAGCTCACCAACAGTGCCCTTCATCGCCCCAGCTCCCCTTCCGTCCCAGTCCGTGCCCGGTCGCGCGTCACCGGTGTCCTCGATACGGTCGAGGAGACCGTCAACCTCTGTCGTGCCTGCACCCCGGCGCGCGAGCCGTGGTCCCCGCAGGTCTCCCCGCGGCGAGCGGCGACGCGATACCGTGGCGTTCCTTTTCCCCACATGATCCTCGTGGCCGCCCTGGAGGTTCCGTGGTACAGGCGTACATCCTGATCCAGACCGAGGTCGGCAAGGCCTCGACCGTCGCCGAGACGATCGGCAAGATCCCCGGCATCGTCCAGGCCGAGGACGTCACCGGTCCCTACGACGTGATCGTGCGGGCCCAGGCCGACACGGTCGACGACCTCGGCCGCATGGTGGTCGCCAAGGTGCAGCAGGTGGACGGGATCACCCGTACCCTGACCTGCCCGGTGGTGCATCTGTAGCCCCCGTCTACCCTTGGCCGGTGAACCTTTTCCGTCCCCGGCCGGCCGTCCTGCCCCCGCTCGCCCTCCTGCTGGTCGCGGTGGGCTGCTCCTCAGCAGACGGTGACGTGTCGGCGGTGGTTCCCAGCCCCTCGGCGACCGTCACCGAGCTGTGCCGGAACCTGGACAGAACGCTGCCGTCCTCGGTGGACGACCAGCACCGCCGGGATCCCTCGCCCGCGTCCGCGTTGACCGCGGGCTGGGGGAACCCGGCGATCATACTGCGCTGCGGGGTCGAGCGACCCGCGGAGATGAGCAACACCGAGGCCGACGGGGTCGAGGTGAACGGTGTGGGCTGGCTCCTGCAGAAGCGGGACGACGGGTCGTTCCGCTTCACCACCGCGCTGCGCACGGCGTATGTGGAGGTCACGATCCCCGAGGAGCGCACGGCGGACGGCCTGGCGCCGCTCGTCGACCTGGCCCCGGCCGTGAAGAAGGCGATCCCCGAAGGAATCGCCTGACGCCGACGGGGTCTGCGGCCGGCCCCCGCCCCGCGCCTACCTCAGTCCCGTGCTGCGGCCGAGCGCGGCCCGGACGAGGCGGTCGATCAGCTCCGGGTAGGAGACGCCGCTCGCCTGCCACATCGCGGGGTACATCGAGATGGGCGTGAAGCCCGGCATCGTGTTGATCTCGTTGATGACGAACTCGCCGTCCTCGGTGAGGAAGAAGTCCGCCCGGACCAGCCCCTCGCAGGAGGCGGCCTCGAAGGCGTCCACCGCGAGCCGCTGGACCTCGGCGGTCTCCTCCGGCGTCAGCGGGGCCGGCACCAGCCCGGGGGTCGAGTCGATGTACTTGGCCTCGAAGTCGTAGTACGCGTGCGCGTCCGGCGGCGGGATCTCGGCCGGCACGGAGGCACGCGGCCCGTCCTCGAACTCCAGGACGCCGCACTCGATCTCACGACCGCGCAGCGCCGCCTCGACGAGGATCTTCGGGTCGTGGCGCCGGGCCTCGGCGATGGCATCGTCCAGCCCTGACAGGTCGTCGACCTTGGTGATGCCGATCGACGAGCCCGCGCGCGCGGGCTTCACGAACAGCGGCCAGCCGTGCTCACCGGCGAAGTCGACGATCTTCTTGCGGACGGCGGCACCTCCGTCCCCGTGCCGGGCGGACCGCTCCCACTCGCGCGGCCGGATCACCACGTACGGGCCGACCTTGAGTCCGAAGGAGGTGAACACCCGCTTCATGTACTCCTTGTCCTGGCCGACGGCCGAGGCGAGCACGCCCGACCCCACGTACGGCACACCGGACAGCTCCAGCAGTCCCTGCAGGGTGCCGTCCTCGCCGTAGGGGCCGTGCAGGACCGGGAAGACGACGTCGACGTCGCCGAGGGCCTTGGGCACCGATCCGGGTTCGCTGTAGACGACCTCACGGTTGGCGGGGTCGACGGAGAGCACCACGGCGCCCTCCTGCGAGTCGGCCAGTTCCTCGACACCGGGGGTACGGCGCTCGGCGATCGCCATCCGCTCCGGCTCGTCGGCGGTGAGCACCCAACGGCCTTCCCGGGTGATGCCGATCGGCAGGACCTCGTACTTGCTCCGGTCGATGGCCTTGAGGACGGCGCCGGCGGTGACCGTGGAGATCCCGTGCTCGGAGCTGCGTCCGCCGAACACGACGGCCACACGCGGCTTACGAGACGGCTGCTCAGGGCTCTGGGGAAGGTTCTCGGTGCTCATATCGGCATGAGAGTACCCGGTGGTAGGGCGCGGATACAGCGTCGGCTCAGGGGGTCGCTCAGCGTCGTTCCGGCTTCGCGCTGCGCGACATCAGCTCCTTGAGGGCGACCATCGGCGGCTTGCCCTCGTGGACGATCCCGACGACGGTTTCCGTGATGGGCATGTCGACGCCGTGCCGGCGGGCCAGATCCAGCACGGACTCGCAGGACTTGACGCCCTCGGCGGTCTGCTTGGTGACCGCGATGGTCTCCTGGAGGGTCATGCCCCTGCCGAGGTTGGTGCCGAAGGTGTGGTTGCGCGAGAGCGGCGAGGAGCAGGTCGCCACCAGGTCGCCGAGGCCCGCGAGTCCGGAGAAGGTCAGCGGGTCGGCGCCCATCGCCAGGCCCAGCCTGGTGGTCTCGGCGAGTCCGCGGGTGATGAGGGAGCCCTTGGCGTTGTCGCCGAGCCCCATGCCGTCCGCGATGCCGACGGCCAGACCGATGACGTTCTTCACGGCGCCGCCGAGTTCACAGCCGACGACGTCGGTGTTGGTGTACGGGCGGAAGTACGGCGTGTGGCAGGCCGTCTGGAGTCGCCGGGCGACGCTCTCGTCGGTGCAGGCGACCACGGCGGCGGCCGGTCTGCGGGAGGCGATCTCCTTGGCGAGGTTGGGTCCGGTGACCACGGCGATCCGGTCCCGGCCCACCTCGGCGACGTCCTCGATCACCTCGCTCATCCGCATGGTCGTACCGAGTTCGACGCCCTTCATCAGCGAGACGAGGACGGTGTCCGGGGCGAGCAGCGGGCGCCAGGCGGCGAGGTTGGCGCGCAGGGTCTGCGAGGGGATCGCGAGGACGGTGAAGTCGGCGTCGCGGGCGGCCTCGGCGGGGTCGGCGGTGGCGCGGAGGTTCGCCGGGAGCTCGATGCCGGGGAGGTAGTCCGGGTTGGCGCGCGTGGAGTTGACCGTGTCGGCGAGCGAGGCGCGGCGCGCCCACAGCGTCACCTCGCAGCCCGCGTCGGCGAGGACCGTGCCGAAGGCCGTACCCCAGGAACCGGTGCCGAAGACTGCGGCCTTGACGGGCTTGCTCACGTGCTGTTCTCCCCTTTGTGGCCGGTCCGCGCCTGGGACCTGCCGTGGCTGGTCTGCGCCTGGGTGCGGAGCCGCTGCTCGATCCGCTCCCGGCGCGGGTCGTAGGGCCTGTCGGGCGCCTTCTCGCCGCGGATCTCCTCCAGCAGGCGGGTGACGTCGGCCATGATGGCCTCCGTGGCCTCCTTCAGCAGTTCGGGAGTCATCTCCCGGTCGTAGAACCGGCTGAGGTCCACTGGCGGGCCCGCCAGGACGTGGTGGGTCTTGCGCGGCAGGAGGTCGGGCTTCCTGGCGTAGGGCGGCAGCAGTTCGTTGACGCCCCATTGCGCGACCGGGATCACCGGGCATCTGGTCTGCAGGGCGACGCGCGCGGCCCCGGTCTTGGCGGTCATCGGCCAGCCGTCGGGGTCGCGGGTGAGGGTGCCCTCGGGGTAGAAGGCGACGCACTCGCCGCGCTCCACGGCGTCGATCGCGGCCCGGAAGGCGCTGAGCGCGTCGGTGGACTCGCGGTAGACGGGGATCTGTCCGGTGCCGCGCATCGCCGCACCGACGAACCCCTTCCCGAACAGCCCGCTCTTCGCCAGGAATCGCGGCACGCGCCCGGTGTTGTACTGGTAGTGCGCGTAGGCGAAGGGATCGACGTGCGAATTGTGGTTCACCGCGGTGATGAACCCGCCCTCGGCCGGCATGTGCTCCATTCCGCGCCAGTCCCGCTTGACCAGAATCACCAGTGGTGGTTTGCAGAGCACCGCTGCGAAGCGGTACCAGAAGCCGATTCTGCGGCGGGGCACGCGGACACCTTCCTCTAGGACTTCCCTGACTTCCCTGACTTCTTCCGGGCGGGGCCGGACAAGTGTCGCCCCGTGCCGCCGGTCTGTCGAGAACACCGTACGCCCCGATCGAGGGGGCGCCGGATGGGCCGGGGGACAATGTCCGCGACGAGAGAGGGACGGTACGCCGGTGCAGTGGAGCTTGGTCATCCCCCTGAAGCCCTTGGCGCTGGCCAAGAGCAGACTCGCGGACACCGCCGGCGACGCGCTGCGTCCGGGCCTGGCCCTGGCCTTCGCCGTGGACACCGTGGCGGCCGCGCTGGCCTGTGCCGCGGTGCGTGATGTGGCGGTGGTCACGGACGACGTGCTGGCCGGTCGCGAACTCGCGGCGCTCGGCGCGCGCGTCGTCGCCGACGAACCCCGCGCGGGTCTGAACGCCGCGCTGGCGCATGCGGCGGCCGCCGTGCGCGCCTGGCGGCCCGACAGCGCGGTGGCCGCTCTCAATGCCGATCTGCCGGCGCTGCGTCCGGCGGAATTGGCCCGTGTCCTGGACGCCGCCGCGGAATTCCCCCGCGCTTTTCTCCCCGATGCGGCAGCAATCGGTACGACCCTTCTCGCGGTGGCCGCCGGCCGTGAATTGCTTCCCGCTTTCGGCACCGATTCGCGCGCCCGTCACCGTGCGTCGGGCGCCGTGGAACTCCGGGCGACGGCGGTGGATTCCGTGCGCCAGGACGTGGACACCGGCGAGGATCTGCGGACGGCGCTGGCGCTGGGGGTGGGTCCCCGAACAGCCGCCGCGGTCGCGCGCCTGCTGATTCCGGGGCAGTAGGCTGCCGGTCATGCAGGCCACCGCGTACACGTACGACCCCGGCACCCGCAGCGGCCAGGTGCTGTTGGACGACGGCACCCCGGTGCCCTTCGACGCGCCGGCGTTCGACGCGGGCGGGCTGAGGCTGCTGCGCCCCGGGCAGCGCGTGCGGATCGAGACCGAGGGCGACGGCGACTCCCGGCGCATCACCCTGGTCACCCTCCAGACCTTCTGACCTGGCAGGACGTCGGGAAACCCGGTGGAAAACGCCGCGGGCCGGACTCCGAGAGGAGTCCGGCCCGGCGCGTGAGTGCCGTGAACGCTCGCGCCTCAGCGAGCGGTGGTCTTCTTGGCGGTGGTCTTGCGGGCGCTCGACTTCTTGGCGGGGGCCTTCTTGGCCGTCACCTTCTTCGCCGGGGCCTTCTTGGCGGCGGTCTTCTGGGCCGCGGCCGTCTTCGCCGTGGTCTTCTTGGCGGCCGCCGTCGCCGTCTTGGCGGTCGACTTCTTGGCGGTCGTCTTCTTCGCGGCGCCCGTGGTCTTCTTCGCGGCGGCCGTCGTCTTCGCCGGCGCGGCCTTCTTGGCGGCGGCCGTGGCCCTCTTTCCCGGGGCGGCCTTCTTCGCGGCGGCCTTCTTCACCGTGGCGGTGGCACCGCCGGTCAGGCTGCCCTTGGGGGCCTTCTTGACGGCGACCTCGCCACCGCGCGGGAGCTTCTTCGAACCGCTCACCAGGTCCTTGAAGCCCTGACCGGCGCGGAAGCGCGGCACGGACGTCTTCTTGACCCGAACCCGCTCGCCCGTCTGGGGGTTGCGGGCGTAGCGGGCGGGACGGTCGACCTTCTCGAACGAACCGAAGCCGGTGACCGAGACCCTGTCCCCCGCGACGGTCGCGCGGACGATGGCGTCCAGGACCGCGTCGACCGCGTCGGCGGCCTGCTGGCGACCGCCGAGCTTGTCGGCAATCGCTTCTACGAGCTGCGCCTTGTTCACGTCTTCCCCTTCGGAGACATTGCCAGAACGAAAGTGTTCAAGCGTTTTCGCACGTTAGGCAGATATATACCGCAAATCAAACACGAAACGGGCTAATCACCCTTGTGCCGCAACGAACTCGGCCGCTCCGGAAGCGATCAACGCTCCTCTTCCGGGACGCGTCCCGCGTCGAGGTCCGCCATGAACCGCTCCAGCCGCCTTGTCGCGTCGGCGAGATCGTGCTTGGCCGCGGCCGTAATGACCAGCAGCTTCCGGGTCAGCGCCATCCGTACGCCCTCCGGGACTTGCAGTGCGCGCACTCTTGTGTGCGCTTCCTTGAGCTGGTTCGCGACCGCCGTATAGAGCTCGAGTTGGCCGTCGTGTTCCATGCACAGATTGTGCCATCTGGGGCGAGTTGTCGCCCGCCCAGGGGGCAACTGGCGCCCGGCGCGGCGCGCCCGGCACCTCGGCAGGTCACGTCCTCAGGGGCCGCCTACCCCGGCAACCACCGCTCTAACGTGGGAAGTTGCCGACGGCGGCACAGTCCCGCGGGCCAGAACGGACGCAGACACGGCCGTACCCCCGATCGGGCCGATCGGGGGTACGGAGGGGGTTCGCGGTGGCCGGAATTCGACCAGGGCCGGTCGTCCCGGCCGGCGGTCAGGCCTGGAGCGTCCTCGGCTTGTACGAGGGCCGCTTGGCCTCGTAGGCGGCGATGTCGGCCTCGTTCTGGAGCGTGATCGAGATGTCGTCCAGCCCGTTCAGCAGTCGCCAGCGGGCGTTCTCGTCGAGCTCGAAGGCAGCGGTGATGCCTTCGGCGCGCACCTCGCGCCGCTCGAGGTCGACCGTGATCTCGGCCGTGGGGTCCTGTTCGGTCAGCTCCCACAGCGCGTCCACGATCTTCTGCTCCAGGAGGACCGTGAGCAGGCCGTTCTTCAGCGAGTTGCCGCGGAAGATGTCGGCGAAGCGGGAGGAGATCACGGTCTTGAAGCCGTAGTTCTGGAGCGCCCAGACGGCGTGCTCGCGGGAGGAGCCGGTGCCGAAGTCGGGGCCGGCGACCAGGACGGTCGCGCCCTTGCGCTCGGGCTGGTTGAGGATGAAGGACCCGTCCTTGCGCCAGGCCTCGAACAGCCCGTCCTCGAACCCGTCCCGCGTGACCTTCTTGAGCCAGTGAGCAGGGATGATCTGGTCGGTGTCGACGTTGGAGCGGCGCAGCGGGACGGCCCGGCCGGTGTGCGTGGTGAATGCTTCCATGACTGATCAGACTCCAGCGGGCGTACGGGTCTCGGCGTCGGACAGGTCGGCCGGGGAGGCCAGGTGGCCCAGGACGGCCGTGGCGGCCGCGACCTGGGGCGACACCAGGTGCGTGCGTCCGCCCTTGCCCTGCCTGCCCTCGAAGTTGCGGTTGGAGGTGGACGCGGAGCGCTCACCCGGGGCCAGCTGGTCGGGGTTCATGCCCAGACACATCGAGCAGCCCGCGTGCCGCCATTCGGCGCCGGCCTCCTTGAAGACGACGTCCAGGCCCTCGGAGACGGCCTGCAGACCGACCCGCGCGGAGCCGGGGACGACCAGCATCCGTACGCCGTCGGCGACTTTGCGGCTGCGGACGATCTCGGCGGCGGCGCGCAGGTCCTCGATCCGCCCGTTGGTGCAGGAACCTACGAAGACGGTGTCCACCTTGATGGAGCGCAGCGGCTGACCGGCCTCCAACCCCATGTACTCCAGGGCCTTTTCGGCGGCGAGGCGCTCCGAAGCGTCTTCGTACGAAGCCGGGTCGGGGACGACGGCCGAAAGCGGAGCACCCTGGCCGGGGTTGGTGCCCCAGGTGACGAACGGCGACAGTTCGTCGGCCTTGATGACGACCTCGGCGTCGAACTCGGCGTCCTCGTCCGTCCTCAGCGTCTTCCAGTACGCGACGGCGGCGTCCCAGTCCTCGCCCTCGGGGGCGTGCGGGCGGCCCTTGAGGTACGCGAAGGTGGTCTCGTCGGGGGCGATCATGCCCGCGCGGGCGCCGGCCTCGATCGACATGTTGCAGATGGTCATCCGGGCCTCCATCGAGAGCTTCTCGATGGCGGAGCCGCGGTACTCCAGGACGTAGCCCTGGCCGCCGCCGGTGCCGATCCTCGCGATGATCGCCAGGATCAGGTCCTTGGCGGTGACGCCGTCGGGCAGTTCGCCCTCGACGGTGATCGCCATGGTCTTCGGGCGGGCCATCGGCAGCGTCTGGGTGGCCAGCACGTGCTCGACCTGCGAGGTGCCGATGCCGAAGGCCAGGCCGCCGAAGGCGCCGTGGGTGGAGGTGTGCGAGTCGCCGCAGACGACGGTCATGCCGGGCTGGGTCAGTCCGAGCTGCGGGCCGACGACGTGCACGACGCCCTGCTCGACGTCGCCGAGCGGGTGCAGCCGGACACCGAACTCGGCGCAGTTCTTGCGCAGCGTCTCGAGCTGGACGCGCGAGACCGGGTCCGCGATCGGCTTGTCGATGTCGAGGGTCGGGGTGTTGTGGTCCTCGGTGGCGATGGTGAGGTCGAGGCGGCGTACCCGCCGACCGCCCTTGCGGAGGCCGTCGAAGGCCTGCGGGCTGGTCACCTCGTGCAGCAGGTGCAGATCGATGAAGAGGAGGTCGGGCTCGCCCTCGGCGCGCCGGACGACGTGGTCGTCCCAGACCTTCTCCGCGAGTGTCCTACCCATCGCTTTCCCTCCGACCGGCAGGTTGCGCCGGCCCAACTAGAGATCTTGTGGAGGCGACGACGCGCCCCTTCGGCTCACCGGCCGCCCCTGCTTCCCGGACAGCCGCCGCCCGGCCCGTTGGTCCTCGGGCCGCTGTGTGTCCAAGGGTTGCGCGTCTCACGGAAAATTGAACTTGCGTTTCACAGAGTGAGACGGGAATATCGTTTCATGGACAACAGTAGCGGCGTCGGCGTTCTGGACAAGGCAGCCCTTGTCCTGAGCGCTCTGGAGTCCGGTCCGGCCACCCTCGCGGGCCTGGTCGCTGCCACCGGACTCGCACGACCCACGGCCCACCGTCTGGCCGTGGCTCTGGAACACCACCGTATGGTGGCGCGGGACATGCAGGGCCGTTTCATCCTCGGTCCGCGCCTGGCCGAACTGGCCGCGGCCGCGGGCGAGGACCGTCTTCTGGCGACCGCCGGCCCGGTGCTCACCCACCTCCGTGACATCACGGGCGAGAGCGCTCAGCTCTATCGCCGTCAGGGCGACATGCGCATCTGCGTCGCCGCGGCGGAGCGCCTGTCCGGCCTGCGGGACACGGTCCCGGTCGGCTCGACGCTCACGATGAAGGCCGGCTCCTCGGCACAGATCCTGATGGCCTGGGAGGAGCCCGAGCGCCTCCACCGCGGCCTCCAGGGCGCCCGCTTCACGGCGACGGCCCTGTCGGGCGTGCGGCGCCGGGGCTGGGCCCAGTCGATCGGCGAGCGGGAGCCGGGCGTCGCGTCCGTCTCGGCGCCGGTGCGCGGACCGTCCAACCGTGTGGTGGCCGCCGTCTCGGTGTCCGGCCCCATCGAGCGCCTGTCCCGCCACCCGGGCCGGATGCACGCCCAGGCGGTCATCGACGCGGCGGGCCGTCTGTCGGAGGCGTTGCGCCGCACCGGCTGACGCGGGAGACCGGGGAAGCGGGGAAGCAGGAAGGCAAAACCGAGCGGGCCTCAACGCCGCGGCACGCCCGGTTCCCGGGACCCCTGCGCCTCTCGAACCCCCGCCCCCCTCAACCCCCTACATCCCCCGACCCCTAAGACGCCGGAGCGCGCCAGGCGGGCCGGCCCTTCCCGGTCCGCCCCCGCTCCGCCAAGGGCACCTGACCGTGCGCCGCCGCGAGCCCGAACGGCGGCATGTCGCCGTAGACCGCCTCGTACCGCCCCTCCGGCACGACGTACGCCTCGTGCCAGATCCCCACGTGTCCCCGCACCTTCCCGCCCCGCTCCATGCGGTTGACCCGGGCCCACACCTGGTGGTGGAAGGCGTCGGGCGCGCTCGCGTAGGCGTACAGCTTCTCCGCCGACTCCCAGTACTGGACGACGTAGTACGTCCGCGGCGAGGCCGTCAGCAGCACGCGGGAGAGCAGTCCGCGGGTCGGGTCCTTCTTCAGTTCGGCCAGCATCCGGAACATCGCCGGCATGACCGGGATCCACTGGTGCACGGCCCGGAAGTGGTTGACGCGCATCCCGATGAGCAGGACGACGACGTCACCGCGGGCGTCGGCGGTGGTACGGCTGGCGGTGGCGGGCTTCACGGGCATGCGCTCCCCCTCGTTGGCTAGCGGCGCTCTCCAAGCAGCCCTGGTTGGATAGTGCCGCTAACCAAGGAGGGCCGCAAGGGATGCGACTGGCCGAGCTGAGCGAACGCAGCGGGGTGTCCACCGCGACGATCAAGTACTACCTGCGCGAGGGCCTGCTGCGGCCCGGCCGTCAGGTCAACGCGACGACCGCCGAGTACGACGAGGAGCACCTGCGCCGGCTGCGGCTGGTGCGGGCGATGATCCAGGTGGGCGGGGTGCCGGTGGCGACGGTCCGCGAGGTCCTCGGGCATGTCGACGACGACTCCCTGGGCCGCACGGTCCGCCTCGGCGCGGCCCTGTGGGCCCTCCCCCAGGTGCCCGAGCCGGACGTCCACGACGACTGCCTCCAGGCCGCCCACCGCGAGGCGGGCGAACTCCTGCGGGCTCTGGACTGGCGGAACGCCGAACTGCTCACCAGCATCTCGCCCGCCTACCGCTCACTGGTGGTGGCGGTGGCCGCGATGCGGCGGCTCGGCTACGACTGGGACGCCGAACTTCTCGTCCCCTACGCCCGGTTGATGCACCGCGCGGCCGTCCTCGACCTCGATTTCGTGGAGACGCGGGAGTCGGAGGCGGAGCGGATCGAGGCGGCCGTACTGAGCGCGATCCTGGTCGAGCCGATGCTCCAGGCACTGCACCGGCTGGCCCAGGAGGAGGAGTCGGCCCGACGGTACGGCTTCGAGTGAGCCCTGCCGAGCCATGGCAGCGGCAGCGGCAGCGGCAGCGGCAGCAACGAGAAACGGCGAAGGCCCCCCACCGAAGTGGAGGGCCTTCCCTGATGCGTACCCCCGACCGGATTCGAACCGGCGCTACCGCCTTGAGAGGGCGGCGTGCTAGGCCGCTACACAACGGGGGCGTGGACACTGCGTCTCCGCAGGTCCGAGCTGGTCTACCTGGACTCGAACCAAGACTAACTGAACCAGAATCAGTCGTGCTGCCAATTACACCATAGACCAAAGTGGTTTAGACCAGTCAGTACCCCCGACCGGATTCGAACCGGCGCTACCGCCTTGAGAGGGCGGCGTGCTAGGCCGCTACACAACGGGGGCCCTAGCGATCCTGCATCGGCGACAACGGGTGCGACCCGGACTGTTACCGCGGGAAGGATCTGTACCCCCGACCGGATTCGAACCGGCGCTACTGCCTTGAGAGGGCAGCGTGCTAGGCCGCTACACAACGGGGGCTTTGCGGATGTGATCCGCGATGCAGATGCCGTGCTGGATTTCAAAGCATCTGCGAGCTGGCCTACCTGGACTCGAACCAAGACTAACTGAACCAGAATCAGTCGTGCTGCCAATTACACCATAGGCCACTGGAACTCAAGCCCCGGAGGGGATCTTGTTCTAGTTCGCTCCCCCGGGTCCCGGCCTTTCGGCCCGCTCCCCGGCGGCGCAGGAAGAACATTACCCGAAGGTGGACTGCGCTCCAAAACGGGTATCGGCGCCGAGGAGAGCGGGCAGTTCGGCGAGGGTGGCGATCCGGTGGCGCCCCGACGGGAGCTCGACGGTGGCCGTGCCGCCACTGCGGTCGATCCACACCGAGAGCAGGCCGGCGTCCGCCGCGCCCCGGCCGTCGATCTCCGGATGATCGCCGACGTACGCCACCTCGTGCGGGGGCAGGGCCAGGGCCTCGCAGGCGGCGAGGAAGGCCGCGGCCTCGGGCTTGGAGACGCCCAGCTCGGCCGCGCACAGGATGGACTCGAAGCGGTCGTGGACGCCGAGGACCCGCAGCTTGCGGTCCTGGACGTGGATGGTGGAGTTGGAGAGCACCGCGTGCCGGTGGCTGGCGGCGAGGGCGTCCAGGACGGGCAGGACGTCCGGGAAGAGGGCCCAGGCGGTCTCGTAGTGCACGAGATAGCGCTGGAACCAGGCGTCGGCCTCGGCGTCGTCCATTTCCCGCTCCAGGAAGGCGCGGACCCGGTCGCGGCGCTGCTCCTCGAAGGTGAGACCGCCGACGGAGAAGCGCGCCCACTGCTGGTGGGTGACCTCCCGCCACCGCTCCAGGGCCTGCTCGGCGGTGCCGTACCGGTCGAGGAGGCCCTCCGCCGCGAGATGGCCACGCATCCCCTCGCGGTCTGCGGTCGTGTAGTCGAAAAGGGTGTCGTCGACGTCCCAGACGACGGCTGTGATCGCCATGACACCGACGGTACCCGGACCGGCTGGGGGTTCGGGGGTCATCCCCCGATGCAGGCAGCGTCGAAAAGGGTGTCGTCGACGTCCCGGACGACGGCTGTGATCGCCATGACACCGACGGTAACGCGCGGGCGGGATACGCGTCCGGCGGAACGGGGAAGGTGCGGCACCCGGACGGGGTGCCGCACCTCACGGGGGCGGGACGGTTCAGGCGGTGAGCCTGGCCAGCGCCGCGTCGATGCGGGCCAGCGCCTGCTCCTTGCCCAGGACTTCCAGGGACTCGAAGAGGGGCAGGCCGACGGTGCGGCCGGTGACGGCGACGCGGACCGGGGCCTGGGCCTTGCCGAGCTTGAGGCCGTGGGTCTCGCCGGCGGCCAGGACGGCCTCCTTGAGCGACTCCGGGCTGGTCCAGTCGGCCGCGTCCAGCTTCTCGCGGGCCGTGGCGAGGAGGGCGTCCGAGCCCTCCTTCATCGCCTTCGTCCAGCTCGCCTCGTCGACGGCCGGCTCGGCGAGGAAGAGGAAGTCGACGTTGTCGGTGATCTCGGAGAGGACCTTGAGGCGGGTCTGGGCGTGCGGGGCGATCCGCTGCCACTTCGTCTCGTCGAAGTCCTCCGGCGCCCAGGGGGCGAACGGGGCCCGCAGCCACGGGCGGCAGCGCTCGGTGAAGTCCTTCACGTCCAGCAGCCGGATGTGGTCGGCGTTGATCGCCTCGCACTTCTTCAGGTCGAAGCGCGCCGGGTTGGGGTTGACGTCCGCGATGTCGAAGGCCGCGACCATCTCGTCCATCGTGAAGATGTCCTGGTCGGCCGAGAGGGACCAGCCGAGCAGCGAGAGGTAGTTGAGCAGGCCCTCGGGGAGGAAGCCGCGCTCCCGGTAGAGGTTGAGCGACGACTCCGGGTCGCGCTTGGAGAGCTTCTTGTTGCCCTCGCCCATCACGTACGGCAGGTGGCCGAAGGCGGGGACCTCCTTGGCGATGCCCAGTTCGATCAGCGCCTTGTACAGGGCGACCTGGCGGGGGGTGGAGGAGAGCAGGTCCTCGCCGCGCAGGACGTGGGTGATCTCCATGAGGGCGTCGTCGACCGGGTTGACCAGCGTGTAGAGCGGGGCGCCGTTGGCGCGGACGATGCCGTAGTCCGGGACGTTCTCCGGGGTGAAGGTCAGCTCGCCGCGGACCAGGTCCGTGAAGGTGATCGTCTCGTCGGGCATCCGGAAGCGGACGATCGGGGTACGGCCCTGGGCCCGGTACTCCTCGACCTGCGCGGCGGTCAGCTCGCGGCAGTGGCCGTCGTAGCCGGAGGGCCTGCCGGCGGCGCGGGCGGCCTCGCGGCGGGTGTCCAGCTCCTCCTGGGAGCAGTAGCAGCGGTAGGCGTGGCCGGCGGCGAGGAGCTTGTCGGCGACGTCCTTGTACAGGTCCGTCCGCTGCGACTGGCGGTACGGCGCGTGCGGGCCGCCGACCTCGGGACCCTCGTCCCAGTCGAAGCCCAGCCAGCGCAGCGAGTCCAGGAGCTGGTCGTAGGACTCCTCGGAGTCGCGGGCCGCGTCGGTGTCCTCGATGCGGAAGACCAGCGTGCCCTGGTGGTGCTTGGCGAACGCCCAGTTGAACAGGGCGGTGCGGACCAGGCCCACGTGGGGGTTGCCGGTGGGCGACGGACAGAAACGGACGCGTACGGGAGAGCCGGGTGCGCTAGCCACGCTTGACAACCTTGTTGGTGAGAGTGCCGATGCCTTCGATGCTGACGGAGACCTCGTCGCCGACAGCGAGCGGGCCGACCCCTGCCGGGGTGCCCGTGAGGATCACGTCGCCGGGGAGCAGCGTCATGGCCTCGGTGATGTTGACGATCAGATCCTCGATCGAGTGGATCATCTCGCTGGTGCGGCCGAGCTGCCGCTGCTGCCCGTTGACCGTCAGCTGGATGGTGAGGTCGCTCGGGTCGAGGTCGGTCTCCACCCAGGGGCCGAGCGGACAGGCTGAGTCGAAGCCCTTGGCCCTGGCCCACTGCTTCTCGCGCTTCTGGACGTCGCGCGCCGTGATGTCGTTGGCGCAGGTGTAGCCGAAGATCACGTCCTTGACGCGCTCCCGCGGGACCTCGCGGCACATCCGGCCGATGACCACGGCCAGTTCGGCCTCGTGGTGGAGGTCCTCGGAGAAGGCCGGGTACCGGATGTCGTCCCCGGGTCCGACCACGGAGGTGGACGGCTTGAAGAAGGCGAACGGGGCGTCGGGCACCTCGTTGCCGAGCTCGCGTGCGTGCTCGGCGTAGTTGCGGCCGAAGGCCACGACCTTGCTGGGGAGGACGGGCGGCAGGAGCCGGACCTTGCTCAGCGGCACCTTCGTGCCGGAGAGCTCGTGTTCCGTGAACGGGATGCCCTTGATGATGTCGAGGACGAGCTCGTCCGGCTGGTCGCCCTCGACCGCGCCGAAGGCGACGTTCCCGTCGATGGAGAACCTGGCGATGCGCACGGGTTGGTTGGCCCCTTGATGAGCTGGCTGGAGTCTGACGCTCCAGGCTAACGCGGAAGGGCGTCCCCGGCCGGGGACGCCCTTGACATCCGGAGCCGCCGCCTTGAGTATGCGGCGGCCGCTGCGCGTATCTACTCGGCGGAGGAGGTCACGGGGACCTCGACGAGGACGGTGCGCCTGGGGTTCGCGGTCTGGACCGGAAGGTCGACGGAGTGCTCCCGCTGCTCCGGGAGCTGCAGTTCGTCGGCGTCCTCGAGGTGCGCCAGCGTCGTGCGCCGCGGGTTGGCGATCTTGTGGAACATCGTCGTCGTCTTCACTGTTGTCCTGAGCCCTGTCCTGTCGGGGCGCCGGGCGGCCGGGGAGCCTCCGTGAGCGCGTCTTGTCGGATTTGCCATCCCTGTAAAGCGTCAGGCTAAACACGTGATTCCCGGAGAACGCGTGGAGGTCTCATGATCAGCATGTGAGTTTGCTCACGAATCAGCGCTCAAACCGGTCAATCCAGGCTCCCGAGGGGCTGCTGCGAAACGGACATTGCCCCCCTGAAGCTCTCATTCCGCTCCTGATCATGGCGACTGGGACACCCCCCATGGGCCGCCCGTTCGCCCTTTTGCGCACGAATTGCCCAGGATCACTTTCTACGTCCGGTGATCCACCACTCACCCGCTGTCACGGAGGTCACAGCCCGGCCAACAAGCCTTGTTGGAGATCCTGCACTGTGCTGGAATTCCACGGACCGCCGCGGGAACGAGCCGGCGCGCAGGGCGCACAGCAGCGCCGAGCGGCGGCTGGGAGGGGGAGCCAGCGCCGGTACTCACGACCAATCGGGGGGCGTATTCAGGGCGCCCCTCAAGACGCCGACACCGTCCTTCCGTTCACGCGGAGGGGCGCCTGGTCCAGAGGTTGCGACGCTAGTGCAGGGACGTTTCAAGAGGGATGGCAGTGCTTCGGCCGAGCCGGAGCCGCACGGCGGGGCCGGCCCGATGGCCGGCAGCTCCTCGCCCCAGCACGCCCAGAACCCGGGCCCGGCCCCGTCCGGTGACGGCGGTGAGCGCCCCGGGCGCCCCGGCGCGTCCGCGTCGCCGAGCACCCCGGCTCCCACGGTCAAGCCGCCGGCCGGCACCCCCGGCCCCGGGCCGCGTGTGGCCCTGCGCAACTGGCGCATCTCCACGCGTCTGGTCGCGCTGCTGACGCTGCCCGTGGTCGCGGCCACCACGCTGGGCACGCTCCGCATCAACCAGTCCATGGACGACATCCAGCAGCTCGACAACATGAAGCTGCTGACGGACATGACCAAGCAGGCGACCGAGCTGGCCATCCGGCTCCAGGACGAGCGCGACAAGTCCGCCGGTCCGCTCGCCCACGGCAAGACCGCGGCCGACTTCACGGTCAAGGGCGCCCGCGACAAGACCGACGAGTCGCTGGAGGCCTTCAAGGACGCCTCCGAGGAGATCGACGCCTCCAGCACGGACGGCAACCTCCAGGGTGTCCGCGACAGCCTCGTGGGTCTCCTCAGCGACCTCGGCAACCTCGCGAAGGTCCGCAAGACGGCCTTCGCGGAGCAGAAGAACTCCACCCAGACGGTGGAGGCCTACCACCGCCTCATCACCCACCTGCTCGACCTCTCGCAGGACATGGCGCAGGCCACCAGCAACCCGGACATGATCCAGCGCACCCGCGCGCTGGCCGCCTTCTCCGCCGCCAAGGAGTACTCCTCCGTCCAGCGCGCCGTCCTCGCGGCCGCGCTGCCGGTCAACGACGAGGTCTACGGCCAGATATCGGAGAACGACCGGCAGTACGCCGAGGCCGCCCTGGAGAACGAGGACTCCGAACTCGCCAGCTTCCGCAGCATCTACGGCGACGAGGGCGCCGAGGAGCTGCTCCAGCCCGTCGAAAAGGGCAGCCCGACCATCGAGGACGCCGACACGTACGCCACGCGTGCGCTCGGCTCCCCCACCGGTCTGCGGTCACTGGACAAGCGGTCGTACCAGGACTGGTTCGACGCCAGCACGACCAAGATCCGGCAGATGAACAACATCGAGACCACGCTGCTCGAGGACATGGAGCAGAAGGCCCGTGAGCTGCGCGCCGAGTCCGAGCGCGAGGCGATCATCTCCGGTGCGCTGATCCTGCTGGTGCTCGGTGTGTCGCTGGTCGGCGCGTTCGTCGTCGCCCGGTCCATGATCCGCTCGCTGCGCCGGCTCCAGGAGACGGCCACCAAGGTCGCCCAGGACCGGCTGCCCGAGCTGGTCAAGCAGCTGTCCGAGTCCGACCCGCAGGACGTCGACACGTCCGTGGAGTCGGTCGGTGTGCACTCCCGGGACGAGATCGGCCAGGTGGCCGCGGCCTTCGACGACGTGCACCGCGAGGCCGTCCGCCTCGCCGCCGAGCAGGCCCTTCTGCGGGGCAACGTCAACGCGATGTTCACCAACCTCTCGCGCCGCTCCCAGGGCCTCATCCAGCGTCAGCTGTCGCTCATCTCCGAACTGGAGTCGCGCGAGGCCGACCCGGACCAGCTGTCCTCGCTGTTCAAGCTCGACCACCTCGCGACCCGCATGCGCCGTAACGGCGAGAACCTCCTGGTCCTCGCGGGTGAGGAGCCCGGCCGCCGCTGGACCCGTCCGGTCCCGCTGGTCGACGTGCTGCGTGCCGCCGCCTCCGAGGTGGAGCAGTACGAGCGCATCGAGCTGTCCTCCGTGCCGACCACCGAAGTGGCCGGCCGGGTCGTCAACGACCTCGTGCACCTCCTCGCCGAGCTGCTCGAGAACGCGACCTCGTTCTCCTCCCCGCAGACCAAGGTCAAGGTCACCGGTCACGCGCTGCCCGACGGCCGCGTCCTGATCGAGATCCACGACACCGGTATCGGCCTCTCCCCCGAGGACCTCGCCGCGATCAACGAGCGGCTCGCGTCGCCGCCCACCGTGGACGTCTCCGTCTCCCGCCGCATGGGCCTCTTCGTGGTCGGCCGGCTGTCCCAGCGGCACGGCATCCGCATCCAGCTCCGTCCGTCCGACTCCGGTGGCACGACCGCGCTGGTCATGCTGCCCGTGGACGTCGCCCAGGGCGGCAAGAAGCCGCAGCCCAAGCCCGGTCAGGGCAGCGTGTCCGGCGGTCCCGCCGCCGCGCAGGCCGCCGCCGGTGTCGCCGCGGCCCGTCGTCAGAGCGGCCAGGGGGGTGCCCTCGGCGCCGGTGCGCCGGGCGGTGGTGCCCTCGGCGCCGGCTCGGGCACGGGTGGCCGGCTCGCCGCCGGTCAGGGCCCCCGGGCCGCGCTGCCCGGCCGTGACGGCGGAGGCCGTCCCGGCGCGCCGCGCGGGCCGCAGGGTCCGGCCTCGCCCCCGCAGGGCCGCCCGGCTCCGGCCGGCGCCGGCTTCGGCGGCCAGGCCCCGGGTGCGCCGCAGGGTCTCCAGACGGCCGGTGCCGGTACGCCGGGCCAGGGCCAGGACCTGTTCGGTGCCGGGCGTCCGCCCGCGCCGCGCCAGAACGACAACCGCGGTGAGCAGGGCGGCCGTGGCCGTCAGCCGCAGCTGCCGCCGCGCGGCGGTCCGCGCGCCGAGCTGCCGGGCGGCAACCCGCAGCCCCGCGGCACCAGCTGGGGCGACGAGAACGCCCAGCCGCCGGTCGCGCGCACTCCGCTGGACGCCCCGCGCGGCCACGACGAGCCCGATGTCGCGCAGACCTCGCGGATGCCGCGCATCGACGACCGCCAGGGTCCCGGCGCCACCGCCGAGATCCCGCGCATCGACGAGCACCAGGGTCCGGCCGGCCCCGCGGACTTCTTGCGCCCCGGCACGAGCGGCCCGCAGCACACCGGTCAGTACCAGGACACGGGCCAGTACACCGGCCTGAACGGCGCCCAGGACACGGGCCAGTTCCCGACTCCGGGCGCGGGCGGACGACAGGACGGCTTCGTCCGCAACGACGTCTTCGGCACGCCGGGCGGGCAGAACGCGCCGGCGGGTCCGGGCCGGTTCGCCGCTCCGCAGGCCTACGACAACGGCTCCACCGGTCAGTACCCGGCCCCGGGCCACGACGGTTCGGCCACCGGTCAGTTCCCGGCCCCCGGCCAGGACGGTTCCGGCACCGGTCAGCACGCGCTGCCCGGCCGCCAGGACCCCTCGTCCACGGGCCAGTTCGACCGCCCCCAGAACGCCGACGGCGGTAACGGCAGCGGCTACGGGTACCCGCAGCAGCAGCCCGTTCCGCCGCGCGAGCCGGAGGCCCTGCCGCCGGCCGGTCCCGGGGACGGCCGTACCCCGCTGTTCGACACACTGGAGACCAACTGGTTCCACGGACAGCAGGCAGGCGGAAACGGCAACGGCTCGGCCCCCACGCCGCAGCAACAGCAGCCGCAGGCTCCGGCTGCTCCCCAACGTCCCGCGGCGACCGGCGCCTCCTGGCGCACCTCGCCGAACGACGAACTCGTCCGTCAGGCCGAGCGCGTCCGGCAGCCCGCCGCGGGCGGCGTCACCACTTCCGGCCTGCCGCGCCGGGTGCCCAGGGCGAACCTCGTCCCGGGCACGGCTCAGCAGCAACAGCACCAAGCCGGTCCGCAGGTCTCGCGTGCGCCTGACGACGTACGCGGACGGCTGACCAATCTCCGTCGGGGCATCGCACAGGGTCGACAGGCCGGCAACGGCCCGCAGACCGGCAGTTTCCCCAGCCCCACTCACCAGCAGGAGCGTTAGTTGAGCCAGATGAGCCAGGCGGCACAGAATCTGAACTGGTTGATCACCAACTTCGTGGACAACACCCCCGGGGTGTCCCACACCGTTGTCGTGTCCGCCGACGGGCTCCTGCTCGCCATGTCCGAGGGCTTCCCCCGCGACCGTGCCGACCAGTTGGCGGCCGTCGCGTCGGGTCTCACCTCGCTGACGGCGGGTGCCTCCCGGATCTTCGAGGGCGGCAGCGTGGCACAGACGGTCGTCGAGATGGAGCGGGGTTTCCTCTTCCTCATGTCCGTCTCGGACGGCTCGTCCCTCGCCGTGCTCGCGCACCCCGAGTGCGACATCGGCCTCGTCGGCTACGAGATGGCGCTCCTGGTCGACCGCGCGGGCGCGGTGCTGACGCCCGACCTGCGCGCCGAACTACAGGGCAGTCTGCTCCACTGACCCGCCCAGGTACCACCCGCCTCACGAAATCACCGTCCGGCCGACACAATCCCCCCACCGGCCTCGACGGACGGCACGACTGACCGAGACTTGCTGTCCCGCCCGGAGGATCCATGACCCCGCCCACCGCCTCTCATGATCCGTACGCGGAGCCGTACGGGGACGAGGGCGACCAGCCGCTGGTGCGTCCGTACGCGATGACCGGCGGCCGGACCCGGCCGCGCTACCAGCTCGCCATCGAGGCGCTGATCAGCACGACGGCCGACCCGGCAGCGCTCATGGGGCTGCTCCCCGAGCACCAGCGCATCTGCCACCTCTGCCGTGAGGTGAAGTCGGTCGCAGAGGTCTCGGCGCTCCTCGCCATGCCGCTGGGTGTGGCTCGGATCCTCGTGGCGGACCTCGCCGAAGCCGGACTGGTGGCCATCCACCAGCCGGGCGGCGACGAGAACAACGGTGGCGCACCTGACGTGACGCTGCTCGAAAGGGTGCTCAGTGGACTTCGCAAGCTCTGACGGAGGGCGGGCCACCACCTCCGCGAAGATCGTGGTGGCGGGTGGCTTCGGCGTGGGCAAGACCACGTTCGTGGGCGCCGTCTCCGAGATCAACCCGCTGCGCACGGAGGCCGTGATGACGTCCGCGAGCGCGGGCATCGACGACCTCACCCACACCGGGGACAAGACCACCACCACGGTGGCCATGGACTTCGGACGTATCACGCTCGACCAGGACCTGATCCTGTACCTGTTCGGTACGCCGGGTCAGGACCGCTTCTGGTTCATGTGGGACGACCTCGTGCGCGGCGCCATCGGCGCCGTGGTGCTGGTGGACACCCGGCGGCTGGCCGACTGCTTCCCGGCGGTCGACTACTTCGAGAACTCGGGTCTGCCGTTCGTCGTCGCCCTCAACGGCTTCGACGGTCAGCAGCCGTACCAGCCGGAGGAGGTACGCGAGGCCCTGCAGATCGGGCCGGACACCCCGATCATCACGACCGACGCCCGGCATCGTTCGGACGCCAAGTCGGCGCTGATCACGCTGGTGGAGCACGCGCTCATGGCCCGCCTGCGGTAGGCAGGGCCCGCTGTACGGCGCCGTACGCCGGTTGTCGTAGGCGTTCCGGAGCCGGCTGTGGACTTGGACACGGCCGGCTCCGGTGTTCATAACGTTTCGGCAGAGGAATAGGGTGATACCGCCACGCGTCGCGGTCACTTGGTGTCGCTGTGCGCACGAAGGCCCCGCCATTTGGCGGGGCTCGTTCTTTTTGACCGTTTTATCTGGGGTTTACATCACAGCGAACCGACACTTCTCCATGTTTGGAACTGCACTGGTCGTCGTGCTGGAATGCCTGAACTGCCCAATAGTCAATGACGTACTCATGGTCGATGGCTGACCGGGCTCTGAGACACTGCGGCACGACGAAGGTGCCGACCGCCGAGAGGTTGTTGGTCGAGTGAGGCGAAGCAAGAAAAGTCCCGAGCCGGCGGCCCGGGGCAACTTCACCCCGCCGCCGCGCGGAGCGGCGCCCGCCCCTGTGCCCGGCTCGGAGTCGTCGGCCGCACCCGCCAAGAGCGGCGGCCGTCTCTCCCCGCGCAACTGGCGGGTGCCCACCAGGCTGAACGCGATCCTGCTCATACCCGTGCTGGTCGGCCTCGTCATGGGCGGCTTCCAGGTGAAGAGCTCGATCGACACCTGGCAGCAGGCGGAGGACGCGCAGAAGACCGCGCAGCTGGTGCGGGCCTCCCTGCTCTACGCCGACGCCCTCTACAACGAGCGCGACGTCAGCGCCGCACCGCTGCTGCTGAACAAGGACAAGGACGTCGTCACCGACGCCCGCAAGAAGACGGACCAGGCCGCCGACGCCTTCGACCAGGCCGCGCAGAACATGCCGCAGAAGGCCGGTCTCCAGCGTCGTCTGCAGCTGTTCCGCGCCGAGGAGCCCGCTCTCCAGACACTGCGGGCCGGCGCCTACGTCTCCCCCAAGCTCACCGGCGTCATGACCGAAGAGGGCTACACCACGATCGCGCACCCCTTGATGGAGTTCGCGAACGAGCTCGGCCTGGGCACCGGAAACATCACCAGCTACGGCCGTACGGTCTACGCCATCTCGCTCACCAAGGCGGCGCTGTCGCTGGAGCGCTCCATCGGCATGCACCTGCTGGTCAAGCCCGGTCCCGGCAAGACGAGCTTCGCCAGCCAGAAGGTCGCCCTCTCCTCGTACGCCTACCTCGAGCGCATCGCGCTCGAGGAGTACACCGGCGGTGGCACCGAGGCCGACGCGCAGAAGCTCGACGAGGCGAGGGCGAAGATCAAGACGGACGGCGCGGCCATGGCCAAGGAGGCCGAGGCCGAGGATCCGGACTACGTGGCTCCGCCGGCCGACCCCACCGACATGATCTCGGCCATCGCGACGCTGCCGTCCACGGACGCGAGCGACCGCCAGGCGATCGCCGCGGGCGGTGTCACCGCGGAGAACTGGTGGGCGGTCAACACCCTCAAGTACAACGCGTACCTGCAGATCGAGACGGACCTGACCGACAAGGCGGTGAGCGAGGCCGCCCAGATCGCCGACGACGCCAAGCAGTCCGCGATCATCACCGGCGCCGCCGTCGTGATCGCCCTGCTCGCCGCGTTCATCCTGGCCGGCATGGTGGCCCGCCAGATGAGCCGCTCCATGCGCCAGCTGCGCAACGCCGCCTTCGGCATCGCCGAGCAGCGGCTGCCGATGCTGGTCGACCAGCTCTCGCGGACCGATCCCGGCCGGGTCGACACCCGGGTCGCGCCGATCCCGATCACCACCACGGACGAGATCGGCGAGGTCGCCCGCGCCTTCGACCAGGTCCACCGTGAGGCCGTCCGGCTCGCCGCCGAGCAGGCTCTGCTGCGGGGCAACATCAACGCGATCTTCACCAACCTGTCGCGCCGCAACCAGTCCCTGATCGAGGGCCAGCTCACCCTGATCACCGATCTGGAGAACAACGAGGCCGACCCGGACCAGCTGGAGAACCTCTTCCGCCTGGACCACCTCGCGACCCGTATGCGCCGCAACGGCGAGAACCTCCTGGTCCTCGCCGGCGAGGAGCCGGGCCGCCGCTGGGACCAGCCGGTCCCGCTGGTCGACGTGCTGCGCGCCGCCTCCTCCGAGGTGGAGCAGTACGAGCGCATCGAGCTGTCGGGCGTACCGGAGGCCGAGATCCACGGCCGTGCCGTGACCGACCTCGTGCACCTGCTGGCCGAGCTCCTCGAGAACGCCACCACGTTCTCCTCGCCGCAGACCAAGGTCCGGGTCACCGCGACCCGTCTCCCCGACGGCCGCGTGATGATCGAGATCCACGACAAGGGCATCGGCCTCACCGCCGAGGACTTCGCGGACATCAACCACAAGCTGGCCAACCCGCCGACCGTGGACGCCGCGATCTCGCAGCGCATGGGCCTGTTCGTGGTCGGCCGGCTGTCCGACCGGCACGGCATCCGGGTCCAGCTGCGCCCCTCGGGCGAGCAGGCCGGCACCACCTCGCTGGTCATGCTGCCCGACGCGATCACCCACGGTGGCGGTGGCGAGCAGCCCGAGCGCGACGACTTCACCGTCTCGCAGATCATCCCGGAGCAGCGGTTCCAGGGTGAGGACTTCAACCACCAGCCGCTGCGCACGGCGGCCGAGCTGGGCTTCGACGACAGCCAGTACACGGATGTCCCCGACGACCCGCGCGACCTGGACCCGGTCGGCCGCTCCCTGATGCGCGAGGAACGCCGGGCGGCCCTGGACTCCCCGGCGCCGGACGGAGCCGACCGGCAGCGGTCCGCCACGACGCCCGCCTACGGCGACGGTTTCGACCAGCCGCAGCAGCAGCCCGCGTTCGACGCCTCCCCCGACGGCTACGCACCCGCGCAGAACGGCTACGACAACGGCACGACCGGCTATGCCGACCAGTCGCCGGCGTACGACCAGCAGACGGCGTACGAGGAGCGGCAGCAGACGGCGTACGAGGACCCGTACGGCACGTCCAACGGCGGTGCGCCGCAGGGCGAGACGTTCCCGGCGGGCGGCACGGGGTTGCAGGACGGTGCCTTCGGGCAGCCCGGCGGCTACCCCGACCCCGCGTATACGGAAGCCGCCCAGGAGGAGCGGGCGCCGGAACGGCAGGCCGCACCGGAGGGCTTCCAGCCGTACGAGGAGCAGCCCTACCAGGACGACTGGCCGCAGCAGAACAGTTATCAGAACGGCTACCCGGACCAGTACGCTCCGCAAGCGGAATCCGCGCAGGCCGCTGACGCCGGTGAGCAGGACGGCGTAGGCTTCGACCGTCCGGGACCGGCCCCCGCCGCCGCCCACGCGCTGACCGACGCCGGGCTGCCCCGCCGCGGGTCCCCCGCGGCGAGCGGTGCGAACGGTGCGCGGTCCGCGGCCCAGGAGGCGTCGGCCCCCGTCGCGGACGGCCCCGCCGACTGGCGTTCGGCGAACGACGAGCGCTGGCAGCAGGCCGCCCAGCTCAAGAAGCCGAAGGCGGGCGGAGTCACCTCCTCCGGTCTGCCGCGACGGGTGCCCAAGGCCAATCTGGTCGAGGGCACCGCCGAGAGCACCCCCCAGGGAGGCCCCCAGGTCTCCCGCGCCCCGGAGGACGTCCGAGGCAGGTTGAGCAACCTGCGTCGAGGCGTCCAGCGCGGACGCAACGCAGGAAGTGAACCGAACGGTCAGGCCAGAAACCAGCACAGTGGTCCTGACAGCACCTACAACCAGGAGCGTTAGTGTGAGCCCGATGAGCCAGGCGGCACAGAACCTGAACTGGTTGATCACCAACTTCGTGGACAACACCCCGGGGGTGTCCCACACCGTGGTGGTCTCCGCCGACGGACTCCTTCTGGCGATGTCCGAAGGCTTCCCCCGCGACCGTGCCGACCAGCTCGCGGCCGTCGCCTCCGGTCTGACGTCGCTGACGGCAGGCGCCTCCCGGATCTTCGAGGGAGGCAGCGTGAACCAGACGGTTGTGGAGATGGAGCGGGGATTCCTGTTCCTCATGTCCATCTCCGACGGTTCGTCGCTCGCGGTCCTCGCCCACCCCGAGGCGGACATCGGCCTCATCGGATACGAGATGGCACTTCTGGTGGACAGGGCCGGTACGGTCCTGACGCCCGACCTTCGTGCGGAGCTCCAAGGGAGCCTTCTCAACTAACAGACGGACGGTGCGTTTTGGCGTCCCGAGGCCGTAGGGTTTCGGGACGCGGCTTCCACGTGATGGGTGCCAGGCACAGTCGGAGGAGGAGAGAAAGTGGCAACACCCCCAGACGGTTCCCATTCGGGTAACTGGTCGTACGGCCCTGCCCAGGGCCAGGGCGACGGTTCGCACAACCCGAACCGTTACGCCTTCCCCTCCGCTCCGAACCAGCGTCAGCCGTACGCGCCCCAGGGTCCGCAGGGCCCCGGACCGGCGCCGTACGACCAGCCGCACCAGCCGCACATCCAGCCCGTGCAGCCGCATCGACGCGCCCCCGAGCCGGCACCCGCCGGAGGGGCGCACAACCCTTTGGTGCGTCCGTACGCCATGACCGGCGGCCGGACTCGCCCGCGGTACCAGCTCGCCATCGAGGCACTGGTGCACACCACCGCGGCTCCGCACCAGATGCAGGGGCAGCTGCCCGAGCATCAGCGGATCTGCAACCTCTGCCGGGAGATCAAGTCGGTGGCCGAGATCTCGGCCCTCCTGACGATCCCTCTCGGTGTGGCCAGGATCCTCGTCGCCGACTTGGCGGAGGCGGGACTGGTCGCCATCCATCAGCCCGGCGGCGACGAGAGCGCCGGCGGCCAGCCAGACGTGACACTGCTCGAAAGGGTGCTCAGTGGACTTCGCAAGCTCTAGCGGCGGTCCTTCCCGCTCCACCACCTCGGCGAAGATCGTGGTGGCGGGTGGCTTCGGCGTGGGCAAGACCACGTTCGTCGGGGCCGTCTCGGAGATCAACCCGCTGCGTACCGAGGCCGTCATGACGTCTGCTTCGGCAGGCATCGACGACCTCACCCACACCGGGGACAAGAAGACCACGACGGTCGCCATGGACTTCGGACGCATCACGCTGGACCAGGACCTGATCCTGTACCTCTTCGGTACGCCCGGCCAGGACCGCTTCTGGTTCATGTGGGACGACCTGGTGCGCGGCGCCATCGGCGCGATCGTCCTGGTGGACACCCGCCGACTCGCCGACTGCTTCCCCGCGGTCGACTACTTCGAGAACTCGGGTCTCCCCTTCGTGATCGCCCTCAACGGCTTCGACGGCAACCAGCCGTACCAGCCGGACGAGGTGCGCGAGGCCCTCCAGATCGGCCCCGACACCCCGATCATCACGACCGACGCCCGCCACCGCGCGGACGCCAAGTCGGCGCTGATCACGCTGGTGGAGCACGCGCTCATGGCGCGCCTGCGGTAGGACTTCCGTGAAAAGGCCCCTGCGGCCCTCCCCGGGGAGGGCCGCAGGGGCCTTTTCACGTCACCGGCCACCGGTCACTGGTCACTGGTCGCCGCTCACCGGGCCCGGTGGGATCCCGGTCGGCGGCCGGGCAGGACGCGGCTCCCGGCAGGAGTGGCCGGAAGCCCTCGGGGGGTCCGCTCGGCCCCTGCGTCGTCGAAGCGCGGACCACCGACGTGCGAAGGCCCCGACCGCCCGTGGGGCGGTCGGGGCCTTCGTCGTGCTCGCGGGCGGTCAGCGCCAGCTGTGCGGGGCTCGGAAGCCGCCCTCGCGCTCGAGGCGGCGCCAGCCGGCCTTGCGGCGGCCGTGGTGGGCCTGGGTGGGCTCGGAGGAACGGGAGGCGGCACGGGCCAGCAGGATCGCCGTGAGGGCGGCGACCTCCTCGGGCTCGGCGTGGCCCTTCTCGACGCGGATGTCAGGCGTGGTCATGGATGTCAGTCTCCGTGAGAGAGGTTTCCGCAAGGGTGGTGCGGAAGGTCCGCTGGGTTACTGCGGGGGGTTGCCGTGCTTGCGTGAGGGAAGGTCGGCGTGCTTGGTGTGCAGCATCGCCAGGGACCTGACGAGGATCTCGCGGGTCTCGGCGGGGTCGATGACGTCGTCGACCAGGCCGCGTTCGGCGGCGTAGTAGGGGTGCATGAGCTCGGACTTGTACTCCTTGACCA